>JAJZPM010000030.1 GCA_021811105.1 Nitrospirota bacterium | reverse complement strand
TCATGTGTGCACCTCCTTATGTGATCCTTTGAGATCGTAGGGGATAGTTTATGCTATCACCCTGTAACGGAGGTGCACTTTTTCATGTTATCATTCCCGCAGTCTTTAGGCGGGAATCCATTCTTAAGAAAACATGGATGCCCGACTGAGAACCTCGGGCATGACGGAAAAAGAACTATGACCTGGAGGTAACATTCGGTGAACTCCAGCATAAGGAGTGTCATCAGGCTCAAGAGCCCGTCAATCAAGCTTTTGTGGCTGTTAATTTACAATCTTTATGCAACTGGAAGGTAATATTTGAGAGTGGTAACCGGGTCGGAATGGCCCAATGCCGTTTGAACTACATTAATGCAGGCTCCTTTCATTAAATATTGAGTGGCGAATGTATGCCTCAAAGTGTGAATTACAAAATTCTTCTTGATTCCCGACAACCGCTTATACTTCCGGAAAGATCTTCCCACGTCAGTCTGCTGCCAACGTGATTTCCGATCCTGCGTGACGAATAACGCCTGTTGACTGTCCCTCCGTATTGACAAGTAGTTGTCTATCAGTTGCAGGGTCTCTTCTCTTAGAAAAAGTTTCCGTGGTTTTCCACCTTTTCCTATTATTCCTATCTCCTTATTTTGCCTATCTATGTCGTCTCTGTTTATGGATAGCGCCTCGCCGATTCGTGCGCCGGTCTGCATCAGGAGGGTGACAAGTGCAAAGAAGCGTATATTTCTTACAGTCTCCCTCTGGGCGATGTCGCGCTTAATACAATCAAGAAACTGTCGAACCTCCGTTTCAGTGAGATAGTTTGTTTCTTTTTTCATAACCTTCGGCTTTCTGATGGTTAGTAAATTCAGCCGCTCAGAAACAATCCCTTTGTCCTGCAATCTTGCTGTTATCCACTTCATGGAAGCGATAATATTGGAAATTCTGGCGCTGCTTGCGCCTCGCTCCTTCATTCGGATAATAAGCCGGTCGAAGTCTTCATTACCCAGGTCTTGGAATTTCTTGTCGCCGATCACTGGAAAAAATGTCCTGATAGAGCTGGCGTATTTCTTCATCGACGAAGGACAAAGATCGTCGGTGATCCTGGCATCTTTAAAGCAGTCTTCGACCAATGTGAGATTGTCCTGCAATAGCATAGGCAGATTTGTGAGGCATCTATATGGTAAAGGACAAACCGAAGAAATAAAGGAGGTCAAACTTTCGCCGGAGAGCAATTTCGAGGGGCTTATGCGCGGCGCCGCGCGAATATCCAGCCGGCGGGAAGCGGTCTTTCGCCGGGAGAATGCCCGCAGATGTAAAAAAGTGTCATAGCCGCAATGCTTGAATAAGCATGAAAAGGCAATCGGAAGCATTGAGCGAAATGGTCTGGAAAAGCGTTTGTCGGCTTCCGAAGGAACGAAAGAAGTCGCTATGCCTGCGCTGGCGTAATACACGACAGACGTAATGTCTTTGCGGGCAGTCGAGCTTCCTGCGCGCTATTGTCGTTTTTGTGGAGACGGGTTCCGTTGCCCCGACGGTATTTCGATAATAAAACGAGCTCCCTTGTCTTCTCCGTCCGATTCCGCCCAAATCTTTCCGCCATTGTTCTCGATCATCACTTTCCCGATATAAAGCCCGAGCCCGGTTCCCTTGATTTTAAGCCTTTCTTTGTTTGTCCCGCGGCCAAACTTGGCAAATAGATGAGGAAGCTCTGTTTCGGAAATACCCAGACCAGTGTCGCTCACAATTACTCTTATCCAGTCCGATGTTTCACTTGCTTCTCGCCGCCTCCGTAGAATGTCTAATGTTACGTCGCCTTCAGGAGTGTATTTGATCGCGTTGTCAACCAGGTTGGATATGACTTCCCGCACCTTTGGCCCATCGATCATGGCCTCGGGGAGTGGCTCGCTCGGTCTATGGAAAGTGAGAGATAGGTTTTTCTTCTTGGCTTTCAATGCTAGCGCGTCCACCACTTCTTGACAGATATCCTCCGTTTGCCATTTCTCTAACTTGTATTCCATTTTTCCGGATTCGATCCTTGAGAGGTTGAGATATTCTTCCACGAGCTGGACCATTCGTTCGCTGCTTACAGAGATCTTCTGAATCATATCTTCCTGGTTAGGCGTCAGATCTCCACCGGACTTTTCCAGAAGAAGCGATGCAAATCCTCTGATGGCAGTAAGTGGCGTCTGGAGCTGATGGGAGGCCATGGACATAAATTCGGCTCGGGCCTGGTCGAGTTCCCGCAGTCTGTCGTTGGTCACTGCCAGCCGGTCAGACAAAAGCTGAAGATCTTCCTTGCGCTTTACCTCGCGCTCTACGCTGCGAGCCAGCAAGATCACGAATGTCAGAAGAATGACAAATACTACTCCATTGCTGACCAAGTCCGTAAGGTTTTCTGACTTCAGTGTTTGCAATCAGGCAAAAACCAAAATGCCCGGAGATAGCAATTCGGTCGCAATGACTTTCAGGTTGAGCAGATGATGTTTAACTATGGCGTAGCCGGAAAAGAGAATAACGAAGATGGAACTGAACAACCCAAATCGTGAGTACAAGCCATAATGACGAGAATTATTGATAAAATCGGGCAGTGCGATATTGGTGGCGAAGATATTGTTGAATTAAATAGGGCCGAGGTATAAATTATTACCAGCATGAATATTGAAAGGCGTGATAAAGCAAGAGCAGAAATGGTAGTCTCTCAATGGTGAGATAAACGCAGATTCTGCTGAAAGCTTCATGCGTCAGTTTGGAGGATTATTTTTTTCTCCAAGAGCCAGAGAAATAAAAAAGTTGCATATGCTTGGGCCACAAAGAATGCAGTACCTCGGCTGGCGGGAGGGAGTAGCGCCGCAGTTAAAAGTTTATATGAAAAGGACTTTAAAGAAAGTACAAGTTCCAAATGAAACTAGGCCTTCAAGAATGCCGGAAACTCTTCTGCGGGCACAGGACGACTAAATAGGTATCCCTGCATTTCGTCACACCCGTGATCCAGCAGGAATGCCAGCTGTTGTTCATTTTCGACACCCTCAGCAATAACCTTCAAATCCAGATTATGCGCCATGGCTATGATTGTCTTGACTAGCACTGCGTCGCTTGGACTGGTCGGAATATTCTTAACAAATGACATATCGATTTTCATGGCATCCAGCGGTAGGCGTCTCAGGTAATTTAAGGATGAATAGCCCGTACCGAAATCGTCGAGAGTAATTTGAATGCCCGCTGCCTTCAATTCATGTAAGGTCCGGATAGCCGCTTCCGCGTTCTGCATGATCGCGCTCTCGGTAATTTCCAGTTCCAAGTATTGGGCGCTTAGTCCCACCTCATCCAAGTCTTTGCGCAGTCCTTCTGCCAGATTTTTCTGATCGAACTGGCGGGTCGACAGGTTTACCGCAACGCTTACCGCCCTAAAGCCGGCCTCCTGCCACATCTTGTTTTGCGCGCAGGCGCTACGCAGCACAAATTTGCCGATGGGCATGATAAGACCGCTGGCTTCAGCTAAGGGAATGAATTGTGAGGGCGATATTAGCCCTGACTCCGGGTGTTTCCAGCGTACCAACGCTTCCATTCCTGTGACCTTCCTTGATACAAGATCCATCTTCGGCTGATAGTAAAGCAGAAGCTCATTCCGTTCCAATGCCCTATGAAGATTGTTTTCCATTGTCAGGGCCTCGAGGGCTGCTATATTCATGGCTTTTGAATAGAACTGATAGTTATTTTTGCCCTGGTTTTTAGCGTGATACAGTGCCGTATCGACGTTCTTGAAGAGATCGTCAACATTCTTGCCGTCGTCCGGATATGCTGAAATGCCTGTGCTGACAGTTATGAATACTTCGCGTCCCGCCAAATCGTAGGGTTCTGACAAGTCTTTCTGAATGCGACGAATTATCCGCCCTGCGTCCTTGATATCCATAAGTTCATGTAGTAATATCATAAACTCATCGCCGCCAAGACGGGCGACGTCCTCCACTAGTTCTTCAGACATGCGCGCTGCGTAGTCGCTGCTCCTTATGGATTTCAATAACCTTGATGAGACGGAGCGTAAAAGCTGATCGCCTGCTTCGTGTCCGAGCGTATCATTGATTCGCTTGAAATTATCCAGGTCAAGCAAGGCGATCCAGAAGATTTTTTTGTAGCGGCTGGCATGTTCAATAGTTCTCTTTAAAAGCTCTTTAAAGAAATTACGGTTGGGTAGATCTGTAAGGCTATCGTAGTAGGCCAGAAAATACACTCGGGATTCTTTTTGTTTGTGCTCTATTCCCAATGCGATCTCATCTGAAACAGATGCCAGTGAGGTCAAACCGGTTTCCTTCAGCGGCTTCTTCGAAAACATAGCCATTACGCCAACCAGTTTGTCGGCTACGACAAGAGGATATCCGGCAAACGCGACCATTCCTTCCCGTTTGGCCCATTCCGGATCTCCGACCTGGGGATCGTCGATTACGGAATTGGTCAAGTGAGACTTTTTCTCTTGGGCGATGATACCAATCTTGTACTTTCCGACCTCCATGCGACTGTGTGTCCCGTCGATACGCGTGTACATTCCGGCGCTGGCCTGCAACTCCAATATGTTCTCTTTTTCGTTGAAGGTCCAGATCCTCGCAAATGCCGCGTCGAGATGTTTGACGATGGCCTCCGTACAGAGCTGCAGCATGTTTCGCAGGTCCTTGCTCTGGACAAGCACTGTTCCGATCTCTGCACCTAGAGCCGTTTGATGAGTTCGATCCGAGACTTCGTCCAGTGCCTTTTTGCGATCCGTAGTGTCGCGGAGATTGTATTGGATTACTTTTGTATGGTCAACCTGATAGGAATTGCTGATAAAATCGACAAAGATCTCTCTTCCGTCAAGAGTTTCAAGCGGCAGATCTTCGTATCGAAGGTAGTTCTTTGTTTGCAATTCTGTAAAGGCCGTTTTACCGGCTGCAACGCCCTTGAAAGGGCCTGCTTCCCAAAGCGGCTTCCCCAAATATTCGTTTTCGCCGTAGCCCAGCAGGCCTATTAAGGAAGGGTTCACATCCAGGACCCTGCCTGTGGCGGAGTCTAAGAGTGCAATGCCGTCCTTCGATGTCTCAAAAAACCTCTTAAACTTTAACTCCGATTCTCTCAGCTCATTCTCGACCTTCTTGAACTCTTCCACTGTCTTCATAGGTCTGATAACCCAGTAAAAAATCATCACCGATGCCAGAATGCTCAATATGAAGGTATCTGCGAAGTCGACAATGAACGGGGATAGCCGTCTATCGATCCGCATCAGCGTGAATGTTATCATGATGAGTAACTCCGAGCAGGCTATGGCGGCAAGGAGTTTTAGAGCTACTGTCATGTGACCCGAAACCGGCTTATTTTTCATTATTTATCCCCATGGCTCTAATTATGGCACAAGTGAGGGCTATTTCAACTGCTACGAAAGATTACAGCCAAATCGACAAGTATGTGTATTTACGGGTTAGGGCGCTTTGGGGAAAAATTGGGCAGGTATGTGACGCAAGGGGAGCGCTATGGAAGCTTCAGATGTGCTGAGGTATCCGGAAAAATAACACCTTTCCCGCGGATATTATAAAGGGCTTTAAAAATGGAAGTGCCATGGTAACCTTATAGAGTGGATTAGACCATTTTATAAGCACCCCATAATTCAGGCTTTCCGGATCTTCCATATACTCTGGAATTATCTCTACTATCTCGAATCCATCCACAGGCAAATTTACGCCTCTTTATTAAACCCTTCATTGTTCTATTCTGAAGTCAGAAATACTTTCCAAGTTAATGAAACCCAATCGAAGCGAAAATCTAAATAACTGCCTTAGAAGACAGAGGAGGCTAAGGGGTCTTAGACAGAGCGATGTGGCTGAGCGAATAACTGCAAGTTCCATCGAGCTTAAAACGCGTCACTCATCGATAAAAGGCAGCCTGCTTGCCGGTTTTCAAAAGAAAGAGGCCACTTTATTAGTTAAGGTCTCGTTGCGGCTTGTAGGGAGATGAACATCGGCTCTCACTTCCGAAAGTGTTAAGTAGGAGGGGTACATCTCACTCGGTTGGCATCCCCGACGATGCTTCTTCCCGGTGGCAACCTTGTGATTGTGGAAAAATGCCCTAGTGCGGTTAACAAGGAAGAAGCCAAGAAAAAAGCCCTCCTGAATAAGAGGGCTTAAGAAGCTTACGTCTTCTACTGAGTCTGGTGGTGACTTTTGATGGTGGATTTGTGTAAAATACATCCAATTTAGCCTGTTGGATACCCTCTAGCCACTGAACAACTCGCTGAAATTAAAGGAAAACGTATTTGCCCCTTTAACTTCTAAGCAGTAGGCCGTAGGTTCGAATCCCTTCAGGCGCGCCAACCGATCCTCCGGATCGGAGTAATCAGTGAAGAGTGATGAGTGACTGATGATCAGGTGTTGAAGACGAATTGTTGATTCGGGCGGGTTTTTTGTTTTACTATTCACTATTCGCTTTTTACTGATAACCGTAGTCAATGGTGGGCGTAGTTCAACGGTTAGAGCACTGGACTGTGGCTCCAGGTGTTGGGGGTTCGAATCCCCTCGCCCACCCCAACAAAAATTTGCTTGGTAAATGTTGAGTTGTGAGTCGGAGAGTCAAGAGCGGGACTTGGGTCGGAAGCAAGTCAGGTTTACCGGTCTTGTTTTTAGGTTTTAACCTGATAACTTTGAACTTAGAACTCTTTTTGTGCGCCAGTAGCTCAGTGGATAGAGCACCAGCCTCCGGAGCTGGGTGTCGGAGGTTCGACTCCTCTCTGGCGCGCCACCCTTATTTGCGGCGGGAAAGCAGCGACGATTGTCGTTTTGTTCAGGTGGACCGCTAAAAACGGTTGATTTAATGCAGTGAATTTTGTTTAACTATTCACTGTTCACTTTTCACTGATTTCTGTCTTTCATGGGCCGTTAGCTCAGTTGGTAGAGCAGCTGACTCTTAATCAGCGGGTCGGAGGTTCGAATCCTCCACGGCTCACCAGAATTTTCTTGTTTATAAGGAAAGGAGTTATTGGATTTGCTCAATGACTCCTCTTTCCTTTCCTAATATCTGCTGCTTCGAGGATCCAGCTCGAGGCGTATTCTTATTCCCCCTACAAGACTACTTTTTTTCTACACAAGGCGAGAGCTTCCGCTTTTTCGGCGGCCATCAAGACGGGAAGATCATTGGCGGGGCGGCACGTGCCGGTAATTTATTTTAGCGGAACTCACCGCTCCAGAGCCTCTCGAGGAACTCCCGCCAGGGCAGAATCAATATGCCCTCGACTTTTCTGGGGCGAATCTCAAGGCTCACGCACAGGTAGTGTTTCAGTTTCTTTTCCTCCGCCAGGGCGCGCAGGGACTTGAGATCCTGTATGGATACGTTGTCTTTTGCCTTGATTTCCACTGCCGTGTGATCCCCGATGATAAAATCAACCTCAAATCCCGATGTCGACCGCCAGAAGCTCAGTGGTTCGCCTGATACGTAATCGCTGTAGCTTTTGAGTTCATGCATGATGTAGGTCTCAAAGGCTTCTCCAAACTCGGGGGTGCCGGCACGGAACCTCCTTCCCTGGAGCACAGAGACAACGCCCACGTCAAAGAAGTAGTATTTTGACGAAGCGAGGGGTTTGCGCCTGGTCGTTTTTCTCCATGGCGGCAGTTCATAGAGCACCAGGGTGTCTTTTAGGATGTCGAAATACTCATACACGGTCGTCCGCGCAACCTGCGCGTCATTCGAGACGTTTGTAAAGTTTACAATGGTTCCGTTACAAAGCGCCGCGACCTTGAGAAAGCGGCTGAAGGCGGGCACGTTGCGTGTCGCCCCCTCAGCTACGATCTCCTGTTGCAGATAGAGGCCTGCGTAAGCCTTCAGGTCCTCCTGCGGATCGTCCGAGAAATAGATGGAAGGCAACAAACCGCGTTCGATCGCGGAGCTGAGATTGAATACGCCGCCGAGCTCTTTGTATGTGAGGGGATGCAGGTATTTGGTACGGGCACGCCCGCCGAGCAGGTTGACACCACCGCGCCTTAGTTTCCTGGCGCTGGACCCCGTCAGGAGAAACCTTACGCCCTTGGTTTCGATGAGCCGGTGGACCTCGTTCAGAAGTTCCGGGATCCGCTGAACCTCGTCAATGACTACAATACGGTCCCGAGGCCCTAGTTCCTGTGCAATGCGACCGGGATTTTGACTGAGGGCAAGATAGACGGATGTGTCAAGAAGATCATAAGTGCGAGCTTCCTTTAATGTATGCCTGATTAGAGACGTCTTACCCGTCTGCCGCGGCCCTAGCAAAAAATGTGCCCGCTTCTCAAGTAGACTGGGAAGGTCAACAGATCGAGAAATCCAGCGAGGCTCAGAAGTATGTTTTGCCGCCATAGTCGTCATATATCATGACAAATGACGACTTAAATGTCAATCCAATTTTTGACTTCACAGGTAAGTCTACTGACTTCTGATGACAAGCGCGAAGGCCGGAAGCTATCGGGGATGGTTTCTTGCTTGGGCTATGGAAAGATAGTGCATTCGCTTAGCCACCCCACCCGATGCTAATAATTATGGCATCGGCTGGACAGACCTCTTTGCAAGTGCCACAGTTGATGCAATAGGAAGAGCGGGAAGGCAAGCTCTTACCGTCTGACATTTCAAAACACTTGACTGGACAGGCGTTTATGCAGTCCCCACACCCAGTGCATTTGTCCCAATCCACTAAGGCTATAAACATCTGCTTTCACCTTCCCAAATAATATTTCCATTTGATCCAGGAGGACAGGGGAAAAAAAAGTGGTGTTTGCTTCTCCTTGTTCCAGCGGTTTGAACATCTTATGACACTTTGCCTGAATTCTGTTCCTCTCAGGCTTTCAGTCCTAACCTGTGCTGGTGTAAGAAGAGCAAAACCACCACTTTCGTCTGCCTGTCTTCAATTAATTTATAGTCCTATTCTGGTGGGATGTCAAGAATTATTATCCGCCCTTCAACATGTCAGATGAACAATCTGCTATCATACCCATGAAGGCGAGACCCTCCCAAATGATCCCCATTTAAAGACTTGCCTTCGTTGCGTAAGAGCCTATAGAGCCTATAGATGCTCTTGTGCGGCTCCTGGTGAGTTGCCCAAAAATGAAGGCCCTTCAGGAATATATCGATCTCATCATGTATAGAGACGTTATTGAGCGTTACAGCATTTCGAACACCTTTCTCCTCAAGCGGCTAATCAAGTTCTGTTGTACCAATGTCTAGACGCTCGTGAGTTTCAATAAGCTCTATAACGCCTTCAAATCCCTTTTCTTTTTTCGTTCTCAAATAGTTCTAAAATAATGCCAAAGCCCTGCCAACTAACCCAGATGCCCCCTTCACATAATATCCTGCTTCATCCTTTCAAAGTCCTCCTTGGAAATCTCTCCCTTGGCATACCGTTTTTTCAAGATATCAAGGGCCGTTTCCTCAGGTTTTATCTCATGCCTCTTCCCTGTTGATATGACCCATTTGATAAAATAGACAATCCCGATAAGCACAGCAATCCAAAAGGCCATCACCAGGATCACGGGAATCAAGAAACAGGCGCCGCCACAGGACTGCCATGGTTCCCCGCTCCATTGGAAGCTTCTCTCCCATGATTCAGCATAGCCGAAGTTCAGCATAAGACAGGAAAGGAGCACAATTGCAATAATTAAGAACTTTTTCATTTTGACCTTACCCCTATTGTATAGCAAGTTGGAAACAACAATAAACCCTGTTATACTTGCCGTAGCTTCTTTACCTGTTACTTTCCCCCGGCAAACCTCGTCCCCATTTCAAAGGCTTTTTCACAATCCTTTGGAAATACTTCCTTCCGCCTCTTTGCTTTTTTCACAGGATCAAAACGGGTTGATAGCACCTTTGAATAATCATCAAACTGATAAGTATCAAAGCTGCACATATACTCAGAAGCCCCATATATCCTCTTGAGTATCATTTCATGACGTTCGAAGTGTTGGATGTAGCCAAATTCCTGCATCATCTTCTCCGTGAGACCCATCGTATAGATAAAGCCTGTCTCAATCTTCCTGGGGAAAAGTGATTGTGGGGGATCAGTATATGTTGAATAAGGAAACAACAAACGCTCCATAAATGATTTCATCTCTCCAGAAACACTTCCAAAATAGATCGGGGAACCCAGGATGATGGCATCTGCTTTTTCGATTTTCCTAAATATTGGTGTCAGATCATCCTTGACTGCACACCTGCCATAACTTTTACCACCACCTATGGTCTTACAGGCAAAACAGCTTATGCATCCTTTAAAGTCAAGATCATACAGATGAATGAGTTCTGTTTTGGCTCCCTTTGAGGCAGCCCCTTCAAGAGCCTTCCCAAGCAATGTTGCCGTGTTCCACTTTTTCCTTGGACTTCCATTAAATGCCATAACTTTCATCGTTATATCTCCATTTTATTGATGTTAGAGGTTATTTTTTCCTGCCTTCCTCAATGTCCCTTTCGGATGTGTATCAGCTTCTTGAGGATGCGTTTGAGCATTCCCTTTTCCTTTGTCTCATGGAGGGTCGGGTAAACGGTAAGCATCCTGTCTTTAGAGACTACTAATTCTTTCCTGTGGGACTTCATAATCTCAAGATACTTCAGTATGTCGCAGAAGGTCAAGAGGTTGAGGGGTTCTTAGCGGGTCGGCGGGACTTCTCAGAGATCAATTCCAATATACTTTATCTTCGGCTAGATGCATGAGCTGACAACGGGCACATCGGCTTTCGCAATTACTTCTGCCTTACAATCGACAAGCCACAGGCAATTCACCTGGTTACAATTATTCACATGCATCGTAGCAAAACAATCAGAGTTACCTTCTGCCCGTTGGATGGCCCGAATCAACTCTGTCCTGCTCATGTTTCCGGGAGTGATGCCATTCTTTTTCGCAATTTCCTTAATTTTCTTCATTTGCATGTGGAAACCTCCTCGAATAATCTTGAGAAAGGCGATCCCTTTCAACAAACAAATTGTATCACGGAAAAAGGGAAGGAGCTATTTGGCGGACGGGAAAGTGTGTATAATTAAGTGAAGAAATTTTGTCGGCAGCGGTGGAGGGCATGATTTCAGTAGTGCCCCGCATATCGTCGTTTCAGCGTCCGGACAGGGGAATTGGATGAATAATCAAAAACAGACCGAACACATGGTAGTCCTGGGGATGTGGGTCCTTATCTTCTTCTGGGTGGGGGTGAAGGCGGGAGATTTACGGGGGGATCCGCTTACCTACGCGGTGATAGCAAAAAAGACGGCGCTTGAGAACCAGTGGTTCAACCCGATGCTGATGGACGAACCCTATCTGAACAAGCCCCCTCTCTTTTTTTGGATAACCGCCTTTTTCTTCAAGGTCCTGGGGGCGAGTTACTATGTGGCAAAACTGCCCTCTCTTATCTTTTCTACGCTTGATGTATGCATGTTGTATATCTTGAGCCTCAGATGGTTCAAAAACAGTGATGTCGCGTTCTTCACCGCTTTCTCTTTTATGAGCACAAGGTGGGTCGTCAGGGATTTTGCTTCCGTCCGACCGGAAAGTCTCCTTGTCTTCGGCCTTCTTCTCGGGCTTTTTGCCGTGAGCCTCATGCTTGAAGGCCGGAAGTCGGGGCCCTATCTCTTCGGGCTTGCTTTTGCCCTCATGATGATGACGAAATTTGCCATGGCTTTTTTTCTCCTTGCCCCGACATTTATCTTTGCCGTGAGCAGGTGGAAACTCGGGGAGTGGCTCCGATGGCCGCATTTTTGGGCCGGGCTGCTTCTCGGCACGGCGCTTCCCGCCGCCTGGATAATCTATTACGAGGGGCGGCATCCAGGATATTTTTACCACATGCTTTACGCGCAGACAATCGAAAGAATGACCGGCGGGCTGGACGTGCATAACAGCCCGTTGCTGTATCTTAAAGAGGTCCTGTTCTATTACCATCCCTGGCTGATATTCTTTTTCATCGGCATGGGCGTAATGTGGCAGAAAAAGAAGGAGGATCCCGTCTGGCTCACCTTGATGGCCTTTTTCCCACTTGCACTGGCCCTGCAGGTGTCTGCCGGGAAGATGTCGCGTTACCTTGTCCCGCTCACCCCCTTCATTTCGATGATTGCGGCCTGGGGTGTTGTCCATCACATAAGGCTGCACCGGTACATTAAGCAGATTGTCTATTTTCTCGGCCCGTTACTCCTTGTTTTTTTCTGGGTAGTTCCCGTGAAGATTAATCCTCGCGTATACCATACGGTCCATCTGACCGCGGCACTGCAGGTAAAAGCGCCTTCTTTTGCGGACACGCTCGGCTTTCTCAAGGGGGACAGTCCCGAGCGTGACGCGGTTCCACTCGTTGAGTGGAGGCATCACGGGGAACCCAAGGATTACGTGTACACCAATTATTTTTATCTTCCCGAATCGAGACGCGTATGGGGCGATGCACAGCTGAGCGATTATGTGAGTAACGGGAGGGAGAAGATATTCCTCCTGGCCCCGACGCCCTTTCTCGGCGCACTTCCCATGACGGATCATATTGCATGGACAAAAATCTGCGCCGACGATACCGCCACTCTGTTATTAGGTGAGCAAAGACATCCTTGATGTTGAGTGCGGCAAAGGCAGGCTCACGGCTCTTTTTCTTTCATCCGTATTTCGACCCGCCTGTTTTGCGCCCGCTCTTGCGGCGTGCCGTTCGGGACGATCGGTTTGTGGTCTGCGTCGCCCTTGATCGAAAGGCGCGAAGGATCGATCCGCCGGGTGCCGATGAAGTACTTCAGGACGCTCATGGCCCTGGCGACCGAAAGTTCCCAGTTCGAAGGGTAGAGACGGGTGTGGATGGGGACGTTGTCGGTATGCCCCTCGATGTCGACGAGGTAAGAAGGATAACGAAGGATTAAGCCGGCAATGTTGTCCAGTATCGGTTCAGAGCCTTTCAGTATCTCTGCTTCGCCCGGTCTGAAGGTGATTTTTTCATTCATGGTGATGACGATCTCCCTGTCTGCGGCACGGACGGAAACGTCATCACCGAGGTCCAGTTTTCTTATTATCGAGTTCATCTCCTCCGCGATATGCCTGCCGGGACTGACGGCTGTCGCGGGCAGGACGGCGACAGGGGCCGGGGGGCCGACGGTTGCGCCTGTCTTTACTCCCCCAGCCTTGCCCGCATTCCCGGTTGTCACGGAGAACATCACGAAGAATATGAGCAGCAGGGAGAGCAGATCGCTCAGCGTGATGAGCCAGTTGCTGTCGAAGTCGCTGTCCGCGGCTGCTCTTTCCACGAGCGCCCGGCCCGGGAAAGGCCTTGAGTTGCCGCTCTTCAGGGCCGCCGGATGAGGGGTTCGTTCCATCGCATCTCCACCTTTACTTTACCCAACATTAGAGTTGCGTCCGGGCTTCACTCTTGACCGCAGTGAGCAGCCGGACCGCGTCCGCAGAATCCCGTTTCCCGATGTCGGTATATCCGCTCAGTCTTTCCTCGATCCTGAGAGGATGCTCCATATTGTTTATTGCCTCTATGCCTTCGATCGTTATATGCATAAGCGCCTCTGACAGAAGCGCGCGTTCCTTCAATTTCGCGCAGAGCGGCAGCATGAACAGATTCGCGATGATGACCCCGTAAAAGGTGGACATCATCGCGAGGCCCATGAGCGGGGCGAGTGATTCGACTGACTGCATGTCCCTGAACATTTTTATCAGACTTATCACCGTTCCTGCCAGCCCGAAGGAGGGAGCGAGCCGGGCAACTGTCTTCAGGACATTCATGCTTAAATGCCGATGCAGGACCTTGATAGCCATCTCCCGTTCCATCACATCCCGGATCTTTTCGTTGCTTTGATGGCTTATCAGGAGACCAACGCCGAGTCTGAGGAAGTCGTCCTTCATCGTCTTCATCCGGTCTTCGAGGCCCCGGATATCCGTGTTCCGGCAGGCCCTTGCCACCTCGACGATCTCCCCCACCACCTCTTCCCTGTCCCTCCGCAGCCGAAACGCATCAATGACATCACGCATGGCGTCACGTATCCTTGCGTAGGGGAAGGCGAGAAACACCGCGACGATGGTTCCTCCGCAGACGATCATCAGCGCCTCAGGATTGAGTATCATTGCAGGGCCGATGTCCCGTAATACGGTTGCGGCAAACAACGCCAGTGAGACAAGAAACGCGATGCCAAGGAATGCATTCATATCGTCCTCCTATTCTTCAGCTCCTGAACTCCGTTCAGAGGACTAGCAATCTCCGCGCCAGGTCTGGCTGGTCGGCGTGTACGCTGTAAGGGCCGCCATCTCCCGGAATGCGCGGCCCTGCCCAATCAGCATCCGGCCCGGCAGAGTTTGACAGAGGGAACATTTTTCCGGTCAGGTAAAATTTTTCGCGGTGCGACCCCAAATCCGGCAAAGTCATGCCAGCAGGCTGTCGATGCAGTCCCGCAGGGCCTCGATGGTGTAAGGTTTGTTCAGGAACGCCGCAAAACCGTATGCCTTGTGATCCGACACTACAGCATTGTCGGAGTAGCCGCTCGATACAATTGCCTTCACCTCCGGGTCGATTTCACGCAGAATCCGGATGGCCTTTTCTCCCCCCATCCCCGCCTTGACGGTCAGGTCGAGGATGACGACATCAAAGGGTCTTCCCGCGGCCTTTGCCTGTCTGAACTTCTCTACGGCGTCCGCCCCGTTCTCTGTGCTTTCCACCTGGTGCCCCAACACCTCTATCATCTCCTTTGCGACCTGAAGGATCATCGTCTCATCGTCCATCACGAGGACCTTCCTCTGCGGCCCCCGGGCATCGTCCGGGGCTGCTCAGCTTCAGGCCCGGACGCCTCACAGGAAGGCAGATAGACCGAGAAGGTGCTGCCCTTGACCCGCTCAGGGCGAATCGGACGGAGTTCGCGATCACCGGATCCAGGTTGAGCCGCCGTTTCACGGGTTTGCCGCCCTTTGAAAAGGTCAGAAGCTGGGTCGTGAGGTTGACCGACATGGTGAGCGCCCTCTCCGCCTGTTCGAGCATGGCGAGCGCCTTTGCCTTGTTGTCAAGCTTCAGTTTTGCTGCAGAAATGTATCCGAAAACGCCCTGCAAGAGGTTGTTGAAGTCGTGTGCCAGGCCGCCCGCCAGCGTTCCGATCGCCGCGAGCTTATGGGTCTTCATCTGTTCTTCCTCCAAAAGCTTCCGCCCCGTAATGTTGCGGACTGTTTCAATCACAGAGGTGATGGCTCCGGATGCGTCCCGGAGGGGAAATGCCTTCGTCTCCATATACAGGACATTACCCGACTTGTCCTGATGTTTGTGTACAGACATGTGGGGCACCCCTGTCTGAAACACGCCTCTCACCGCGCAGCTATCACATTCGTCGCGGCAGGGATAGAGCGCCTTGTGGGAGACCTCGAAACAGCGCTTTCCGATAATGCTCTCCCGGGGAATGTCCGCCTGCCGGCAGTAGGCCTTGTTTGCAGAGATGATCCGGTAGTCCCGGTCTACCACAATGAACCCTTCGTCCACGTTGTCGAGGATGCTCCGGATGAACTCCTCGCTTCTGCGGAGTGTTTCTTCGGCCTTTATGCGGTCCGTGATGTCGCGCGAGATACCAATGATACTGACCGGCCGGTTGTCCGCATCCAGGACGTAGGTTGTGGAGACCTCAGTCAAGACCGTGGTCCCGTCCCTGCGGGGCTACTCCACCTCTTCACCCCCATATGCGGGTCCGTCCTGCCTGCGGCTAACTCACGCAGTGCCTCTTCGATCCAACCCTGTACATCCCGCAGTGAAGCCGGGGTTCTTCATCTTCTCGAACTCCAAAGCCAGGGCCTGCGACATGTCCTGAAAGTTTACGATCAGGCGGCCCGATTCCGTGAGCCTGCTTGACGGCCAGGTAATGCTGCTGCCCGAGGACAATTTTTCAGGCAGATTGGAGGATAGGTCCGCGATCCTTGCCAGGGAGCTGGTCATGGATTTGCTGAAAACATGCGCCAGCATAAGAGCAGACAGAAGCAGGGCGAAGACCCGCGCAAAATTCGCGGCATATTTCCTGTAAAGTTTTTCCTGGAAAGGAGCGGTCGGCTCCTCGAGGACCAGTTTCCATTCCGACAAGGGGCCAACGACGGCCGCGTGAGGCGTGTGGGGGCGAGGCTCATGTCTTCCGCATGCATAGAGTTTTCGTTTTCTTAACTGAACTCCGCACTCTGTCAGGAAAGTTAACCAGAATGCCGGGGCCCGTACAATTAAGTCTATTACAGGAACGCTTGCGGTTGCACTTCCCCGGCCCGGGGCGCTTTCTCAGAAAAAAATATTATAAGACGAGGCCTGTTTTGAGAGATAATGAAAGTGGGAACTATGGCTGACGGCAGCGGCATAAGTCCGGACCCAAAGAAAGAGCGGTCTCTCAAGAAGTTCTTTCCTTTCCTCCAATGGTGGCCGGCGGTCACCCGCCGAACGCTGCGTGCCGATCTTATCGCGGGGATTACCGGCGCGATTATCGTGCTGCCCCAGGGGGTCGCCTTCGCGATCATCGCCGGTCTCCCTCCTGAATACGGTCTGTATTCAGCGATTGTCCCTGCCATAATCGCCGCGTTGTTCGGCTCGTCACGCCACCTTATCTCCGGCCCTACGACGGCGATATCGATCGTTATTTTCACAACGCTGAGTCCCCTGGTGCAGCCGTTGAGTCCTGAATATATCGGCATGGCGCTTACCCTTACATTCCTTGCCGGCTTTTTTCAGTTCGGGCTTGGGGTGGCGCGCCTCGGCGCACTGGTCAATTTTGTATCACACTCCGTGGTCGTCGGTTTTACCGCCGGAGCCGCCATCCTGATCGCCACGAGCCAGATGAGCAACCTGCTCGGCATCTCCGCTCCCAAGAAGCATTCATTTATCCATATATGGCCGAACATCGCCGCGCGTCTCTCTGAGACGAACTATTATGCGCTCCTGATCGGTCTTGCCACGCTTGCGATCGCGGTCGTCTTTAAGATAGTGAAACCGAAGTGGCCCGGAATGCTGATCGCTATGGTAGGCGGCAGTGTGATGGGGCTGCTCATGAACGCGAATGAACACGGAGTCCGCCTCGTGGGGTCGCTTCCCGCCCATCTCCCCCCGCTTTCATACCCTGATATCACAACGACATCGCTGCGGGAACTCGCGCCGCCTGCCCTTGCGGTCGCGATGCTCGGGCTTGCGGAGGCGGTCTCGATCGCGCGCTCGATCGCCACGAAATCGGAGCAGCGCATCGACAGCAACCAGGAGTTCATCGGGCAGGGCTTGTCGAACATAATCGGCAGCTTTTTTTCGAGCTATGCCGCTTCCGGGTCGTTTACCCGCACCGGGGTGAACTACAGCGCGGGTGCGAAGACGCCGCTTGCGGCGGTTTGTGCGGCGGTTTCGCTCACGGTGATTCTCCTTCTGATCGCCCCTCTGACCGCGTATCTTCCGATCGCCTCTATGGCCGGCATCCTCCTCCTCGTGGCATACAGTCTTATCGACACCCATCACATCACTTCCATTGTCAGGACGAGCAAGCCGGAGGCGGGGATCCTCACGGCGACCTTCCTCGCGACATTGCTTGTCGAACTGGAGTTTGCAATATACGTGGGCGTGCTTCTTTCGCTTCTTCTCTATCTGAACCGCACCTCCCATCCGAATGTGGTCACGCTGGCGCCTGATCCTGACAGCAGAAAGAGGAGCCTGATCAATATCGAGAAGAAGCCGCTGCCTGAATGCCCCCAGCTGAAGATCCTCCGGATAGACGGATCGATCTTCTTCGGCGCGGTAAATCATATCGCCGAGGAGCTCGACCGTATAGTCAAGCAATATCCCGAGCAGGCCCACATACTGATCGTGGGAGGCGGGATCAACTTCATCGACGTTGCGGGGTGCCAGATGCTCAGCCAGGAGGCCCACCGGCTTCGCGTCAACGGGAGGCAGCTCTATCTCTGCTCGATCAAGGGAGAGGTGGTCGAGGTGATGAGGCGCGGCGGCTGCAACAGGAGCATCGGTCACGAAAACGTCTTCGGCTCTAAGGTCGAGGCGCTGCGGAAGATCGTCCCGCGGCTCGATCCCGAGCGTTGCCGCCGCTGCACCGTGCGCATCTTCAGCGAATGCGCCATGATGCCGGGAGGAGACATCCCTCGCAGGGAAGGGTGACGGCCTATTCCGGATCAGCCCGGCCACTTGGAGAGTCTCTTTTGCACCGAACTACTCACGAAGATGTACTGAAAGCCGCAGTTTCGCGCCGTCGCAACCGCCTGCAGAGTATTTACGGAATTTCTCGCCCTGCTTGATTGCCGCGCAACTTCTAAAAATCCTCACAGGGCGGATCGGCCTGGACGGTAAATCTTATCCCGAAAGCTTCATTGAAGTGGAGATCCGAGAAGGATGGGTAACTTTGAGACAGGTTACTCGTTCTTCAGCTTTTCCAAGAGTAGGGTCATTTTGATTTTTTTGCCTTCCGATTAGAATTGTCAAGTCTATTTTTTTCGTATACTTCCCGCAACATATCAATGGAAAGCATGACTTTTTCCCCTCCTTCTGCCTTGACGAGGTTATAAAAATCACATTCCCCACAGGTTGTTATCATCGCCTCAAAGGTACTTTCGGTGGCACCCTTACACATGGTGTTGGCAATTAGCCAACATATTCTGCCGGCGTTTTTTCCATCGTTAATACCGTCGGCACTTGTCATTTCGGGGACTGGACATTTTACGAGACTGTTCTTATGTCCCCTGCGTTGTTGACCGCATCCTTTTACTTCCCAACAATTTTTCTTCACGCCTACCGTTACCTTCAGCCCATGAGTTTATTGCAAGGCTGATTTTTTTTACAAATAATATAACGAATTCGTGCAAGCGAGAACTATTCCCCAGATGGGGAAGCTGCCTACAACACGTGGTAGATTGCACTCCTGAGTGATGGTTGAGGCACCGATAAATAGCTGAAGACCGAGTCCTCAGTGCTCAGACTTTTTTGTCGACGGGTTACTTGAGGACAAGCATAGACCATTCTTAAGGGCTAAAAGAGAGGCAGTTACCCTGTTCCTGCAGCCGAGCTTCATATAGATATTGTCAAGGTGAGCGTTGACCGTGCTGGGTCTTATCTTCATGGAGGATGCAATTTCCTTGTTTGACTTTCCTTTGATAAGGCAGCGTATAATTTCACATTCTTTAGGGGTAAGGTCAGGCTTAATGTTGTCGCCTTTTGGAGAAGTTTCCCTGAGAATTGCTACCACATTATCTCCGGGAAGATTCATCATTAGAAAGCCGATGTCTTTGTATGATAGGTGTTGCAGGTGAGACGAACCAATTCTAAGCCATTCCATCAAATCTTCGACTGCCACTTCCCTTTTAGCAATAAAGTCTTTAGCATTTCTATTCAGCCAATAATTGCCTTTGTCGTCTATAAGGATGAGGGGTTCTTCAACGAATGCCTTCCCAACTGCATCCCAGGCATCCTTCAGTTTGGCAGTAATTGCGGCGTTCATATTGTGCCTCTGCGCCTTTCGGGGACGTATTACAGTCCCCTCTATTTCTATCATATCGCTTTGAACTAAAATTACAACTTTAGCCTTTCGAACTTTTTTCTGTTCAATCATGTTCATCTCGGCATGTGGATGGGACAGCAGGTAAGAATTCACGCTGAAGTGACGGCCTACTCGTGCCCTTTTAAGACTTCGCGATTATATGCGTCGATCAGGTCTTTCCGCCTGATCATCGCTACGACTCTTTTGGGGTTGTATTCGGCCACGACCGGGATCTCTTCGATGTCCTTCCTGGAAAAGGCGTTCATCGCAATATTGAGATCGTCCCCGGGCTTCAGCACGATGACACTCTCGGTTGCGACCTCTCCTGCCGTGACCACGTTTTTCACTTTCTCCTCGAAGAGCACAGGACGTATGTCCTGGCCGGATACGATCCCTGTCATGTCTCCAGCGTCGTCGAGGACAGGCACGTAAAACTTGTCTTTTCTGATCATGATATCGATGAGGTCTTTGAGGAGCGTCTCCTGCGGGACCGTGATAAAGTCGGGGTCCATCACTTCCCTGACCCGTATCCTGCTCATGACCGATACCTCGCGGCCGGCATGTATCTTTATTCCTCTCTTCGTCAGCTCCACGGTATCGATCGAGTCCGGATAGAGCCGTTTCGCCACAAGGGTGCCGATGATGGACGTGAACATGAGGGGGATGATGATTTTGTAGTTTCCGGTCATCTCGAAAAGGAGGAAGATACCGGTGAGGGGCGCGTGTGTCGAGGCGGCAAGGAACGCCCCGATGCCGACCGTTGCGTAGGCCTCGGGAGATGCGGTCGAAGACGGGAAGAGATAATGCACCAGATGACCGAAGCTCCCGCCCGCCATGGCGCCTACGAAGAGCGCCGGCGCAAAGACGCCGCCCGCCCCGCCGGAGCCGAGTGTCACGGAAGTTGCTATGATCTTGAACAACACGAGGGCGGCGATCACCGGGAAGAGGATCTTCCCGCTGAGGGCCGCTTCGATGAATTCGTAACCGTTCCCCATTATCTGGGGCAGGAATATCCCGATCGCGCCGACGATGAAGGCCCCGAGAATCGGTTTGAGCTGTGGGTGCAGACGGAATGCATCGAACTCGTCCTTCGTCTTGTGGAATATCCTGATGTAGAAGACTGCAAGGACGCCTATGAGCACGCCGAAGACAATGTAGAAGGGTATTTCGAGCGGGCTCCTGAGGTCGTACTGGGGGACCTGGAAGGCAGGGTTCTCCCCATAAAAGCCCCTCGATACCACCGTTGCGATCCCGGAAGAGATGACGATCGCCGAAAAGGAGGAGATCTCATAATTGCCGAGGAGCACGATCTCGACGGCGAACATGATCCCGGCGATCGGGGCATTGAAGGTCGCCGCGATACCTCCCGCGGTCCCTGCAGCGATCAGCAGCTTCATTCGGTTTTCGGAGGCCCTGAAGAGTTGTCCGATCGCCGAGCCTACGGTACCGCCTATGAAGGCGATCGGGCCTTCTACGCCTGCCGATCCGCCCGTTCCTATCGTCAGCGCAGGCGCCAGAGTCTTCAGGAATATATTCCGCACCTTGATTACGCCTCCCCGTATGTTTACGGTTTCGAGGAATTTCGAAAACCCGTACCCGTTTACTTCCCCCGGAAAGAGAAGCGATAAGGGGATGATGAGGACTGCGCCTGTTATCGGCAGAAGAGGAATGAGCGCCCGGTACGCGCCGTCGTCTGTGATATGGAGAAGGCGGGACCCGCCTATGAAGATAAGGTCGTGCGATATGTTCATCGCAGTCCGGAACATGACATTCGCTGCGCCTGCGAGTATCCCGACGATAAAGGCCATGATGATGATCGTCGGCTGCTCTCCTAGCCGGAAGGCCTTTGCGCAGTCTTTCAGGGTCCTGAACGTTATCCCGCGCCAGATTATCTTCAACGCTTGACTCCCTCCGCAAATCCGATACAAGTACGCAAATAAGGCATGATCTTTCTATCTTACCTCATCCACCGTTCTTGTGACATCAGCAACGGCCTTTGCCGTGCCTTTATGCTGCATAGATTCGCAATCTCATCGCGTTACAGGACGACCCCTTCTTTCCGGAGTATCCTGTACGTCCAGATCTTTACGAAGTCGTTGACCACGAACCATGCGAGCGCGTATCCCCATACCAGCAGGGCGTATTCCCATCCAATCGGCGCGACGAACCAGCCATAGACGGCAAAAAGCGTAGCGGCGATCTTCGTGAGAAGGGCGGCCCAGAAGAGGAGAGGGGAAGGATAGGGTTTCTGCCAAAAATGGTTCTCCGTCCTGGTTATGAATATGGTGAGATGGCCGGCAACGGCAAGCTTCAGAAAGATGAAACTCTGGACGATCTGCACGGAAAGGCGCATGTACCGCTCCGCGATATAAAAAATACCGAAACTCGAAATTACACCCATCACCCCGAGGACTGTCGAGACGACGAGGACCTCCCTCATGTTCCATCGGACCGGCTTTTCATTTACCTTTGTCCTGTCGTAGGCGATGGCGAGTATCGGCAGGTCGTTCAGGAAGGCGAGGATGATGATCATAATCGCGGTGACCGGGTAGAAATTGAATATGATAATCGAGGCGGTCATGAAGAGGATGACACGGATCGTCTCTGCGATCCGGTATATGCTGTAGCTCTTCATCCTCTCGAAGGTGACCCGCGCGCCTTCTATCGCGTCTATGATGACCGAAAGGCCCGGTGCGAGCAGGACCACGTCGGCTGCGGCCCTTGCAGCATCTGTTGCGCCGGAGACCGCGATGCCGGCGTCCGCCTTCTTCAGCGCCGGGGCGTCGTTCACTCCGTCTCCCGTCATGCCGACGATATGACCCGCCTTCTGGAGTTTGTCGACGATCAGATATTTGTCTTCCGGAAAGACTTGAGCGAAGCCGACCGCGCCTTCTATCATCTCGATGATCTCGGACTCGTGCTTTTCGACGTGGCCGACAGGCATCTCGACGGTCTCGAAGGTCTTTTCGAGTTCTCTCAGGATTTCCTTCGAGAATTTCTGGATGTCACGTTCGGACGTCTCGGGCGACAGCCTTTTGTAAAGCGCCTTGGCGATGATCCCCCCGAGTACCACGAATTCCTCTGTGCCGGCACCCTTCAGATCGCCTGCGTTAAGGATATCGCCGCCGATCCCGAGGATATCGCCTATATGCCGTGCGATAGCCACGTTGTCTCCGGTCACCATTTTGACGTCGAGGCCGAGTCCCTTAGCCACTTCTATCGTCTCTTTCGAGTCCTCCCTCGGCGGGTCGAAAAGCGGGATTAGCCCGGCGAAGGAGATATGGTCGTCTCCGGGATTTTTGACACCGACGCCGAGGGTACGGTACCCCTTCTCTGCCAGCGCCTCGACCTCGTCCTCGATCCCTTCACAATCCTCCTGTCCTCTGCAGAGGTCGAGTACCACCTGGGGTGCTCCTTTTGTTACGAGAAAGGTCTTCGCCCCGGATATTACCGTCGCCTCGGTGCGCTTTCCGACGGGATCGAAGGGTGTGAACGAAACCTGCCGGTATTGCTCTAACTCGTCGGTCAGGCCTTTTTCCCTGCAGTATTCGAAGACCGGCATCTCGATCGGGTCATTGTTCTCCTCCCTCGAACAAAGGGCCGCAAACTTCATCACGTCATTAACGGTATAAGGGCCGAAGGCGACAGGATCGGCGACGGTCATCCTGTTCTGTGTAAGGGTCCCGGTTTTATCAGAGCAGAGCACATCGACGCCTGCCAGTTCTTCGACCGCGACAAGGCGACTGACGATCGCCTGTTTCTTCGCGAGATTCATAGCGCCGACCGCCATGGTCACCGAAAGGACTGCCGGAAGTGCCACCGGTATCGCCGCCACCGTCAGGACGAGGGTGAACCTCAATATCTCGATCATATTCTCCTGTCTGAACATGGCCGCGATAAGGATCAGGGCCGCGAGAAAGACGGTTATCAGGATGAGGTAATTCCCGATGCCGACGACCGCCTTCTGAAAGTGGCTTTTCTCCTCCCGCTCAGCCCTGGCGACGAGCGCAACGGTCTTGCCGAAGAAGGTATTCAGCGCCGTGTTGACGACTACCGCCTGCATCTCGCCCTGTTTCACGACGGAATTGGAATAGGCGATCTCACCTTTTTTCTTGTTGACCGGCAGCGACTCACCGGTGAGCGCCGACTGGTCGGCCTGTATATAGTCGCCCCCGGTGAGCTTCACGTCGGCAGGTACGACATCGCCGATCCTGATCTTGATGAGGTCGCCGGGGACCAGCTCTCTTGCGTCGACTGTTGTGAACGCACCGTCTCGCATGACGAGCGCCTTCTTCGCCAGTTTTTCCTTCAGTACCTTCAGCGCGCTCATGGCCTTTGACTCCTGCCAGAAGTCTATGAACGCATTAGTGACCAGCAGGACCATTATGATGCCGAAGTCCTCCCATCGCCCGACCGCGGCAGACAGGATCGCCGCGATCTCGATCATCCACGGGATCGGGCCCCAGAACCTTCTGATCATGCGGCGGAATGCAGATTCCTCCTTCTCGGGGATTTCGTTGTATCCGTATTCATCGAGCCGCCTTGCCGCCTCTTCCCGCGTGAGGCCGCGCATGCGGTCGGTCCCGAGTTCGTTGATTACGTCTTCAACGGTCATCTTCGCATAATCGTCAGTAGGCTTCATCGTCCATCGGCCTCTATCCATACGTAGTAGCTTATCACCGGCTGCCTAAGTTTCAAAGTTCTTCATGCATAGTGTAGTGTCTCGTAAACAAATGGTGTTATTTCAGACATCAAAAAATCCCTCTTAACCTCCCTTTGCTAAATCCCCGAAAGCTTTCGGGACTCCTTGTAAAAGAGGGGCAAGGGGAGATTTTATAAAACCAGTCACTTGAGAGACACTACAGTAGTTCTTCCGCCGGCACAGATGAGGAGCAACTTTTCCTTATTCAGATTACCGCTATCCTGCTGCGGGCCTGCCGCAGGGCGGCATCATGGCGGTTTTGAATTGCGTATTGGAAATGGCATTTGTCGCTCGTTTGCTGAGAGACGGAAGAAAAAAGTGCACTGATTTTGATTGTAGAGACATTGATGGTAAACTCGTAGGAAAATATGAGCGAAATGGCGTATCCGTATCAGAAGAGTTTTACTGCGCGCGATAAGGGCAAATATCAGTGACGAGAAAGCAACTTTCCTTGTTGATCGGGAGGCTCGCCCTCCATGGATGATGAAAAAGACAATTACCTCAGATCTCTTGGCCCGCTGGAATTTGCTTTTATTTCGGGTCTGCTGGGCATCCTCACAGGCTTGGGCGCTGTAGTATTTCGCGCGCTGATAGCAATCATTCATAACCTCGTCTTTCTCGGGAAGCTTTCTGTCATATATGACGCGAGTCAGCATACGCCTCCCGGCCCCTGGGGGCCTTTCATAATACTCGGTCCGGTAATCGGTGGGGGTTTGGTGGTTTTCCTCGTTCAGAAGTTCGCTCCGGAAGCCAAGGGGCACGGCGTACCGGAGGTAATAGATGCCATCTATTATTACAAAGGCGTCATCAGACCGGCTGTCGCGGTTGTCAAGGCCGTTGCCTCTGCTATATCGATAGGAACGGGGGGCTCCGTCGGCAGGGAAGGTCCCATTGTCCAGATAGGCTCCACTTTCGGCTCTACTATAGCGCAGATATTCCGACTTCCGGTATGGCAGCGCATCACATTGATCGCGGCAGGCACGGGCGGCGGCATCGCTGCGACATTCAATACTCCGATTGGCGGGATGCTCTTTGCATTCGAGCTTATGATGAATGAATTCAGCGTAAGGACCCTCGTGCCCCTTGCCATATCGACGGTGATCGCCACATACGTGGGGCAACTCTTTTTCGGCACCCACCCGGCCTTTGTCATCCCCGGTTTTGAGACACCATTCTTCCACCTTGAAAACCCAATCGTACTCTTTGGCTACGCGGGTCTCGGCGTTTTCCTAGGCCTCGCCTCGACGGTTTTTATTAAGTCGGTCTATGCCTTTGAGGATTTCTTTAATGAAAAAATAAGCCGCAATTACTACGTGCGCCACCTCATAGGCATGCTTATTGTCGGGGGCATGTTTTATATCCTTTTAGAGACCAGGGGACATTACTACATATCCGGTGTCGGGTATGCTACTATTCAGGACATCCTCACAGGTGCTCTCTCGGGAGTCGCCTCACTGCTGCTTCTCTTTGTTCTGAAACTCATAGCGACGTCCCTGACCCTCGGCTCCGGCGCATCGGGAGGTATATTCTCTCCGGCACTTTATTTAGGTGCAACGTTGGGGGGCGCTTACGGGGGTTTCCTGCATATGTTGTTTCCCTCCCTCGATATCAGCCCGCCTGCCTTTGCAGTTGCCGGAATGGCAGGTGTGGCCGGAGGGGTCACCGGCGCGGCAATTGCAGCGATCGTAATGATATTCGAAATGACTCTCAATTACAATGTCATGCTGCCGATGGTGATCACAGTGACGATAAGCTACGGTGTCAGAAAGATGCTTTCGAGCGAAAGCATCTATACCTTGAAGCTCGTCAGACGAAAGCACTTTGTCACTGAAGTGTTGCAGCGCGACCTTCAGAATATCAAGACGGCCGGGGAGATAATGGGGCGGTCTGTCCCCGTAGTCGCCGCCGACACGCAGGTCGGCAACTTTATGGATGATTTAAGCGGCAGGCCCTTTGCCAGTCATTATCTCGTGAGCAGGGACGGCAAGACAGTGGGTGTTGTCGGACAGGATGCCATTTTCAGATACGCCGGAAAAGATAGGACCATCCAAATTGGAGATATCTCCGAAAAGAATTACATCACCGTGTCGGAGAACCGCACCTTCTTAAGTATCATGGCCAAATTACGCAAACAGGGAGCTTCCATTGCACTCGTCGTCGAAAGGGAAGACGACAATTCGGTAGATGCTGTCAAGGGTATCATCACGCCGGAGCAGATCGGAAAGACGAAGATCGAATCACTGGACCTGTTGTCAGACTGAGAGGGACGGCATCCGGCCCGATCTTTAGACGGCATCTACATGAAGCAGATCGTCGCAGAGACCAGACAGACACTTCTACTTTACCCCTGCGGTTGTCTTTGTCGGCGAATCAAGCGCATCTGTCCGGAGTAAGAGCAGATTCCCATGCAGGGTCCGCAGTAAAATAAGGGGAGGGTCACAGGGGCCATGTCGTATATTCGACGCATTAGCGGTATTTTTTCTCGGGGGAAACCGGTAATCCCGGAGCGGGATGCCGCGACCCTCCCCCTTGAAGAGCAGATCGACGCATGGCGGAGGGCGGTAAAGAAAAGGCGGTGGGGCATCAGGGAGGAGGAATTCGGACGCATCGGTATTTTCCCTTCTCTGCCCGGGGATGAGAGGACTTCAGAATTCACCGGTACCGCGCTTTTTTATGGATTTGGCGACGATGGAGAAGGTCATGCGGATCCGGTCTTGTCGGGGAAGGCAGCGTGGGACTATGCCCTGAAAACAAGGGAAAAAGGGACGGTCTGGCAGAGTCCGTATGTGGATTTTGACAGGCCCGACGCCTTCCGGCTGCGGCCTTCGGCGCCGGCGAGGCCGAGAGGGTTCTATTTCGCTAAGATTCTTACGGAAGGCATGCAGCAGACGACGTCGGTGGCCCAGGCGCTGAAGTCCTTTATCGGCGTGACGGGGTGGGGTCCGGAAGGGTTCCAGTTTTTGTGCGTGACCCACGCGCACTTCCCCGGTCTGATGAGCGAAAGGAAGGTCCCCTTCATGGCGCTTGCTGATTACGAGGTGGCGCCGTACGGCTTCAATGATTTTATCGACGCACCCCAGCTTTTTTCGAGCAACCGGATCCTCGGACTCGGTATCGGCAATGTGGAGCAGCACTACACTGGATTCGTGATTCCAACGCTCGTCCTGCTCGCTCCCTAAACCTGCCAGGTGAACACTAACGCCAATCATCATACCGACACCTATCATTCGGGTGTCGGCAAGCCAATAAGGCTGCAGAGAGACATGCTTGACATCATGGTTATAAAGAGAGAGATTTTTATATAACTGTCAGCAAAGATGTCTCTTGGCATGAACTCAAAAAAAAGGAGGTGAATGCGAGGCTTGAGACACTCGGCAACACTTTATTGCTGGGATTTAATAATCATAACCATATGACAAGGAGATTGCAAATGAAGAAGATACTTGCAATAGGTTGCGCCATGGTACTGGCCCTGTTCGTTACCTATAGTTTTGCCGAAATGGACAGCGACATGATGGAAGGGCAGAAGTCGGGGATGGAACACGGACAGATGATGCAGCATAAAGGCATGATGGAGCACGGCCAAATGATGGGCGACATGATGGGGATGACGAGCAAGATGTCCGACATGATGGGCAAGATGTCCGGGATGATGAAGGACATGCCACCCGACAAGATGAAGCAGATGTCGGGTCTTATGAAGGAAATGTCGGGACAGATGATGGCAATGTCGAAGGTGATGCACAGAGGCAAGGCATCCGAAAAAGAGATGAAGAAATTGCACGACGGAATGACGAAGATGGAAAAGAGATTCTCCGGGATGGAAATGACGAAGTAGTGGACGGCATTAGCGCTGCATGGATAAGGTATTGAGATATCGGTGATCTGAAGCGACCGAAGGGTTGGAGAATGATTCAGGTTTGTCTTATACAGAATTCGTGCTAATCTTAAAAAAGGAGGTGCGCCATGGCAAGGATTATACTGAGATGCAGGGACGCTGGCATGATGGGACCTTTTTGCGATTATGTTACGGACTCGGGAACATCTACTGAGGCGATTCGGGAGTTACGTGTGCATGCCAAAACTCACCATGAACGTGATATTACGGATCAAGAAGTTGAGAAACTGCGGGATCTTGTTGAAAAAAAAGGCGGGAAAAACTGAAGGGCAGGAATCGTTGCGCCCTCTGCATTTCTTGTATCCATTAGCGGCCCGCACTTCTGCGGTCGCCTGCTGGTTGAAATTGGGGAAAAGGCGAGATGGCCTTCAAGAGAAGGGATCATCGATTTCTATTGCTTCAGGCAGCGGTCTTAAGATGTTACCGCAACCCTGTAGAACCTGATAGGTTCGGGCGATCCGTTCACTTCTTCCTCAGGTTCAGAATATACTGTCTCGCGGCAAGAGCCGCCTTGGCCCCCTCTCCGGATGCGATAATGATCCTTTTGCCGAAGGCGTTGGTGACATCGCCTGCGGCGAATATCCCGGGATAAGAGGTCGAGCAAGCGGAATTGATGACGATTTCGCCGCGCTCATTCAGTTCTGTGAGATCGGACACAAGGGCGGCGTTGGGCTGAAGACCGATGGCGATAAATATTCCCTTTACCGGCAGTTTGACTGTTTCTTCTTCCGCTAATTTTCTTATGGAGATTTCCGAGACCGAATCTTCGCCTGAAAATTCGACAACCTTGAATCTCTCGTACTTCACGAGATTCTCAAACTGCGACACTCTTTCGACTATCGACGTGTCTGCGCTGAGTTTCGAATCGGAAATGAGGTATATGCTCTTTGCAACGGTGTGAAGGTTCTCTACGATCTGCATCGCCGAATTTCCTCCCCCTATTACCGCCGCATCAGCTCCCTGAACAAAAGAGAGGTCCTGAATGTTCCCGTAAAAAACGCCTTTTCTCTGGAACCGCTCCTCGCCTTCCACGTGCAGTTTTCTTCTTGTCATGCCAGTTGCCAGAATGACTGTTTTTGCGAAATAGGAGTTGAGATCGGAGGCTACTACATTGAAACCTCCATGGACCGGCTCGATTTTCTCCACGTCGCCGAGAAGATGGTCTATATAATGGGAGTGAATCAGTTGATACTGGAACTTCTCCACAAGTTCGGGGCCGGTGATGAAATCGAACCCCATATAATTCTCAATCTTTGTACTGTCGATCGCCTGGCCCCCGAGGTCCCTGGCAATGAGGAAGGCCTCCATCTTCAGTGTCGCCGCATATACTGCAGCCGTAAGACCGGCAGGTCCGCCGCCGATGATAATGAGGTCGTACGAAGTGCGGGGGAGCTTGCAGGTCCGTTCCTTAAGAAATTTGTCCCTGCATCCTTCAGAGCAAAAATAATATCGCTCTCCATCACAGTCAGCCGTTACGGCGGTCTTCTCCTCCACCATCATATTGCATACGGGGTCTTTCTTCATGATTCCTGTCTCCCGCTAGGCCAATTCTTTCCGCGTTAGCGAGCCAGTACATTGCCCATTTCTATTATTTATATCATGGATAGCATAAATTGTCATGCCCGATCTCTTCTGAAAAGGCTTTGTTTCACTGCGCTGGAGAATGGAATTCATATTTTATTCAAATCAATTCTGTTAAATAAGAGTATGCGAAGATGCATTCTCCCTCTGCTCGCGGGCTCCTTAGTCCTCTCTTTGCTATTTGGAGTTGGCCTTGCCTTTGGCCACGACGTTCCTATGCAGCAAGAGAACGCCGGTGTTCGTTCGCTCCATGAGGTGGTTTCTGAAATGAAAAGGCATAATGTTTCGGGAGGCGAGGACATGGTTGACGGAGAAAGCGGGATGGCCCAGCCTCTTGCTCACGCAGGGATGGACGCGTCCGGTGACATGTCCAATGCACACCCGTACAGGTTGCCTTTTGCGATGGGCGCCATATTCTTAAGCGGATTGATCGGCATTGCCATCCTTTATCAGCGCAGATCTCTCGGGCTGACCACGGGACAGAAGCTGAATCTCCTAGACATACCGTGGCTCCAGAGTTTTCTCAAATCGGCCTGGTTCCAGCCGGTCTTTCAGATTCCGGTGTTCCTGATATTTCTCGTCATAATTGGCGCGGGCCTCTGGGATATCCAGGAAGGCGACAGGAATATCGCTACGCTCCTCATGTGGACCATATGGTGGGCGGCAATCATCTTTACCTTTGTCTTTGTCGGGAGGATATGGTGCATGATGTGCCCATTCGGCGCCATACAGGACTGGCTCGGAAGACTGATCAGTATAAAAAGGGATTTCCCGCGGCCGCTGAGGAACATCTATTTGTCCAGTCTCATATTTTTCGGGCTCACATGGTGGGACGGCTATAGCGGCATTGTGAACAGGCCCGCCCTCACCGCTTATCTGCTCATAGGCTTCTTTGTCGTGGCAGGCGGCATGGCGATGGTTTTTAAAGGCAGGGCGTTTTGCAGATATGTCTGCCCTATCGGCGGGCTCATAGGCATATATTCCATGTTCAGTCCTGTTGAACTCAGGAACAAATGTCTCGATGTCTGCAGAAGTCATAAAGTCAAAGAGTGCATAAAAGGGACCGGTACGAGTCGTCCCTGCCCCATGTTTGTAACGCCGATGACACTTGACCGGAACAACTACTGCAATTTCTGCAGCGAGTGCATTAAGTCATGTTCTCAGGATAATATCGTTCTGCGGACCAGAAGCTTTGCAAAAGACCTATGGGTATCTTCAAAGGGATATCTGGATGAGGCGCTCCTGGCAATCGTGCTTGTGGGCATTACCGTAATCGTCACCGGAGACATGATCACTCCCTGGCATGGATGGATGGATGCGATCGGAAACGCCCTGCCCTTCGATGCGTTCGGAATTGTTTCGCATGCCGCACGTGAAAAGGCGGCTTTCCTGGTCGTCTTCACTGTTGGGTCGCTTATAATCTCTCCGATGCTTCTTTTCCTTGGCAGTCTGGCGGTAAGGAAATATACAGGCCCGGAGTCCCCGCTCTCTCTGAAACGTACGTTCATTCAGTTTGCGTACATGTTCATACCGGTGGGGCTTTCGATGCACCTCGCCCATAACATTAATCACCTCTTTAGGGAGGGACCGGAGATTGTCCCTGCAGTAGAGAGGCTGGTTTATCGGGTGACAGGCGCCGGAGTAGAGCCTGACTGGATGGTTGCGCCCCTTCTGGGCCCTGAGTCCATATTCTGGCTTCAGATGGCCATCATCTTCGTGATGAACATATTTTCTCTCTACGCGGGCTACAGGATAACGGACAGATATTTCGGTAAGAAGGCGCTGAGGGCATTCGTTCCGATGGCCCTCTTCTCCGTTTTCTTTATGGTCATTAACGCCTATATACTTGGCCAGCCGATGGCCATGAGGCATCACCACTGAGGCGGACTTGAAGAGCGTATTATTACTTCGGCAACTAAAAACCGTAAAGACTGTCATTCCCGCAAGCAAAGCGCGCCAGGAATCCTTCCGAAGGCCAAGAAAGATTCTCGCCCCGGCGAGTCGCCGAGGATGACCGGACAAGCCGGAATGACAAGGTTGTGAACCTTCATCTGGTTAGTTGCCGCAGGCTATTCGAGCAACGGTATTGCGCATACGGGAAGTTATGGTTTTCTCCCGACTATGATGCCATATCCCGTATGACCGCTTCGGAAAATGCGGTCCGATTTCAGGATGTCTCTCAGGCCGGCTATTCCCCATCTCGTGACGGCCTTAAGTGCGATTCTGATAAATCCCGTCAACCCTAAATCTCTCTTGATCTCTTTCGTCCACACGGAAATCAGATGCGATTTGTCCACAGTCGTGACATCGACAAGCCCGGCACTCTCAAACAAAGTCCTCCAGCCATTAATGGTTTCCGGCCTTTCTCCCTCGATATCGGCAAGTCGCTGCTTTAAAATTGCAGGCGTCTCTTCCTTCCAGCAAATGTCGTGTATGCCTACATATCCGCCGCGCCTGGCTACCCTCACCATTTCGCTTATCGCTCTTTCTTTGTTCAGAAGGCAGACCGTGCATTCCGAGATGACTGCGTCAAAGAGGTCCGCCTCAAATGGTAAACGATGGGCATCGCCGATGGTGAACCGGATATCCAGATTTTTCTCTCTCGCCTTCCGCCGTGCTTTTTGGACCATAAAGTCGGATAGGTCAATACCGACTATCCGACAGTCATAACGTTCCGCCAGATAACACGCGCTCTCCCCCGTTCCAGATGCAACATCGAGAACTTTTGCGCCCTTCGTGACGTGACAAAGCTCAGCAAGTTCCCTGGTAATTTCCAATCCGCCCGGATGTATGCTCTCAAGTACCAGATCGCCGCTGTCGACGAGATTCTCCAGTGATGGACGATTCCTATTTCCCATAGCCCTGATTTACCTTGCAGTTGCATAAAACGATAACGAAGAGAGAGCAGATATGATGAAAAAAAGCCATAGTCGAGGCGCCGCTAAAGAACAGTGCAGTGACCAAACCGCATATTCGGGAAAGCACCCTGCGTTAATTCTGCGTTTGCGTGAATCAGGAACTAATCTTGCCGATTCTATGGTGTTTTTCAGCATGTCCGCTCTCGCCCGTATGCAACGTTAGGGTTTATATCCTGCAAGATCTGTTTTGCATGCTTACATCTGAACAATATAATCTTACATTACAATAGAAATGTTGGCCACAATGCAGGCATGTGCCATGATCGCCTGATTTTTCTATTTGCCTGTTATTCAGTATAATTTAGCATGGCCTGGAGGGATTATCGGGAGGTTTTGACAACGGCTTGCACTAGCCTCGCCGAAAGACGGAGGGAATTATGGCAGGCAGAAGACATCCCAAACCGTCAGACATGCGCCTCTTCGCTGTGTGGATTGAGAAGTTTGTGAGGCGAAGAAAGGTCAAGGGGGCAATAGAATGATTCTCTGGATTGGATTCATCGTCTGCACCTCGGCAATTGTTTATGCGGGGACGAAACTTGCAAAGTATGGCGATATAATCTCGGAAAAAGCCGGCCTTGGAAGGACATGGATAGGCGTTGTGCTAATGGCTTCAGTCACGTCCCTTCCGGAGCTTGCGACGGGGATCAGCTCGGTCACCTATGCCGGAGTGCCTGACATCGCTATTGGAGACATTCTCGGGGCTTGCGTATTCAATATGTGCATCCTGGCATTTCTCGATGTCCTGAGCAAGCCCGTCCCGATATCTGCAAAGGCGCGTCAGGGGCATATACTTTCCGCAGGCTTCGGGGTCCTGCTTTTGAGTATAGTTGCAGGCGGTCTTTTTTTTCGAAAGTACTCCTTCCCCCTGGGATGGATCGGGGCATACAGCCTGCTGTTTGTGATTATTTATTTCATTGCCATGCGGCTGGTCTATGCTTACGAGAAGAGACAGGTTGCAGAGTTTATGAAAGAAATTGCGCGTGAAATGAAATATAAGGAAATCCCGGTAAAAACTGCGGTATTTCATTACTGCATCAACGCCTTGATCGTCGTCGCCGCGGCATTGTTTCTGCCGAAGATCGGAGAAGGGATTGCTGAGACGACCGGTCTTGGGCAGACTTTTGTGGGTAATATTTTCATAGCCTTATCCACCACACTTCCGGAAGTGGTGGTTTCCATTGCGGCTGTCAGGATGGATGCCGTAGACCTCGCAATAGGGAATTTGTTTGGGAGCAATCTCTTTAATATCTTCATCCTCGCCGTCGACGACTTATTTTTCGTGAAAGGTCCTATTCTTTCTTTCGTAAATCCGAATCATGCGATATCCGCCTTGTCCGCAATCGCCATGACGGCCGTCGCAGTGATCGGTCTGACCTATCGTGCCGAGAGAAAGCCTTTATTCCTGGCATGGGATTCTTTTTCCATATTACTTATTTATCTGATGAATCTTATGCTCCTTTATATGGTGAAATAGCCGGACGCAAGTTTTAAGGCCTGCCATTGGCCGTAGGATTGTAGCTCACCAGATACGCCGTACCGTCGTCGCCGACTACCGGCGCACCCGCCATGCCGTTCATCATGCCGAAACCGCCCGTGTTTGTCATCGCAAACCCGCCGCCCATCATCGAGCCGCCCATCACTGCGCCTGCAATACCAACCAGCGCAAGCACAACCACCATCGTTAATATCGGAATAATCTTTTTCATCTTACTTGTCCTCCTTTTTTCCCCTAAAACTATATTGTTCGAAACAGCTGATATCACCTGGTTTAAAGCCCGTGTTACTCTAACCGCCTTTTGTAAAAAACTCCACCTCCTTAAATATTCTCGTGTATAGCTTACCAATAGACTGTGAATATGCCGTGAAGGGCCGGCATATTTTTTGTCCTGGCTTCCATCGCCTCGCTTTTATGCTACCTAAGCCTCGTGGCCATGGGTCTATGTTGCGCTCTCAAGGGTTCCCCGCGCCCTGATGGACCTGCCGCACGACTATCGCGGCATCTCTCACGGCGGCAGACGGATAGCATATGGTCAGCTGGCAAGGAACTGGGGGAGATGGGAGGGGGCTAGACAACGACCGGGAAGCACAAGAGGACGGGCCGATGGGCCGCATGGGACACATGGGCAGGTAGGAAAGACCTTCATAATAATTTCATAATTTATTGATAACTTAGTTACCTAGCAAACAAAAGGGGGTGAAACGCAGTCTGAATTATTTCCCGAAGAAGCTGTAACAGGAAGAAGATCAATACTGATGTTAGTAATAACAAAACGATATATTTTAGGAGGTTGGGTAGAATGAAGAAAATTCTCTTGATAGGAATAGTCGCTGGTCTGCTGATATTTTCAGGCATAGCAGGCGCGGCGATGATGGGACCTGGCACCGGAACGATAGGCGGAACAATGGGCTCTGTCATGCTGCAGATGCCCATGGCCCAGCAGATGTTTTCATACGGCCCAACGAGCGGACCCGTTACGGGTTCCGATGTGACGACGATGATGCCTATCGGAGTCGGCTCGGTAGCCATGGGCGGCACTAATCTCGCGGTCCAGGTGGCAACGGGACAGTTCGCGAGTCCGGCAGATATGTATTTTGCCCTTTATGCCCCCTCGATTGATCCCTTTAATATCTATATGATGCATCCGGACGGATCATTACAGCCTGCATCGTCTGGTATGGAACCGTGGATGACGGGCGTAACGAGCGTAAACCAGCCCCTGTTCGGAAACATCCCGACATCGGCGCTACCTAAGGGAACATATTATATGGGCCTTATGGCAACACCCGCCGGTGCCAATATGTCCACATACTACCTTTGGATGACCAACTTTACCATTCAGTAATTTCTCTGCTTCGACAAAAAAGAAGGAGTAAAGAGGTTGACCCCTCTTTACTCCTTCCCAATTGTATGGCCAAGACAGGCCTTGAAACCCGGAAGGGCCGATGGGCAGAATTGGGCGCATGGGCAGAGAGGAGAGTCTTGTTTAGGCCGTATCACATACGGCCCATACATAGAAATGGGGTCCCCGCTTCTGTCCGACGCCTACAGCGCCTTTCGCGAGATACAAAGCCCATGCCCAATCCGGCTCGAACATGCTGGTTGTCGATGACCAGTATGATTCCTGAATACACTCGAAGGGATGTCCGGACGGCAAAGCAGGACTGTGCATGCCGCAATCCACGAGCGATTCGAGCTCATTGATATTAGGCAGCCGCCACCGGACCTTCTCCTTCGTCGTTTGATTAAGCTGCTCCACCGACGCGAGGGCATCAATCCAGGCAACGGGGCCAGCGGCCAGGTCTGCCTGCTTTGCCCAGCAGAGTGTCGTCAGTCGGTCGATAACTACATCTTTTACGACTTCAAAGCGGCGTCCGGACCAGGGACGACCTAAAATGAATTCACCGTCCTGTCCCGAACCTTCACAAGTAATACTGCGTCCCCTGGAATCATAACACTGTCTTTGTCCGGTGGCGGGGAGGATGCCGTTTCCTTTGTCCCTGACCGGCCAGAGCAGGGAGAACTGTTCCTTGTTTCCGTAAAACATGCGGGCACCCTCCATATGGACATACCAGGCATAAGCGGTGTTGATCATCGAAGTCGTGGACGTCCAGTACCAGCCTAAAAATATATTTGTAAAGGGATGGTCTTCGGGCAGTGCCGGTTTTTTCGTCTGATGACTCACTAGACTTCGCAGTTCGCGACGGTTGGGGAGCCGCCAGTCCGAGTAACCGAATGCCTTTTCTTTGTTCATGCCTGAAATGTAATCCAGCGCCTCCTGCCAGGTCAGAGGGAATTCGGCAGGATTGGCGTTTTGTGTCCATGTCAGTCCGGTGAGTCTATCGAGAACGACTTCCCCATGCTGCTCAAATCGAGGCGAGGGCCAGACGGCGCCCCTTCTGAATTCCGCATCCTGCCCGCTGCCCCGGCAGGGGACCTCGCGGCCGGCTGTGTCGTGGCATGTTATCTGACCTGTCTGGAGATAACACCTGGCGCCAATTTCCTGATTGTGGCTTTTCATGCGGAAAAACTCATTTTATTGTTCGGATATTTCCTCGCGTTAGGATAATTCATCTTATCACACCGCCTTTTTTCTTTTTCTGCAAATACTGCTTCGCTGCAGGGGCCGCTTTGGCGCTCACCGGACCCTATATCGTCCTATTGTTTGTTCCGTGTCTCAGAGCTGAAGAACGCCATGCTATTTTTGTTACATCCACTTGAAAAATGATAGACTAAATCATGGACGATTTCGCATCCATACCCGAGGCCCTGGAAAAGCACACCCAGAAATTCTCCATCTTGTATGAAATCGCGCTCACCGTCGGCAAATCTCTCGACATGAAAGCAATTCTTGATGATGTCCTTGAGAAGGTCATTGCCTTCATGGTAGTGGACGCCGGTGTGATATACGTCATCGACGAGCAGACCATGGAGATGGTCCCGGTGTCCTTCAGGAACCTTTCCGCCGAAGTGGTAAACGATCTCTGCACGAACAAGGTCAGGGTGGGGGAATGCATGTGCGGCAACATTGCCCAGTGCGACAAAGAAGTGATCATACATGAAAAGGCGTCGCAAGACCCGAGATTCACAAGGGGCGTGCTCAAAAGGGAAGGTATGGAATTTTACGCAGGTCTTCCTCTGAAGGCGAGAAACAAGGTGGTCGGTGTGTTGTGTGTAATTACCCATGTGCAATACACGCCCGACCCTGAACGTCTCGATATCCTCCGGGCTGCAACGCAGCCTATCGGTCTTGCGATAGAGAATGCCCGTATGTTCGAGACCGCCAGACAGAAGGCCGATGCGACGATGCGGTACTGGAATTTTGAGGGCATCGTTGCGAAAAGCCCGAAGATGCTGGCTGTCCTCGACCTGGTAAGGAAGGTTACCGACGTTCCCACAAGTATCCTGATATGCGGGGAAAGCGGCACCGGCAAGGAGCTTATTGCGAGAGCCATTCATTTTAACAGTGTACGGAAGGACAAGCCCTTGATTGCCGTCAATTGCGCTGCGATCCACGATAATCTCCTGGAATCGGAACTCTTCGGGTACGTCAGGGGGGCTTTTACCGGGGCACAGACCGACAGGGATGGGCTCATGGAGGCCGCAAACAGCGGTACGATTTTTCTTGATGAGGTAAATGCGATGAGCAAAAACCTTCAGGCCAAACTTCTGAGGGTGCTCCAGGACAGGACCTTCTTCAAAGTCGGGAGTTCGCAGCCGCACACCGTTGATATAAGGATAATTGCCGCGACCAATCAGGATCTCGAGGAGGCAATAAAGGCGAAAGAGTTCAGGGAAGACCTCTATTACAGGCTGAACGTGATACGGGTGGACCTTCCTCCCCTGAGAGAAAGGGCGGACGATGTGCCCCTTCTTGCCAGATATTTCATGAATACTTTCGGGGAAAAAATGGGAAAAGATATCCGAAGGATTTCGGACGATGCCATGGCAGCCCTGATAAATTATTCATGGCCGGGCAACATCAGGGAGCTTCAAAATGTGCTGGAAAGGGCTGTCGTTATCGCTGAAACCGATGAGATAAGAATAGAAGATCTTCCGGCAGAGGTGGCATCCGTTTCTTCCGCACGAGGGGAGGATTGGACGCTGGCAAAAGTGGAAAAAGAACATATCATGAAGGTGCTCAATCTTGTAGGAGGAAATAAGAAGAAGGCTGCTATACTCCTCGGTTTGGATTCCACGACGCTCTGGAGAAAATTGAGAAAATAGTTGTCTGAAGGGATAATTGCATTTTGCAATCTCGCTAGAAAGTTTTATTTCCAGTTGGTTAAACCTCTTTCCCCTGAAGCTCTTGCCGAAAAAGAATTGCATTTTGCAATTCTTTCGCCGGAAGGGGAGCGGGAGTCCCCGGAATGCGGTGTCATTTGTCCTTCGGCCCCGAGTCTTCAAAACGTCTTTAGCTTCGGGGCATTACCAAAATCCGGTGAAATAATTCGGGGCTGAAGAGTCTGGTGTCCATCTCCGGGAAGCAAATGGTAAGAAAATTGCTTTGTCCAACTCATAAATAACGAAAAACGAGGAGGTAACAGTATGGCGGTAATGACGGCAGTAAACGGTCTCGACACGGGAAAATTGATGAAGGTAGTTGAGACCGTCAAGCAGAACTGGGAGACAGGGAGGACTGTATGGAAGGCGTCCACCACGTGGAAGGGCGGATTCAAGGTCGAGACCTGCTCGCGCGAGTTTACCCTCACGGCCGACGAGCCCGAAATGCTTTGCGGGACCAACACCGCGGCCAATCCCGTTGAAATGGTCCTCCAGGCATATGGCGCGTGTCTTAGCATAGGTTACGCTATGAACGCCGCAGTAAGGGGAATAAAGCTCGATGATATCAGGATCGATCTCGAAGGAGAAATTGACTTGCCCGGGTTTCTCGGTCTTGAACCACCCGAAAAACTGCATATGGATAAGCTGCCCGGCTTTAAGACTATCACGGCGAAGGTAAAGATCAAAGCGGACGTCGATGCGAAAACACTTCAGGATCTCCATAAGCATGTGGTGGGCACTTCGCCGGTCGGCCTGACGCTCTCGAGGCCGGTGAAGGTTGAGGCCGCTCTAGAGGTTTGGTAGATGGAGGGGACGCTGAGAGATCCTGTCGCGGTCCGCACGCGCACTGAAGGGACGGAAGACCTTTTTATAGTAATATGCGCGTCGGGCTTCGAAAATAGTGCGAGGGCGCGGTCTGCTCTTATGTTCGCGGCCCTCGCCGCAACGGGCGGCTACAGGACGGTCCTCTATTGTATCCAAAATGCGGTCGACATAATGGTTCGGGGCTCCGTGGAGAAGAACGAAAGACCGCAGCCCGGTGTGCCGTCCCTTGCGCAAAGGCTGAATGAGGCTCTGGAGGCGGGGGTGGAAATCCACTGCTGCACGCAGACTATGGCCAACAAGAATCTTACAGAAGTTGACCTGATTGACGGTGCGAGAGCTGCGGGCGCAATGAACCTCATCGTATTGGCTGCTCAGGCAAGAGGGACAATAAGTTTTTGAGGTGGGCCTGAAATAGCGTAACCCCGGCTATACAAAGACGCCGGACTCGACTCCGACGCAATACAATAGAGATTCACAGGGAGAAGCCAGGGTGGCCTCCATGGGGAACGTTGCCCTGGTTTGTCTAGATATTCGATTGCCTTTCTTGCCTTGCCTCCTTTATTCGTTGCCCTGGCTATTTCAACAGCTCTTATCTTGATGTCGGCCTCAGCGAATGCGCAGACTGACCAAACGTCGACAAGCCCTCCGCTTTCACAGCCTCCTGTCCGCGAGGGTGATTTAGCGGTGAAACTGGCTGAGTCGCTCGGGCTCGGCGCCACAGAAAACGAAGCCGAGGCGGAGAGCGCATTAAGCTCTGCGGGGATAGCCCCCCGCAACGGCTGGATAGCCGATTACCCGGTCACCCCGGATATTGTCGGAGAGTTGCAGACAGCCGTGAGTGAGGCTGCCGACTCGGGCAGATTGACTATTGGGAAAGACGATGCTTTAAACGCATTTCAGAACGTTATAACCCAGTACGATCTTGAGGTGAGGACGGACACCTCAGGCCGTGAAGCCGGTGACACGTCCGGCATTGAGTATCCAGACTCCACGGTTATGGGCAATTATTATTCAGAAGAGGGGCCTCCGGTTGTTACATACTATGCACCGCCCCTGATTACGCATATCTCTACACCTGGGTCCCATACCCGTTTTGGGGATGGAATTATTGGTTCCCTGGTTTCTTTGTCCTGGTAGACTTTGACACGAGGGGGCATGACCACCATGGTCACGACCACGGACATGATGGCGGGCATGGGGACCATGACGGTGGCAAAGGGGATCATGACCGAGGGCACGGGAAATCCGTCAGTAATCACTTCAGGGACCCGAGAACAGGCAAGATGTCGCGCATCGACCCTACCAACAGATATCGTGGCGGGACCTTCCCTGATAGAGGACGTGCGAGGTGGTCAAGCCCTTCCGCACAGAGCGGGGCACAGTCGATATACAATACGCGCCGCGCCCCGTCAGGCCGGGTCTCTACCGAAACAACGACAACCGGCAGAGAATTGAGAGGTTATGGGAACCCAACAAGGTCCTCTGTGGGTACCCGGTCGAGCGTCTTCGATCGTTCAGTCAACCGCGGGATCGGCCGGAGAGGCGATCAGGTTTTCACACCTGGACAAAAAGACGGTGTTGGCTGTAATCGGGAAGGACAGGTGGACTTTCCCGGCCCCGATAGTAAGGTCGGGGAAGGAATGGATCTTTTCGACCAAAGAGGGAAAGGAAGAGATCCTCAACCGGAGGATCGGCAGGAATGAGTTAAATACCATTCAGTTCTGTCTGACATATGTGACTGCGCAGCGCGAGTATGCCTCAAAAGACCGCAATGGCGACGGGGTGCTTCAGTTCGCCCAACACTTTCTGAGCAGTAAGGACATGAAAGACGGTCTTTACTGGGAGGCCGCTCCCGGAGAGAAAGCGAGCCCCCTGGGGCCTCTGGTCGCCCGTGCCTCTGCAGAGGGATATCATACCAGGAAAGGCGGAAAGAGGACGCCGTACCACGGATATTACGTCAAGATCCTGAAAGGACAGGGAAGTAACGCCCCGGGTGGTCAGGTCGATTATGTAGACAGCGGAAAGATGGTGGGAGGCTTCGGCCTCGTGGCATACCCTGCAAGGTATGGTGTTTCAGGGATCATGACCTTTTTGGTGAACCAGGCGGGCATAGTGTATGAGAAGGACCTTGGGCCACGGACTGAAGAGATCGCAAGTGCGGTCACAAAATATGACCCGGACAAAACATGGAAGAAGGCGGAAAGAATGTCGTCTGCCCTGGCCAGATAGAAGGAGTTGCTGCGAAAGACCGGATTGTGTCGCAATTTTTCTTCCTGTAACAATTGCTTGGCTCACCTGGTAAAATTATTAGGAGTACGGTAATTGACACCGAGGCGGGGTGCCCGACAAAAAATGAGTTTTATGCGATATCTCAAATATTGGATTCCGGTACTTCTCTGGATGATTTTTATCTTTTGGATGTCGACCAGAACATTCTCTGAACAAAATACTGCGTTGATTGTTGAACCCATACTCCGTTTTCTGATGTCTTCTATCAGGCCGGAGGTGACAGACATGATTCATAATACACTTCGGAAGGTGGGACATGTAGCCAACTATTTCGTCCTGGGTTTTTTGTTGTTCCGCGCCTTTCGTGGCGGCTCAAAAGAATTGCGGATTCCGCGATGGGCGCTTTCTTCCTTTTTTGTTTTAGTACTTTATGCTGCGAGTGACGAGCTCCATCAATCCTTTGTTTCCACAAGGACTGCATCACTTCATGATGTCGGAATCGACATGCTGGGAGGCATTACTGCTCTGGGTTTAAGTGCGTTGCTGCATCTTAGTCACAAGCGCCCCGGGTAAGCAGATTTTCTTTATTTCGTTACTCATTGTCCTAATTCAGTGATATGTGCGCTAAAACACCCGAACAGTGCGGGGCCAACGCTGAAACCTATATGAGTCTCTCTATCATTCTCAGAGAGCGTATGAACGCGAGCAGTACGGCTGAAAAAAGAAAGATGATCACCATCCATGTTGTTACTTTTTTCAGTTTTGTTATTCTCATACGGTTTACCCCACAAATGAGAAGATCTCTTTGTGCATATTGTTGTCCGGGACCCCTCTTGCCTTGAGAATCCTTATGACCCCATCGATCAGGCCGGCGGGGCCGCAGAGATAAAATGCTTTTCCCGCTGAACTCCCACAGTACCTGTCTATCTTTTCGTTGTCGATATACCCGACTTCACCTGCCCATCCCTCACCGGCCCCTGACAGGACATGAACTATTTTTAGCCGTGGGTGTCCGTCGGCCTCGATCTCCTGAAGTTCATTTCGGAATACAATATCTTCTTCCGACCGGTTTGCGTAAAGTAGCAAAACGGGGAGTTCTGACTGCGTTTCGCGCATGTGCCGAAGCATACTCATGAGCGGTGTTATGCCGATGCCTCCGGCGATGAACACCAGGTCCCTTTCCTCCGGATGAAGAACATAGGAAAAACGGCCGAAGGGGGCATGGACTGCGGCGGTATCCCCGGGTTTTGTTTTCCCGATAGTGGAAGTGAAATCTCCCAGTTCCTTGATGGTCGAGCTGACATACCGGCCCCCGCCCGGTGCTGATGAGATGGTCCAGTGGTGTTCTTCAACGGGCAGGCCCTTATCACGGAAAAACGTGAGGAACTGGAATTGTCCGGGCAGATAGTCATATCTCTTGATGCCTTCAGGGGGAGCAAGTGTAATGGTCCACACGTCTCTCGTTTCCTGCCGCACTTCTATAACATTATAGGCGTGCCTTCTTAACAACGAGGGGCGAACCAGCCTGTGGTACACGAAAACCGAGACCGCCGCACCGGACACCAGGCCCCAGAGCAA
>JAJZPM010000029.1 GCA_021811105.1 Nitrospirota bacterium | reverse complement strand
CCCTCCTCACGGAGACGCCCTTGCCTTCGGCTAGTACTTTTGGTAGTATCCATTACTATGAACACTCCGGGTTCTCGCACAGGGGACTTGCACCCCATAAGTTCACGCCCGTGCCGGGCGTACACAAAATGCTCAACCAGACTCGCGATAAACGCTGTTTGATTTTCATTTTTTGCCCCTGCGCTCGCTGGTTAGCATCGGCGTTGAACCTAAAATAGAAATATATATGACAGCCAAACTTGACAAATAGTGTCATACATTGTAAACATATACCATGGTAGTTTATGAGGCCAATGTAAAAAAGGCAGTCCTCAAGGGCTCTCTGCCGAAAGACATTTTTAGCAGGTTTAATAATGTATTCATATCGCTCGATACAACACATGATCTCAGTCTGTTTGATATCAAGAAACTGAAATCATCTGAAAAGAGAACATACTATCGCGTCAGGAAGGGCAAATATAGAGCTATCTTCTATATCCAGGAAAGCAATTACTTCGTTATCTCAATTGCTAAAAGAGAGGAGGTCTACGACAAATGGGAGTGATATCCATCAGGTTAAATAAAGACGAAGAAAAGATATTGAAGAAACTGTCTGAGCATTTTCATGAGGACAAATCGGCGCTCGTCAAGAAATCGTTAATTGAACTCTATGAAAATGTCATGGATCTTGATGAAATTAAGAAATTTGAGGCCAAGGAGAAAAAGGGGAAAGCCTCCTTCTTCACAGCTGAAGATATTCTCAAAAAATAAACAGCCGGGTAATACATTGATCAGTTGGACACTTTTGTGAGTAAACTTATTTTTCAGAATTGTAGCCAGGCTATTCAAGGGGCTGTAAAGGAGAAACTTGCTCGGATACAACGTACCCGTTTGGCAAAAGAATGTGCGAAAATTGCCCCGACCTTTGAAGAGGCAATAGCGGATGAAGGACTAACCCAGGATTTGAGCGAGTGGCCCGAATACTGGGCATAACAATAAACAGTCCGGAAAATGGGTGAGCGACAGGAGAATTCAACGAAACAATGCAATGTGATCACAACGGCTTCTTCTCCTGGATTTTCAACAAATAACCGCTGATATTTCCCGCTGCTTCTTCGACCGATGTGCGCTCAGCGTCGATGACGATTTCCGGTCTCAGCGGCGCCTCATAAGGCGCGTTTACCCCCGGCACGGGCCATCCTTTCTCCCCTTTTGCATAGATATCCTTCGGCGCGCCGCGGGTGTCGCGCCTTTGCGTCTCCCGTTCTTTGCACGTCTCGATGCCGCATTTCAGATACACCTCGATGTAGCCGGGAATGAGATCCCTGGCGAGTTCGCGCCATTTTCTCAGATTGCCGGTTGCATCGATTATCACGCTATGGCCGAGGCCCGTCAGCTCTTGCGCAACGAAAACAAGACAACGATAGACAATATCGCGTTCTTCATCGGAGTAAGAAGGCTCGGGGGTGACGATCTTCCTAATATCGTCCATGCGAAGAATCATGAACTCCGGATGTCTCTTCCTGAGCGCATCTGCTATCGTGCTCTTTCCGCTTCCGGGAAGACCGGTTATCCAGATGGCGAGCCCGCCCATAGAGAAAGCTTATCCGTTACAGGCATGAATAGCAAGGGGGGGGAATCAGTCAGTAATAGGTGCATAGGCAGAAGAACATTGGATATAAAATCTCCCTCTGCGAGTCGTAGACCGCACCCCTCTTCGGGATCATAACTCCCCCTTCCCCCTCTTATCTTAAGAGGGGGTGCCGAAGGCAGGGGCGAGGGGAGATTTTTCGTTCAGGATGCGCATTTAATTATGAGACACTTATGAACCCGGCAGCTAAATATCGTCATGCCCGAGGTTCTCAGTCGGGCATCCAGAGTCATTGTTTCTTCTGGATTCCCGCCTACAGACTGCGGGAATGACAAATTGCGGAATTTTGTTGCCGGAGTAATAATAACTCAGATGGGAACCGCTTCATCCGAAGGCCGGGAAGCCAGGATATCCTTCGCTATTTCGATATCGGACCGTATCTGGTCCACCAGGGCATCGACGTTTTTGAACTTTTTTTCCTCACGTATCTTCCTGATGAAATAGAGCGATATGTCCTCGCCGTAGATGTCCTCGTCAAAATCGAAGACGTGGACTTCGATCGCAAGGACCTTTTTATTGAACGTCGGCCGCATGCCGATATTGGCGATGCCGTCATAGAGCCGGTCTCTCACGGAAAGCCGGACCGCATATACCCCATCGGATGGGATGATGGCATGCTTGGGGGCGATGTTAGCGGTGGGAAACCCGAGCCCCTTGCCCCTGCCGTCGCCTTTGACGACAATGCCGGTGATCGCATAGATCCTTCCGAGGAGCCTCGCCGCATGCTCGACCTCCCCTTCTCTGAGCAGGGTCCTGATCTTAGTGCTGCTGATAACCTCGCCGCCGAGCGATACCTGTTCGACCTCCCTGACGGTGAAACCGTATTGTTCTCCGAGCCTCCTCAGCGTCTGCACGTCTCCCTTCCTTGCCCTCCCGAAACGGTAGTTGCATCCGACGAATATCTCCTGGGCCCCGAGGGTGTCGCACAGGATGTTTTTCACAAAGTCCTCCGGCGTCATGGCCGAGAACTCGACCGTAAAGGGTATCTTCACAAGGACGTCTATGCCGAGACGCTCGAAGAGTTTTATCTTCTCTTCGTAGATGCTGATGAGAGGAGGACATTTTTCAGGCGCGAGAATCTTAAGGGGATGAGGCCTGAAGGTCACGACCATGCTGGCGGCCCCTGTTTCCCTTGCCCTGCGGATGACCATCCTGACCAGTTCCTGGTGGCCGAGGTGAACGCCGTCGAAGTTGCCTAGTGTGATGACGCTCCTGTCGAATTTTTTATCGATGTGACCCAGATCGGTGATTAAGATCATTTCCTGCCCCTCATCAGATTCTCCATTTCGTGAAAGATCTCCTGGCCTATCTCTATTCCGAAGTCTATGAATTCCGGGCCGTACCTCCTGCCCGTGCCGGTCCTGAATGTCTCCTTTATCCGCCTGATGCCCTCCATTTTTTCCAGGAAGGTTGCATGGAGCTTCTCGGCCGGGGTGTCCGCGGATTCCACGATCAGCCAGAGCGTAGTGGTGAAGTTGTCCGGCCCCCACCGGAACTTGTCGGCATCGTAGAGGGAGTCGCTGACGAGCTTTGCCTCGTCATCCTCGGAGGCGAGCACTTCCCTGAACGCCTCGTGGTTCCTGATCGCGGCGGTGATGTAACGTTTATACCTCTCCTCTATCCGGAAATCCCCGAGTATCCTTTCGGCCTCGATGCTTCCCTTTATCGTATGATTGTCCTCGCTTCGCTTTATATCGTGAAAGATACCGGCGATCTGGGCACAGAGCATGAGGTCGTCGGAAGCGGCTGCAGGCGGCCGTATCCGGGCGTTCTCGATCTGGATGATTGCGCCGGCCTCGATCGCCACTTTCTCGCAATGCCTTATGCCGTGGGCAGGATGCATCTTAGATTCATCGAGATAGGACCTGCATTTCATGAGCAGCCCGCTTTCGGAAAAAGACTTATGGGAGCGGTCGAGCTCTCTCTTGTGGACGCGGTAAAAAGAGGGCGGTCCGATCCGTCGGGCGGCCTTTGCCGCCTTTTCTTTCAATGCGGGATAAATTGGACTTTTCAATAAAAAACTCTGAACGCACCAGATTTAATATATAATTATAATAATTTTCCGGTATTGTTTGCCTGAATTTTTTGAAAGGCCCGAGGTTTATGGTGTTCGACAAGAAAACGAAATTCTGCGCCGAGGTCCTCGACAATGTCGCCGACGGCGTATACGTGGTAGGCAGCGACAGGAAGATATTGTACTGGAACAAAGGGGCGGCCGCGATCACCGGCTATGCTGCCGGAGAGATGGTCGGGCAAAACTGTTATTCGGACCCGCTCAATCACGAGGACGAGAAGGGTCATACCCTCTGCGACTCCGGCTGCCCGCTGACGACGAGTATGGAAGAGGGGCCATTGCTGCGGAACCTCTTTCTCCGGACGAAGGACGGGCGGAAGGTCCTTGTGGAGGAGCACATCTCTCCCCTTTTCACCGGGAAGAAACTTGCCGGGGTGATCATCACGTTCAGGGACGTCTCCGCCTTCAAAGGGCTCAGGCCCTTTCAGCTGAGGACCGAAAAACTTGATCGCCTCATACCGATCTGCGGATGGTGCAAGAAGATCAGGAAAGTGTCCGATACCTGGGAGCAGCTGGAGGCGTTCCTGACCGATGAAGGGTTCGGCGAATTTACGCATTCGATGTGCCCGGTCTGCGCCGAGAAGATATTCTCCAAGAAGATCTATCTGGAGAATTATCAGAACATCTGCAAGGCGATCAGCACAAGCCTCTCGCTCGACGAGGTGCTGAAGCTCATCGTCACGAATGTCGTGAAAGTCATGAACGTCAAGGCCAGCCTGCTGAGGCTTTTGAACAAGGAGAGCAACCAACTCGAGCTTGCAGCCTACCACGGCCTCAGCAAGAGTTACGCGAACAAGGGACCGGTCGAATACGACGCAAGCATCGATGACGCGCTCGCCGGCAAGCCGGTCTCGGTCTACGACATAACTGCCGACAAAAATGCGAAATACCGGAAGGAGGCCGAACGAGAAGGTATCAGGAGCATCCTTTCGATCCCCCTGAGGTTCAACGCCGAGGTGATCGGCGTGCTCAGGATGTATACCGCCGAGCCGGTGGAATATTCGGACGAGGACCTGAAGTTCGTCTCCGCGATCGCGGAGCAGGCGGCGATTGCGATCATGAACGCGCGTATGTTCGAGAAGACCTTATCGAGGGAGAGGGAATATCTGAACGTATTCCAGGCAGTGACCAGAGCGGTCAGTTCCACGCTCAATGTCAATGAGGTGCTCGCCCTCATCGTGAGGAAAATTCCCGAGGTGATGAACCTCAAGGCGGCGACGATCAGGTTCCTCGACGGCACCGGCAAGAAGCTTCAGCTTGCGGCAGCATGGGGTCTCAGCGAACGGTATCTGAACCGGGGGCCGGTCGACGCCGAGGAGAACGTGATCGAGGCGCTCAATGAAAAGCCGGTCGCGATCTATGACGTATCTACCGACAGCCGGATACGGTATCGCAAGGAGGCGGAAGAAGAGGGCATCAAGAGCATGCTGACGCTCCCGATCATGGCCCACGGGAAAGTGATCGGTGTGCTGCGGCTCCTGACCGGCTGGCCGAGGCATTTTTCCGAAGAGGAGATCGCCTTTGCGGCCTCGCTCGCGGAACAATGCGGCACCGCGATAGAAAACGCCCGCATGTATGAAAGGCAGTCCCGCGAGATGCAGTACCTTAAGGCGATACAGGCGGTGTCGAAAGCGATCAGTTCGACGCTCGACATCAAAGAAGTCCTCGCCATGATCGTCAGGAAGATACCGGAGATCATGAGGACAAAGGCCGCGACGATACGGCTCCTCGACGAGTCGGGGAGCAGACTCGAACTGGCTGCGGCATACGGCCTCAGCGATAAATACCTGAACCGCGGGCCGGTGGACGCGGAGGAGAGCATGTCCCTTGCGCTGGAGGGCAGACCGCTCGTCATCTACGACGCCACGACCGATCCGAGAATATTCTACCGGGACGAGGCGAAAGAGGAAGGCATCAAGAGCATTCTCGTCGTGCCGATCGTGGTCCGCAAAAAGATCATCGGCATCATGCGGCTGCTCACCGACGAGTTCCGTGAGTTCGCTCGGGATGAGATAGATTTTGCCGTCGCCCTTGCGGAGCAGGGCGGCATCGCGATCGAAAACGCTAAGATGTACGAGAAGCTGAAGAGATGAAATGAGGGCGGCTGGTCCTCAGCGAGGGATACCTTTTTCACCGACTACATCACAGGCAGTCAGGGAGAAATGCACCGGGTGGAACGTCAGGGCATCGTCGGCAAGACCCTCCGGAGTTCCTTGTTAATCTTCTCTGCAAAAACTCTGATCTGCGGTTCTTTGATTATGCTGGTGTGGGTACCTGGAACCACATGGATATGCACATCATCGGAAAAGCTGCCCCATCCCATAAAATCTTCCTGTGATCGCGATGGGTCGGCTGCCATCTCAGAAGCCGTCTCCAGAAAAACTTTGCCGGATTCACCGGGTTGAATTCGACAACATGAATGCCCCCATCTTTCAGGCGATCGAAAAACGACCCGGGAGTACCTAAACTTCCCACGCTGTCATAAATGATGTTGACCTGAACGCCCTCGGATTGCTTTTGAAGGAGCAGATCGGCGAATTTACTGCCCGTCTCATCTCCCTCGAAAATAAACGTCTCAACGTTGATATGGTCTTTGGCGTTCTCCACCGCCTTGAACATGGCGGCGTAGGTCGCAGGTCCGTCGACGAGGAGGCTTACCTTATTACCCTTAATCAGAGGAGTTCCGCTGACGGCCTCCATCAAGGCGGTCTCCCGCTCCAGAATGTCCGTGGGGTTAACCTGCTGTTTCAGTCGTTCCATGACAGCCTTACTTTGCGCGGGAGACAAAAAACCCTTCGCTGCAAGGATCTGGGGAGATTCCTGATCTGCCGCGGTCTCGTTGATAACTTCGGTGACATTCGGGAGGGTCGCGCATCCCCCGCAGAAGATGATTGCGGATACTATTACAATAATCAAACAATAAGTGTTAATGGTCCTCATAGACGCCGGATGAGCCATAGAAGCACAATCGCTCCTACTGTAGCCGATACAAGCGAACCGATCACTCCGGCGGAAACAACACCAAGAAGCCGGAAGAGAAAACCTCCGACGAGAGCTCCCAGGATTCCGACTACGAGGTCTCCGACCAGACCGAAACCGTGGCCACGCGTCAGCTTTCCCGAAATCCAGCCTGCCACCACCCCTATAATCAGAAACCATAGCCAGTGCATGACAACCCTTAACTATTATTCCACATGCCGTCATATTTCAAATTTATCAATGCCTGTGGAGATGTCAAACTAAGGTGCTGGATAAGTTTACATCAGAATGAGGCTGCGAGTCGTCATGGTCCGTCCTGACGGTCTCCTGATAGCACGGAAGAGACATTGAAGGAGAGCAACTCCCCTATACGCCTGAAAGTTTCAACCCATTTTACAGGCGTTTCACCGCCGCCATCTGCCTCTTTCAGGAATTCTTTGTAGACTGTCTTTGCGATGGAGAGGTAAGTGTTTTGGATCTGCCAATAGTTTATTTCAAGGGGGAGTGCCCGCAGAATCTCCACCATGGCCAGGAAATTCAAGAGGGTTGGAATATCTGATGGCGCCCTAAGGAGGTTCCCGATCAGCTCTTCGCCCTTGCGCCTAACCATATATTCCAGGCCGGCGGAATCGAGCGGCAGGTCCCACTTTTTGCTGTCGGCGATTATCGCCTTTATCCGCTGCTCATCGATCTTGTCCTCGGAAAACGCCTTCTTAAAATCGGAGGTGAGCGCAAACTCCGCCGCGGTAATAAACCCTCTCGGCACGGGTATCCCGGCCTCCTGAAGGAAACCCATGAGGGTGCGATTATTTTCATAGATGAGACGAAAGGCATGCTCGAAATCCTCCATGGTCTTTGTGATGACGAGGTCAAGGACGTTGCGCTGTTCATCCCTGAACAGATTGATGAGAGAATAGGTATTCATGCCGAAGTCGGTGCCGATCAGCCTGAGGATGTCGGAAACCTCCCCTTTATCGAAGGCGGCGAGTATTTCCTCTTTCATCGACTGATATGAAGCTTCGTCTTTATAAGCCATTAAGCCGCCGTTGAATATATGGCCGCCCAAATGGAGAACGGAGAAAATAACTGTCTCGGAATCCAGGACGATGTCCGAGGCGACCATAATCCGGCCTGCGGCAAGTCTTGCCTCTCCGGTCTGTCGTCCCTGATAGTCTTCCCTCTTCACCGTGAAACAGAAAATCTTCGCTGTCTCGCCGTAATCGCTGATGAGGGAGCTTACGGCATAGTGGGCCGCCACCTTCTTCAGGTCCACGACCGCGGGCTTGACGGACCTTTCATAAATGAGCGCCCCGTTTCCATATTCCGGGATATTCGACTTTGCCCCTGAAAGTCTCTCCTTGAAGGGACTTTCGAGGTCTGTGCCGAAGAGCTTTTCCGCAAGCTGGATCGCCCTGCCGGCATACTGGATTATCTGAAGTGTCTCGATCCCTGAAAGGTCGTCGAAGAACCATCCGCAACTCGTATACATGAGCAGGGCATGCCTCTGGAACTCCATCGCCTCAAGTAAAACGGTCCTTTCGGCGTCGGTGATATCACGGAGGGAGTGTTTCTTGAAAAATACGGTGACAGACCCCTGAGACCTGTCCAGGATTACATCGATGTAGTCATCCCTTGCGGCCCATGGGTCTTTGAGATATTCTCCCACCTTCTTTTCAAACAGCGGGGATAGCTCGTCCCTCAGCCAGTCGAGGGCCTCTTTGAGGGGTGCCCGCCACCCCTGGTTCCATCCGGGGTGTCCTCCCGTGTTGCACCCGCAGTCGTTCCTCCACCGTTCGACGCCATGGCTGCAACTCCACGAGGTGTTTTCGAGTATCTGCACTTCGTGAAGGGGCGGATTTTTTTCGAGAAATTCCCCGTAATTGGTGAGTCTCGCGAGGGCATTTTTTTCTATGTGGTTTAAGACATGCGCCAAGGCCATGTCGCCGAACTTATGGTGATGGCCGTAGGATTCGCCGTCAGTCGCAACGCTAAGGACCTGCTCCCACTCCCTCATGTCCGAGAAACCCGAAATGAGCCGATCGGCAAAATCTTCTCCCTTGTTTAGCAGTCCCTCAAAGGCAACAGCCCTGGATATGGGCGCGTCATAGAAGAAAATCGCTATCCTGCGGCCGGAGGGGAGTGGGCAGAGATAGGCCCTTGTCGGGTCGATGCGCCCTCCGCCTACATCTTTCCATCTGCCGGAGCCTGTCTTCCTCACCTTTGAGGCCTGATGGGGCGCCAGTATGGTGAACTTCAGCCCTTCTTCTGCGAGGATGTCGAGGGTCTCCATATCAACGGCCGTTTCAGCGAGCCACATGCCCTCGGGAAACCTCTTAAAGCGGGATGAAAAATCCGATATCCCCCATCGCACTTGCGTGCGCTTGTCGCGGGAATTGGCAAGCGGCATGATGGCATGGTTATAAACCTGAGCAATCGCATTTCCATGTCCTCCCCGGCTCCCCATGCTTTGTTTGTCGGCGGCGAGAATAGAGGCGTAAACTTCGGCAGAATGTTTCTCCATCCAGGAAAGCAGGGTGGGGCCGAAGTTGAAGCTTATGTTTGCGTAGTTGGTAACAATATCGATTATGAGGCCATTGCCGTCCAGGAGGCGTGAAGCGGAATTCGGTGCGTAGCATTCTGCCGTGACCCGCTCGTTCCAGTCGTGGTATGGCGAGGCGGAGTCCTGTATCTCTATAGCCTCGAGCCAGGGGTTTTCCCTTGGCGGCTGATAAAAATGGCCATGGATGCAGATCGAGCGCTCCATCTATTCCCTCAACCGTCTTCTCAGAATTCGTCCTTCCCGGCTGTCTTTCATAGATAAAAGTATACAGGGGAATAGGGGCACGCACAAGGGACGGAAGCTTGCTGAAGGGTTGAGGTAAGCATAGCGCATTACCTAAGCGGGCGGGAGGCAAATGGGCAACAAAAAAGGCCGTGTTGCCACGGCCTTTTTTGTTGTTATGAAAAGGACTGCTAAACCTTGAAAGGATTCACGAATAGCAGTATCAGCGCTACGACGAGCGCGTAAATCGCGAGAGACTCGATCATGGCGAGACCGATGATCAGGGTCGTCGTGATCTTGCCGGATGCGCCGGGGTTTCTTGCGATACCCTCAGTGGCGCCCTTTAAGCCCATGCCCTGGCCGATACTCGCTCCGAAGGCCGCAATCCCTATCGCCAGACCGCAGGCAAGCGCCGCTACCCCGTAATACTTGAGCTTAGCGTCTGCCGGAGCAGTGGTTGCTGCAGCAGTTGCCGCTTCTTCGGCGAATACAACGGGTGCGAGCAGCACTACCAGCGAGAGGACCAGAAGGATCATTGCAATGGTTTTCTTCATACTTTTTCCTCCTTTCTCAAGGAACTTGGATTAATGTGCCTCTTCAACGGCACCAGCAAGATAAAGCGCTGTCAGCAAGGTGAAGACAAACGCCTGTATAACACTTACGAGCACGCCGAGCACCAGTATCGCCACCGGCACGATTGCCGGCGAGAGGATCCCGAGGACCCCGATGATGTAATGCTTGGCGCTCATATTCCCGAAAAGCCTGACCGAAAGCGTAAGAGGTCTGGCGATATGGCCTATGAATTCTATGACGAACATGAGGATCATAAGGGGCAGAGCGAAGATCGAACGGATCGGTCCCAGGAAATGCTTGATGTAGCCGAACCCGTGCACCCTGATGCCGTATACATGGGTCGCCAGAAATACCGGGATGGCCATCGCAGCGTTGGTGTTGATATTGGCTGTCGGTGAGACGAAGCCGGGTATGAGGCCCATGAAATTGCAGACGGCAATGAAAAGCGCAAGCGTCGCCAGGAGCGGGAATAACGGCCTTGCCCAGTGATGTCCGATGTTCTCCTCGGCCAGGTTCAGGAGCGCCTCGATAATCGTCTCCACCACGTTCTGCGTACCCGTCGGCACTAGTTTGAGCGAACTTCTCACAATGAGTGCGAGGACGATCAGCAGGAGCGAGGCGAGGAAGGCATAGGTAACATAATGCGGGATCACCTCAGGATTGAAAAATATATCCATAAGAAGTTTTGATTCGTGCATAAGTGGCCTCCTTAACGAAAAATCGGAGTAATATAACATAAGCCAAATGCAAGATGTCAATAAGAAAGATAAAAAACTTGCATTTTTTAATTTGAAAATGTATTAATAATTAAAATTAATATGCGAACTGATCAGAAATCATAGAAAGCATGGCAAGGGGAAAAATGAGAAAAGACCTGAGTGAAGAAGAAAAAAAGGAGATGCCGCTTTATCCGATCGGGATCGTCGCGGAACTCATCGGTACCACGGACCAGACCCTGAGACTCTATGAAAAGCACGGATTGATAAAGCCTGCGAGGAGAAACAAAAACAGGTTCTACTCGGAGAACGACATAAAGTGGCTCAGGTGCCTGCGGGAGTTGATCCACAACAAGAAGATCAGCATTGAGGGGATCAAGAAACTCCTCGACTACGCTCCCTGCTGGGAGATCACGGCCTGTTCCGAAGAGAGAAAAGACAAATGTTCCGCCTATATCGACAGGACGAAGCCCTGCTGGGAACTGAACAGGATGATCTGCAATACTCAGTCCGGCCGGATCTGCGAAGACTGTATCGTCTATATCTCCAAGAAGACCAAGAAGTAGTCGGGGTCCCTCGCGGGCTAATCGAAGTCGGCCCCTGAAGGGTCCTTCAGCTCCCACATGGAGCGGTATGGAGTGAGTTGCTTTGGCTGGGTCCCGTCCTTGAAATACTCTTTTATCCCTGAAGTGTCGCCCGAAAGAAGCCCTGTCTTCGGATCAATGAAGGCGGTGGTGATGCCCTCCGGCGGCGTGAAATCCTCCGCTCCTCCCTTAATCGAATTCCGCATGAACGACACCCAGATCGGAGAAGCCGCCCTGGCACCGGTCTCCAGCGGCCCGAGCGTCGTGAAGTTGTCGAACCCTACCCACGCACAGGCTACAAGGTTGGAAGCGTACCCTACAAACCAGGCGTCCTTATAGTCATTGGTTGTTCCCGTCTTCCCCGCTACCGGCAGGCCGAGCGATTTTGCACGCCAGCCTGTTCCGTATTTTACGACATCCTCCATCATAGACGTGATAAGGAAAGCGGTCTGGGGGCTCACCGCCTGTTCCGGCTGGGGTTCATTGCTTTCGAGTATCCTGCCCTTCCTGTCGGTGATATATTTTATCGAGATCGGCTTGACCTTCATGCCGTTGCTCGCGAAGAGGTCATACACCAGCGCGAGTTCCAGCGGCGTTATATTGAACGAACCCAGGGCTATGCTGAGGTTCCTCGGCACGTCCTCGTCGACGCCGACCGTCCTTGCAAAGTTGATGAGGTTGTCGATACCCATCGCCTCGACGAGTTTGACCGTGACGACATTTCTGGAATACGTCAGCGCCTCCCTGAGGCGGGTGGGACCGTAAAACTTATGGTCGTAGTTCTCGGGGCTCCACTCGCCTTTTGCCCCGCCGGCATAGGTAACCGGCTCGTCGTTGATGACGCTTGCGGGGGTGAAGCCGTTGTCCATTGCCGATGCATAGATGACGGGTTTGAACGCAGACCCCGGTTGCCTTTTTGCGTACAACGCCCTGTTGTAGTCGCTCTTGGCAAAGTCATAACCCCCGACCATTGCCCGGATGAAGCCGGAATACGGTTCTACGGCGACCAGGGCGCCTTCCACCTGCGGGTCCTGTTCGAGCGTCAAGCGGACGTCCCTGTTACGTATGCTCTTGATGCTGACCTTCACCACGTCACCGGGTCTCAATATCTTCGTTAGGCCGAAATTCGTGATATTCCTCACTCTGCCGTCCCTGTTCAGGATCTTCGATGCCCAGGCAGCGTCCTTGAGCGAAAGTTTCCCGATAACTCCTCTCGTTTTTATCAGCGCCTCCTTGTCTGAGACGCGAAGGACAAGTCCTGAATAGATATCGCCCGGATTTACCGCGACCGTGGTAGAGAGTTCTTTCGCCTTCAGTTCTTTGTCAAAATCAACGTCGTTCCTGTGCTCTATTGCGCCGCGCCATCCCCTGCGCTTGTCCACCTCTTTCAGTCCGGACTGTACCGCGTTTACGGCCGCGACCTGCATCCCCCTGTCGAGGGTTGTGTAGACCTTCAGACCGCTTTTATACACGGTATCCTCGCCGTATTTTGCCTCGAGGTATTTCCTTATGTATTCGACGAAGTAACTGTCCGCCTCCATCCCTTTTTTCGGACTCGTCAGATAGAGCGGCTGTTTATTGGCCGCCTCCCTTGCAGACTTATTTATGTACCCTTCCTCCTCCATGCGGGCCAGGACGGTCGCCTGCCGTTCTTTGGCCTTCGAAAGGTTGTTAAAGGGGGAATAGAGAGTGGGCGCCTTTACGAGCCCCGCGATCATGGCTGCCTCGCCGAGGCTCAGGTGTCTGACCGACTTGCCGAAGTACACACGAGAGGCCATCTCGACGCCGTATGCGCCGTGGCCGAAATAGACCTTATTAAGATAGAGTTCGAGAATCTCTTTCTTGGTCAGGTTCTTTTCGATCTTCACCGCGAGCGACGCCTCCATCAACTTTCTCCGGAGGGTCTTTTCAGGGCTGAGAAAAACCACCTTTGCAAGCTGCTGGGTGAGCGTGCTGCCGCCTTCCTTGAGGCTTGCGTGCAGCACGTCCGTGACGACCGCCCTGGCGATTGCGATATAATCTATCCCCTTGTGCTTCCAGAACCTCGAGTCCTCGACTGCGATGATCGCGTTAATCATGTTCTTAGGCATGCTGTCGATAGGGACGAATATCCCCTTCTCCACCTTCAACTCGCCGATCAGCACGTCGTCGTCGGAATAGATCCTTGTACCGACGGTCGGCTTATACTGTTTCAGCTCGTTAATCGACGGTATCCCCTTTGCGACAGCCACATAGCTCCCGGCGATGCTTCCGACGACAAGGGAGGCGAGTAAGAATATGAGGACAAACTTCATTTTCATGCCAACTTTAATTATAAACCTGCCCTCGAAAGACTGTCAAAAGACACAAGGTCAGCCCAGTATATGCAGGAGGAGATTGACCACCCCGCCGACCAGGAGCGCGAAGATCGTGATAAGGAAGAACATGAGCAGGGCTGTTTTCGTCCCCCGCTCCTTGACGATCATGAAGAAGCTCGCCAGACAGGGGACGAAGAGCGTCAGCGTAATGATGCTCACGATAATCTGGTCGGGCGTGAGGAGCCCCTGTTTCGAGAGTGCAAAGAGACCCGCGGCCCCGTAGTCCCTCCTGAGGAACCCGAGTATGAAGACGCTTGCGGTCTTCTCAGGCAGGCCGAGAAGACCGACAACGACCGGCGACGCTGCCCGCTCGACCCATCCCAGGACCTTCAGTTTATCGAGCAGAAAAAGGACGAAGGTGCCGAGAATGAAGAGCGGCACCGCTTCCTTAAGGTACCATTCGATCCTGCCGAGGGTCTTCATGAGTATGTTCCCGAGCCTGGGCAGCCTGATCGGCGGCAGTTCGAGAAAAAAGTCGGCCTTTTCACCGGGCACGACTCTGGCGGCGATATACCCGGTAAGGACCAGGACCAGAAAGAGGGTACCGACCCACCAGAGCGTGACCTTGATCGGATAGGGTCCGAGCATCCCCAGGATGACGCCGAGCTGCGCCGAGCAGGGGATGGCAAGGGCTATCAGAAACGTCGCGATTATCCGTTCCCGCTTTGTCTCAAGTATCCTTGTCGTCATTGCGGCCATCGTTCCGCACCCGAGCCCGAGTACCATCGGGAGGACCGCCTTGCCGTTTAGTCCCACCTTCGAAAAGGCGCTGTTGGTAAGGACCGCGATCCTAGGGAGGTACCCGCTGTCTTCCAGGAAGCCGAAGGCGATGAAGAATGTGGCGGTGATCGGGAGGATGATTGCTACGGCGTATGTGACCGCCATCGTGAACATCCCGTACTGTCCGACAAAGAAGTCCTGCAAAAACGGAAAGGGGATGAGGTATCTGACGACTTTCTCTATTCCCGGGCTGAGGTATCTTCCGAATATCACCTGTTCGAAAAAGTTTACCAGCGTTCCGGCGCCGAACTTTCCGACGAACTCGTAAAAACAAAAGAGTACAAAGACGAGCCCAAAAATGCCCCAGAAAGGGTGCATCGTCCACTTCCCCAGCCACTGTGCGATCTGCCCGGCCTCTTTATCAGTCTGTTTCACAACGGTCCCGACAATCGCCTCCGACATCTCTATCCGCTTCCTCGCGATGATATTCGCGAGCGGTTCTTTCTGCTTTGCCTGTGCCTCGTCCCTGAGATCTTCGATCTCCTTGATCTTCCCGGCATCGAGGTTGGCGACGACCCAGCCGGTCATGCTGTCATCGCCGGAAAGGAGCATCAACGCCAGGGCGCGTTTCGAGATGTTCGCATCGGGCAGCAAGCCGGAGATGCGGGACGCGTATGCCTCTAAAAGCTCGCCGTAATCCGTTTCGACCTTCGGTTTTCTCGGCGACAGGAGGGCCTCTTTGAGGTCGGAAATCCCTTTTCTCTGGGGCGCGACCGTGCCGACCACCCTGATGCCGAGGATTTCTGCGAGCTTACCGTAGTCTATGTCAATGCCGCGGGCGGCCGCTTCGTCCTCCATGTTGAGCGTGAGGAGGCAGGGAAGGCCCATCTCCGCCAGCTGCAGCAGCAGCATGAGGGCACGCTTCAGGTTTTTCGAGTCGGCGACGAGCACCACGTTCTCGGGTCTTTCAGCCAGCAGAATGTCCCGGGTGACGCGCTCGTCTTCGCTCATGGGGATGAAACTGTTTACCCCGGGGGAGTCGACGAGAAGGAACTTCTTGCCGTCGAGAATGAGGTTGCCGTGGGAAACTTCGACAGTCGTGCCGGGGTAATTTGATACCGTTACGTACTTGCCGGTCAGCAGGCCGAAGATGACGCTCTTGCCTACATTGGGGTTGCCGACAAGTACTATCCTCCCATATTTCTGTTTTCTTTTTTCTTCTTTTAAGACTGTTTTGTCCTGCATTTTTTGCAGTGGCCCCTTATCTCAAGTGTATGAGTGGATCCGGCAAAGCTGTTCTCCGCGCAGATCTCGTCCTGGAGGTTTTCAAGTTTTTCGGAGTAGAATTCTATGATCTCCCCGCAGGCGTCGCATATCATGTGGTCGTGGTGGGAGTGGCCGTAGGTATGTTCATAGATATTGCCCTTCTCCGTCCTGGTGACTTTTTTGACCAGTCCGCACTCCACGAGAAGGCTAAGCGTCCTGTAGACGGAAGCGCGAGAGGCTTTCGAGCCCGCATCTTTTATCCGTAAATAGAGATATTCGGGATCGAAATGACCGTGAAATGAAAAAACCTCGCTAAGGACCGCTATCCGCTCTTTGGTGGGTTTGAGCCCCTTTTCTCCAAGAAAATTCCGGAAGATCTTAGTTTCCATCACACCATTCTAACTGAAACTGAGATTGAATTGCAATTTAACTGTTTATAAAGTGGATAACATTTTTGACGCCGGAGCCCGTCGCCGTGTCGTCCCCGGGGGCGGAAAAAGGCGCTGACTATGCCTCTCAAAGGCCTGCCTCGCGCTAAGTTGGCCGTTGAATTAGCCGGCCGATCCATGATTTTACATTTTTTTGGTTTTATGCTATGGTTAGAAATTGCGGCCCGGCCAGGCCACCGCTCTGTGGCGGATTCCGTATCGAATACTTTTCCTTCGGAGGCTTACGACGAATGGTCAATAAAATAGTGCTTGCATATTCCGGGGGTCTCGACACCTCGGTCGCGATAAAATGGCTCAAGGAGAAATATCGCGCTGAGGTGATCGCCTTTTGTGCCGATCTCGGGCAGGGTGAGGATCTTAAGAAGGTAAAGCAGAAGGCATTGAAGACCGGTGCCTCGAAGGTATACGTCGAGGACCTGAGGGAGGAGTTCGTCAAAGACTATATCTTCCCTATGCTCCGGGGCAACGCGGTATATGAGGGTTTTTACCTCCTCGGCACGTCCATCGCCAGGCCTCTCATCGCAAAGAGGCAGGTCGAGATAGCGGCAAAGGAAGGCGCCGGGGCGGTCGCCCACGGAGCGACCGGAAAGGGGAACGACCAGATCAGATTCGAACTGACGAGCTATGCGCTCAAACCGGAAATAAAGGTGATTGCTCCATGGCGCGAATGGTCGTTCGACTCCAGGAAGTCCCTTATCGATTATGCCGCTGCGCACGGCATACCGGTGACCGCAACAAAGGCAAAACCCTTCAGCACGGACAGGAACATATTCCACATCAGTTACGAAGGCGGGATACTGGAGGACCCCTGGAAAGAGGCCCCGCCGGACATGTACACCATGACCGTCCCGCTGGAGAAGACCCCTGCAAGGCCGGTGTACATCGAGGTGACATTTGAAAAAGGGGACCCTGTCGCGGTCAACGGAAAGAGGATGTCGCCCGCAAGACTTCTCGGGAAACTGAACGAGGCCGGCGGCAGACACGGCATAGGGCGGGTGGACATCGTCGAAAACAGGTTTGTCGGCATAAAGTCGAGGGGGGTGTATGAAACGCCCGGCGGTACCATTCTGCATATTGCCAGAAGGGCGGTCGAGTCGATCACTCTCGACAGGGAAGTGAAGCACCTTTTGGAGGCCCTGATGCCGAAGTACGCGGAACTGATCTACAACGGGTTCTGGTTTTCTCCGGAACGCATCGCCCTTCAAAAGATGATCGACGGGGTGCAGAAGGCGGTCAGCGGCACCGCGCGCCTGAAGCTCTTCAAGGGCAACTGCCTGACCGTCGGCAGGAGGTCGCCGGACTCTCTTTACGATGCCAGGCTTGCCACGTTCGAGGAGGAGGACGTGTATAATCAGAAAGACGCAGAGGGGTTTATCAAGCTGCATGCCCTCAGGCTTAAGGCGAACAAGTCACTCAGGAAGAGGCATGTCTGACATACGTTACTGGGTCGGTCTTTCCCTTGTCCCCGAAGTAGGCCCGGTCATTTCGAGGAAACTGCTGTCGGAGATGGGAAGCCCCGAAAATATCTTCAGGGCCGGGCTGAAAGACCTTCAGGCGGTGAAGGGCCTCAGCAGGGAGAAGGCCGGGAACATAAGGAATTTCTCGCTCTGGGACAGCGTCGAAAAGATAGTGAAGATGACCGAAAAAAGCGGCACCAAGGTCGTCCGCTATCAGGACCCGTCTTATCCTGAAGTTCTGAAGGAGGTGGATGGCGCGCCGATCGTGCTCTATACGAAGGGCGATTATACTCCGGAGGACAGGTACGGGATCGGCGTCGTCGGCTCCCGGAAACACACGGGCTACGGCGAAGCAGTCACACAGCGGATTTCCTGGGAGCTTGCCTCTTCGGGCTTTACGATCATCAGCGGCATGGCGAGGGGGATCGATACGCTCTCGCATAAAAGTGCGCTTCATGCCGGCGGCAGAACGATTGCGGTCCTCGGCTCGGGACTCGACGTCTTCTATCCCCCGGAAAACAGGGGGCTCATGGAGAAGATTGCGGCTTCCGGGTGTGTGCTGAGCGAATTCCCGCCGGGCACCATGCCCCTGAAGGAAAACTTCCCGCGAAGGAACAGGCTGATCAGCGGGCTTTCACTCGGCGTGCTGGTAGTCGAGGCTACAGCAGACAGCGGGTCGCTCATCACCGCAAATTACGCGCTCGAGCAGAACAAAGAAGTCTTTGCGGTCCCGGGCAATATCACGTCGCAAAATTCAGAGGGGACGAATGCACTGATAAAGCAGGGTGCCAGGATGGTGCTCGGCGCATCGGATATTGTAGAGGAACTCGCCCCTGTGCTGAGGGGCTTTATAATGAGAAGGGGCGGACAGGTGACGGTGGAACTTTCGGAGGAGGAGCGCGCGGTCTGCCGCTTCCTGACAAGGGAGCCGAAGCATATAGACCTGCTGTCGAGGGAGAGCGGGCTGCCGGTCCACAAAATTCTTGACCTCCTGCTCGCACTGGAACTCAAGGACGTTGTCCGGCAGTCCGGCGGCAAGAGATTTTTTCTTTCATGAGGTGAACGTTGTCCAAGAAACTGATAAAAATGCTGAAGATGATCACGAGAGATCTGAAGGATGCGGAGTTCTATTCCGAAGAGATCCTTGATAATATCAATTATGATGAGCCGGACCTTGTCGATATCAGTGAGGAACTCGCGGCGCTGGAGTCCTCCGAAAGTCTCGACGAGGACGAGCTCGACATCCTGAAGTCGCTTCTGGTCTATATATTGTTGAAGAAAAGTTCGTTCGAAAAAGAAGAGATCTATTCTCTGGTATTCGGCGGAGGAAAGAGGGTCGTATGGAATTGATAAAACGCTGCAGTCAGGAGGCCGGCAATGAAGTCTCTCGTCATAGTTGAATCTCCTGCGAAGGCAAAGACGATCAGCAAGATTCTCGGGAAATCGTACGAGGTCAAGGCATCGGTCGGCCACATAAAAGACCTGCCCGTCAAGGAGATGGGCATCGATATCGAAAATAATTTTACGCCCAACTATATCGTAATCCCGGGCAAGGAGAAGGTGATCAGGGAACTGAAGAAGGCGTCGAAAGAGGCGGACGTCATCTACATCGCGCCCGACCCGGACAGGGAAGGTGAGGCGATCGCCTGGCATATCGCCGAAGAGGTGAAGGGAAAATCCAAACAGATCTATCGCATAAAATTCAACGAGATCACGAAAAGCGCGGTCCTCGACTCAATCAAACACCCCGGCGAGGTCGATATGCAGAAGGTCGACGCGCAGCAGGCGCGCAGGATACTCGACAGACTCGTCGGCTATGAACTGAGCCCGCTGCTCTGGAGAAAGGTGAGAAGGGGACTCAGCGCCGGAAGGGTCCAGTCGGTTGCAGTGAGGCTCGTGGTCGAAAGGGAGCGCGAGATCGAGGCCTTCAAACCCGAGGAATACTGGTCGATCAACGCCGAATTCGAGGGCTCGTCGAAGCCCCGGTTCTGGGCGAAGCTCTTCAGGTATGGCGGTGAAAAGGCCGACATAAAGAATGCGGCCTCTGCTGATGCGGTCCTGGGCGACGTCAGGGGAGGCAGGTTCATCCTCGCCAGGATCGAGCGGAAGATGAGGAAGAGGATGCCCTCTCCTCCTTTCATCACGAGCACCCTCCAGCAGGAAGCGGCGAGAAAACTCCGTTTCACTGCAAAGAAGACGATGGCGGTCGCCCAGCAGCTTTACGAAGGGATCGAACTCGGGGAGGAAGGGGCGGTCGGTCTCATCACGTATATGAGGACCGATTCGCTCAGGGTTGCCGCCGAAGCGCAGCAGGCGGCGAGAGACTTTATACAGAACACTTACGGGAAGGACTTCCTGCCCGAAAAACCTCCCTTTTATAAGAGCAAAGAAACCGCCCAGGAGGCCCACGAGGCCATACGGCCCACCTACATGACCAATGCTCCCGAGGCGATAAAGAAATATCTGAGCAAAGAGCAGGCCGCGCTCTACAAGCTCATCTGGAACCGGTTTGTCGCAAGCCAGATGGCCCCCGCGCAGCTCGAGCAGACCACCTTCGAGATCACCTGCGACAGATGCAAAGGAGAGACGGTGTTCCGCGCATCCGGCAGCGTCATCAAATTCCAGGGGTTTATGGCGCTCTATACCGAGAGCACGGACGAAATGCTCGAAGAAAACGAGGCGCTTCTTCCCGATCTGAAAGAGGGCGAGGAGCTGAAGCTCCTGAACCTGCTGCCGAAACAGCACTTTACCCAGCCTCCTCCGCGCTATACCGAGGCCTCGCTCGTAAAGGTGCTTGAGGAAAAAGGTATCGGCCGGCCGAGTACCTATGCCGCGATTCTTTCGACCATACAGGAAAGGAAGTACGTTCACAAGGCCGACGGGAGGTTTTCGCCGACCGAACTGGGCTCGGTGGTCAACGACCTCCTGGTCGAGCGCTTTACCGAACTGATGGAGATAGGGTTTACCGCTTCGATGGAAGAGAGGCTCGACCGGATTGAAGATGGAAAGATGAAGTGGGTCAAGGTGGTGAAGGACTTCTATGGCCCGTTCCATAAGAAGCTTGCCGAGGCGCTCGCGATACCGGGAAAGGTGAAGCCTCAGGATATCCCGACCGAAGAGGTCTGTGAAAAATGCGGTCTTCCGATGGTGGTCCGGTGGGGCAGGCACGGCCGTTTCCTCGCGTGTTCCGGTTTTCCGGAATGCAAAAACGCAAAGCCCCTCGAAGGGGAAAAGCAGGCGGCCGCAAGTATTGAGACCGACGAAAAATGCCCGAAGTGCGGTTCGCCGATGGTCCTCAAATCCGGGAGGTTCGGGAAGTTCTTCGCCTGTTCGAAGTACCCCGAGTGCAAGACGACCAAACCTGTGGCGACCGGCGTCAAATGTCCCGAAGACGGCGGGGACATCGTCGAGAGGAGGTCGAGAAAGGGCAAGCCCTTCTGGAGTTGCAGCAATTATCCGAAATGCAAGTTTGCAACGTGGTACAGGCCGGTCCCCGAAAAATGCCCGCAGTGCGGCGCTGCCTTCCTTGGAGAAAAGAGGAACAAGGCCGGAGAAGCCACCCTGATCTGTCTCAATAAGGAGTGCGGTTACAAGTCCGAGGCAAAGAAAGAGGAAGAAACACCGGTGGGCTCGAGCTAGTCCCCGTTATTGTGGTACAGGCAAGGGCAACAAGCCCGCGGTGTTTCCCCGGTGGTCAGTAAAGGATATTATTATGTAAGTGTCTCTCGGCTATTTCAGCCTCGCGGTCGAAATTGCGATGATCTCTTTTTCTATGCTGCCGGGCATGCCCATGTTTTTCATGAAGGCCCACTTCCCAGCATCTTCGAAATATAACTTCATCCTGTACATCTCGTCGAGAAGCACGACTTTCACCATGCCCCGTTCCCTGTAAACTATCACCTCGATCGGGAAAGCAGAGGCATGGTCGACTCCGGGGCAGGCATTCACTTTTGATGCCCTCTTTTCGCCGGCGATCTCGAATGCGCGGGCCTCTGTCTGGGCCTTGTCGACGCCGTATACGACGATGTTGCTGCCCAGGTCGAGCGCATAGACGAGCCTCCATCCCTTCGTGTTCGAGGTGATTCCTTCTTTGACCTTTGCCGCAGTTTCCTTGAATGCGTTCCCCGCGTCTTCCCTCTTGTAGATGTCTCCGATTTTTTCCAGGAACGCCCCGCCGCCCATTCCGCCGACGTAGCCTTCGCCTCTGATCTCACCCATCTGCTGGTTTATCACCCTTCCCCTGGCTGCCGAGGCGAGGATGGAGGACAATTCCTTCGCGGTGTTGATCGAGAGGGCTTTTTCGACATTGTCCCCGAGCACCGTCCTGTTGAGCGATGCAGGGTTCAGATACGAAATAGCGATGCCGTTTTCGTCGGTGTAGATACCGACCCTCAACGGCAGGGCGAATGCTGATCTGACGCCGTGGGAGATTATCTTTTCGGCGTATGACGGAGAATGGATGACCAGAGTGTGCGCCTTATGGCCGCATCCCCCGGGGACCGCGGCATTATAAGAGGCGAGTACCTGCCAGCCGTTCTTTGCAAGCGCCTGTTCGGTATTCTTTACCACTTCGTCGAATGTTCCCTGTGCCTTGTCCAAGACCTTCACATACATGCCTAAATCCTCGGCGTATACTTTTGATGCAAAAACCAGTACGACGGCCATGATAAAATAGAAAACTTTCCTCTTCATGTTGCCCCCCTTTGTTGCAAGGTTTACTATTATATTTATTGCTAAACTATCCTAATCCGATAAGAAATGTCAATAAAGAAATTGTCGGCTGAAAATGGACGCGGGAGTCAGTTCGTCACAGGTGCAGGCTCCGGTGTCCCGCGGGTGGCCCTTCCATGCAGGACCCCCTGGTCATCGAACCAGAGAGGGTCTATGCAGATCATGCGGTCCCAGTCTTTCAAGCCGTCTTTTTTTTGATGGTAGATAATCCATAATTTCCCTCCAGGCGTTTCGATCACGCTGCAATGCCCTGGACCGTAAACACCGCAGCCCTCTTTCATCATCGGATTGCCCGGGTACTTGGTAAACGGCCCGAGGGGGCCCTTCGCGGTTGCATATCCGATAGCATAATAGCGCGTATTGGCGCCTCCGCCCGAATAGAGAAGATAATACGTTCCCTGATGTTTCAGCATCCACGGGGCCTCGGTGACCGGCTCGCCTTCTTTTTCCCATGCCTCATCGGGCCGGATGAGTAGGATGGATTCGCCCTTTATTGTTACCGGGCTTTCCATCGGCTGCACATATATCCCGAATTTCGGATACGCGGCGTAGTAAAGGTAATATCTGCCGTCTTCATCTAGGAACATGTCCGCATCTATCGCGTGCTCGACCAGAGCGCCGAGATCTCTGAAGGTCCCGTCCGGCTTGTCCGCCACCGCAACCCCCACACGTCTGTTGACCGTGTAATAGAGATAGAACTTCCGGTCGGGGGGATTATAGAGGACATGCGGCGCCCAGACCCCCGGTTCAGCCGAAATGAAAACCCTCGGCCCTTTCTTCCAGTGGACGAGGTCCGATGAAATATAAACGTCATAGCCATGATTGTCTCCTGTGGGGTAGAGATAGTATTTACCTTCAAAAAATATTACGGCCGGGTCCCCGATGCCCATGGTTCCCATATGCGGGCTTGAAAGGGTATCGACGAGCACGGGGTTTGTGTAAGCCTTCTCGGCACATGCCTCTTCCGGAGAAAATACAGCTGTCGCTTGGAGAAAGAGGACAAAAGCTGCGATTGTTCTAAAGATCATTTCGTCAGCCAGCACCTCACCGAGTATTTACCTTGCAGTTGCAAAAGTAACCGCAACAAAGAAGGCGGATGTGGTGAAAAAAGTCCATAATCAGCGGCTCCTCAAGGTCCCCGTGTGTGACCGGCCAACCTTCTTCGGAAAGTCACTCACGTGATATCCGCGTTTACGTGAATCACAGTCAATTCCTGCCGCTTTTATGGCTTTTTTCAGCATGTCCGCTTCTAGGTTATGCATCATTAAGGTTTATTCGACGCAGCAATAAACTATCATATTCCTTTTATCAATGAATGACTTCGCTGTCAAACGCGGGTAAGTGCCCCTTGCTGTACAGCTCATGTAGTCCGGCTGAGAAAAAGAGGGTAAACTATAATCAGGACCATGTCGAATACGGAAAACGTACCAGCGGGTAAGGGGGACACGCCGGAGAGGACGCATATGTCGGGAAATGCGGACAATCTTCTTCAGCCAGGCGGCAGGGAGATTGAAACAGGGCAGTTCCTCCAGAAGCCTCTTTCACTCAGGACGCTGGCGAAAAAGGTGCGTGAAGCCCTCGACCGCTGAGAACCTTCCCGGTTCCGTGGAAAAAATAGGATATCGCGTTTTGCGAATATCTGAGGAGTTCAACCTTGGTGCCGAAGGGGGGACTCGAACCCCCACGGCGTTTCCACCACTAGACCCTGAACCTAGCGCGTCTGCCAGTTCCGCCACTTCGGCAATCTACTATATTATCTGCGTACAAAAATCCCTGTCAATATGAAAAAAGGACTTTGGGCCGGCAAGGAAGAAATTATTTCTTGTCTATCTTCTTGATGATATCGTCGGCCGTCATGGCTCCTGCGACATTCGTGCCGTCAGGAAAGATGAGGGCAGGCGTACCGTTGATCCCGAGTTTCTGGCCGAGCTTAATATTGTCGTCGATTGCAGAGGTCTCGCACGTTGCATCAGGGATCTTCTTTTTCTCAAATGCCTCTTCAAGGAGCGAGAGGGACTTTTTGCATTGTATGGCCTTTGCTATCCGGGCAGCGTCCGCATGCATCGGGAGGGGGTACAGCAATATATAAAAGGCGATGTCCTTCCTCTTTTCCAGAACCTTCTTCATCTCCTGATGAAGTCGTGCGCAGAACGGTCACTCAGGGTCGTCGAAGACGATGATCTTGTGCTTAGCCTCTTTGTCTCCCATCACAAGCGCGTTGCCGAGCGGTATCTGCGAGACGTCAACTTTATTTAATTCTTCGAAGCTTTCCCTGGAATAGTTGACCTTCGTTTTAGCATCGATGAGATTGCCGAGGACCAGCATTTTTTTCGAGTAATCGAGATACACGATGTTTTTCCTGCCGCCGGATTCTATCGCGATCTGCCAGATGCCTATCAGAGGGGACGGTTTGATATAGAGGACCTTGACGTCCGGTGCGAAAGGCTTCAGCACCTCCTGGGCCTGGTCAGCGGTGAGGGTGTGACATTCGCTGCATTTCTTCTCCTCTCCTTTTGGAAAGGCCTGTGCATTCCCGCGTCCAATAATAACCGCAAGCGAGAGGACGGCAGCTATCAATAGAATTTTTCGCACGAAAAGATTATAGCACAAACCTCGTGAGGAAATCATATGAAATCGCCTGAGTAGAAAATTTTTTTTAGACGCAGGTCATATCCTTTCACGGCTCTCTTCTTCCCGGCAATCTCCCTGATGTTCATCCCCCGCGATATTTGATCTTAGGATTAACCTTCCAGTTGCATAAAGATTGTAAATTAACAGCCACAAAAGCTTGATTGACGGGCTCTTGAGCCTGATGACACTCCTTATGCTGGAGTTCACCGAATGTTACCTCCAGGTCATAGTTCTTTTTCCGTCATGCCCGAGGTTCTCAGTCGGGCATCCATGTTTTCTTAAGAATGGATTCCCGCCTAAAGACTGCGGGACGGCCTAAATACACACACTTTATGCAACGTTAGGGTTAATATGCGTGTTATTAATTTCATATTGACAAAAGAAGGAATAACTTGTTATAAAATTAACCTTGCTGGTAGCAAAAATTTTACGAAGGGGGAAGGTATGAAACTAGGTGTATTTGTTAGTGACTTTACGCTGACAACGGATACCCTTGAGAGATTTAAGGCCGACAAGCTGGGTATCATCCTTGTCCAGAACGGCGTGTACCACGCCACGACAAAGGAGAACGGAAAGGCCTCCTCGCTTTTGGATAAAACGCCGAATCTTTATGCACTGTCCGAGGACATACAGATACGGGGCATGAAAGACGCGGACGTGGACAAGCGCGTCAAGGTCGTCAATTACGGTGACGTAGTTGACCTTATCTTTAATGAATACGACAAAATCGCGTGGCTGTAGGAGGACGCTATGGGAAATTTAACGATAGGATGTTATCCGGGGCTTGTAGGCAGCATGACTTATGATTTTGCCCTGAAGCTTGCAGATGCGGCGGCGACCAAAGGACACAAGGTGAGCATCTGGTTTTCAGGGAATGCAACCGGTTCGGTGAAGGCGAACCAGAAACACCTTAAGGATTATTCGACCGGCGAAAAATACCTCAAGGCCCTTCTCGAAAAAGGCGTCGAGATCTGCACCTGCGAGGCCTGCACCGTGGCAAGGGGCGTCAAAAAAGATGAAGGCATACCCGGTATACAGTGGAACGCAATGCACTGGTACCTCGCCAAGATATACAGCGCGGACAGGGTCCTTCTGATAGGAGGCGAATAAGATGAGTGACGTAAAACTTGCATTTGTCGTCCAGAAACCGCAGTACAAAGGTGAAACATCAAGGCTTGCAATAACCCACGCGATCGCCTACCAGACGGTCGAGATCCTGCTCGAAGACGGTCAGACCGTGACCCCGAAGCTCTGTTTTATCGGTGAAGGTGTGCTCGGGTTGCAGAAAGGCCAGAACGCGATGGATTTATACGGCATCACCAGCACCGAGTCTCATATGAAAAACGCGCTCCTCGTTGACCTCGATGTGCTCGTCTGCAAGGAAGATCTTGCTAAATACGGCATCCCCGAAGATGCAATGCCGAATGCCGAAGAAATGGGGGCAGATAAATCGATACAGATAGTCCCTTTTACGGAAATACAGAAGGCGGTAGAAGAAGCAAAGCACGTTCTTTTCTTCTAATTTTAATAACAAGGTCTATGACCTGTGGCAAGGAGGTAAATACACATGGGTGAACTGAGCAGCAAAACACCGGACCAGACTCTCGACGTCCTCGGTAGGGTGTGCCCCTACCCGCTCGTCCTTTCGAAGAAGGCGATCGAAAAGATGTCCAGCGGGCAGCTTCTGAAGGTCCTCTGCGATGCCCCCGCATCGGCTGAAGACTCCCTTCCCAAGTGGGCTGAGAAGCAGGGCTACAAGTTCGAGTCTGTCAAAGTGGCAGGGTCGGACTCCTGGGAACTCTATATCCAGAAGTCGTAAGTCGGACAGACTGACAGTAAAAGGGCGGCGCAAGCCGCCCTTTTTTTAGGCGCCCATCTCAGATCGTTGCAGTCCCCTCTTTTTCCCTGCCTGCTGCGGCACCACAAAACGTATTTAAGTGTCGAAAAATCCATTCCTGCAAAATATTGCCCATGTCCCTGCGAAAGTATATGATAGTAAAACGATGCAGACTATATTGCATCACGAATATGGTTGTTTCTAAAAGGCTGAATAGAAGAAAATATTATCCAAGGAGGTCTGAAATGAAGAGGAAAGGACTTTCCCCTATCGTCATTATCATGGTGCTGGCGCTGATTATCGTTGTAGCATCTGCACCGGCAGCGGAAGAAAAACCGCGGGAGACGACGGTTTCCACCGGTGTCGAGGACCAGACAGGAGTTGCGGTGACGATCTATAACGTGAACCTCGGTCTGGTCAAGGACAGGAGGAATATAAAACTCCTGAGGGGCAGGGGTGACCTGAGGTTCATGGACGTGGCGTCGCAGATCATCCCCGCCAGCGTGTATATCAGGTCCCTTGCCGAGGCCGACGGTCTGAGGGTGCTAGAGCAGAACTATGAGTACGACCTCCTCTCCCCGCAGAAGCTTCTCGACAAGTATGTGGGAAAAGAGGTGAAGCTCTACCAGAAGAACCCCTATACGGAGCGGGAAGAGGTGGTGACCGCAACGCTCCTGTCGAACAACGGAGGACCTATCTTCAGGATCGGCGACGGGATCACCTTCGGCCATCCGGGCAGGATCGTCTTCCCCGGCGTACCCGAGGACCTCATCTCTAAACCTACACTCGTCTGGCTTATCGAAAACGACCTTGCAGAGAGGCAGGAGGTTGAAGCTTCGTACCTCACAAACGGTATCAACTGGCGTGCGGATTATGTGGCGACACTGAACGAAAAAGACGAAAGGGCCGACCTCGCGGGCTGGGTAACTATCGACAATAAAAGCGGCGCCGCCTATCGCGATGCAAAGATCAAACTTGTCGCAGGCGACGTCAACAGGGTGAAAGACGAAAGACAATACCTGGGGAAGATGACGGCCCTTGCAGAGGCAGCAGCAAGGCCTGCCGCACCGCAGTTCAGGGAAGAGTCCTTCTTCGAATACCATATCTACACGCTCCAGAGGCCTTCTACGATCAAGGACAATCAGACGAAGCAGATCAGCCTCGTGACTGCCGACAACATACCGGTGAAAAAGGAGCTGCTCTACTACGGAGCGCAGTACTATTACCGCAGCCAATACGGCGAAGTCATGACGAACCAGAAGGTTGGTGTCTACGTCGAGATCCGAAACAGGAAGGAAGACAACCTCGGGATCCCCCTTCCCAAGGGGACGGTCCGGGTATACAAGCGGGACAGCGAGGGGAGTCTCCAGTTTATCGGAGAAGATTCCATCGACCACACTCCAAAGGACGAGAAGGTGAGGATCAAGCTGGGCGACGCATTCGATGTGGTCGGGACCAGGAAGCAGACCGACTGGAAGAAGATCGCGTATGATACCTACGAGGCCGCCTTCGATGTCTCCCTCAGGAACCATAAGAAAGAGGACGTGACCGTGAAGGTGGTGGAGCCCATCCCCGGAGACTGGACGATGCTCAGCTCTTCCCATCAGTACAAGAAGACAGAGGCACATACCGCCGAATTCATTATCCCTGTGGCGAAGGACAAAGAGACGATACTCAGGTACAGGGTCAGAATGAGGTTTTAGCTATTTGGCGATCCTGAATGTTATCGGCACTTCCAGGCTCCCCTTTACCGAGGGGAAAGGAGATGCGCGGAGAATCGTCTTCTTTGCGGCGCTGTCCAGAATTTCATGCCCGGAACTTCGCACGATCCTGATGTTTTCAGGATATCCCTTCGCGCTGATCGTGAATTCCGCTGTGACGGTCCCCTCTAGTCCCCTTTTCCTCGCAAGGGGGGGATAGCTTTTTGCCTTTTCGATTGCGGCCCTTATCGTATTGACCGCACCGGGGTCTCCTGAGACTGTCTTGCTTTTTCCGCCTTCCAAGCCCGCTTGCGTGAAAGTTTTGCCGGGAACTGCAAGCTGCATCGCCCCCGGGGATGTTCCAGGACTTTCCCCTCCCTCGCGCTTATCTGAAGCGGACGACCCTCTCTCTCCAACGGGACCCGCTTCTGCGGGGCCCGCAACATCCCGCGGCAGACTGCTCTTCTGCCGCGAGACGGCGGCCTCTTTTTGTACCGGCTCCCGAAGTCCTGGATCTGTTTTTACTGTTCTCCTGTGGAGGTCCTTCTTTTTATCGGTCCCCGTCGCCGGTTTCCGGCCGGCGGCCTCTTCGAACAACGTGACTGCAGTATATTTCTCCGGGACGCGGGACACGGCGTCTCTGCCCGCCATGGTCAGCGCCATCACGAAGATCGTCGCATGTATGACGGCGGAAAGTACTATGTTGCCGTTGAATTCCATCATTTCCTCTGTCAGTCCGCCCTTCCCGGATCTACTACTGCATTAACCGGCGACCCGTGTCAGATAGCAATTGAAAATCCTACAAGAAAGTTCCTCTTCGGCGAGGGGTAGAAAGCCTTTTCGAGAGGAAAACCTCCGATGACCCCGTATTCAGAGTACTCCTTGTTGGTCAGGTTATTGATACCGAGAAATGCCTTCAGGGACTTCCACTGATAGGTAAACTTCGCGTTCAGAATCAAATACCCCTGTTGATTGCTGAAGTCATTAGCGAAATCGCTGATAAAGGGTCTTTCCCCGATGTATACGCCGTTGAGAATAGCAGCCGCCTCTTTTGTGACACGGTACAGCACATCTATGGTCGCCTTATGTGCCGGAACATTGGGGACCTTCTTTCCCTCGAAGGTACCCCCTCTGATCTTTGCGTTCATGAACGTATAGCTTCCCCTAACGGTCAGGCGGCTTGTCGCGTTTGCACTGAACGAGACCTCAACGCCATCCCTGCGGGTCTTCCCGTCAAGGTTTTCATTTTCATAGGTGACTGGATTGAAGATGATCTCATCGTCGGTATCGAGTCTGAAGACGTTTACGTGAGCATAGACGTCGTCGTTGAAATAGTGCCTTACCCCGGCCTCGTAATCATCCGATGTCTGCGGAACGAGGGCCGTATTTATCGTGTTGGTGAAGAAACTATAAAGTTCGTCGAGAACCGGATACCTGAAGCTCCTCGAATAGCTTGCGTAGGCGTAGGACTTCCTGAAGAAGGTATAATTGACGCCGGCGGTGTATACGTCTTTCGACATCGAAATGTTTTCCGGAGTGCTCGGTGCAAAGCTGAATTGCGCGCGGTCATGTCTGTATCCTGCCGAAAGGCGCAGTGTATCGGTTACCGCCGCTTCATCGTGCGCGTAATACCCGAGATCCTCTTTCTTCAGATTGAATATCCCTAAGGAACGGGAGCCGAAGAAGAGCGAATCGTTCACGACATCTTCATCCGTCTTCTGATAATCCAGGCCACCAGTCAGAGTGTTTTTCACGGAGCCGAAGTTCTGCTTGAGGATGACCTGTGGAGACAACCCCGTTGTCTTAATCTTGCTTTCTCCCAGGAAATTTCCCCAGTCGCCCGAACTGAATGACGAAAAGTCCCTCTTCCGGTAAGAGGTATCGAGCCTCAGGATGTTGTCCCCATAGAAGTAGATCTCAGGAACGAGTGAAATGTAATAATCCTTGGTATCAGCAAAATCGTTCGGGAATTTGGAGTCTGTCCTCGACAGGCCCGCAGCAAAGTCACTCTCTTTCAGCGCCCCGGGAAGTCCCGTACGGTCCTTGTGATACCCGCCGCTTAAGCCGATTTTCATGAAGTCCTTCACGTAATAGGCCGTGTTTATTCCCAGATCTTTAGAATTGATCTTGCTGTTGTCCCGGTAGCCGTCCGACGCGAGATAGTTTCCCGAAAGGTGGATCGAAAGGTCTTTCAGGCTCCCCCCGGCATGGGAATCCGCCTTAAAGGTGTTGTAGCTTCCGCCCGCGAGATCGACTCCGGCCTTTAGTTGCCCGGTCCCTTCTTTCGTGATGATATTGATGACTCCGCCTGTGGCATTATCCCCGTAAAGGACGCTTCCCCTTCCCCCCCTTATGATTTCGATCCTGCTGACCTGCTCCAGCGGAATATCCATCCAGTCGACGCCGCTTAGGTCGGCCTCGTTGATGCGTCTGCCGTCCACCAGCACAAGGGTGTTCAGCGCAGCGGTTTCTCCAAAACCACGAAGGTCCACGGTGTAAGAACGGCGGTTTCCCGTGATATCGGTGACCTGAACGCCCGCCTCGGTTTTCAGAAGATCGGGGATATTCTGTGCATTGGATTTCTTGATATCTTCACCGGTAATCACCGAGACGCTCGCCGGGACGTCCGTAGCCTGCTCTTCATAGCGCGTTGCGGTGACAACCACCTCTCCGACCGAAATCTTTTTCTCTGCGTTCGCCGGGCGGATAGGCAGGATAATAAGCAACAGACACAGGACTGTGAATATCCTTCCCTTTGACGATCCTTCTCCTTTTTTCCTCTTCACAAATAATTCTCCTTTCCCTCGAAGGGTACTGAATTGTAAAGTGTCCGGGGTCTCCTGACTCAGGGCATCCTACTCGCCTGCCTTCCCTGACCTGCTGGGTCAAGTGGCTTAAAAACGGTGATTCGTTCTTAGTGGATAATTACGAGGGAGTTTTTTTGCTCGTCACTTTTCACTATTTACGCTTCACTGTTTTTTTTTTGGTTTTCGTTCCCTTCACAGTTGCGGGGCAGCGGAGGGTTTTCACCTCACTTCCCCTCAGACACCTCCTCATTGCCGCCAAGGGCGGCATTTCTCATTCCGTTGATAAGCTTGACTACGGGATATTTCTCCCAGAATTCGATCACGTTCACGGCAGCATAATCCTGCTCGATCCTGAAGATATTTTCGAGCGGCATGCCGAGGATATGACAGAGGATGATCCGGTTTACGCCGCCGTGGGCGACTACCGCGATATTGCCTCCCTCATGGTCCCGCAATATCGTGCCGAGTGCCTGCACGACACGCTCTTTTACCTCCTCCGTGGTCTCTCCCCCCACCGGACTGTGCCTGAGCGGATTACGGGCCCATGCCTCGAATTCGGCAGGAAATCTTTCCTTGATCTCGGTGAAGGTCATGCCCTCCCACGCGCCGAAAGACTGCTCCCTCAGGCCGGGGATTTTGACCGGCGTGAGTCCGTATGAGCCGGCAATGATTTCGGCGCTTGTAACGGCCCTCGTCAGATCGGAACAATAGACCGCCTGCATTTTTGCATGGGCCCTGTCATCCCGGCAGTCCCCCGCCCCGGCAGAGCCGTGGACGTCCCTCAAATAGGAAAGATACTTTGCGCAGTCGGCACTCCGCATATGATCGGCGATAAAGGAGGAGGCCGCCTTTATCTGCACGACTCCCCGCTCCGACATCGGTATGTCGATACTCCCGTTGTACCGTTTCTGGCCCCCTCCTTCGAGGGCGCCGTGTCTGACTAAGTAAAGCGTAGTAACCATACCGTCACTCCCGTAAGGAAAATGATTTCCGATAGTTCGCCTATTGCCCCGAATATGTCCCCGGTCAGCCCTCCGAACCGCCGCCGGCAGTATCTTTCCGAGGCGACTCCGAAGAGGTAAAGCAGCGCAAAGAGGAACAGGAGGACAATTAGCCCCTTCATGGCGAAGGCCCTGCGGATCCACACCATGTATACGAGCATGCTAATTGCGAATGCGAGTAAAGACGAAAACATAAGTACGGCCGGCACGGCATTATCCGTAAATATCTTCCCGAGGCCGTCTTCCCTTGCGGACCTGCCGTGATACATCGGCGGCACCATCGCCCACCTCGAATAGATGGGCATCAGGAAAAGAAAGGAATAAAACGCCGCCCTCGGGACACCGAAGAAAAGCCCTTTGACCAGGAGGAACTTCAGGAGAAGGACGAACACAATCGCCGCCGTACCGATCGGCCCTGTGGCGCTGTCCTTCATCGCCGAAAGCCTTTTCTTTATATCAGACTCCCTGTCACCGACGGACTTGATCGCCAGCGCGTCGAAGGTGTCAGCGAGACCGTCGACGTGGAATCCGCCGTTGCTCAGCGACAGCACCAGCACGATGACTGCAGGTGCGACCTCTCCGCCCAGGAATTTTGCCGAGATGTAGGCCGTCGCAACCGCAAGCAATCCCTGAAAGACCCCAACCGCGGGGAAGAAGACGGCGGAATGCCCTATCTCCTCCTCGGAAATATGTCCGCTTACGTTGAACGGGAGGATAGTGAGAAATTGAAATGCCAGGAGAAGCTGTTTCACTCCGGCCCTCCTGCTGATATTCCCGCCTCGCCGAAGGTCGCCATCTCCCGGTAGATCTTCAGACCGGCCTCAATCACCTGCATTGCCAGGGCAGCGCCCGTTCCCTCGCCAAGCCGCATGCCGAGGTCGAGGATCGGTATAAGGCCGATCTTTTCGAGCATCACCTTGTGTCCGATCTCTACAGAGTGGTGCGCTGCGAACATGTAGTCCTTTGTCATGGGTTCAAGGCTGTGGGCGATCAGCGCCCCCGCGGTCGAGATGAATCCGTCGACGACAACGGGTATGCGGTTGGCTGCTGCGCCGATGATCAGCCCCGCGATACCGCCGATCTCGGCCCCGCCCACCTTGGAAAGGACGTCGATCGGGTCGTTTGGATCGGGTTGATTTCGCGCAATTGCTTCTTCTATGACCCGTATCTTGTTTTGAAGTGCATCGTCATTGATACCCGTGCCTCTCCCCGTCAGATCCGGAACGTCCCTGCCCGTGAGCACCGCCGCGATTGCGGAAGACGGGGTAGTATTTGCGATGCCCATTTCACCGGTGCCGAACATCGTATATCCTTTGGCTGCGTATTCCCGCGCAAACTCGATACCGGTCTCTATGTACTGCTCAGCCTCCTTCCGCGACATGGCCGGCCCTCTTATCATATTCTTCGTGCCCCTGACGACCTTCTTTATCCGTAGGGGCACGGTATGCCGTGCCAGTACATTGATCCCGGCGCCTCCGTCAAGGAAGTTGAAGACCATCTGTCTCGTCACTTCCCGGGGGTATGCCGAGACCCCTTCGTCCGCAACCCCATGGTCGCCTGCGAAGGTGAAGATTACCTTTCTGCCGGGCGCGGGCATCGCCGTCCCGGTGATCGCTGCGATCTTTCTTGCGAACTCTTCGAGCCTTCCGAGGCTTCCGGGCGGCTTTGTGAGGTTGTCGAGTCGCCTCTGCGCCTCTTCGGCGAATTCTGCCTGTGCCGGCCTGATCATCTCCAGCGTCCTCAGCATCATGATTCTCCTTTGCCTTTAATTTGTATCGGTATCCCCGCCGTCACGAGATACACTTCGTCCGATACGGCTGCAATTTTCTGGTTGAGAATTCCGGCGATGTCGCGGAACTTTCTGGCGATCTCATTTGCCGGGACGATCCCCGTTCCGACCTCATTCGAGACGCTGTAGAGTGAAATGCGCCGCCTGTCACGAATTTTTTCGCATGCGCGAACGAGTGTTTCCACCTCTTTCATTACGTCCAGCCCCGACCACATCACGTTCGAAAGCCATACGGTGAGGCAGTCGACGACAAGGACGTCGAATGCCCCGGCTGCTTCTTCGATGGCTTTGGCCAGTTGCAGCGGCTCTTCGATCGTGTCCCATGCGGCACCGCGGTCCGCGCGATGTCTCGCTATCCTCTCCCTCATCTCTTCGTCGACCGCGGTTGCGGTGGCGATAAACCCTTTCCTGCCGGGAAGCGCAGAGGCCGTGTTTAGGGCAAAGCCGCTTTTCCCGCTCCTGGCGCCTCCGGTGATGAAGACGATCTTACTGCTCATTCTGCATCCCTTGCCATTTCCGGTAATTCTCCTGATAGCTTACATATGCCTTTCCGTCTGTTTGCCTCAGGATCTTCACTTCGATGTCGAATGCGTCCATGATGCTGGATTCGGTAAGCACCTCTTCCGGCCTTCCGAGCCCGAGTATGCCGCCATTTTTGATCAGCATCACCTTGTCGAACTGCAACCCGATATTGATATCATGGAGCGCCATTACTACCGAAATGTTCCTCTGCTCCCTGAGGGTCCTGAGGAGCCGCACCAGCTCTATCTGGTATTTGATGTCGAGGTTGGCAAGAGGTTCATCGAGAAGGAGAAGTCCTGCTCCCTGAAGCAGGGTCATGGCGATGAAGGTCCTCCTCTTCTCGCCGCCGCTGAGATCGGTGATATGCGCATCAGCCTTATCTGTCAGGCCGACCATGTCGAGCGCTTCATCCGGCGTGATCGCGGGGGGGATGTCGTAAGGATAAAGCCCCATGCCCACCAGTTCCCTGATCGTGAAGGGCACGCTGATATCCAGTGTCTGGGGCAGATAGCTTATCAGTTTCGCCCTGTCTTTGTTGCGGTAAGACTGAAGCTGCTTGCCCCAGAGCACAATCTTCCCCGCAGAGGGTCTCAATATGCCGCTCCCGAGCTTCAGAATGGTCGACTTCCCGGAACCATTTGCGCCCAGGAGTCCTATGAATTCTCCTTCGCCGACAGAAAACGAGAGGTTATCGACGACATGCCCGTTTTTCCCATATGAAAAACAGGTCCCGCTTAGTTCCAGTATCATCGGTTTAGACGCTGAGGACATTTTTCCTCCTCAGGAGATAGAGGAAATAGGGCGAGCCTATTATCGCAGTGATGATGCCCGCAGGGAGCTCCATCGGCGGGAGCACAGACCGCGCGATCAGGTCTGCCGCACAGAGGAGCGCGCCTCCCCCGAGGGCGGATGCAGGGACCAGGAGCCTGTTGTCCGAGCCGATGAAGAACCTTGCGATATGGGGCATGAGGAGTCCGATGAAGCCTATCATGCCTCCAAGGGAGACGGAGGCTGCGGTCATGAGGCCTACCGAGATGAAGAGCAGTACCCTCTCCGTCTGGGGCGCAAACCCCAGACTGTGCGCGAACTCATCGCCGAGGATGAGCGCGTTCAGCGCCTTCGCCCTCCATAGCGATATCGCGACGCCGCCGAATACGAAGAGGACTCCGTATGGGACCCTTTCCCAGTCGGACATGGAGAGGTCCCCGAATATCCAGAGCATCGCCCGCCGGATCCCTTCATCCCTCGAAACGCTCATGATCAGCATGAGGAGGGCGGAGAAGAGAAAGCTGAGCCCGACGCCCGCGAGAAGGAGCCGTTCCGGCCAGAGGCCGCCGCGTTTCCACCCCATGACCCCGACGATCCCTCCCGTGAGGACCGCCCCTGCAAAGGCAAACACGGGGATCGAAAAAGTCCCGAATATGGTCACCCCGCCGATAATGCCGATCGCAGCCGCGAGAGAGGCGCCGCTCGATATGCCGAGGATATAAGGGTCGGCGAGGGGGTTCCTGAGGATCCCCTGCAGGACCGCGCCCGAGGCGCCGAGGGCCATGCCCATGAGCACGGCAACCGCGATGCGAGGGGCCCTGATGTTGACGAGTATTTCCCGCGTCGTCCCGTCCAGGGCCAGAGGATTGATAGGCGTGGGACCGAGAAAAAGAGATATCGCAAGTACCGCAAGGAATATAAGGACGATCAGGAAAAAATTGTTCTTCATGGCTTGCCGTCCGTCAGGGCGGAGATTTCCTCAATCCCCCTCAGTGTCCTCGGACCAAGCCGGAAAAGGTCGTCGCTCACGTAAAAGACCCTCTTTTCCTTTACCGCCGGAACCTTTCGCAGCATCTTGAAGAGCCCTTCCGAAGCACTTTCCATCCCATTGCCTTTTCCGATGAAAATTGTGTCGGGCGATTTTCTTATGACTTCCTCGATAGAGTATTTCGGATACTCCGCCTTTGCGCCGGACGCGATATTTTCCACGCCGATGATCCTGAGTGCGTCGTCGATGACCGTACCCGGACCGGCCACAATCAGGGGTTCGGGCCAGACGATGAAGAGGACCTTTTTGGCGTTGCGGGCCGCGCGGACATGTTCCATCCTGAATTTGCGAAGAGCCGCCTCGAAGTGATCGGCGAATTCGTTCGCCCTTGCCTTGATGCCGAGGGCTGCGCCGAGTTCTCTTATTCCACGCGGCAGTTCAGAAAGCCTCCGGGAGGTAAATACGTACGTTCTTATCCCCATAGAGCGCAGCCTCGCCTCGAATTCTTTCGGGTTGCCGTCTGTCGTCATGACGACGATATCTGGTTTCAGTGTGACGACAGCTTCCAATGACGGGTTCGACATGCCGCCGACCTTCGGCTTTTTCTTCGCCTCCTCAGGGTAGTCGCAGAAGCTGGTCACTCCGACGATGCGGTCCCCGAGTCCGAGGGCAAAGAGTATCTCGGTCATGTTAGGGGCGAGCGAGATGATCCGCTTCGGGGGTTCTGCGGCGTAAGAGACTGTGAAAAGTGAAAAGTAAAAAGTGAAAAGTAAAAAAAGTAAATACGATAATCTTCTCAACTGATAACCTCTCACCGTATCATCTCCTCAAAAAAAAAACCTCAGAAGCCAAAAAACAGGCCCTGAGGATTGCACCCTGGTTTCCTTCATCCTCGCCTTCCTCCGCGGAAAGGCACCAAATCGGGGTTTAGCCGTTAGGGGTTGGGGATTTGCACTAACCCCTAATCCCTAATAACTAATCCCTTCAATTTACAGGCAGGTCTTCTGGCTCTCCCGACCTGTTGCCAGCCTTCCCATCCAGATATGAACAGTGGCATGTTACCGGCAAAGGCGCTTATTCCGGATGACCGGAATCGGGATTACAGCGGCGGGACCGCTCCTGAATTCCACAGGATTCCCTATTAAGCTTTACACCTGTACTCTATAGGGATAGTTTGCAGGAAACAGCGCCGAAAATCAACTTCTCCGGTCTTTGCTTGAAAAGGGCGGCATGGTTATAGTAAAATTTTAACTCTGCCGAAGTGGTGGAACTGGTAGACACGCACGTTTGAGGGGCGTGTGGAGCAATCCATGCGGGTTCGAGTCCCGCCTTCGGCACCATCTTTTTTTGTTTAGGAGCAAGTAGTTAACTTCCAAAAGACGTTAGAAATAGCGTCTCTGGAAATGATGCCGGTGAATTTGCAAAAGTCATGGAAATTATGACTTCTTTCCTTGAGCATCAATAGCTATCATAAATAGTTCTTATTAATTCATGATTAAAATAAAATTGACTTATTGAATAAAAAGTGTTCTACTTAGAGCCGTAGACGCCGAAAAGGTAACCCCCGAGTAATTGGGGCGGCACAAAGCTACTCGTCCTGAGAGATATCAGGATAGGAGGGCTGTCGAAGCGATGGAGGATTTAAGCTTACCTTTTCGAAGGTAGGCTTTTTTATTTGGGATAAAATTTCGGGAGGGCAATGGGGACATGGAATATCTTCAATTCAGCCGCACCTTAAGAACCATACCTTCTGCAGTTCTTGCATTCTTTCTTTGGACATTTGACGGGGTGTATGTTGCCGCAAGGATGGAAGGGCGTAATTTAAGAAGAGGAGGGATTATTCGATGAGATCCCAGCATGGAAAGAAGATTCAGATGGTGCTCATTTCGTTTATTCTTGTGTTATTGTCTTTTCCTTTGTCCGTGGCGGATGCATATTGGCAACAGACAGCGTATTGCGACGAATGCGTCGGATGCGGAAGCTTATGCGGCAGTGGCTCTATTGAAGTGACTAACGCAGACGGACGATATCTCTATAGATATAACCTGGGAACACTGGCACCGCAGAAAAATTGTGCTCCCGCCGGGCTGATTGATGAATCATGCGGTCATAAAGAAGTACGGACATATAAATGGATTTGTGAAAATGCGTGCAATCCGCCATTACAACTCGACAACGCCGATTGCATGTGCAAATGCCCAACTCTGACATGCGAGCCTCCTTTACAGCTGGACCCAGTTACTTGCACTTGCAAAGGTTGCCAAGACGGCCAGATGCAGGCGTGCACTACGACTGGGCCTGCGGGGAACCAATGTCAGGGAACTCAGACTTGTAGCGGCGACCAATGGGGCTCCTGCGAGCCTGGCCCCGCCTGCAGCGTATGCGCCGAAGGTGATACAAAGTCCTGTTACGATGGGCCTGCCGGGACCCAGGGTGTCGGCATATGCCAGGCAGGGACTCAAACTTGCTCCGGAGGCCAATGGGGCGCTTGTCAGGGAGAAGTCCTTCCGGGAGCCTTGCTGTGTAATGGTCAAGACAATAATTGCGACGGTATAATTGATGACGAACAAGACTGCCAATGCTCGACCGACCTTAATAATTATTCGGCAGTAAACGCAGCAAGCGGCAATCTTTCACACAGTCAGGACCTGTTCTCGGTGAAAAGTACGGGACCTTTGACAGGCATGACGCTATATTATCGCAGCCTTAATAACTACTCCGGGCCAGTCGGCAAGAAATGGACCCATACATATAATATTAACCTTGTTAAGATTTACGACGGCTCCATTATTCTTAACGAAGGTGACGGCAAAGGCCGATTCTATACCAAAACAGCTAGCGGCTATGCACCCCAGGCAGGGGATTACTCCACTCTCTTGAAGAATGCTGACGGCACTTATGTTATTACAGAAAAAAATGGCCTCAGGTATAATTTCGACCAAAACGGCAAGGTCACATCCGTTGTAGACCGTAACGGCAACACTATGACCTTTTCATACGCAGGCGGCAACTTATCTACGGTAATCGATCCGTCAGGCCGGATCATTACGTTCAGCTATGACGCGAGCAACCGCATTATAGGCATCGTCGATCCTGCGGGGGCTGCGTATGCTTTGGCCTACGCCAACTCCATGCTTACTTCTGTTACGAATCCGGACGGCGGACGCTGGAGCTACACGTATGATAATGGCGGCTTCATGCTCACGAAGACAGATCCGAACAACAGTGTTACAAGTTATACTTATGACAATAACGGGCGGGAAATATCGGCTATCAGCCCCGACGGGCAAACCAAGACCATGACTTATACTCCCGGAAGCAAGACCTCGCAGATGACGGAGACCGACGGCGGCGTCTGGACGTACAACTATGATACACATCTGGGCGTAGTGCTTCAAAAGACCGATCCTCAGGGGAATATAGTCAGCTATACTTACGACCAGAACAAGAACATGCTATCACAGACTGCGCCCGACGGCAGCACCACCAGCTATTCCTATGATGCAAACGGCAATATGATTTCCATGACGGATGCCCTCGGGCAAACAACAAGTTACACTTATAACAGCTTCGGACAGGTGACGTCCGTAACCGATCCGCAAGGCAATATCACCTCGTACACTTACGATGCCAAAGGAAATCTCATTTCCACCACGGACCCAACAGGCGCAACCACGAGCAGCCAGTACAACGCCAAAGGCAATATCACAAGCGTAATCAATGCCACGGGCCAGACGACTTTTTTCACCTACGATCAAAACAATAATATCGCCTCTATTACGGACCCCACAGGCGCGACAATGAGATTTACCTATGACGCAATCGGCAACATGACAAGCCAGACCGATGCCAACGGAAATACCACGACGTTTGCATACGACAGTCAAAATCACCTCATAAAGGTCACCGATCCTTCCGGAAATGTCACGACCTATGCTTTCGATAAAACCGGGAACAGAATTTCGCAAACGGACGCTAACGGCAATACCACCAACTATGCATACAACTATAAGGGGCAGGTTATAAAAGTGATCGATGCCCTCGGCGATGTGACGACCTATGCCTATGGAGGTACCGGATGTCCTTCGTGCGGAGGTGGGGCAGATAAGCTCACATCTATAACCGATGCCAACGGCAATACTACGGCATATACATATGACACTTTGGGAAGGTTGGCAAGGGAAACAGACCCCCTCGGCAATACGATAACTTATTCCTACGACGTAAAAGGAAACCTTACGTCTAGGACTGACGCAAATGGAAACAAAATCTCTTATGCTTACGATGCCGTGGGAAGACTGCTTACGAAGCTTTATCCCGATGGGACAGCTGAAAGCTTTAGTTATGATGCCAAAGGCAATATTGTGACCGCAGCAAATCAGTTTATCTCATATACCTTTAGTCGTGACGCCGCCGGGAGAGTGACGACTGTTACAGACTCGCAGGGGCACAAGACAAGCTACACTTATGACCCTTCGGGCAGGAAGACGCAATTGTTCTATCCTGATGGCTCAGTCGTGAACTATTCTTACGACAGGGCGGGGCGTCTAAAAGCGCTGGTAGACGGCGCTAACACCTTTGCCTATCAGTACGACAATATGGGGAAAAGAACAATGCTTACCTATCCTAATGGGGCGACCGCAAATTACGCCTACGATTCGTCAGGAAGGCTTATGAGCCTTATCCATAAGGATTCGAACAGCTCAATCATCGGGAGTTATTCGTACACCCTTGACAACGTCGGAAACAGGCTGACAAAGACAACAGTGGACACAACCTATGCTTATTCATATGATGCGATTTACAGACTGACGCAGGCGCTTTCATCCGCGCCAGGCTACAGCGGGAATACTTCCGGAAAAGGCCAGGGCATTCCCAACGCCACCCAGCAGCAGAAGGAGTTTTACATTTATGACCCGGTGGGGAACAGGCTTTCGTCCGACAAGCATTCGTCATACGCGTACAATCAGGCGAACCAGCTTCTTTCTAACGGCGGTAATTATATGTTTGATAAGGACGGAAATCTTATTTTCAAGGTAGACGGGACGACGTCGTTTACTTATTTCTACGATTATGAAAATCGCCTGACGAAAGTGGTAAAGAATGAAAATGGCGCGATAACGACATCCGCCTTCAATTACGACCCCTTAGGGAGGCGCATAGAGAAGGACGTAACAGAAGCCGGTACCACTACGACAACGAAGTATGTTTATGACAATTACGCCATCATCCTTGAATATGATGCAAATGGCAATGCCGGAAATCGATACGTTCAAGGACTCGGCATAGACGAGCATTTGGCGATCATCAACGGAAAGGACATATATTATTATCATGCCGATGGCCTCGGCTCTGTCATCGTCTTAACTGACAACGCAGGGAATACCGTCCAGACTTATCAATACGATTCATTTGGAAATCTGAAAGATCAGATGAATCGCATAAAACAGCCATACACTTTCACTGGCAGGGAATGGGACAAAGAAGCAGGATTGTATTACTATCGGGCGAGGTATTATGATGCGCAATCGGGGCGCTTTATCACAAGAGATCCTATCGGATTTAAGGGAGGGATTAACCTTTACGCTGCAATGGGAATGAATCCAATTTTAAACCGTGATCCACTTGGTCTAAAAATGATCAGCGGCATGGATTGCCAAGAAATCAATAGAGAATTGCAACCAGTTGTTTCTTCTGGCGATCCATATAAAACAACTGACGCTGGAAATTCATGGAAATGCACTCATCTCGTGATCGAAGATTCCGCAACTTGCATTTGTACTTATGAAAAAAATACAACGCAAGAACAATTTTACGCAAGATATATTGCATATAAGGTTACATACAAATGTGGGTGCAAATATATCATCCAAAATGAAACCGAAAGAGTTGAAGATGAGATCCAATATGCTTACGTCCCGACCGGTATAACTATAAATTTACAAGGAACTACAGCCGGTGCCTTTGATACTTGTAGCTGCGGCTCTGTTGGCGATATAAGGACAGATTTATGAATAAGCATAGACTTAAGATAGCATATCTCATGGTCATTGCAGTCTTATTGCTATTCGGTGGCACATATTACGCGGCAAGAACTCTAAGATACAAATACTGGCATTTTTACGTGCACAACGGCTTAACTTTTTTGTTGGACGATGACTTTAGGGAGTTACTTAAGAAATACAAAAATGATCATACTTTTGCATCTACGGAGGGGAAGGATGTGAGAGGCATCATTGTTACCTATCCTATCAAGAATCATCCAAAGTATTTCATACAGTTAAGGCTTGAAAAAAACTTGCAATCTAACTCTTTTATGTTTAGGGCTGAAATAGCAGCGCCTCAAACACAAGCGCACTATGATACCGGAAATCCCCCTATTTATATGGAAATTCCTATGCAGTATTTTGAAAAGGTGATCAATGAAGGACTTACAGGAGAACAATTAAATAGTTTAATTACAACTGCATCGAAAGAGAAATGGAAATCTACAAAACCAAACGCTGAAATAAGACTACAGCCGCCAATCGTGTTAGAGTATAAATGAAGTCTCTCGCTCTTGCCATCTTTTGCCTGAAGTCTAATGACGATCTCCGCGCCGAGGGCTTTTGGCGATCTTCTTTAACGTTGAAAGTCTCGGCAATCCGTGAGTAAGACCTTCGATTCGTGGACCACTGAATTCTTGGCACTCATTCTCCGAAGGTCATTCGGGCGAGTTGTTCTTTCAATTCCTGCTGTTCTTTCGCGTCAGTTGTTTTGCTTAGCCGATCAGCCAATTCAAGGAACTTGCGCCTCTCCTCTTCTTTTGA
>JAJZPM010000082.1 GCA_021811105.1 Nitrospirota bacterium | reverse complement strand
TTCACTTTCAGTGGCCTCCTGCTTTGGTTGATTTTGCTGCTCGACACATCAATTTTAACCAATCAGGAGGCCGTTTTGCGTGGGCTTAATACCATTTTTTATGAGAAATTTATGCAACTGGAGAGTATTGTCAGTTACCGGAGGGATGGGCAGTGGCGGGCGGGAATCACGCGCGGCCCTCTTCTGGCGGATGTGGGTGCTCTGGACCCGGCAGACCGCCAGGCCCCGGCTACTGTTCGGGGCCTTCTTGAATCGGGGCCGTCGTACTTAGATAAGATCCTTCGCCTTGCGGAAGCTCTGCTTGCGGGTGGAGAGGGGCAGTTGATGTCCGTCGAAAAAGTCGAGATCGGGCCGCCGGTGCCTGACCCGGACAAGATCATCTGTCTCGGACTGAACTACCGGGAGCACGCCGAAGAGGTGCAGATGGGCGTTGCCGGCGTGCCGACGTTCTTTGCCAAATTCCGCAATTCTCTCTGCGGGCCGAAAAGTCCGATTGTCTTGCCGCAGGTCAGCAGGCAGGTTGACTACGAGGGCGAACTGGCAGTGGTCATCGGCCGGCGTTGCAAAGGGGTTGCGGAGGGTGAGGCGCTTGACTTCATAGCCGGCTACACGATAATGAACGATGTCAGCGCCCGTGACCTCCAGATGCAGACAAGCCAATGGACCGCAGGTAAGACCCTTGACACCTTTGCGCCGATGGGGCCCGGAATCGTGCCTGCTTCTGCCGTTCCTGATCCGCAGAGCCTGCAGATAAGGACGCGCGTAAACGGGGTCATACTTCAGGAAGGGAACACGGCCGACATGATCTTCCCTGTTGGATGGACGATCGCTTTCCTCAGCTCCCTGATGACACTCGAGCCCGGAGATCTTATCTCTACGGGAACACCTCCGGGCGTGGGCTTTAAGCGCCGCCCCCCCGTCTTCCTGAAGGCTGGCGATCTGGTTGAGGTCGAGATCGAGAAGATCGGGGTGATCCGCAACCCGGTCGTCGGTCCGGCGAATACGCGCTAAGACCGGATCTCTCCGGCGTCTTCAGGAAATATTAACGGTATCAAAATTGAATTTACCTCATTGGAAAATCTCCCACCCCCTGGTTGCCTAAGAGGGGCATTATTCCTCCCTTTTTCTCCGGCGAACCCGCCTGAGTGCGGGGGCAAAGGGAGGGCAGGAGGGATTTTATAATTCAGTGTCGTTACTATTTTGAGACCGTTGATAACTCCCTTAGCCCCCTCTTGGCTTAAGAGGGGGTTGGCGGCGTTACTTCATAACTGTGATCATCCTGGGAACTTCCATGCAGATAGGATCTGCTATACCGCCTGGAGCTTCGGGATGAGCGGGCTCTTGCCCTCCTTCAGGATATCGCCCTTGATGCCGATGACTACTTCGCTATACGGGATGTCCTTCTTCGACGCCTGGAGCGCCTGCTTCACGACATAGGCGAGCCCGCCGCAGCAGGGGACCTCCATCCTGAGGACCGTTACACTCTTGATCGTGTTCTGCATGAGCATCTCGGAAAGCTTTTCGTAGTAAAACTGGGCGTCGTCTAGCTTCGGACAGGCGATCACGACCTTCTTCCCCTTGATGAATCTGCTGTGGATATTGGCCACCGAGAAGGCAGTACAGTCCGCCGCCAGCAGGAGGTCGGCACCGGCAAAATAAGGGGCTGCCGTTGCGACAAGCTTCAGCTGGATCGGCCAGTTCATGAGTTCGGGTCCGGCATCGGCGACAGCCTGGGATGCCGGTCTCTTTTCCTCAAAATCGACCGTCCGGGTGCCGGGACAGCCGCCGGGCTCTTCTTTCTTTTTCCTCACCTCGTGGACATGTTTTTCGGTCGCCGCCTCGTCGAAAGGGTCCGACTCCCTCTGGACTATCGTGAGCGCGCCGGTGGGGCAGCCCCCCATACAGGCGCCGAGCCCGTCGCAGTATATCTCCTTCACCAGCTTCGCCTTGCCGTTTACGATCTGGAGCGCCGCCTCGGCGCAGTCTACCACACAGTTACCGCAGCCGTTGCACTTGTCCTCGTCGATATGAATAATGTTTCTGATTGCCATTTATTTGTCCTCCCGCGTATTCATTATACTTCAGTATAATCCATTCCTCTTTCCTCCTTCTATGACATAGATCATCCGAAGAAGAGCCGCCTCACACGGGGTCACTTCGAAATCACAAGTCGTGGTATAATAACCAAGATTTCATACAAAGAAGGGACTGTTATGAAAGCGTGCTATTTCTGCCAGGAGACTGAAGACCTCGAAGATTGGGTACATCCTGAAACCGGGGTGAGGTATTTTTTCTGTGCCTACTGTTTCAGGACTATCGTCGGCGTCTGCGGGGAGTGCAGCAGCATCCTCAGCAAGCTCGACCCTATCGGCGTGAACCAGGAAGGCCAGAGGATCTGCTACAAATGCAGCGCTGCCCATGACATGGCAGAGGACGACATCTGAGGCCGGCCCAAAACGATCTTTTTAGAGGACTAGGAGCAAGACATGTCGGATATCAGCGAAGAAGAGAAATCTCATCTCATAGACACCTCATTTGAGGTCGACAGGATTTACCTGAAGGCCCTCGACGATCTGAGGGAGGAATTGACCGGTCAGGGAATCAATATCGATTCCGGCGAGGGCCGGAAGATCTTCGTCCGGGCCGTCCGGAAACTGAACGAGAGATTCATCTGACCGTGAAATGCGGCAGGCCTTCCTTTCTTCACCCCCGTGCTGACGCGCTGCCTCATGCCGAAGAAAGCCCGCGCCCACTGCTTCCCGACACGCTGACCGATTGCCTCACCGGCAGGGAAATCCCCTTTTCGAACAGGGACAACATACGCCAGAAGATCCTCAGATTCCTCCTCGAAGAAAAAGGCTACCGGAAAGAAGACTTCTGCATCGACAGGGAGATCAGCTTCGACCTCGATGGACAAAAGGTCGTCTCGCTCGTGGACATTTCGGTCGTTCTCGGCGGCAAAACGGTGGTGGTCTGGAAATGCGCCTCGGGTTCTCTCGTATCCAGGGAAAGGCAGATCATCGCCTCGGCGAGGCTCCTCGAAGATTATGTCGTCCCCTTTGCCGCAGTGACGAACGGCACTGATCTCGAACTTCTCGATTCCCTTTCAGAAGAGGTGATCGGTTGCGGCTTCGGCAGCGTGCCGTCGCGCGAGGAATTGGCGGAGGATATCGAAAAGGCTGCATTCAGGCCGGTCAAAGGGAAAAAGATCGTCAATGAGCAGAGGATACTCTATACTTACGACGGGATCAGCTGCCCGACCTCGTGCAGGAATCCTGCGGAAAGCTAACGCCTTATCCCGCCGACATTCTCCGGAAAATCCTCGTCATTACTGCTATAATAGTCTACCCATGTTCAGGAAATCTTCTCATACCCTTCTCTGGTACCGGGACCTGTGAATGGACATTAAGGTCGGCAGTTTCATAGTCAGGTATCTCGAGCGGCTCGGGGTCGAATACGTGTTCGGTATCCCGGGCGCCCACATACTCCCTGTTTACAACGCCCTCTACGACTCACCTATCAAATCGGTCCTCACAAAACATGAACAGGGCGCTTCCTTTATGGCAGGCGGGTACGCGAAGCAATCGGGCAAGGTCGGCGTCTGCATCGCCACCGCAGGCCCGGGGGCCACGAACCTCGTTACGGGCCTTGCCAACGCCTATATGGACCATCTCCCGGTCCTCGCGATCACCGGGGAAACACCCACCTATTCATTCGGCAAGGGCGCGCTCCAGGAGAGTTCGGGCGAAGGCGCCTGCATAGACCAGTTCGATATCTTCAGGGGAATCACGAGATACAACAACATCGTCCAGCGGACCGACTATATCCTGAACGTCCTGAGGACGGTAACCGGAATTCTCACTTCGAAAAATCCCGGCCCGGTTCTTTTGAGTTTCCCGTACAACATCCTGAAGGAAACGGTGGATGAAGGGCTTCTCGACCAGATACATTTCGACGACGGCAGACTCAACACAGGCGAAGACACCATTCCGGCCGGGGAGATCCTTTCTCTCATTCGCGGCGCTACGCACCCTGTGATTCTCGCCGGGTATGGGAGCATACTTTCGCACGCGGAAGATGCGGTCGCGCGGTTCTGCGCAAAGACGGGCACGCCGGTGGCGACGAGCCTGAAGGCGCGCGGGATAGTCCCGGAGTCGTCAGAGCTCTCCCTCGGTGTCCTCGGAATCACGTCCAACGAGGCGGCCTTCCGGTATATCTCGGAAAAGGCGGACCTCGTCATCATTGCGGGGGCGAGCTTCGGCGAACGGACGAGCTATAACTGGAACAGGAAGCTTCTGGAAGGAAAGAAGATCGTCCAGATAGACACCGATGAAGCGCAACTGAACAAGGTGTTTACCGCGGATTTTGCGGTCCAGGGGGACGTGAAGAGGTTCTTCGAGATTATGAACAAGATGCTCGACGAGAGTCCCGCCGGACGAAAAGAGACAAAGGAAGCTGCAGAGTTCAAGTCGAGATACCATAATCACGACATCAAGGACAACGAGTTCCTCCTCGTCAGCAGGTTCCTCTCGAACCTGAACCGCCATGCAGACGGCGAGGCGCTGATCTTCGACGACAACATAATCTACATGCAGCGTTTCTTCACTATCACAGGGAGCGGGAGCTATTTCCCGAATTCCGGCATATCTTCTCTTGGACACGCCATTCCGGCGGCGATCGGCGCGAGGTTCGCCTCCGGCAGGCCTGTCATTGCACTCCTTGGGGACGGGGGGTTTCAGATGTGCTGCATGGAGATCATGACCGCGGTCAATTACGGTATCCCGCTCACCGTGGTGTTGCTCAACAACTCCTCGCTCGGCCTGGTAAGAAAGAACCAGTTCTATAACTACGGCGGCAGATTTATCGCAAGCGAATTCGTGAACCCGGATTACCGGAAACTGGCCGATTCCTTCGGCATCGAATATTTCAGGGTCGAGACCGAATCCGGGGCGGACGAGCTATTCGGTAAGCTCGACTTCAGGAACAGGACGAACCTTATAGAGTTGATTCTGAACAAGAATGAATTCCCGACTTATTCCTCCGGGAGATGAGGGCCTCCCTTGAGCAGCCGAGGCGTCTTCCCCGTCCTCGAACGGTTCTTCTCCCAATATAGGGACAATCCATCCGCAGCGGGTCTCGCCGGCGAGTTCCGGTCTTCGCTGGTCCCTGCCTTTGAAGAGCAAAGTCCCCGGTCTTTTCAACTCGCAAGGAACCTTTACGAGCAGGCACTTTCTGTTGTTGAAAAGGACGCGGCGGATAAGGAGTTTGAAGAAGCGGTCCTTGAGCTGCAGAGGGGGCTTTACAGGGAACTCGAAGACCTCTTGTCATCCGGATCCGAACGGCGGCATCACTTCGTTATTGTGGTGCCGGTAGCGGACAGGCCGCTGATGCTCCGGAACTTCCTTGGAAGTCTGATCGAACAATGCCGGACCTTTGGCTACGGAGGCGACGGGGTCTCTCAAAAGGTGACCGCCTTTGTGATCGACGACAGCAAAGACCCCTCCAACATAAGCCGGATAAAGGCGATCTCTGTTGAAACGACCGCCGCCGGTCTCCCTGTGCATTACGTCGGTCAGGCTGAGCAAAGCGGCATATTGAAAAAAGTCCCGGCTGATATCCGCAAGAAACTCTCGGGACTGATCGGCGGTTTCCAGGGCGCCGTACCCGGCCACAAAGGCGCATCGGTGACGCGCAATATCGCATATCTCTACCTCCGCTGCCGTATGGCTGCATTTCCGGAAAATACCCTTCTCTGGTTCATCGACAGCGACGAGGAGTTCAGGGTGAAGGTCAAAAGCGGGGGAGAGATCAAGGACATACCCTTCGTAAACTACTTTTACTGGCTTGACAGGATATTCGCATCTTCTAATTTAGAGGTGCTTACCGGAAAGGTCGTCGGCGACCCCCCTGTGACGCCGTCGGTCATGATCAATACCTTCTTCGAAGACATCCTTTCCTTCATGCTGAGCGTTTCGGCTGCTGAGCCGGAGGGTCCCTGCATTTTCCATACTGAGCGTTCTTCAGTCTCTTTCTCGGCGGAGTATCACGACATGACCGGGCTGTTCGGCTACCGGAAGGCCGATGCGCCGAAAAGGTATCACTGCAGTTTGGCGGGCTGGCACACAGTCAGAGATTGCTTCGATGACTTTTCGGGCAGGGCGACCGGATTTTTCTCCGGGCTCCATCCGACGCGGACGCAGTTCTATGTCCACGACAGGGAGTTCCTGAAGACCGAACAGGCCAGGACGGTCTATACCGGCAATTACGTGATCAGGCGGAGCGGCTTCAGGCATTTTATCCCCTTCGCAGGTCTCGGGCTGAGGATGGCGGGCCCCACCCTCGGCCGCATCCTGAGGAAGAGGCTCGGACAGAGGTTCGTTTCTATAAATTTGCCGCTCTTGCATAAGCGCACGCTCCCGGAAAAATTTACGGATGAGTTCAGGAGCGGCATTCAGAAGGAGGGAGAATCGGTAGACCTTTCGGGCGAATTCGTCAGGCAGTTCTGGGGGGATATCATGCTCTTTTCGGTCGAGGACCTGACGGGGAAGGGATATCCCGGGCGCTTTGAGGAAACAGAAATCGCTGCTGCGGTGAGAAAGACTCAGGAGAGGATCTGGGAATTATACGAACGTCATCAGGCCGAAGCCGGCGGAAAGATAACGGAAATAAAAAAGCTTCTCGAAGACCCGGGGCAGTGGTGGAACCTGCGGCCGGAGACACAAGGATCTGTCCGAAACCTACTCGGCTTCTGCGCGGTCGCCGAAAGGAATTTCGGGCCGCACTCGGCGGCACTGAAGAAGATTTCCGGGCAGAGGGAAGAAGGTTCGATGACGGAAAAAATTATCCGGGCGATAGGGTCTTTTCAGGAAGAGGACCGGTTGTGGGAAGAACTGCTGAAGACCATTTGCAAGGCGCAAGAATAATCAAGGTTTAGCGGGCGATGAAATATTTTGGTGGTGACCCAGTTAGTCACTACCAATATTTTGGCTTCTTCCTGTTAGTCCTGCTTTAATGCTATAATGTTAAGTTAAGCAGTACAAGGGGGAAGAAGATTTTGAAAAGATGAGAAAGTGCCGAAAAATGAACTTGCCGAAGGTTTTTCCCCGCTGTCTTTTGGTTGTGGTCTTATCCTTGGCTCTCTGCAACTGCGGGGGCAAATTCCGCACCTATCCGGGTGAAGGTGACGTCAGCGGCAATTGGAATCTAGTTCTCACCAAGTCCAACGTGACCGGACGCGAAACGCAGCTTTTTATCACGCAAAAAGATAGATATGACGAGGTTTTTTCGGGAACGACGTCGGATAGCGCCACGCTCACAGGGACACTCAGCGGGAATAGTACTTCTATTATTCTCAATAACTCAGACGGAAGTACTACAACCTTAACCGGTACGTTAAGCGATGATTGGAAAGCAATTCGCGGCACATACACGAGCACAGGCTCGGACGGATCCGGGACATGGAGCGCACTGCGTCCCGGCCCGGGGGCGCTTAGCGTGACGCCTGCAAATGCTGCCTTGAGTTGTTCAGAAGGACAATCTGCGACATTTAACGCAACGGGCGGTACACGTGCAAATTACACCGTCGTGGCATCTACAAATGGGAGTCTGGTTACGCTTTCAACAACTGCTCTTGCGACAAATGGCCAATTTACAGTAACAGCCAATACTTCATGTGCTGGGTCGGATGGGGCAGTTGCAGATATAATTGTGTCAGATACCACTACTTCGATTACCGTTCCCGTGACGATTTCGAATCCGTAACTTTTCAAGCCCGCAAGTTATCAAAATCTTTCGCATAAGAGGGATTGACTGCCACATAGACAGAGTCTCTGCATTTGTAAAAGACTTTCTGAGGTATGTTCGCAAGAAGGTTTTTATAGTTGGACTCTACGCTTTCAAGCTCATCAACTCTTCGGCGTAATTCCGCCAATTCATTTATGAGTTGCTCTTTTGTTTTCTCTTCATCCTGCATGCTGCCTCCGAAAACGCACTCCCTGCAAGTCTACTATTTTCCCCCAGGAAAATCTACAGCCTGCCCGCGGAAAGGGAAAAAGGAGAGCAGGCCTTGCTCTGGTTGGTGGCACCGCACATGTTTCTCCGTTTTATTGGGATCAGCTTCTTGGTGCCTGGAGTTGTCTCCGAATCGCTGCCGAAAGCACGGGCAGCGCCCGCTGGGTACGGCGACTTTGTCGCGGGCATCTTTGCCCTCATTGCCACAGCGGCGCTGGCCTATGCGGCTCCGTGGGCTATTGCGGCGGTGTGGATATTCAACATTTGGGGCGCGGCAGATCTGTTGTTCGCGTTTTATAAAGGCGCGCGCGTCCGTCTGAAGCCCGGGTCCCTCGGCGCCGGATTCTACATCGTAACGGCGATTGTGCCGCCCCTGCTGGTGTCGCATGCTCTCATCTTCGGGCTGCTGATGCGAACCGGGGCTTGAGACAGGGCTTTCATCGGCTGTGATACCGTCGAGCAGCTTGAAGAGAACGTCCGCTTTGCCTCGTCCTTCGCTCCCCTGACCGAAGATGTAAAGGAGATGATAAGCGAATGACCGATGAAGACAATATCTACCCGTTAGAGGCCTGTCGCCATCGGCAACTACGGGTTGACCTTTTTCACATCCGTCTCCACGTCGATGTTTTTGATTCGGCCGTTACCGCATGCTCCAAACCTCCCTATATTCACCCAGTGGGTTTCCCCCTTATTCGTGCTGAAGGGATTAATAGCATCCTCCCGCTTATCTCCACTCTCACAGGTGATGACCGCCCGCCCGGTCACCTCGACCCTATATTGGTTTTCGTTAATGAATGTAACGCATGCCACTATCCAGTTGTTAGTGCCCTGCGGATCGTATTGCACTGTTACTTTGATCCCGTCCCGCATGATGGCAGGTTGATCGTCCGCCATGCTAAATGAAACCACCAAAGCGAACATGCAAAACATGAAGAAAAGACTTTGTAGCTTCTTCATATAGTACTCCGAGTAAGCGTCATTCTGCTGCGATAGTTGCAGAATGACGCATGAAGAACTATGCCGTTGCGCCGTCTATGGCGATTCAGTGAGGCTCGTGGGTCTTTTCCCTATGTCGAAAGATATCGTTTGGCTG
>JAJZPM010000028.1 GCA_021811105.1 Nitrospirota bacterium | reverse complement strand
GGGTTTTCTGCACTACATTTGCTTTTTCAGCATAAGGCGCTCGCCGATCACGTACTGACGCGGAGTCGCCGCACGCTTATGGCATTTTTTTGCAGATCGTACGGTCCAACTGCGGAACATGGGTTAGGCCTCTTAGCACATTGATAAATCTAGGATTTGAAAAAAGTAGGTAATAGAGGCGCTACCGTTTTACGGTAGAGGTCATTTCCATTTAGTGCGATATCATAGAATCCGGTCTATCGAGATCATTTTCACCGCTTTAGAGACTTCCATTGAAAGCCATTTCTATAAATTAATAGTTATAGGACGGACAATCTATATCGGATTTAAAGAGGTTGCCAAACCGGAAAATCTCGCAAAACTTTCGAAAGATAAGGACATTATTGTTTACTGTGACACAGGCCATGAGCAGAGCAAGGCCCTCTCTGTTCTGAGGATGCTTGGTTATAAAGCATACGACATGAAATGGGGATATACGTCATGGAAAACAGCGCCTCCTACGGCTTTTACTGTTAAGGCGATTGAAGGCTCAATCCTGAATAACTACCCTGTTGGAAAATAAGAGAAGTTAAGAGGGGGCGCTCATGCAGCGTCCTCTCTTAACGAATTTGCCTGTTGATGCCGCGATGTCCGATGACATCTGAAGCATAAGCTTTCTCATCCGCCGATCCTCGACATGTTCTTGAGGGATGAGAGGTCGTCGCGTTGATCGATGTTATGGCCCTCGGGCTTGACCTGGATGGCCAGGCGAAGGAGGCGCTCAATCTCTTTATCAGAAGACTGTTTCCTGAGCGCCGGCTTCAGGTCAATCTCCGTTTCTGAAAAAAGGCAGGGTCTCAGCTTGCCATCTGCTGTGAGGCGAAGTCGATTGCAATCGCCGCAGAAATGATGAGTCAGGGCGCTTATAAACCCTATTACCCCAGGGGCGCCTTCAAACCTGAAATACTTTGCCGGGCCATTCTTCCGCAAACGTACCGGCGTAAGCGGCGCGATCTTTTCAGCAGTCTTTTTGAGTTCATCAGTCGAAATATATCTTTCGTCGCTCCAGAGGTCCCTTGATCCTATTGGCATGAATTCGATGAACCGAACGTGACGGGGAGTCGTGAGTGTCATACGCGCAAAGTCGGCTATTTCGTCGTCATTGAGATACCTGATCGGCACCATATTAATCTTTACCGGCAACAACCCCGCCTTTTCCGCGGCTTCTATTCCCTTTAAGACAGGGGCGATGTCTCCGCCGCGGGTTATCTCGCTGTATCTGTCCGGCCTCAGGGTATCGAGGCTGATATTGACCCTGTTGAGACCTGTGTCTGCGAGTTCTCCCGCGTACTTCTCGAGGAGTACGCCGTTGGTCGTCAGGCTGATATCCTCTATTGCATGAGTGGTTTTGATGGATGCGATAAGAAAGGAGAGATTCCTTCGTATAAGAGGCTCTCCGCCGGTGATCCGTATTTTTCTGACCCCGAGGGACGCGGCAATACTGACGACCCTCACAATCTCCTCATAACGGAGAATGTCCTTATGTTCGAAAAGTTTCACGCCCTTGTCAGGCATGCAATAGACGCACCTTAGATTGCACCTGTCGGTGATCGAAATACGCATGTAATCGATGACGCGTTCGAATTTATCCCTGAGTTCCATCGCTCGACTGTTATCTTAACACCCATTCCTTTTTTAATAAAGGAAGGCTGGAGGAGGGGAGTTTTTGCTTGTTACCATTCCAGGCTTTATGGTAGCTTAGAACATGAAGGGAAAGATAATCTCTCTCAATGTCAGTGAGAATAAAGGTGTCAGAAAAAAGCCGATAAGGGAGGTTTCTTTGAAAACCGCATTCGGTATTGAAGGAGACGCCCATGCATCCTCTGAGTGGCACCGACAGGTGAGCCTCCTTGCTATTGAGAGCATTAAAAAGATGCAAGACAAGGGGCTTGACGTCAAGCCGGGAGACTTTGCAGAGAATATTACCACTGAGGGCATCGACCTCCTTAGTCTTCCTGTTGGAACACATCTGGCGATTGGAAAAGATATCAGATTGGAAGTGACCCAGATAGGCAAAGAATGTCATAACCGGTGTGCCATTTACTATCAGGCTGGTGACTGCGTTATGCCGGAAGAAGGGATCTTCGTCAGGGTTCTGTGCGGCGGCATTGTCAGGGAGGGAGATCCAATAGCGGTGGACTTATAGGCGTGGCTCCGGAAACATGAATTCCATCTGTACCGTCGGAATCGCAGGCTACTCAGGCTCTGGAAAGACAACGCTGATCGGAAAGATACTTCCCGAACTGAAAAAGGAAGGGCTTTCCGTAGGTGTCCTCAAGCATATCCACCACAAGTTGAGCGTCGATATCAAAGGAAAAGATACTGACCATTTCTATCGGGCCGGGGCTGATGTCGTCTTTGCCCATGACTCTCAACAGGGTTTTGCACGATACAGGGATAGTAATAAGCCCCTCGCAGATCTCATCGGGAAGTTCCCCGCGGCACTGGATCTGATAATCGTCGAGGGGCATAAGGATATCTTTGTCCAGGGGGTATGGCTGGAGGCGAAAGCCTCGGGGCGGAAAATCGACGGATCAGGCCCTGGCAGTAGATCAATAGTTTTCAGAGATGATCCTGAATATCACCTCAAGGTCCTTGCGTATATCCACAATGAACTGAAGAGGCATCACTCGGAACGGCCTCTGAATGCCGGGCTGCTTATAGGCGGGAAAAGCGTACGCATGGGAAGGCCCAAGGCGCTGTTGGAACTGAAGGGTAAGACACTGGCCGAGCGATCTGCCGATATCCTATCGTGTCTTTCAGAGAAGACGGTGCTGCTCGGTTCCGGAGTTATCCCGGAAAGTCTGAATAGTATGGACAGACTGCCCGATGTAACTGATGCCAGAGGCCCGCTGGCCGGGATGCTCAGCGCCTTCAGATGGTCGGCGAAATGCGCATGGATCATATCATCTGTAGATATGCCCTTTATGCAAAAAGAGGCATGGAACTGGCTATTGAGTAATCGGAAGCCCGGCGTGTGGGCTGTGCTGCCGAGAATTCGCGGAAGCAGGGGGGTCGAGACTATGGGCGCTGTGTATGAACCGATGATCTTTGACTACATCGGATCTCTTGCGTCGCAGGGAACGGCGAAACTGCAGGAAGTCACCTGCCATCCGAAGGTCATAACCCCCATCATTCCGAAATCCCTCGCCTATGCATGGGCGAATGTGAATACGCATTCGGAATGGGAGAAGGCCGTTCGACTGGATATGAAGAAGAGGTGATTACTTGAACAGCAGGCGCAAACGAGTTATTTTTTTAACTCTTGTGGTGACTTCTGTCTTTGTCCTCCTTTCTCTCCAAAAGGTATACTCGGCAAAACATAAGCCCGCTTCAGAGAGGTCGATTGAACGGGTTCCTCTGAAGATCGGAGTGGCCTCGATGATCACGCCGGTTGATGCGGTCAAATATTATCAGGATGTGATCGACTATATCGGTGAGCAGGTCGGCAAACCGGTACAGATGGTCCACAGGAGAACGTATGATGAAATGGACCAGCTCCTTGAAAGGGGAGAGGTCAAGGTCGCGTTCATCTGCTCCGCCCCCTATGTCAGGAACCGCGAACGTTTCGGCGTCGAACTTCTTGCAGCGCCGAGCGTGCATGGAAAGTCGACCTATCATTCGTACATAATTGTCCGGAACGACAGCCCTGTGAAATCCTTCCCGGAACTTAAGGGTAAGACCTTCGCCTTCACCGACCCGAAGTCCAATAGCGGAAAGCTCTATCCGTCCTACCTGTTAAAAACTATGGGATTAACTCCGGATAGGTTTTTCAAGCGATTCATCTACAGTTACAGCCATAACAAATCGGTCGAGATGGTAGCCAAGAGGATCGTTGACGGCGCAGCAGTCGATAGCGTCGTCTATGACCATATGCTGAAAATCGGCTCTCCCTATGCCGTGCAGACAAGGATCATCAAGAGATCACCGCCTTATGGTACTCCTCCCGTTGTCGTTACCAGGGACATCAATCCTGAACTTAAGAAGAAGTTGAAGGAAGCTTTCCTTGGAATGCAAATGACCGCCAAGGGAAGGGCGATACTGAACGAGATGATGATAGACAGGTTTGTAGAGGTCCCTGACAGGAACTATGACACTATACGCAAAATGGAGAAAGTAGCCTTTGACAGCTCCAATGCTTCAGTGAAGGCCAAAGAAAAAAATACCGTATATTTCGGCGTCATACCGAGAGACAATCCGAGGATAATGTATGAAAAGTACCAGCCCCTTTTGGACTACCTTTCGGAAAAGACCCCCTACAAGTATGAGCTTGTCTTAAAGAGAAATTATGGGGATGCGGTAAATGCCGTCGGCAAGGGTGAAGTGGATGTCGCACTGCTTGGCCCGCTCACCTACCTTGAGGCCCGTGCGAAGTACGGGGCGATCTGCATCCTGAAACCCAAAGGGGCCGACAACCATGCGGTTTATAGAAGCGTCATCATAACGAAGAAGGACTCCTATGTAAAGACACTTGCCGAACTCAAGGGAAAAAGCATCGCGTTCGCCTCTATCAAATCTACCTCAGGCAATCTCGTGCCCCGTTACCTGCTTGCAGGTAACGGACTACATCTCGGTGATCTCAGCAGCTATGCAAATTTTGATTATCACGATTCTGTGGTGAAGGCCGTTCTGAAAGGGCAGTATGCTGCGGGTGCTGTAAGAGATTCGGTGGCAAGGAAGTATATGAAACTCGGCATTGAACCGATCGCCGAGTCAGAGACGATTCCCACAGGCCCGCTGGTTGCCGGTCGCGGGACCCCTTATGCAGTCGTCGAAAGTATCAAGAAGGCGCTTCTTGAACTGCGCCCGGGTGACGGAGACGGGCAGAAGATATTGAGGCATCTTGATGAAGACTGCAGAAATGGTTTTGTTGAGGCATCCGACAAGGATTACGAGGGCATTCGCTCAAAGATCAATGCAGTGCCTCAGACTTGCGGCAGGGGCTGCCATCCAAAGATAAGACTATGAGCAGATCAATAAAGGCAGTTTTAGGCCAGAGCCTCCAGGCAAAGTTTATTCTCGTCGCCACCTGTGCAATTATTATAGCGATGACTATTATCGGCTATCTCTCAGTTGAGAGGGAAAAAGATATATTGTATACGGAAATTGAAAAGCAGGGACGACTGCTCGGGGAAACACTTGCTATCCCCATCATCAACGACCTCATTTACGAAAGGCTTGGGCTTGTCGAGGAAGGAGGGCTTCTCGACAACTATATAATGGAGATATTCAACAGGAAAGACTTGTCGCTTCTGTATATCGCGATCCTGGATGAGGACGGCAAAGTAATATCCCATAATGACATCACGGAATATGGAAAGACATATTCTGACTCAATGACGCAAAAGGCCCTTGCTTCAGAAAGTACCGTCATTCAGCGCTTTTCGACCAAAGACCATAATGCTCTTGATTTCGGAGTGCCCCTTTCCATCGGCAAGAAGAGGTGGGGCACGTTGAAATTCGGCATATCTCTCGAAAAGGCCGAGCATGAAATCTTGGCTACGGTCAAAAAGATCATCGTCCTGACCGTAACACTTCTTATTGCAGGGTTTGCGATCATACTCCTGTTGAGCAGAAGGTTTATCAGTCCCATAACGCAGCTTGCAAACACCATGGAGCAGGCGAGGGGAGACTACCTTGATCTCAGGGTTGAAGTGAAGGGGCATGACGAGCTCGCCATCCTGGGCGAGAGGTTCAACAGTATGATCGCGAGGATCAGTCAGGCAAATGATGAACTGAAGAAAACCCATGAAAAACTTGTCCAGTCGGAGAAGCTTGCCTCGGTCGGCATTCTCGCTGCCGGGGTTGCCCATGAGATCAACAATCCGCTCGGCGGAATTTCCAACTGCCTCCAGATGCTCAGGCAGAGCGGCGACAATCCTGAACGCAGGGAGAAGTATCTGGATCTCGCAAACGAAGGGCTGGACAAGATAGAGAATACTGTCAGCAAGTTGCTTTGGATGTCGCGGAAGGCCGAACATGCGCCCGTTGACATGAACATTAAAAAATCTGTGGACAATGTCTATGCCTTTCTGGAATACAAGATGAAGAAAGGCAAGGTTACGTTCAATAACGCGGTCCCTGACGGCATGCGCCTTATCTTTGACGTGCATGATTTTCAGCAGTTACTGTTGAACCTTTTTATCAATGCGATTCATGCCATGAAAGACGGCGGACTGCTCGAGGTGAGGGGATACAGGGAGGATTCAAGGCTTTCCATCGAGGTGGCAGATAACGGCTGCGGTATCTCTTCGGAAAATATCAATAGGATTTTCGATCCCTTTTTCACCACAAAGCCTGTCGGCGAGGGTACCGGCCTGGGGCTCTGGTTGACCTATGAGATAATCAAAAACTACAATGGAGAAATTGTTGTGGAGAGTGAGCCCGGAAAAGGCAGCAGGTTTATTATGCGATTTCCGGACAATGTTAATACCCTCGCCCCTTGAGGGAGAGGGGTAGGGTGAGGGGTAAATGAGAAAAACCGTTCTGCTCATAGAGGATGAAAAGATAATGCGTATTACCCTTGAGGACGCCCTTAGTGGCGCCGGGTATGAGGTTATGTCTTTTGATGCAGGCGGCGGCGCACTGGAAACGATGAAAGGAAATTCCTTTGATGTCGTTGTGACCGATGTCAGACTGCCTGACATTGACGGCTTCGATATTGTCAGGGAAATAAATCAGCGGAGTGATACTCCGGTCATCGTCATGACCGCCTACGGGACGATCAAAGACGCTGTTGAGGCAATGAAACTCGGCGCGTTCGACTATATTACCAAACCCTTTGCTCTTGATGAATTTCTTCTGCTCATCGAACGCGCGCTCGAAATGAAACAACTGAAAGAAGAAAACACCAGGCTCAGGAAGGACCTCAACAAATGCTATCGCGTCCCCAATATTGTCGGCGACAGCCCGGAGATGAAGAAAGTATTTTCACTTGTGGAAAGAGTTTCCGCATCGGATTCGACTGTCCTCATACTCGGTGAGAGCGGTACCGGCAAGGAGCTTATCGCGACGACGATTCATTACCAGAGCAGCCGCAGGGACAAGCCGCTTATCAAGGTCAATTGCGCCGCATTACCGGAGGGTCTTATCGAGAGCGAGTTGTTCGGACATGAAAAAGGGGCTTTCACCGGAGCGGTCAAGAGAAAGCCGGGAAGATTCGAGCTCGCCGATGGAGGGACCATCTTTCTCGACGAGATCGGAGATCTCCCTCTTTCAACGCAGGCGAAAATCTTAAGGGTCATCCAGGAAAGGCAGTTTGAGAGGGTCGGAGGGACCTCGACCCTGAATGTCAACGTCAGAATCGTTGCTGCGACAAACAAGAACCTCGAGGAGGAAGTGAAGGCAGGAAGGTTCAGGGAAGACCTGTTTTACCGGCTCAACGTTATACCGATCACCCTTCCTCCTCTGAGGGAGCGGAAAGAAGACATTCCGGCCCTGATAGAATTCTTCATGGACAGATATAGAACAAAACTCTCAAAAGATGTCCGGTTCCTCAAAGATGCGGGTGATCTGCTTCTTGCCTATGAGTATCCGGGAAATGTCAGGGAGCTTGAGAATATCATCGAGAGATGCGTCACTCTTTCCTCAGGTGAGATGATCGGCAAGGAGGATTTGCCATCTATCATCGGAGCTGACACATCTACGCCAAAAAGTCTTCTTCTTTCAGATATTGCGGCCGGCGCTGAGAAGGGTCACATCATCAGGGTCCTCCAGACAACTCAGGGCAATAAGACAAAAGCAGCAGAAATCCTGGGCATCAGCAGAAAGACGCTTTGGGAAAAGATTAATTCCTACGGAATTGCGTAGCCCCCGAAGCGTTACATAAACGTAACAGCCTCGCTTTACTGTTCTCAGTCAAAATGTTAATTAAAATCAAATAAATCATTACCTCTTCTTTATAAGTTCGTTTCCTTTTCGTAACATCACCGAAATAATATCTTTTAAATTTCAGCCAGTTATACCTTGGCAAAAAAGTTGCTTATTAATGCTGGATAATCTGCGATTAGAATTTTTTTCCTGTCTGCGCGACATTGCAAAGGTGTTTGTTATGGATAGAATTTATAGTGAAAGGCGGTGACTAAATGTTCGGCTTAGGATTGCCAGAAATTGCGGTAATGGCTGTTATTGGACTTCTTTTGTTCGGCCCGTCTAAACTTCCTCAGCTAGGCAAAGGACTGGGGGAAGCCATATCAGGATTTAAGAAGTCGCTGAGTGAAGATAGCCCGTCAGAGCGCATCGAAAAATAGAACGATCCAAGTGCGGAAGGAGGAAGAATATGAAAAGTATTTTTATCTGCTGTTTATGTCTTTTTTTCGCCTCAACAGTAACAGCTGCGGAGAAGAATCTTGTTGAACTGCATAAGAATGCAGGCAAAATGAGCAACAAGGAATGTCTGTCATGCCATGCGAAGATCATGAAGGAAGTCTCCCTCAACAAGAAATACAAGATGTTTCACAGGGTGCATCTCGAATCAAAGCTTGCCACACCCAAGAAGTGCGCGGACTGCCATCAATCGGTCGATTTAAGAGAAGGCTCTGCCGCAGCATTGAGAAAACAGGTTGACCCGCAGATTTGCGCCGGATGCCACAGCGGTGGCGTGAAGGGTGCAAATGTCCTGTATGCGCAGTAAAGGAGGAAGAGAATGAGCGAAAAGAAAGAAATAACCAAAGAAGAAAAGGATCTGTTTGAGAGCGCTACCGGGAAACAGTTCACAAGGCGGTCATTCCTGAAATGGACTTCCGCCCTTGCAGGGGCAGCAGTTGCAAGCGGTCTCCTCTGGGACGACAAGTTCGGCCTTTTCAGAGAGGCCAGCGCAGAGGAAAAGATGGCCGGAAAGGGCGAGTGGATTTATACGACATGCCAGATGTGCGGTGGGACGTCAGGCATAAAGGTCCATGTCGTAGACGGCAGGGTCGTAAAGATCGAGCCCAGTGAATACAACCCGATCGGCGTGGCGAATATCTCCACCGATTATGCCAAATACAAGCCGCTGGGCGGCAGGATGTGCGCAAAAGGCAACTCCGGAACAAGGGCCCTCTATGACCCCGACAGGCTGAAAAAGCCGATGAAACGAGTGGGCGAAAGAGGCTCGGGAAAATGGAAGGCCATTTCCTGGGAAGAGGCCCTTGACGATGTGGCAAAGAATCTGTCGCGCATAAGGGAGAAATACGGCCCTGAAGCGATGTTCTGGTGCACCGAAGATTCATCGTTTACTGACATGCAGGGAGACTTCAACCTCCTCTACGGCTCGCCGAATTACTCGATGCATTCAAATACCTGTGATGTTGCGAGAAAGGCGTCCTTCAAGCTCGTGATGGGCGATGACAGGCCTCTGCCGGACTTCGCGAATACGAAATACGCCCTCGTATTCGGATGGAATCTGCTTGCCGCTACGAAGTGGGCACACCTTCCGGGCATCTGGAATCTGGGCAGGGCAAAGGGCGCTAAGATGGTCTATGTCGACCCCTTCTATAATCAGACCGCTGCAAAGGCGGATGAATGGATCCCGATCAGACCCGGTACAGACGGCGCCTTCGCGCTTGCACTGGGACATGAGATCGTGAAGAACAAATGGTACGATGAGGACTTCATAAAGAATTACACTGTGGGATTCGATAAATACGCAGACCTCGTCAAGGATAAAACTCCCGAATGGGCCGAGAAGATAACCTCTGTTCCCGCAGAGACAACAAAAAGGATAGCGAAGGAACTCGCATCGACGAAACCTGTTGTCGTAGACACATGGAGCGGGCCTGGACATCACACCAACGCAACGGACGGTGGAAGGGCGATAGCGATGCTTCCTGCCTTGCTCGGTCAGTACGACAAGCCCGGAAATATGATGAGCAGGCAGGCTATGGGTGGCAAGAGAAGGGCTTTCAATGTCGATAAGCCTAAGGCGGCGAGGATTGACGGCCTCGGGACAAAGTATCCTTTTGCGCATGTATCCGGGATTTACACCGAAACGCGGGACGCAATGATCTCGGGGAAGCCTTACCAGCTCAGGGCAGGCGTCTTTATGTTCCAGAACTTTGTGATGTCGGTCCCGAACACGAAAAAGAATATAGAGGCGATAAAGAAGCTCGAATATATCGCAGTCCTCGATACCATGATGAGCGAAACGGCTGAACTGGCAGATATTGTCATTCCTGGGAGCCACTATCTTGAACGGTGGGAAGTGAACGTGAACTGGGTGACATTCCCTGCCACGGCCATAAGACGGCCGGCGGTAAAATCGGTGATAAACGGGATGACGGAGCAGGAGTTCATCCTCGCACTTGCCAAAAAGATGGGCCTGAAGGACAAGGACGGGAAGACTCTTCCCGACACCTATCCGGAATACATATCCGATCAGCTCAAGAACGGCCCCATCGGCAAAACGCTGAATGAGATGATGGCGCTTCCGGGCGGCGTATTTATCGGTGGCGAAACGAATTACGAAAAATACAAGAAAAACGGCTTTGCAACACCTTCTAAGAAAATTGAGTTTTACTCGGAGCAGATGGAGAAGAAGGGGTTGAATCCCTTGCCTGATTATGTGGAGCCTATCTATAAACCAACGACGGAATTTCCTCTTTATCTCGTCAATTACAAGCAGGCGGAACACACCCATTCGAGGACATTCAACAACGACTGGCTGATGGAGATGAAGCGGGACAATCCGCTTCTTATGAATGCGACTACGGCAGCGCGACTCGGACTCAAGGACGGTGATGCCATCTGGATTGAGTCACCGTATGCAAAAGGAAAGGCGACTGTACAGGTTACCGAAAGAATACATCCTGAGGTTGTTGCACTTCATCACGGATATGGGCACTGGGGATTCGGGAAGATTGCGCGGGGCTCTCTGAATAAGATCAACCGGTGGTCGCCGGCAGGCACAGGTGATGGTCAATTCCTTGCGGGTGTTTCTGAAAAGACTTCGGGCATGGCTGTCCACAAAGAAATCGGCGTCAGGATTATAAAGGCTTAGGAGGCGAGAGATATGGCAAAGAACCCGAATCAGATGGCATGGCTTTTTAATGAAGATAACTGCATAGCTTGCAGGGCCTGCGAGGCCGGCTGCAAACAGGAATTCGACCTTCCCGTAGGAGTAAGGCGAAGGAGGGTCATCATAGAGGAAGAAGGAAGATATCCCGACGTTAAGGCGAGGTATATTTCTTCTGCCTGCAACCACTGCGAAGAACCGGCTTGCATGAAGGCCTGCCCGTCCGGGGCTATAACCAAGGAGCCGGAGTTCGGCGCCGTGCTCATCGACCAGGGAAAATGCATAGGCTGCAAACGGTGTGCTGCCGCCTGTCCGTACGGTGCTCCCACTTTTGACGAGAAGAAGAAAAAGATGGACAAGTGCACCTTCTGCATCCACAGACTGAAGGTCGGGCTTCCGCCTGCGTGTGTGAGGACTTGTATGGGCTATGCGCTTTCCAACGGCAAACTCCCGGATGTGGAAGCAGGCAATGCCTTTCCCGATCCGGCGTTCAAAAGCGCGGTTGTGGACAGGCTGCCGCATTTCGCGGACCCGAAATTGACAATACCATCGGTGAGGTTTGTTCCCGCGAAGAACATAAAGAAATAGAGCGCCAGCGAAAAGGGGCGTCCCAGCGGCGTGAAAACCGGAACGTCGTATCCGGTTTTCACGCCGGAGGTTAAATAATGAGTCAAGGAATAAGACAGTGACTGCCATTATGAATGCAAATAGCGGACTAATGGAGATCTGTAGTCTTTTGAGCAGCATGTATTTATGCGAGCCCTCGAAAGAGGCAATTTACAACTGGAAAACGTTAGTTGCCGAGGACAGCTCGATTTTCCTCCGGGATATAAAAGCTGTCCTTGAAGGAATCAATGCAGAATCAGAGGAAGAGGTTGAAAGCCTTATATGGGAATACACCCGGCTCTTTATCGGGCCGTATAAGCTGCCCTGTCCTCCGTGGGAATCTGTTTATGTGTCGCCGAAAAGGCTGATGATGCAGGAGTCGGCCGATGAGGTGAGAAGGATCTATGACGAGCTGGGGCTGGCGGTCGACGATCCCGGCGTAATGCCTGATCACATCGGGGCGGAACTGAACTTTCTTGCGCTGCTGTTTCATGGCATGCATGAGGAGGGCGAAAACGAAGCTCATTACATTAATTTGGCAGAGAGGTTGGTAAATGAGCATCTCTTGCAGTGGGTCCCTCAATTTGCTCGTGATATGGAAGACGCGTCGGACATGCTGTTTTACAAGACCTTAGCGAGGACAACGAGGAAGTTGCTGGATTTAATAGGGGTGTGAACTGATAAATATCATCTATATGGAGATTGTTTGAATGATTAAAGAAGCCAATTTGGTTCAGTTACTCGATTTTGACATTCTGCTTGAAGAGTCAGCGAAGATCCATGGCCACCTTTGCCCCGGCCAAGTGCTCGGCGTGAAGATGTCCATGCTCGGGCTTAAGGAAATCGGTATTGAAGATCCGAAAGGCAAAGACAGAAAGAGTATTATAGTCTTTGTCGAAATGGACCGGTGCGCGACAGATGCGGTTCAGTCTGTCACCGGCTGCAGTCTCGGCCATAGGACCATGAAATTCATGGACTACGGGAAGATGGCCGCGACCTTTGTCAACCTCAAGACAGGTAAAGCAGTGAGGGTCATTGCGAAGGAGGAGTCACGTCAGGCGGCAAAAGAGCTTTTTCCGGAGATCGGCAATAAGTATGCAGCGCAGCTTGAGGCATACAAGATAATGTCCGACGAGGCCCTCTTTGACGTGATGGAGGTACGGGTGAAACTGAATCCCGAGGATATGCCCGGAAGACCTCTTCAGAGAATTCAATGCGACTCTTGCGGCGAATACGTTCAGGACATGCGGGAGATTCAAAGGGATGGGAGAATCCTGTGCAGACCCTGTGCAGATGCCGGATATTATGAGCCTGCCGGGCAGGCTATTTTTTGAGCCCGCGTTATGCAGATATTCCATAACGGAGAAAGGAGCAATGATGGAGATTAAATCCAAAATATGGATCGAAGTTGAAGGGAAACCGGTCTTCGGCAGGGGAAGGAGCTTTCTGCTTGAGGCCATAGACAGATATGGTTCGATAAACCACGCTGCAAAGGAGATCAATATCTCCTACAGAAAGGCTTGGGGCTATATAAAAGCCATGGAAGAGAGGCTTGGATTCAAGCTTATTGAGCGGCAGACCGGCGGCAAGAACGGCGGCGGTGCTGCGCTCACTGACAATGCAAGGGAATTTCTGAGGAAGTACGATGCGATGGAACAAGGGATAAGAGAGATTGTTGATGAACGATTCAGGGAAAACTTCGGGTAGTTTAAGGACTTTTTTATGGGATGTCTCAGGCGCCTTCGGCGATATCGGCGTTCTGTTTCCCCTTGCCGTTGCCCTGATTGCGAAAAATCATTTTAATCCGACGGCGTTATTCTTAATGGCAGGCATATTCTATGCGGCTTCTGCCTGGTATTTCAGGATAACAATGCCTGTTCAGCCCTTGAAAGCTATGGCGGCAATAGCGATTGCGACAGGCATGGGCTATGAAGTGATCAACGCCGCCGGCATCGTGATGGGAATTTTCCTGATTTTTATTGCCGTCACCGGATTGAGCGCTTGGCTCGGAAAAATATTCCCCGTGTCCGTGATACGTGGAATTCAACTGGGCTTGGGTGCCATGCTTGTGAGGACTTCCTTCGGCCTTATGAGCCCGGACATTGTTGTAGCAATCCTCGCCGCCGCCCTTCTCCTTGTAAGCATGACCGTGCTGAAAGAAATCCCGCCGCTTATTCCCCTCCTCGTCCTCGGTACAGTGCTTTCCATCAAGGGCGCAACGTTTGCGGTATTCGGTCCTGTTGCCTTGACGCCAGCTGTTCCCGATTTGAACACCCTTTGGACAGGCTTCATTATCCTTGTTCTGCCGCAGATCGCTTTGACGTTCGGCAACGCCGTTGTAGCGACAAGTGAAACCGGCAGACTGCTCTATGGAGAAAAAGCGGGCAGGCTCAACCTGCAGAGTATTCCCATAAGCATGGGCATAGCGAACATTGCATCAGGCATTGTTGGCGGCGCTCCCATGTGCCACGGTTGCGGGGGACTGACTGCACACTGCAAGTTTGGGGCATCAAGCGAAAGATCGGGCTATATAATGGCTATCGTTCTGATCCTTATTGCCCTGATGTTCGGTCATTCGGCCCTGTCCGTTGTCTCTGCCTTTCCTTCGGGTATTTTGGGGATTTTGCTCTGTTATGTGGGAATACAGCATTCGCTGTTTATGAAAGACATTCTGGATGACAGGAAAGCGGTATTTGTAGCAATGACGGTTGCTGTTATGGGTTTCTGGACAAATAACCTTACTATCGGTTTTCTCCTTGGATTAGTTATCCACTATAGCTTGATGGCCATGAAAAATACTATACGGGTTTAGGAGAGGAATATGTGCGATCTTCAAAGTTCCAATACGCAGAAAAAGATTGACAGGAAATCAATTTCGGTAACAGAGGCCGTTGGCACTGTCCTTGCCCACGACATAACAGAGATACGGCCCTGAGAGTTTAAAGGGCGAGCATTCAAGAAAGGACATATTATTAGGGAAGAGGATGTCTGCCACCTGCGGAGGCTCGGGAAGGAGCATCTCTTTGTACTGAATATGGCGGATGATGAGATGCACGAGAACGACGCTGCTTATGCCCTGGCAAAAGCACTCATGGGTGAGGGCGTGAAGATAAAGGGAGAGCCGAAGGAAGGAAAGATAAATATCATTGCCGACAGGGAAGGCCTGCTTAAGATAAATAAAGATGCCCTTCTCGAATTTAATTTGCTTGGTGATGTCATGTGTGCGACGATCCACAGCAACACGGTTGTGAAAAAAGGTCAGACTGTCGCAGGCACGAGGGCAATTCCATTGATCGTCAAGAAGGATGTTGTTCAGGCAGCAGTGAAGATCGGCGAGCAGGCCGGGAAGATCATTGAGGTCAGAGAGATCAGAAGACCTAAGGCAGGTGTGGTCATCACAGGTAGTGAAGTCTACTACGGCAGGATAAAAGACGCCTTCGCGCCAATTATCAAGGCCAAAATAGAGGCTATTGGAGGTGAGATCGTCGGCACCTATTATGCCCCGGATGATGAAACATTCATCGAGGACAGGCTGAGGGAATTGATAAACGCCGGAGCAGATCTGCTTATCACCACCGGCGGCATGTCTGTCGATCCTGATGACGTGACAAGGTTTGCGATTCGAAATCTTGGAGCTTCTGATATCACTTATGGCTCGGCAGTTTTGCCGGGCGCGATGTTCCTGGCAGCCCATCTTGGCGCAATCCCTGTCCTGGGCATACCGGCTTGCGGCATGTACGCAAAGAACACTATCTTCGATCTTGTTCTTCCGAGGGTCCTTGCCGGTGATAAGGTGGGTCGTAAGGAGCTTGCAGAGCTCGGCCATGGCGGGCTTTGTATTAAATGCGGAGAGTGCAGATATCCGGTCTGTCCTTTCGGAAAATAGCATGCCTCGGGAAGAGAAAGCCTCAGTAAATCATATTTCCTTTGATAAAGTTAAAAGGCACCTTACTTGTGGTCACTGTAACCAAAATGTAGCCAAAAATATCCTAAAGGGCATAAAATGACGGAAAATACCATAAAGGATGGAACGGCAAAACTCCTTGCAAGATAAAGCAAAAGTCATAAAATGCAGGTAAAAGGCCCACTTACGAAAATTAATCAAATCGCCTTGACACGGTAGAGGTCGGCGGTTCGAAACCGCCCGGGCCTACCATTTTTACTTTATAAAACAGATGGTTACGAGAAAATCGCAACAGCCTGATTTTTTTCTCGGTGACCAACTGTAACCAAGAATTCCTCAACATACTCATTATCAGATAATTTAAGCCTCTTACACGTTGATAAATCTAGCATTTGAAAAATTAGGTTACCGATGTGCTACCGTTTTACGGTAGAGGTCGCAGCTCGACTTCAGAGAATCCGGGGATATTGCATTGTATCAGCGGGATAATCCGGACTGACTGCCCTTTTTCCACTCTTGTTGTTTTGGATATCCTTCGGATATACTATTATCAAACGTAATATTTCAGGAGGTGTGGTTTATGATCGCAAAGGCTGCCCAATGGGGCAACAGTATCGGAGTGAGGATACCTCGCAGTCTTGCTAAGAGGGCTGGGATCGATGTGGACTCCACTGTCGAGATCGATGAAGCCGCTGAAGGGATCATCATCAAGCCCGTGGGCAAGAAGGAGTATTCTTTAAAAGAGCTTCTGAAAGGGATTACTCCTGATAACAGGCATGACGAGGCCGACTTTGGACGCCCTGTTGGAAAGGAGCTACTTTGATGAGATCGGTTCCCGATCGGGGGGATGTCGTCCTCTTGAGTTTCGATCCCACGGTAGGGCATGAGCAGGCGGGCTTCAGGCCGGCTGTTGTTCTTTCACCGGCACTATACAATAAGGCTTCCGGCCTCTGCCTCGTATGCCCTATCACAACGAAAATCAAAGGTTACCCATTTGAGGTTACACTCGAAGGCGCCAAAAAGACTTCAGGCGTTGCACTCGCTGATCAGGTACGCTCTATTGATTGGCAAGCCCGCAAAATCAAGGTCATCGACCGTCTTTCAACTGCTTCTGTCGCAACAATTCTAGCCAAATTCAAACCTCTTCTTTTCTAAATCCTTCCCATCCAAACACGCATCGCCGAAGTAAGGCATGCTTCTGTGCAGTCCATCCAGTAAATCGGACTAGTGGCTAAGCTGATAGTTGTGCAAAGTAGAAATGGAATATGTGAAGTGGCTGAATGGCAAACCCACCAACAACCGAAAGAAACTATTGACAAGAATGCTTCCTCAATGTTTAAATTGTCCAGGGATTAGAAGCCTCGCTTGAGAAAAAGGGGGATCTTCATGAAGCTTTCTCTGCAGGTGTTCATTTTTTTGCTTTTAGCATCCTTATTCTCTTCACCAGCCTATTCGGCCACCTGGAACGGCGGTGGCGCAGATGATCTTGCATCAACCCCGGAGAACTGGACGGGAAGCCTCTTGCCCTCAGCCGCTGATACCATTCTCTTTGACGGTACGTCGTCAAAGGGCTGCACCTGGGACTTCAGCGAAACATTCATCGCCCTTGCCATAAATGGAGACTATGCGGGGACGGTTACCATAGATCCGAATTCAACCCTCACCCTGTCAGGCACTTACGTACCCCCTGATGCGCCCTCCGGGCTCAGTGCGGTTGCAGTATCCTCAAACAGAATAGACTTGTCATGGAACGACAACTCAAGCACGGAAACAGGCTTCAAGATAGAGCGTAAGACGGGAGTAAATGGAACTTATAGCCAGATAGGGACAGCGGACGCAGAAGCAACGGCATATTCCGATACTGATCCTTCTTTATTGCCTGGAACAACTTATTATTACCAGGTAAGGGCGTATGATATATTCGCGGATTCATCTTATAGTAATGAAGCAAATGCTACAACATCGGCTGTTGCACCATCTGCCACAACGAATGCCGTCAGCAATAATGTCGGTACGTCAGCCACATTAAACGCTACGGTCAATCCCGGCGGGGCGGAGACTTCTGTTCATTTTGAATGGGGATTAACAACGTCTTACGGAAATACAACACTTACTCAAGTAATCCCTGCAGGAACCGATGATGTTGCTGTTTCGGCCGATATTACAGGACTCACGGCAAATACGTCTTACCATTACAGGATTGTGGCTACAAATTCCATAGCGACGACCAATGGTTCCGATGTACCCTTCACAACGCCGATAATTGCCCCTTCTGCAACAACGAACGCCGTTAGCAATAATACGGCTGGCAATTCTGCCACATTAAACGCTACAGTCAATCCAAATGGGGCAGCTACTTCGGTATATTTCCAGTGGGGGACTGATACATCTTATGGAAATACTACAACTACGCAGAATATTCCTGCTGGAGTCAATGACGTTGCTGTTACGGCAAATATCGCAGGGCTGACGCTCAATACTACTTATCACTACAGGGTGGTTGCCACCAATTCTGCAGGAACCACTTATGGAGGCGATGTACCCTTTACGACGCCTTCCAATGCTCCGCCATATGCCATGACGAATTCGGCGACAAACAAGAACGGCAATTCCGCCACGTTGAATGGAACCGTAAATCCTAACGGGCTTGAAACATCCGTATATTTTGAATGGGGCTTAACAACTTCCTATGGAAATACAACCCCGGCTCAGTTGTTGCCTGCCGGGATTGATGATATTCCTGTAGCTGCAAATATTACAGGACTTTCTATAAACATGACATATCATTTCAGGGTCGTCGCCACTAATACAGATGGGACAACTTATGGTTCTGATATGACGTTTACGACACCGCCTATTACGATAACGATTACTTCCCCTACAGATGGAAGTACCATATATAGACCGGATATCATGGTGAAAGGAAACCTTATTACGCCGGGCAACGAAACAGGGGTGACAGTCAATGGAATAGTAGGAATGGTTTACGGCAGCGACTTTGCAGTTAATCATGTGCCGCTTTCCGATGGGGCTAATACTATATCAGTAACTGCAACAGATACGGCAGGGAATACGGCAACTACGGCGATAACAGTAACCGCTGATGCTTCGCAGCCGTATGTGACGCTGACAGCAAGTCCTGAATCAGGTGTTGCGCCTCTTCCCGTGAACTTTTCGGCTTCAACAGCGATTCCTAATGGCGTTGCAACATACGAGATGGATTTTGACGGGGATGCTGTCAATGATTATTCCGATGCGACGTTTGACAACGTGAGTCACTTGTATTCATCTCCAGGGATTTATTATGCGACATTGACCGTTGTGGATTCAGGCAACTACTCCTATACGGATACTATTGGGATAGTGACCTTGAACGCGTCCGTACTTGACGGGTCATTAAGGAATATTTGGGACGCCTTTAAAGCAAAACTTAGCGTTCAAGATGTAGTAGGCGGTGTGAACTTTATGAGCGGGGCAACCAGAGATTCTTATCAACAGGCACTCAATATTATTCTGAGCGACCTACCGCAGATGATCTCCGACATGCAGGCCATTGAGCTTATCTATGTGAAAGATGACACCGCAAAATACAGAATCAATCGCGTTCAGGATATTGACGGAACTCAGGTTACAATAACCTATTATATTTACTTTATGAAGGATAGCGATGGATTATGGAAGATTAGGGAGTTCTAAGATTAGCGGAGAACAGTCATGACCAAAGAAAAATTAGATAAGCATTCCAGGCGCAAAGGATCCAGGACTGTTAAAAAACGCAGCTTGACATTACTAACGAGGCTTGGAATAACGGTAGGTATTATTTACTTTATTGCCGGTGTCTTTATGATTCGTTTGAATATAAAAAGCTATGAATCTTTCCATGGATGGATTTACTATTGGGACGGGCCATATCAAGGGAAAGTGGTTGAACTTGAGACGGGAGCGCCCATCGAAGGTGCAGTAGTTGCTGGAAGTTGGAATCTCGAAGTCAATTTCGGCTGGCCTATGTTTTGTGATGCCGTTGAGACGCTCACCGATAAAAATGGAGAGTTCACTCTGCCAAGAGCCTGGTGTATTAACCCTTGGCCGCTCGGCAGGATAAGTCTTCCCGGCAATATAGTTGTTTTTAAGCCTGGCTATCTGGCCTATCCGCCGATGGGTTCTACTGAGCCTGATAGAAAGAAATATATGCCCAGTTGGAACAACCCACCGCTCTTTGAAGGTAGTAAACAAAATAACGTTGTTGAACTGGGTAAGCCGGGCACGAAAGAAGAACGGAAACTCACAAATGACAGTGTACATTCTCCGTTAGCCTTTGATAAAGCGTATAGAAAGTTACCGTTTCTACTTGGCCTTATTAATGAAGATCGAAAGGCGCTCGGTCTTCAAGGTGAGATTGGGATACCCAAAAGAGGGGGGTACTAATGAAAAGGGAAATAATAATTTTTTCTTTAATTTTTATAGCAATAGTAGTCACGCACGGTGAACTACATGCTTATTCATCAAATGTTCATCAACGCTTGACTAGCGAGACCGTAGATCAAAACGCTAGCACCATAAAAACATATTTAAACAGCCTATTTCTATCAGCGGGCGCTAATGAGGTTCAAAATAGTAAAACGGTTAAGGATTGGCTAATAGAAGGTAGCTGGATGGAAGACGTAAGTCCTGACATTCCGACTAGTCATTTTTACGACCCTCTGACTAATAAGGGATATTCCGTATTGGGGGTTGAAATAGGCCAGTCCGCCTACGACAGAGCCAATGACCTTCCGAATTATGGCCCATGGGTATGGGCGCGAAAGCGCATGTATGATGGGCTCATTCAAACTGATAAGACTTTGAGGGAGCAATACCTCGGTATAGCATTCCAAGCATTAGGTCGCGCAATGCATCTTGTGCAGGATATGGCAGTTCCTGCGCATACGAGAAATGACTTTCACACGGCGGATCCTTACGAAGCGTATACTAACAGAAACTTTCGGAGCTTGAACTATTCCTCAATTTCTTTTCCTGACGGTTACGTTTCGACAAGCTCGGCTGCACCTCGGTTCTTCTGGGATACTGATACTTATGACGGTAGTTCAGTGCCGCTGACGGATACGATAGGACTTGCCGAATATTCAAACGCCAATTTTTTCAGCGCTGACACCATTTTCAAGGACTATCCTCATCCGTCCTATGCTGATACAACCTACGCCAGCATCGATTGGCAGCATCCCGAGGTTGCCGATGCTGAAGATGGCAAATCTGACAATAAGATATATATTAGGAAAACGGCAGGTCAGGCAGATGCGCGAATGGCTGCGGTGAGTTACATTTCTTATGATTGCATAAGGAGGGGCTACGTGCAATATAGCCCTTGGGTGCTTGATGACGCTGTACATAATGATTACGCCGCAATGCTTATTCCCCGTGCTGTTGGATATTTGGCAGGGCTTCTCAACTACTTCTTTCGTGGGACTATATCTATATCCGTGCCAACCAACGGTCTTTATTCAATGATAGATGCAACACAGGAAGGCTTCACCCCAGCATTTACAGCCATAAAACTCAAGGCCACAAATACTACGACGACCGGCGAGAACATGACAAATGGCACGATACAACTGGTGGTGAAATACAAGGTGGCCCATGCAGACCCTTTTCAACCTGGCCCCATAGAAAAGGACGCCGATTTTTCCTATATCGTCGTGCCGGAGAAAAATGACGTAAGCGCCCTTTTTAGCGCCAGCCCTACTGAGCTAAATTTTGACTTAAGCCAGAACCCGATACCCCTGTGGGCAACAGACGTATATCTGCAGGTTGTCTTCAAGGGTACACTTGGCAACGAAGAAAATGCCGTGGCTATCGGCTTTAAGGACATCAGCGAACCCACACCCATGGATCTCTTCAGCAATACCGACCAGATATGCATTAGCGGTAGCTGGTATGTGGCGGGCAGTCAGCAAGCTATTGAACAAGTAGATGCAAACCATAACGGGGTTGCAGATTATCCGAGCGAAGCGGACGTATATGGGCATGATCCACAGGATATATACATTCTGTTTTCGCCCTACTCCGAGACGACCTACAGAATAGCTTCGCCCACATTTTATGATATCAAGGTCTCTAATCTGGCACCTGCCAATCACAAACGCGTGATGTATCTACTTAGCGATTATCAATTTGATGATACAAGTCACGTTCACTGGATGAAAAGAGATGCCCCCGATAATTGGCCGATTTCCGACGTGAAATATCTGCATATTAACTATGCCATAGAAAGACAAGTGGACTATTCGGAGGACAGCGGACTTTGCGGAGGCAATCCTCCTTGCTATCTTGATTATTACCCCGGCGAAAGTACTTCCTTTCCAGCCTGGCAGACAACGAATTTTTTTACGTTCAGAGGCGCAAGGATGTGGTGGGGCAGCCCGCAAATATATACCAATCTCCCCCCTACGGGGTCACAATGCTCGTTTGATGCGCTGTAAACGGGAAATACGTGAGTATTAGAAGCCATTGTAGGGCTACTATTGGTAGGATTGAGGCGACAAACAGAGAGACATTATACGTGTTTCTTTTTGGTCAAGTCTGAATATAACAACCAGTGAAAACGATGGAAATCCCAGTATTTGATATGCCGGCCACTGTAACCAAAATGTAGCCAAAAATATCTTAAAGGGCATAAAATGGCGGAAAATATCGGAAAGGACGGAACGGCGAAACGCCTTGAAAAGTAAAGCAAAAGTCATAAAATGCAGGTAAAAGGCCCACTTACGAAAATTAATGAAATTGCTTTGACACGGTAGAGGTCGGCGGTTCGAAACCGCCCGGGCCTACCATATAAATCAAGGGGTTACAGGTTTCGATCAGCCTGTAACCCCTTCTTTTTGTGCTAATTTTGTGCTAATTTTGTGCTACTCATTTTTTTATTGATCGCTTTATCCAGGACGTCTATTGCCTTTACCAGGTGGGACGGTGCGAGGTGTGCATATCTGAGGGTCAATTTTTAGGCTCTTATGTCCCAGAAGCTTGGATAGAGTGGTTATGTCGACTCCGGCCATTATGCAGTGAGACGCGAAAGTATGTCTCAGATCGTGAAAATGAAAATCTTCGATGCCTTTAAAGACCGCCAACTTCGCCTCGCACTTCGGACAGGTGCCTGCTTCATCTTCGGTTTTCAGCCTTGGCTTTCTGTAGTCACAATCCGGGCATTTCAGGGTCTCTACTCTCTTCTTTGCAGCAGCAAATGCCCGCTTGATGTCCTGATAGGGTTTTCCTGTATCCTGATTAAAAAAGACATGGGGAATATCGAGCCTTCTGGTCAAGCGCTGCAGCACTCTTTTTTGTGTGTTGTTGATAGGGATTTCCCGGCGCTCTCCGTTTTTTGTCTTATTCAGGAGGATAAAACCATTTTTCAGATCCACATTGGTCCATTTGAGCCCGAATATTTCTCCTCGCCGCATGCCGGTATTGAGTGCCGTAATTACTATAGGTTGAAGGTGGTGCTCGCATGCGCTTACCAGGATAGGGCACTCTTCAATTGAAAGGTACCTGAGCCGCTTTTCTTCATCCCTCATAGGCTTAATCTTTCGGATACGCTTCAATACTGCCTCCACCTTCTTTTTTCACACTTACTCCCTAAACTGCGCAAAGTTGATCTTCTGTTTAACAGTGTACGTTTCGTTCCGAAACACGGAATGCTTTTTATTTATTGCCCCTCAAAGTATGCAAAATCAATGTCCCGATACGGATGCGGTAACGAGAAATAATGGATATTGCTCCTGTGTCCATTGAAAATGTAAACTTAGTCGGGATCAGATGTCAGCAATATATTTGTTCCGAGTTCACCCTGTCACTATTGACAAACGTATTCTCTATCGTCTTTAATTAAATTAACTTTCAGGTGCCGCGAGGCATAAGTAGGGAATCCCGTGAGGAGCAATCCAAACCGGGAGCGGTCCCGCCGCTGTAACCGGGACGAAAGCCGAAACGCCACTGTCTGTGCAAACAGACGGGAAGGCCGGTGAGTAGGGTGAACCGGGAGCCAGAAGACCTGCCTGAAAGATTAGTATCCGAGTACGGGATGGCGATGAGTAGTCGCCGATCGTCATGAGTGCCTTCTCGCGGATAGAGGGTGAGGATGAAGCAAACAGGGTGCAATCCTCAAGACATTTTATGCCTTGAGGATTTTTTTTTGGTGCGCCCGTCAGGACGCACATACTTGGAGGTGTCAGCCCCGGCTGATCCGCCGAGGCGGAAAAGTCCTCTATGGACCCTGATGACGGGAACCATTAGCCGAACCGCAAGGGCTACCGCCGCGAGGCAGGGTCTGAAGGAAGCGGACGGCAAAACCCCGGCCCGAGGAACACGAAGCGCATACGAGGCAGCCATGTCTGGGCGAGAAGGCCAAAAGATTCAAAGCCCAATAGTCATTCGGGAAGGCGTGGGAGTAGATGCGACGGGTATATGGGGGGAAGGTGTGTGCGCAATACACGGGGAGGTCTGTTTGTTTGTCCTGAACGTTTCGGGCTATCAGCGTCGAGAGGCGGTGAGATGAACAGACAGAAGTCAGCAGAAGGCATAGTAGTCGAAGCGCATGGCGACGAAGGCTGGAACATGTAGGAACGAAGAGATGCGGAAGTTTCATTGGACGAAGGAGACGCAGGAAGGATGACTGAGATGTCAGAGGACTACCGGAGGGTAACGGGCAGAACCCGTGAGAATAAGGATAGGGAGCGTCAAACGTCTGTGGCAACGGAAGGGAACAGCTCTTCAAAGGTAACCGATGTAATGAAGGAGGTAATGCGACGTTATAAGCCTTCTTGCATAACAACGACGCCTTCGGCGTCCCACATGAACCGCCTTATGCCGAACGGCACGTACGGTGGTGTGAGAGGCAGGGGCTAATTGCCCCCGCCTACTCGATTAAAAATTGCCACTACACGCAGGAGGAAAAATGACACAGCTGGAGAGAGCATTAAAGGGAGAAACCACTGAGGAGATCAGAGCCGTATCGATAGCCGAAGAGATCGATAGCGAAGTAGTACGGGAGAGGGTAGCATCGGGAAAGATCATCATACCGGCCAATAAACACAGGAAGCAGAATGTTGTCGGTATCGGCAAGGGACTGCGGACAAAGGTGAATGCCTCGATCGGGACCTCGACTGACATCGCAGAAATTGCCATGGAGGTTGAAAAGGCACGGATCGCCCAGCTATACGGTGCGGATACCCTGATGGACCTGAGTGTTGGTGGAAACATTGCCGGAACCAGAAAAGCGGTTATGGATGCAATCAGCCTTCCGATCGGAACCGTTCCCCTGTACGAGGCCTTTGCAATCGCCATTGAAAAATACGGTGCTGCGGTGAATATGCCGGCCGAGCTTCTCTTTGAGATCACCGAAAAGCAGTGCGCCGAAGGCGTAGCCTTCATGGCGATCCATTGCGGCATCAACCGCAAGACGGTCGAGATGCTCCGCAAGCAGCATTATCGTTACGGCGGTCTAGTCTCCAAGGGCGGCTCCTATATGGTCGCCTGGATGGAACATAACAAAATGGAAAACCCTCTTTACGAACACTTCGACCGTGTTGTCGAGATCATGAAAAAATATGACACGGTTCTGAGCCTCGGCAACGGGTTCCGGGCAGGTGCGATCCACGATGCCTGTGACCGGGTCCAGATCCAGGAACTCATTATCAACTGCGAGTTCGCTGAAATCGGCCGCGAGAAGGGGTGCCAGACCATGGTCGAAGGACCGGGGCATATCCCGATCAACGAGATCGAGGCAAACATCATCATGGAGAAGAAGATGAGCGGCGAGTCGCCTTTCTATATGCTCGGCCCGATAACGACCGACATTGCACCGGGCTATGATCACATTACTGCTGCCATAGGCGCGGCACTCTCCTCGTCGTTCGGTGCCGACTTTATTTGCTACGTGACACCGTCCGAGCATCTGGGGCTGCCTTACCCCGAAGATGTCCGGGAAGGGGTGATCGCGTCAAGAATAGCCGCGCATATCGGCGATATGATAAAGCTCCGCAAAACAGACAAAGACCGGCTGATGTCAAAGGCCCGGCGCGATATGAAATGGGACGCACAATTTGCGCTCGCCATTGATCCGGAACGCGCCCGTGATATCAAGGCAAAGAGAGGCAACAGCAGCGACCATTCCTGTACCATGTGCGGCAAGTTCTGCGCCAACGATATCCTTTCCGGAATGTTCGAACAGAACATGGCAGGATCCGACAAGGCCAAGTGAATAATCACCAAGGCAGAAAAGTGTTCGTTTTAGGCGGGGCACGGAGCGGCAAGAGCGCTTTAGCTTTGGCGCGGGCTTCCGCCCTCCCCGGCAAAAAGGCCTATATTGCAACGGCACAGGCCTTTGACGACGAAATGGAGGTGCGGAGAGAAAGGCATCGCCTGGAGCGTCTTGTTGATTGGGATACCTTTGAAGAGCCTCTGGACCTTCCCGGGCTTCTGGTGAAAATCAGAGACTCGCATGACGTGATCCTGATCGACTGCCTTACTCTCTGGCTCTCCAACCTGATGCTCGCGGATAGGGACATCCTCAAGGAGACGGAATCATTTATTTCCGCTTTGACATCTGTTAGAGGTTCACTGTTCGCGGTGTCCAACGAGGTCGGCTTCGGCATAGTTTCTGAAAACGAGATGGCCAGAAAGTTCCGGGACCTGGCAGGGACACTGAATCAACGGGCTGCAGCGGTGGCAGACCAGGTCTATCTTGTCGCAGCTGGCATCCCAATAAAAATCAAGGAGATATAACACATGGGCCGCATTGATTCGACAATCGCAGTAATCCGCCCCGTCAGCGAGAACTGGTCCGTCACGGCGCAGGCGCATCTTGATAATCTGACAAAGCCCCCTGGCAGTCTGGGAAGACTTGAGGAATTCGCCCGGCGTATCGTGGCAATCACCGAAAACAGGAGCCCTGTCCTCAACAGGAAGGTAGTCTTCACCTTCGCCGGTGACCACGGGGTCGTCGACGAGGGGGTCTCTGCCTATCCGAGAGAAGTCACAAGCCAGATGGTCTTTAACTTTCTCAGCGGAGGTGCCGGCATCAATGTGCTTGCGCGCCACGCAGGGGCAAAAGTCGTTGTCATCGACATTGGCGTGGACTATGATTTCGCGGGCACTGAGGGCCTCATGGCATTGAAGGTTGTGAAGGGAACAAAGAATTTCATGGTCGGACCGGCCATGACGCGGGATGAGGCAACCAGATGTATCGAGACCGGTATAGAACTTGCCGGGGACTATGCGAAAAAAGACTATAAAATCTTCGGGACCGGCGATATGGGCATCGGCAATACCACCCCTTCGAGCGCCATAGTATCCGTGATCACCAGGAAGCCGGTTGCAGAGGTCACCGGCAAGGGGACAGGGATCTCGGATGAATCGCTTGCCAGAAAAATCAAGGTGATCGAAGAGGGGATTCGCATTAATCAGCCCGATCCGAAGGATGCGGTCGATGTTCTCGCAAAGGTGGGAGGGGCAGAGATTGGCGGTATTGCAGGTCTCATCCTCGGTGCGGCTGCGCACAGAATCCCCGTGGTTGTGGATGGTTTCATCTCCACGGCCGGGGCACTGGTCGCCTATAGACTCTGCCCTACGGTATCTGATTATCTCTTCGCCGCCCATAATTCTGTTGAGCAGGGCCACCGGACAATGCTTGAGGCCATGGGGTTGAGCCCTATTCTCGATCTGAACCTCAGGCTCGGTGAGGGCACCGGCGCTGCGCTTGCGATGACGCTGATCGAGGCCGGGCTCAAAATATATAAAGAGATGGCAACGTTCGGGGAAGCAGGCGTCACGGACGAGATCGTCAACTGATGAAGAATCTCCTTCTGGCAATGCAGTTTCTCACGATCGTCCCGGTTTCCGTAAGCGGCAATGTTACGGCCAGGGAGATCGGCAGGTCTGCTGCCTTCTTCCCTCTGGCCGGGGCTCTTCAGGGGCTTTTTCTGGTGCTGGGGCTGATCCTGTTCAGCAGGGTATTTCCCCCGGATATTACGGCCGGGCTGCTTGTCGTGCTGCTCGCATTCAGCAGCGGCGGCTTTGATCTCGACGGGCTTGCTGATACTGCGGACGCCCTGGCCGTAAAATCATCCGGCAACAGGGAGACTGATATCGGCAAAAGACTGCGGGTGATGAAAGACAGCTCAACCGGCTCCATCGGCGTTGCCGCTCTCATTTTTGTCATTATTCTTAAATATCTTTTCATGAAGAGTCTTATCATCGATCTTTCTTTTCCCTCTACAGCCGGAATTCTGTTCCTCATGCCTGCATTCTCGAAATGGATCACGGTTCCCCCGATGTTTTACGGCATATCAGCAAGAAATGACGGCCTCGGAAAGATCTTTATCGAGAACGCTGGTATGCAGAGTCTACTAATATCATCAATGCTCATGATTACACTTTGTCTGGCGGTTGTCGTGTCCGGATTTTTTATCAGTGCATCAGGCATCAGTATGTCAGAATCCCTTGGCCTCTGTGTCCTTATGCTCATTTTGTTCTATCTTATCAGTCTTATTTCGGTGAGGTTTTTTCACCGCATATTCGGGGGGCTTACAGGAGATCATTTCGGCGCATTGACCGAGGTTTCTGAAATCATCTATCTGGGGGTGGCATACGTATGGTTACGACACTCTTTCTGATAAGACATGGCGAGACAGAAGGCAGCGGGACAAAACGCTATAAGGGCCACATGGACGTTGCGCTCGCGGACAAAGGTATTGTGCAGGCCAGAAACGCCGCAGTATTTGTTCAGGAGTACCTGAAAAAGACTGACAGACCGCTCAGGCCCGGGGGGACAGCAAAACTTGAAGCTGTTTATTGCTCTGACCTGAGTCGGTCGGTAAAAAGCGCTGAACCCATCGCGAGCCCTCATGGATATGAGCCGATCAGGGTCCCTGACCTGCGGGAAAGGAACTTTGGCATATGGGAGGATATGAGCTTCGTCGAGATCCGGGAACTGTATCCTGAAGAGTTCAATGCCTGGGCAGACAATCCGCATCAGTTCAGTCCACCGGGCGGTGAAAGCACCCTGGACCTCAGGAACCGGGTACTGCCGTCTTTCAACCGTATCCTCGATAGTCATCAGGGACAGTGCGTTGCGATCGTTGCCCACGGCGGAGTAAACAGAGTCCTGCTCTGCCATATACTGGGTGTTCCGCTGGAAAATATTTTCAGGATAGAACAGGACTATGCTGCGGTGAATATCATAGAGTTCTGGGACAGATATCCGGTTGTCAAGTGTATGAACCATGTTTCTTACGGGGAGTACAATAATGGCTAAGGCCTTGATGGTCCAGGGGACGGGTTCCGGCGCTGGGAAAAGCCTCATTGCAGCAGCCCTCTGCAGGATATTCAGCGATGAAGGAATGCGGGTTGCTCCCTTCAAGGCACAAAATATGGCTCTCAACTCGTATATGACACGTGACGGCGGGGAGATCGGCAGGGCACAGGCGCTCCAGGCAGAGGCTGCCAGAGTGGTTGCCAGCACAGACATGAATCCCGTACTTCTGAAACCTACAGGAGAGGCAGGCTCACAGGTGATCATTCAGGGGAAGGCAGTGAGGCAGATGAGGGCTCGGGAGTATTACGCATACAAGAAGGAGGCCTGGAAATCGGTCGAAAAATCTTTCAGCCGGTTATCGCAAAATCACGACTTGATTGTTATGGAAGGTGCCGGAAGCCCTGCTGAAATCAATCTTCTGAGCGTCGATATTGTGAATATGGCGGCAGCAAAGATGGCCAAGGCCCCGGTCCTGCTTGTTGGTGATATTGATAAAGGCGGGGTCTTTGCATCCCTGTATGGCACGGTGAAACTGCTCGGCCGGGATGCCAGACATATAAAAGGATTCATCATAAATAAATTTCGCGGTGATATTGAGATTCTTAATCCCGGGCTGGATATGATTCTTGGGAAGACTGGTAAACCGGTCATCGGGGTATTGCCCTATGCCGTTGATCTGGGACTTCCTGAGGAGGACGGACTTGCACTTACAGAAAAAAGGATGACGGGACGGCAGGGAGCAATACGCGTCGTTGTCGTCCGACTCAAGTATATTGCCAATTTCACCGACTTTGACCCTCTCAGCCATGAGCCGGATGTTGAGCTGATATATTCCCGTAACGCTGCTGATATTGAAAATGCTGATCTTCTGATTCTGCCTGGCACCAAAAATACAGTTAAGGATCTTCTTTTTTTAAGAGAAAGCGGCATAGATCAGAGCATACTTCGTGCATACGCAAAAGGGATTGAGGTTGTTGGGCTCTGCGGAGGATACCAGATGTTAGGCAGCCGTATCTTCGATCCCCTTGATATCGAGAGCGGACACAGGGAGGTCGACGGCCTCGGCCTCCTGAATATCGAAACCACGTTTGAAGCCGAAAAAATGACCTGTCAGGTCGAGGCAGAGATCCGGGAAGAAGGTTGGACAGGCTGGAACGGCAACTGGTCTTTTGCCCCTGGACAGAGCCTTCACGGATATGAAATTCATATGGGCAGAAGTACCGGGGAGATCGGGCTCTTTAACTTAAAAAGGTTGTCCCGACCGGGAGATTCACGTGGACTTGACGGGTCGCGCAATGGCAACTGCTGGGGAACCTATCTGCATGGTATTTTCGAGGACAACTCCTTTCGAAGGTCCATACTCGATCAGATACGGAAGAAAAAAGGACTGGAACCACTGGACACTTCTGTTGACTATGGCCGCGACCAGGACAGGGCGATCGACCGGCTCGCGGACCTGGTCAGAAGAAATGTAGACATGCAGTTTATTAAAAGGATCCTCGGATTATGATAAGCCCCTTGGAACTTATCTGTGCCTTTCTGGTAGACCTCACGATCGGCGATCCGCGATGGCTCCCCCATCCGGTCAGGGTTATCGGCAGCGCGATCACAAATCTGGAACAATTTCTGAGGCGCTACGCGAAACTGGAGACAGAACGATTTGCCGGGGTACTTCTCGTTGCCGGTATCGTCCTGCCTGTCGCAGGCAGCACCTATTTTTTGCAGAAGTTTCTGCACAGCTTTGCCTTGAAACCACTTTCGATTATCGGTGCGGTCTTCATTATCTATCTGATCTCGACAACAATCGCTGTCAGGGGGCTGACTGATGCCGCAAGACTTGTCATCAGGGCAGTTCAGGACTGCAACCTTGAGGCTGCAAGAAAAGATCTCTCAATGATTGTCGGCCGGGATACTGCAAACCTCTCCGGAGAACGGGCATTGGCCGCCACGATCGAGACCCTTGCAGAGAATCTTTCGGACGGTGTCATAGCACCGGTCTTCTATCTTGTTGTCGGCGGACTTCCCCTTGCAATGGCCTATAAGGCAATCAACACCCTTGATTCGATGGTCGGCTATAAAAATGAAAAATATATACGCTTTGGCTGGGCTGCTGCACGACTTGATGATCTCGCCAATTACATACCGGCCAGACTAACCGGGCTAATAATTGTTGCGGCTTCTTTTATATACTCATTGCTGAAGCACGGAAAGGGCCAGCTGCAGACGGCCATTTCAGCATGGAGCATTATGCAGCGCGATGGAAGAAACCACTCAAGCCCGAACAGCGGAATTCCTGAAGCAGCTATGGCAGGAGCGCTTGGAGTGCGTCTTGGGGGTCCTTCCACCTATGACGGCAGTATTGTAGAAAAACCCTATATCGGCGACAATCCGGCTAATGATTATCTGATCGCCTCCCGGCAGGCTATGGTCCTTGTTTTCGTCAGTTCAGCGCTTGCAATAGCAACTGCAGCGGGAATACTTTTCGTGAGGTCTATACCATGATGGAACACGGCGGCAACATATATACTGCATCCCGCAAGACCGGTATTCCTGAAAGACGGATTGTCGATTTCAGCGCCTCGATCAATCCGTTGGGCCTGTCTGCATCTGCCCGGATTGCAATGAGCAGACAGACTGCTCTACTCGGCCATTATCCCGAACCTTATGCGGAAGGGCTAATTGGTCAGATAAGCCATATGCTTGGACTGAATTCCCAATCCATTATCTGCGGCAACGGGAGCACGGAACTCATCTATCTTATCCCGAGAGTCCTGAAACCTAACCATGTGCTTGTCGCAGCGCCGACGTTTTCGGAATATGAAAAGGCCTGCAGAATGAGTTCCGCGGTGAAAGTTGTTCATTATAAACTAAGCAAGAAAAATGATTTTGATATAGACACAAATGTTTTTATAGCTCACATGAAAGGAATTTCCGGAGCTACAAAGCCGGACTCTAAACTCACCGGCAGTCTTGCGTTCCTCTGTAATCCGAACAATCCAACCGGCAGAATTGTCAGGAAAGATGCTGTGCTGCGCATCGCAGAGGCAGCAAAGAGGCTGAAGTGTTATCTTGTTGTTGACGAGGCCTTTATTGACTTTTGCCCCGGAGAGTCCATAGCGCTCGAGGTCGCAGGCAATCCGTATCTCATGGTGCTCAGGTCCCTGACCAAGTTTTATGCACTTGCAGGCCTGAGACTTGGGTATGGTATTTTTCCGCAGGCAGTCGCTGATATGCTCAGAAAAATGAAGGAACCGTGGACTATCAACAGGCTGGCAGCAGCAGCAGGTTCTGCTTCGATGAAAGATACGACGTATCAAAAGCGTTCACTGAAAACCATGGATGAAGAAAAATTGTTCATGGAAGAGAAGTTCAAAAAGATCGGCATCCGTTACTTGCCCTCCAGAGCTAACTACTATCTGTTGCAGATCGATCATGCTCACGAAGTGGTAAGAGCGCTTGAGGAAAAGGGCATTCTTGTCCGGGACTGTTCGAACTTCAACGGTCTTGATAAAACCTATATCAGGGTGGCTGTCAGGTCACGCAAAGAAAACAGTCGCCTTATCAGGGAGGTCGCAAGGCTATGCAGGGAATGATCATCGCAGGCACGCACAGCGGATGCGGAAAGACAACAGTTACTCTTGGATTGCTCGCTGCACTCAGGAAAAAGGGGCTTACAGTCCAGCCGTTCAAGGCCGGCCCTGACTTTATCGATACAGGGCTGCACCGCGTGGCCTGCGGCCGGACATCGAGAAACCTCGACCTCTGGATGTGCGGAGACGCCTATGTAAAAGCCTGCTTTCAACGGCATGCCGCTGCTACAGACGTCTCGGTTGTAGAAGGAGTCATGGGGCTTTATGACGGCGGACAGGGAACTGCCGGGCTGGCCTCTGCGTTGGGGCTTCCCGTTTTTCTCGTTGTAGACGGCTACGGAATGGCCGAGAGCGCGGGCGCAGTGGTGGAAGGGTTCAGGTCCTTTGGCCGGGGGGCCGTCAATATTGCAGGCGTCATCTTCAACAAAGTAGCCTCGCAAAATCATTTCAATCGTCTCAAAGAATGTGTAGCGGATGTTCCGGTCTTCGGGTTCCTGCCGAGAGATCTGAATTATGAAATACCGCGCAGGCATCTGGGCCTGCTCACTGCGGAGGAGGATCCGCTCACCCTGGTAAATCTGGACCGGCTGGCCGATACAATAATCTCGAACATTGATATTGACGCCATGCTTTCGCTCCCTGAGCTGACAATAAACGCGAATGCTTCAAACCTGCAGGCAGCGCCTCAACCGAAGCAGCTTTGCCGTGTTGCGGTTGCCTGTGACAGGGCCTTCTGCTTTTATTATGAGGACAACCTCGATCTCCTCAGAGAAGCCGGAGCAGAAATTATACGCTTCAGCCCGCTTGCTGATAAGACAATCCCAGCAGGTGCTGACGCGGTCTATATTGGAGGCGGCTATCCCGAGCTTTATGCAGAGACACTGTCTCAAAACAGCTCCATGTTGGCCTCAGTCAGAGACTGGGCCGAAGCATCTAGAACAATGTTCGCTGAATGCGGCGGCCTGATGTATCTTTCAGAAGGACTCTATGATCAAACCGGATGCTATTTCCCCATGGCCGGCGTATTTCCGTTCAGGACAAAGATGCGCCGCGGCAGGTCCTCCCTCGGATACCGGGAGGTTCTATTGAAAAATGACGGGGTCCTCGGCCAAAGAGGAGCAACCATGAGAGGCCATGAATTCCATTATTCCGAGATAGCCGAGGGACAGCGATATCCTCAGGATGCGTTGCAACATATAATTAAAGACAGGGCGGGCGCTGTCCTGCCGGATGAAGGGTATCAGCACAAAAATACCCTTGCCGGTTATATTCACCTTCACTTTGGCAGTAACCCGAATTTAGCAAAGGCGGTCATCAATTTTTGCAAGGATAAAAAGGAACAAGACTGATGGAACATATCATACTCATAGGACACGGCAGCCCAAAAAAAGAGGCAAACAACATAGATATTGTCGGACAGCTTTTGCATGGCGCGATCCACCCGGGATGTTCAAACTCATGCGTACGGTCGGCATACCTGGAATTCGGAAAGCCTGACATCATGGGCGCGATAAGGCAATGTGTCGAGGATGGCGCAAAAAAGATAATCGCCCATCCTTATTTTCTGAGCTCGGGCATGCACGTTACCAGGGACATCCCTGAAATAATCGCCGAGGCGAGAAGTCTCTTCACTAATGTAGAACTTGTCTATACCGAGCCGCTTGGCATACACGATAAGCTTGTTGAAATAGTGATCGAGAGGATTAAAAACGTCAGGTTCAACGTCCCGATGGATATAGAGAAGAGGAGCTTTGAGATCATAGCAGAGGAGACAGACCTCAATGATATATCCGCTGAGCAGATACCCGTCATAAAGCGTGTGATACATTCCACGGCCGACTTTGAGTTTAAAAATACCCTTGTCTTTCATACTGATGCTGTCAAGGCCGGAATTGCCGCGATCAGGGCGGGGAGAGATATTCTTACAGACATTGAGATGGTCAAGGCCGGGATAAATAAAAAACTCCTCGATAAATGGGGAGGCAGGGTCGTCTGCGGCATAGCGGATGACGAAGTAGCGAAGGTTTCAGAGGCAACCGGACGCACACGTTCGGAGATAGCCATGGAGAAGGGGCTCTCTGGAAATGCCGGCATCGTCGCCATAGGCAACGCACCCACGGCGCTTTTGAAGGTGATCGAGATCTTAAACTCTCAACCCTCAACCCTCAACTCTCAACCACTTATCGTCGGCGTCCCCGTGGGCTTTGTTAAGGCCCTTGAATCAAAGGCGCTTCTTGCTGCCCAGAATTTTCCGTTTATCACAAATCTAAGCAGAAAGGGCGGGACACCCGTGGCGGTGGCGATTGTAAACGCATTATTAAAGATGGCAGAAGGAGGTGATGGAAAAGATAGTTAATTTCAGGAATACACAAGTATAAGGTAAAGTAAAAAAAGGGAATGCAGAAGCGGAAAGGGGTGAAAATCCCCTGCTGTCACGCAGCCGTAATGGAAACGAAAACCCAAATGGAGCCACTGTCTGCCATATGCGGATGGGAAGGCGGGTGAGTAGAAAAGGGACCCGAAGAAAAGGAATTTCTTTGGGTACTGCAAATGTCCTGAGCCGGAAGACCACTCATTCCCACAACCTCGATGAAAAGGAGAAACTATGTTTAAGAAAACTATTATTATGGTTGGTGTATTGCTCTGGTCAGGGATGGCTTTTGCAGCTCATCCACTTATCACAGATGACACAGGCACACAGGGCAAGGGGAAATTTCAGCTTGAGGTAAATGGAGAGTATTTGAACGACAACGGAAATTCAGCAACAGAAATTACTCCATCCTTTTCCGCAGGTATGACAGATGATCTTGATCTCGTTGTTGGTCTGCCTTATCAGTTTTTGAGTACAAAGGATGAAGACGGTAACAGAACAACGGAAAACGGCATATCGGATGCCTCAATTGAACTGAAATGGAGGCTCTACGAAAAGGAGGGACTTAGTTTTGCCCTTAAACCCGGGGTGACGTTCCCGACCGGAAATGATGAGAAAGGACTCGGAGACGGCAAGTCAGGCTACAGTTTATTCTATATCACAACAAAAGAGATGGAACCTTTTAATCTCCATCTGAATCTCGGCTGCATAAAAAACACGACGGGGCTTCGAGATACCTGGCACTATTCCCTTGCATTTGAATATAAGCCTGTAAAAGACCTGCGAATAGTTGCCAATATCGGTGGTGAAACAAACCCTGACAGGGAATCAAATGTCCATCCGCTTTTTTTGCTTGGTGGTTTCATATACAGCCTGACAGAGAAATTCGACGCGGATCTTGGGGTAAAGACAGGACTTAGCAAGGAAGAGGCGGATTATACGCGGCTTGCCGGACTTACATACAGGTTTTAGGGGGGAAAATGAAAATTCAAAATTTAAAAATAAAAGTTCTGGTTTTTATTTCCGTGCTATTTGGCTGCTTTCTGTCCGCCGGCAACGCCTATGCCATGCACATATCAGAGGGTATACTGCCCTGGAACTGGGCGGCATTGTGGTTTGTCGTGGCAGCGCCTTTTATGGCCTACGGGTTATACAGGCTAAAAAAGCTCTCGGACGCAGACCTGTCGTTCAAGCCGCTCGTCGGGCTGATGGCTGCTGTTGTTTTTATAATCTCATGCATGCCGATCCCTGTGCCTACTGCAGGCACCTGCTCACATCCCTGCGGGACAGGGATATCAGGGATACTCCTGGGCCCTGCAATAAGCACCGTCGTGGCGGCCGTTGCGCTCCTGATACAAGCGCTCTTTCTCTCCCACGGAGGCTTGAGCACACTTGGCGCGAACATCATGTCCATGGGAATCATGGGCTCGTTTACAGGATATCTTACGTTCAGAGGATTGAGAGTGTTCAAGGCCAATCTTGGGATTGCAGGTTTCATGGCAGGACTCTTTGCCGATTGGGCTACTTACCTCGCCACATCGGCTGAACTTGCCTCAGGCATAAGGGGCGACTCCCCTTTTCTGCCGCTTTTCTGGAAGATACTCATCGCCTTTATCCCCACGCAGCTTCCCCTGGGAATCCTCGAAGGGGCGATGACGGCAGGTATGGTTGTTCTGTTATATAAAAAGCGGCCCGACCTTCTGGTAAAGATGCGGGTGATCAAGGCAGAGGAGGTGATGGCATGAAATCAAGCGCTAAATTAAGGAAACTGCTATTGTGCTGTTCCGTGGTTATTCTTCTCGCATTTACCTTTCAGCCTTCAGCCTTTTGCGGTGAAAAGGAGAAATGGCCCGGCGTTGATGAGTCGGTAGTCGAAAAATACGCCAAAGAACACGGCAGGGAGGCGCATGAGCCGCTGATCAATACGGACCAGGGAGACCTTCTGCTTTTCGTCTTCCTCCTTGCCGGCACACTCGGCGGTTTTGTCGCGGGTTACTCCTGGCGGATGCTTATTGTTGAAAAAGCGCCTGCAACGACAAGAGAAGGAAAAATAACAACCTGACGATCCGGTGGATGCGCGGCCTGCTTTTCCCGGCAGCCCGCGCATCAGCCTCTTTTCAGGAGAACTGAATGCACATTTTTTCTGAATATTTTAAAAAAGACCACGTCCTTTCACAAATCGACGCGCGGATCAAGCTCCTCATTGCCCTGGCCCTTTTGGCAATGGTCCTCAGTTACCACGGATTCGTCTTTCCCGTGGGCACGGCGATCCTTTGCCTGTTTTTGTGTATGGCCATAAAGGTGCCCTTACGGGTTTCTATCCTAAGATTTTCGGAACCTCTGTTCATTGCCGCCGTCGTGATTTTGTTGAAACTCTTCTTCTCCGGACAAGATGCGCTCTTTTCCCTGAACATCTTCGGCGCTGAGGTCGTGGGTCACCGGGACGGTCTTCGTGAAGGACTGCTCATCGGGACCAGGATCATCGGCGCTGTATCCATTATTGCCGTGCTGGGATTCTCCACTCCCTTTATCGAATTTATGGCGAGCCTTTCATGGTTTCGGGTGCCGAAGGGATTTATCGAGATATTGATGTTCGCCTATCGATATATCTTTGTGCTTTTTGAGGACGCGCAGGTCATCTATCAGGCGCAGAAAAACCGGCTCGGCTATTCAACGGTGCGGCGCGGGCTGAACTCATTCGGAACGCTGGCCGGCTCACTGACGATCAAGGCTTTTGATCACAGCCAGAGCACCACCGTTGCAATGGTGCAGCGAGGGTACGACGGCAACATGCCGATGCTCATGCACAAATCCTTTAACGCCTCGGAAATTTATGGATCAGCGCTCTTTCTGCTGGTTATGGGGGTGTTATGGAAAATGTGAGAAGAGGTCAGGAAGGAGGAGTCAGGAGTCAGAAAAGCGCCGATATTCGATTGTCCGTGGATATTTTAGCGTTTGAGTATTCTGACACAACTGTGGCATTGACCGATATCCATCTTGCAATCGGTCGAGGTGAGTTTATCGGCGTCTTGGGATCGAACGGCTCCGGCAAAACTACATTACTTAAGGTCATGGACGGGTTGGTGCGGGATTACAGGGGGCTGGTCCAGCTTGACGGGAAGGACATTAAAAAATTGTCTCCAAAGGAAATCTACGCAAAGATAGGGTTGGTGTTCCAGAGCCCAGACGAGCAGCTCTTCGCGCCCACGGTGTTTGAAGATGTTTCCTTCGGGCCGCTGAACATGGGTTTTGGTAAGGACGAGGTTGCCCGGCGCGTGAACAGCGCCCTGAATGCCGTTGATATGGACAGCTCCGCCAGGAAGTCCATCCATAATCTGAGCTTTGGGCAGAAGAAGCGTATCTGCATCGCCGGGCTTCTGGCCATGGGCCATGAGATCCTGCTGCTCGACGAGCCCACGGCGGGTCTCGATCCCATGGGCGAATACAAAATGATGGATCTGTTGACCAGGTTGAACAGGGAGCAGGGCGTGACTATTGTCATGGCGACACACAGCGTAGACCTCGTTCCCTTGTTTCTCGACCGTCTTTACATCTTGAGCAAAGGGCGGATCGTGCGCAGCGGTTCGCCTGCTGATGTATTCACTGCACCAAAGGAGATGGCACAGATGAAGCTCAGGTTGCCTCAGATAGCCGAGTTGATCTACCGGCTCAAGAACGAGGACGGGGTTCCTTTTACTAAGATCCCGCTCACCGTCGGAGAGGCACGGCGAGAGATCCTCAAGACAATGAAGGACACTCATGCGTAGAGGCTATGTCCAGGTCTACACCGGGAACGGCAAGGGCAAGACGACTGCGGCCCTGGGTCTTGCTTTGCGTGCTGCAGGTGCCCGGCACAAGGTCTTCATTGCACAGTTTATCAAAAAAAGAATGTGTAGCGAGCATAGGGCACTTGAACGGTTTAGTGACTTCATTACCGCAAAGCAGTATGGAAAAGGCCTTATCCTGAATCGTCAGGCAACCGCATTGGACATTGCAGCGGCACAGAAGGGGCTGGAAGAGGCGCGGCTTGTTATGCTGTCACGTGACTATGATGTTATAATTCTCGATGAAGCAAATGTAGCTGTTAAGCGCGGACTGATCAGTGTTGAGACTCTGCTTGAATTGATCAAAAACAAGCCGGCGAGGCTTGAGCTTGTGATCACGGGGAGATATGCAGATGAAAAGATCATCGAAGCAGCAGACCTTGTCACCGAGATGAAAGAGATAAAACATTACAGCAATAAAGGGGTAAAGGCAAGAGTTGGGATCGAAAAGTAGACAGCTCAGAACAGGATATACAACCGGCGCGTGCGCTGCAGCCGCGACAAAAGCTGCCGTTAGCATCCTTTGCCGGACGATATCTGCCTCTGCAGATGGTTTGCCCGGACCCGGCCCATCCGAACCCAACTTATCCAAACCCAGCTCATCCGAACTATTGGAAACAGTCATACCTCAGCAGGTAGAGATTCCCTTCCCCGATGGAAGCAGGCATAAATTCAAAATTCACGATGCAGGATTCACGATCGGAGATAAAACTGCCTGGGCATCTGTTATCAAAGATGCAGGCGATGATCCGGACATCACCAATAGGGCAGAGATACGGTCGGATGTCATCCTAAAGGACAATAACGAAAATGCCGAGGTGATCATCCGTGGCGGGACAGGCGTCGGCGTCGTCACGCGGCCCGGCCTTCCTGTGAGGATAGGGGAGCCGGCCATAAATCCGGGACCGTCAAGGATGATTCAGGAAGCGGTATCAGAGGCGAAGAACGAAGCCAAAACTTTGGGAATCCAGTGTCTAGAAGTGACCATCTCTGTGCCGGACGGCGAACGTCTCGCAAAGAAGACACTCAACTCGAGACTCGGCATTGTGGGAGGCATTTCTATTCTCGGTTCTACCGGGATCGTGAGACCGATCTCGTCCGAGGCGTGGACGGCAACAATCTCAGCATCAATGGATGTGGCCAGGGCAATGGGCCACTCGGAGATCGTGCTCTCCTCAGGAAGAACGTCTGAGCACGCGCATATGGCCCATTATAAATTGCCTGAAGAGATGTATGTCATGATGGGCGATTATCTCGAGTATGCGCTGCGGGCAGCCGCTGAACATGATTTTGCGCGGATACACCTCTCCGCGCAATGGGCAAAGATGCTCAAGATAGCCATGGTGACACCGCAGACCCATGTGCGCCACGGCGCACTGGACACGAAAAAGGCCGCGGATTTTGTCAAGGCGCTCGGCGCTCATATCGATGACAATGCTGCTGAATTCAATACTGCCCGGGAGATGCTCGATGTGCTGTTCTCTTCATCCATAAATAATACCGGGGCCATCCTGTCGAAGGTCTGCGCTGCTGCAAAGCAGTTTGCAGAATCCTTCACTAACGGGGTCCCGGTGACGATATATCTTATATCTTATGAGGGTACGGTCATTGCTCATCATGAGTAGATTGTCGGTCATAGGCATCGGCTACAGGCCGCTCGATCAGAAGGGTCGGCAAACCCTGCTGGACGCCCGTGCCGTATTTACGTCGCAGCGTCTGGCTCTGGTCTTCAGCCGATATGATGAATATGGAGCCGTCAAAGACAGGATGCAGGTGATCAATTCTGTTGACGAAACCATGCATGCGATCAGACAGTGCCTGACAGAGAATGATTCAAGTGCTGATTCAGGGGCTGATTTAAGGCCTGTCGTGCTCCTGGCCTCGGGTGATCCCCTCTTCTTCGGCATTGGAAGAAGGGCTGTTCTGGAATTTGGACGGGAAAATATCGATATATTGCCGGACCTTTCAAGTATTCAGCTGGCATTCTCGCGCATCGGGATCCCCTGGGATGATGCCCTGCTGATCAGCCTTCATGGTGGTCCTGATCCGGGAAAGAGGAGAAGATTGAAGTACGACCTTGAGGATCTCCCTCTTCTGGTCCGGACACATAACAAAATATGTATGCTCACGGACAGGGAAAAGAGTCCAACAACTATTGCTTCTTTTCTTCATGCATCAGATATCAGGCATAGACTTCTCATCCATGTCTGCGAGAAGCTCGGCTATGCGGAAGAAAAAATCACCAGGGGCACTCCGGAGGAGATTGCAGGCCTGTCATTTTCAGACCCGAACGTCGTGATTGTGATGAAAGACGACACTGCCGCTGATAAGTCTATTCCAGACGGATCGCCTCTCTTCGGTCTTTCAGAGGAGGCGATATCTCACAGCCGCGGATTGATCACGAAAGACGAAGTGAGGGCTGTTGCAATCCATAAGCTGAAACTCTTTTCCGGAAGTACGGTATGGGACATTGGTGCAGGCTCAGGCTCGGTATCTCTGGAAATCGCCCGGGTCTGCCCGGGTTCAGAGGTTTATGCCGTAGAAAAGGATGCCGGGCAATTGGCCCATATCAGGCAGAACAAGACCACGTTTGAAGCCGCCAATATCACCATCGTGGATGGCGCGGCGCCTGATATCCTGAACAGGCTGCCAATGCCTCAGAGGGTTTTTATAGGTGGAAGCAACGGCAGACTTTCTGAGATTATCACGTTCATCGACAAATGCATGGATTCAGGCATCGTGGTGATCACGGCGACAATGCTCGACACCCTTCATGAAGGTATAACCTGTCTTGAGCAGGCCGGTTTTCTTGTATCAGTATCAGAGGTGACGGTCTCCCGCTCACGGCCCGTTGCCGGCAGGTTGCATATGAGCGGTCTGAATCCAATATTTATCATCTCAGGAGAAAAAAATATATGACAGGCAGACTCTATGTGTTAGGGATTGGGCCGGGAGATCCCGAGCTTATGACCCTGAAATCGGTGCGGATACTCGGGCAGGTGCCAACGGTTTTTGTGCCGAAAGGCAGAGAAGAAGGCAGCAGCCTTGCCCTCTCGATCGCGCAGAAGGCAGCCGACCTCTCGGGCAAGGAGATCATCGAGGCATATTTCCCGATGAAAAAGACCCGTGCCTCCGAAGCGGGGGACGAGCTCGATCTGCAGTGGCAGGATACGGTGAAGGCTGTCATGGAACGGCTTGGCAGGGGGATTGATGTTGCCTTCATTACGCTCGGGGACCCGACAATATACAGCACTTTTTTTTATCTGCATAACCGTCTGCTCGAACTTGATCCTGCTATCTCCATAGAACTGGTCCCCGGGGTTTCCTCCATCACCGCCTCTGCTGCGCGCTCAGGGACCTACCTGGGGATAGCGGACGACCGGGTGGCGATTCTTCCGGCAAACTACACCGGAGATCTTCATGATGTATTAATGCAGTTCGAGACCGTCGTCCTCATGAAGGTGAGCAAGGTCTTTTCGAATATCGTATCGACCCTGAAAACCGCTAATCTTCTGGACAGGGCTGTCTACGTGGCAAGGGCAGGCATGGAGGACGAGAAGATCGTGCACGACCTGCGTGAAGTCAGGGAGGAAGATCTCAACTACTTCTCGATCGTGATTATACGGAAATGAAGGGGCAGGGAAATATGGATACAAAGCAGAAGAAAAAAGTTCAGCAAAAATCTATTGTTTATTTTGTTGGCGCAGGGCCGGGCGATCCCGAACTGATAACACTCAAAGGCAGAAAGCTTCTCGATGCTGCAGACGTTGTTATCTACGCAGGCAGTCTTGTGAATCCTGCACTACTCGACGGGATCAGGGCGCATATTTACGACTCAGCAACCATGCACCTCGACGAGATCATCTCGGTCATGAAACAGACCGTTGCCCGGAATGAGCTTGTGGTCAGACTCCATACCGGTGATACATCGTTCTACAGCGCCATATCAGAACAGATCGAACGGCTCAGAAAACTGAAGATCTCCTATGAAGTAGTCCCAGGCGTCTCATCCGGATTGGCCGGGGCAGCGGCACTCGGGCAGGAATTGACAATACCCGAAATCAGCCAGACCGTTATCTTTACTCGGATTGAAGGGAGAACACCGGTACCGAAACCCGAGAAACTCTCGGGCCTTGCGCGGCATCGCGCCACGATGGTGATTTTTTTGAGCGTAGGTATGATCGAAAAAGTTGTCGAAGGATTGATGCTGGGCTATCCTGAGGCCACACCCGTTATCGTTATAGAAAAGGCCTCATGGCCTGAGCAGAAGATCGTCCGGGGTACGCTTGAGACAATAGCCGGAAAGGTCAAAAAGGCGGGCATACGAAAGACTGCACTCATCTATGTCGGAGAATCTCTGCGGGCTTCGACAGGAAAGACGGGCAAGACATCAAAGCTCTATGACATGAAATTCTGTCATGAATACAGAAAATAGCATCTCGATCTTTTATATCACTGATAACGGGCGGGCCCTGGCCGAAAGGCTTACGGAATTCTATCCCAACGCCGGAGTGAAGCGTTTTAACAAACAGACCATTTGTGATGAATGGCTGCCTGGCAGGGCGTTTGTCTGCATCATGGCAGCGGGCATTGTCCTGAGGTCGATTGCTCTGCTTATCAAGGACAAAAAAACAGATCCGTCGGTCATTGTTCTCGATGAAAAAGGAGAGTACGCAATTAGCCTCCTGGGAGGTCATCTTGCAGGGGCAAACCAGATGGCAGAAGAGATTGCAGGGTTTCTGGGCGGTGCGCCGGTCATTACGACAGCATCAGACGTTAATGAGCTGCCGGCTGTAGACCTCTGGGCGCGGGACAATGGACTCACCGTAGAAAATGGAGATCTTCTTGCCAGGGTTGGGACCAGACTGGTCAACAAAGGTTCTCTTTTGATATTCAGTGAGGAGGATCTTCCTCTGCCGGAAGCTTTTATAGAAGTGGATAAGGCTGATTCAGCTAATATGATCGTGACAAGCAGGAAGCTTGTGGATGGGCGGAGCCTTAGGCAGGCTGTTTACCTGAGGCCTCAGACGCTTGTGCTCGGCATAGGCTGCAACCGAGGGACATCAGCAGAGGAAATCGAAGAAGTGGTGATGAAAACCCTTGATCGTAATAATCTGGCATTTCTATCAGTCTGCTCACTGGCGACAATCGACATTAAAGCTGCCGAACCCGGACTGAGGGCCTTTGCCGACAAATATCATCTGCCGGTCGCGATCTTCAGCGCCGATGAATTAAATACTGTCAAGGGGATTAGCATATCAGAGGCAGCCCTGCGGGCAACAGGAGCAAAGGCAGTAGCCGAGCCGTCGGCAATTCTGGCATCAGGAGGAGGAGATCTTATCGTGTCAAAACAGAAGAAAGGCAATGTTGCGGTTGCAGTTGCCGGGAAAAAAGACGCCCCGGCAGACAAAAGAAACGGGCTCGCAACAAGCAGCAGGGGAAAAGTCTGCGTCGTCGGCACAGGGCCGGGCAGCATTGATCATATCACTCCCTACGCACAGAAATGCATCCGTGACGCTGATGCCATTGTCGGATACGGCACCTATCTCGACCTTATTCGCGAGCTGACAAAAGACAAGGAAGTTATATCGACCGGGATGACCCAGGAGATCGACCGCTGCAGGAAGGCAATAGAACTTGCTGCAGAAGGCAAGAATGTTGCGGTCGTCAGCGGCGGCGATCCCGGCGTCTATGCCATGGCAGGGCTTGTACTTGAACTGCTAAAGACAAGTGCAGAAGATGCATCCACGAAACAAAGACCTTTAGGGACAATGCCGTCGGTGGAGATCGTCCCCGGCATTTCGGCTTTGAATGCCTGTGCATCACGCCTTGGCGCCCCGCTTATGCATGACTTTGCTGCCATAAGCCTCTCTGACAGGCTGACGCCCTGGGAGACGATCGAAAAGAGGCTCGATGCAGCCGCCGCCGCAGATTTTGTGATAGCACTGTATAATCCCAAAAGCAGGGGACGTGCAGGCCATATTGGCAGGGCCAGAGAGATCATCCTCGGCCACAGACCTCCTGAAACACCGGTCGGCATTGTCAAAGCGGCCATGAGAGAGAACGAAACAATCGTAATCATTGATCTGGAACAGATGCTTAACCATGACATTGATATGCAGTCAACGGTCATCATCGGCAACTCGAAGTCCTTTGTCTGGAACGGACTTTTAATAACTCCGCGCGGGTATGAAAAAAAGAAGCAGTATACACAAAAAGGCTGAGAAGCCTCTCATAAAAAAAAGGACGCGTCATGCTGAAAAGGGCGCTGCTCTTCTCTGGGATGAATCTTTCCTTTGGGGCATTATGGCCTATGCGGCGTTGAAGAAACTGGGCCTGCCCTTCAAACTTGTCCGCGCAGAAGATGTCCGTGCCGGATGTCTTGATGATTACTCAGTCATCTTTGTCCCGGGCGGGTGGTCTTCAAACAAATTGAAGTCCCTTGGGGATGAAGGGGCTGAGGCGATCAGAGGTTTTGTGAGGGATGGCGGCGGTTATCTCGGCTTCTGCGGCGGTGCAGGCCTTGCAACAAGCGACGGTCTTGGACTCCTTGATGTCCGCAGAAAACCGACAACAGAAAGGGTCCCCAGTTTCAGTGGAAGGATACGGGTCAAAACACAAAAGCATGATATCTGGAATGGGATGCCGGATTCTATCTTTCACGCATGGTGGCCCCCTCAGTTCGGAGCTATGGGAAAAGGAATCAGGGTCCTTGCCCGGTACGGGAAGGCACTTTCCGATTCTTTCAGCTCAGACCTCAATACCGGTGATATTGCAATAACCGACAGGTGGACTGAGCTGGAGCAGATATATAAGATCAACCTCGATCCATCCAGGATTGCGGGTGAACCAACGGTGATTGAAGGCAGGTATGGTGAGGGTAAGGTTATTCTCTCTCTTATCCATTTTGATACTATTGATGACTGCAGCGGCGGAATTATCCTGAGGAATCTCTTGAATTATCTTTCGAACGGCCATGGATCCTTTAAAAAATATGAAACTCCCAAACGTAATCCACAGAAACGCAGTACGTCATCCGAACCGTCTCTCTCTCTTGCCATTGCCTCCGAGCTTGAATCAGCGGCTTCTGATCTGATTGACCTCGGCATCAGAAATTTTCTCTGGTTCTGGAGAAATCCGCTCCTGCTCCAATGGAGACGAGGTGTGCGCGGACTCGAATACTGCACTTTGTACGTTATGATCAGGCAGATAACCGTGCTGATACAAGATAGTCTTGATCCCGAAATCGAAAAGAGCCTGATGGGACTCAAAAAAAAGCTTCTGCCTTTTCTCCGAAAGGCAGCGGAACTTCTCATGCGCGAACGCATAGCATTACAGCAGGGACATATTTCCTATGAACGTTGTGACGATGCTGCTATTCAGGCATTGCGAGAGGATCTTTTCTCAAAATCGAAGAGCTACGGTGGTCAGTTCAAGGAACTCCTGGACGAAATCGATTGTATCGTATGCCGCCTTCTCAACGGGCAGGATAACTGTATCTGAGTCCTTTTGTTTGTGACAACTTCGGATGCGAACTAAACATTCAGATAATCAACAATTCCTTCCGTAATTATGAAATATCGACCTTCATACTATATGCGACTTTGTAGCTGAAACTGAGATGTTGAAATCGGACCCGTTGGCGTTTCTTTCTGGATGAAGTCTTCAACTGTTAATACTTCTATACAGAGCCTGTTGCACGAACATTTTTCGAACGATCAAATTCCCAAAATACGAGGGGATATTCTTTGGGCCAGAATCATGGAGATCACTTCGTCATCCTATTCTGATCGATGGGCATGAAGACGGGCTTCCCCTTTTGTCCCTTTTTAGGTTGCATTGAACACCATTTTGCCGCTGCGCCATAACTTCAATAGATTGTGCGTAGCACAGATGAGTTTCCACTCGTGGGCACAAGCTTCAACCCCACGCCGCATGAACTTCTGTATCCCCCGACAGGTGTAACCTCCAACATTAACCTACCCTAAAGGCAGTCCTTTTTCTTACAATCATCTACCCTTAAGAAAAGAAGTATCAGACTGGGATATTGCTGAGAGGGGAGAGGACAACAGGGAAACAACTGTTT
>JAJZPM010000081.1 GCA_021811105.1 Nitrospirota bacterium | reverse complement strand
GGCATAACGACAGAAGCGATGGCCCCGTCTTTCAAGCTCCCTATCCAGCTCGTGAAGCACCACATTTGACAGCAGCGGACTGAGCGGCCCGCCCTGCGGCGTTCCTTCATCCGTGGGCGACACAAGCCCTCCAAGCATTACCCCCGCTTCAAGGTACGACCGTATCAGCCTAAGCATCAGCTTGTCAGCTATCCTCTTGGATAGAAGATTCATCAGCTTATCGTGATTAACACGGTCGAAGAACTTCTCCAGATCGATATCCACTACGACCTTGTACCCTCCGCTTATGTGCGCCTGCGCCTGTCTTACAGCCTGATGCGCGCTCCGGCCGGGCCGAAATCCGTAGCTATTGTCGGAGAACTCTTTCTCGAATATAGGAGTTAAAACCTGCGCTATCGCTTGTTGGATCATCCGGTCAAGCACCGTCGGTATCCCAAGCAGCCTTGCCCCGCCGTCCGGTTTGGGTATCTCCACCCGGCGAACCGGCTCCGGCCTGTACTTCCCTTCCCGTATGTGCTCCCTGATGCTCTCGCCATGCTCTCTGAGATAGGGCAGAAGTTCATCCACCCCCATTCCGTCGATCCCATGACTGCCGCCGTTCTTCTTTACCCGCTTATAGGCAAGGTTCAGGTTGTCCCTGTGAAGAACTTTATCAAGCAGACTTACGGTGTTTACTTCCCTTCCGTCCCCGCCTTTTTTTTGCCGACGCCGAGGCGATACTCGGCTCTCCACGACTATCCCGGAGTTCCACTCCTCTTTCATCGCGGCAGTCACCCTTATGCGCATGATTGTCTGCCTTCTTCATATCGCCCACGAGTCCGTCAAATCTTGCGGACAACTTACGTTCGGCCCTTCCCTGTGCATTCATGACTGCTCAGGTACTATGGCTTCTGCTGACTTCTGACCGCTCAGTCCTGCATCGCTGCAAGGGTTGTCGGTTCCGGATTCACCTCCCCGACTTTCCGATCAGATCTCCCCGGGTAAGAACGCATACCTTCGCTCCATACATCCGCCGCATTTACCCCGCAGACCTCGGATAGCTTAGGGCTTCGTTTTGTTTTGCAAACTCGCCCGGTCTGCAAAGCCTTATATGAGGTTCGTGTTCCTCGGCCCGGAGCTTTGCCGCCGGCTTCCTTCAGATTCCATCTCACAATGGACACCCTTGCCTTTGGCTAACGGTCGGCGCTATCAACCTCCGTAGCGGACTTCCACCGCCAAGCATGCGCCCGTGCCGGGCGCACAAAAGAACGAGCAGGCCTTTCGGCCTGCTCGAAAAAAGGAGAGAAATATATATAAACGCTGTCGTCTATTGCCGAAAAAACCTCGTTGCAGCAGCGGGCTGAGAGCGGTGCGTCAGTGCTGCATCTGCTGATGGTCCATATCCGTTTGTGGCATATCATTTCCCGCTGCGTCCTGCCCCATATCATCCGTGGAAAGAGGGGAATCCTCATCGGACTGCATATGCATCATCCCGCCTTCCATCATGCCCGTGCCGCCCATCATCCGGCCCCTACAGCATTTCTCCATACCTCTGTCCCCCATTCCGCCGGAAAAACCCCTCCCGGGCATCATCCCGCCTCCCTTGCCGGACATCATGCCGGGCATGGGCGACGCCATCAGGGAATCGAACTTCTTACGCTGTTCGGCCGTAAGTTTGGACCTAATCTCCTCATGAGCCTTCAGCCGCAGGATAACGATATCTCCCCTAAGCATCTCTATCTGCCTCACCTTCGCCTCGACCGCCTTGAAATCCGCGGGTTCCTTCAGGAAAAGCTCCCTGAGTTCTATCTCGGCGACGCCCATGTCCGCCTTCTTCTTTATGCCCTCTTTCATAGTCCTGAAAAAAATCGCCTTCACTTCTTCGGTCTGTTTTTCATCAAGTCCTAGCGGTCCCAGCCGGTCCATCATCATCCGGCCGGGCATCATATGCATGCCCGACATCGCGGTACTTTTTTCGCACATCATCATAGCGTTCGAATAACCGGACCACCCAAAAAATAATATCACCGCAAAAGGAACAACCAGTAACTTCTTCATCGAAACCCCCTTTGGAATTAGTATATGGACCGCAATCGTCCTGTTTTCCTGTCGAACAGGACCTTGTCTACCTCTCTGTTGTTCTTGAAAATCTCGGCCTCGATGAACCTCCCCTTATGATAGATGGTGCCCACCCGGTAACCTCTGTCCCTGTAATACCTGTCAAGCGCAATCACCGCATCCCTCGGCGTAATGACTTCTTTACAGGTGCCGTAGCTGGTGCATCCCTGGCAGTAATCGCCGTATGGCGTTACATTACCTTCTTCTGCAAAGACGACCGGCTGGATCGCCAACGATACCAATACTGCAAATACTGCAAAAAAAATCGCCCTCAACATCCGCGGCTTCTTCTTAACCTCCTTCACTAGAATGATTGTAATAAAGAGTCATGAAGAAAATATGAAGGAATTATGTTAAATCAGATGCTTTCCACCCCCTTTATTTCGACTGTCTTTCTCTTCGAGGACCTGCCCCGAACGATCCTGATGCTTCCTTTTCGGACGCCTGCCGCCTCCGCAATCACCTCAATGAGCTGTTCGTTCGCCTCGCCCTCGACCGGCGGAGCGGTCAGCTTCACCTTGAGCACGTTGTCCAGAACTCCGGCGATCCCTTTTTTTGAAGCTCTCGGCTCGACTTTGACTTCGATGACAATGCCGTCTTTTATTTTTCTGAAAGGTATCCGCACGTCAGCGCGCCCCCGCATTTCCCGTATCCCTTCCGCATTACCCTTCACTATTTCCTATTCACCGTTCGCGTTTTTCTCCCAGAGGCAGCCAGACCCGGAACGTTGTCCCTTCTCCCACCCTGCTCTCCAGATCGATGCGGCCCCCCATAGCGCCTACAAGTTCCTTTACGATTGCGAGCCCGAGCCCTATGCCGCTCGAGTCATCGCCCCGGTAGAATCTCTCGAAAACCATTTCCCGCTTGTCCTCGGGGATGCCGGCCCCCGTGTCGCTTACCTCGACAAAAAACATCTTTCCCCCGGTCCCGTAACTGACTGACACACCGCCCGTTGCCGTATTTTTGATCGCGTTAGTAAGAATATTCTGGACGGCCCTTTCAAGCTTCTCGGGATCGCTCCGCACGTGCAGGGACCTCTCTGTGCGGACCTTCATCGCGAGCCCCTTTTCCGATGCAAGGGGGGCAAGCTTCGCCGTGATGCCCGAAAGGAATCTATACAGGTCGATGTCGATCAACTCTCTCCGGGAGAAGAAGCTCGCCTCCGCCTTTGTCATATCTTCAATCCCTTCCACAAGCCCGATCAGTTTTTCGGTCTCGATACGCAGGTTCTCAAGTCCGATATCACGGTTTTCGACTACCCCGTCGATCATCGCCTCGACGTTCGCCTTCATGATTGCAAGAGGGGTCCTCAATTCATGGGCAATGTTCGAGGTGAGGTGCTTCCGGAGGGCCTCCTCCCGCTCGAGCGCCTCTGCCATAAAATTGAAACTCGCCGAAAGCCTCCCGAGTTCGTCCTTTTTCGAGCCGGTATCCACCCGCACGCTGAAGTCGCCACGGGCAAAAGACTCCACCGCCTTCTTCATCCTCTTGAGCGGCGTCGAAAGGTAAAGGCTGAAGATTACAGCCATAAAGACCGCTCCCCCGCCGGCGACCGCGAAAGACATAACAAGAAATTCCTTTCCCCGCCTTTTGAACATCGCCTCCTTGGCCTCCACACTCCCGACTCTGGCAAGCTGCCTCGCGTACATCGTCCCGATCTCTTCGCCTTCTACATAAAGCGGGTACTGTTCGTATTTTCCCTTCGCGGACTTCAAGTCGACGATTCCTTTCATCCTGCGCCTCATTGAGGGTGAGAGCATCGGGAGGACAGACTCCGAAGAAATCAGTTCCTGCCCGCCCACGTCGACGACCCGCACATCGAAGCCGAGCATCGTCGCCCAGTGCACGGCATCATGCAGGGCGGCCAGGTTCCATTTGCCCTGCGAATAGCAGCCCTCGACCGAGGCGAGCACCCAGTAGAGCTTGTCTTCCTTCGCCCCGCTTACATAGTCTTCGAAGTCGCGGGTCATGAACTTCTCAAAGATAAGGTTCGATATGAGGGCGATTACTATAACGACAAGGAAGGCAAAAAAGAGCTTAGTCCTCATCAGGGGTGCCCGTGAATTTGTACCCTATCCCGTAGACCGTCCTTATGAACTCGGGAGACCTGGAATCCTTTTCAATCTTGTGTCTCAGGTTCTTCACGTGCGCGTCGATGGTCCGGTCATATCCCTCGAAATCATATCCCTGCGCGATCGTCACAAGCTGCTCCCGCGAAAAGACACGGCCGGGCTGGTCCGCAAGGGACATCAGGATCTTGAACTCCGTGGGGGTCAGCACGATGAGACCGCCCTCCCTGAAGACCTCCCGGTTGATGAGATCGATCTTCAATTCCCCCCCGTTGTAGCTCAGCAGTTTTTTCTTCACGCGCCCGGACCTTCTGAGCTGTGCCTTCACCCTGGCCACAAGCTCCCTTGGACTGAACGGCTTGACCACATAGTCGTCCGCGCCGATCCCCAATCCTCTGATCCTTTCCTCCTCACCGCTCTTGGCTGTCAGCATGATGACCGGCACGTCGGACCCCTCCCGGATGACCTTGCAGAGTTCCTCGCCCTGCATGTCCGGCAGCATCAGGTCCAGTATGATAAGATCGAACATCTCTTTGAGAAGTCCGAGTGCCCGCTCGGCGGTATCGGCCACCTTCACCCTGAACCCCTCCTTTTCGAGGTAGGCCCGGACGATCTCGGCGATCTTGCCCTCGTCCTCAACGATCAGTATCGACTCTTTCTGCCCTGTGTCCATAGTATAATTCTCCGACAATAATGGCGATACCCGCAAGCACCACCCCTCCTAATACATCTACCACATAATGATACCTGCAGTAAACCGTCGAGAAGATCAGCGCGAGCACGACGGGCAGAAATAAACGGAAAAGCACCTTCGCGTGAAGATGGGACAAGTATAGAACGGTCAGCGCCACTGCCGTGTGGCCGCTCGGGAAGGCATCCCGCTTGATGCCCTCGAGCCTGTTCAGCATCTCCTGGATCGGACCTGCAATAAGGAATCCCTTCAGATCGACATGCTGGAGGTGGGCCATCGTATATCTCGGCCCCAGGGCCGGCATAAGCATATATCCGATATACGAGAGATAGAAGCAAAACATAATGAGAAAGAGCGAATGACCGAGGGCGCCTTCTTTACGTGTCACCTTCAGCGTCACCCCGAGCGTCAACGGGAGAAAATAATAACTCGAATACGCCAGTTGCATGATATCGGTCAGACAGGGGCTGATCCACCGTTCGATCATGACCGTAGGGTAGAAGCCGAAGATCATATAGTCCAGCCGGATGAGCAGGGGATCGATATCGCGGGGGTTTATGGAATGGACGATCTTCCCGAGGCTGTTGAAGATAAGCAGGATTGATATCGTGGGGAATATCAGGTCGTACATCCATCCCATCAGACCGTCGCGGTTGCCGAACCCCACCAGCATAAGCTGAAAAAAGAAGAGCAGGGAATAGAGCGCCACCAGCTGGCCGGCGGCGCCGATTCGTTGACGGAAAAAAAGCACCAGGACCGTGAGAAAAAAAAGGAAGGAAAGGTTCAGGGAATCGGCCGGCCTGAGGGTTGATACGATCTTTCTGATCACAGTTTTTTCAATACCCTCATGAGGGCCTTTTCCTTCCTGGATAGCGTTCTGGGGCTGCCTCTTTTTTTGTGCCGGCCTTCATAGATATCGTCCTCATGACTCCTGTCATCGTCTCCGGAGGGAGAGCCGCCGGCGCGATCGAGAGAGCGACGGAACTTATCGGATTCCACCGGCACGGAACCGCTGCCCCACGCAAACGCGGCTATTTCCCTGTCCGAAGTGACCACGATCCATTCCTCTTTCCCGCTCCCGAGGATCGCCTTTATCTGAGAATCGGCGGTATCGCCCAGCCTTGTGTATATCACCTTTATCCCACCGATAGTCCGGGACTCCACAGTCCGTCCACCCGACTTCCATCCGTCAAAGACGACCGTGATATCATGCCCCTTCTTTTTCCGGTATTCAGAAAGGGCGCGAATCAGCTTTTCCCTTTCGGCGCCGAGATCCGCGTGTGAAATGCCGATAAGATTATATCCGTCAATAATGATAAGAGAGATATCGTCTCCTTCCCGAATAACGCCGCACGAAATTTTTCTGCAACAGTTGAATGATAAACTCTGGTGTCTCATAATTTCAATAATGCAGTGCACTCTGCCGGTAATCATGGCTTCTCCGCGCAGGAATTGACTTTTTCCCGGCGTTTCAGTAAGGTAAAAAGTTCGGGGCGTAGCGCAGCCTGGCTAGCGCACCTGCCTTGGGAGCAGGGGGTCGGAGGTTCGAATCCTCTCGCCCCGACCAATCCTCTCTGAGCGAATCACTTATAAATCAGAATGTTACGGATAGCATTCTTTTCTTTTTGGGGAATAATTCCACGGTTTGCCGTTCGGTGGCCGTTCGGTGAGGTTTCTATTGCTGTGTCTTCTCGATAAGTTTAATAAGTTCCTTTGTATCTGCCACTATGCGTTCTTGAACTTGAACGCCCTTCCATCGTTGAACCTCTGCTCGTCTCATCACCTCTGTCGAGTACTTCATTGGTCTTAGAACCGGCTTTCTCCCATTGTGAAAGAGTTGCCAAAGAGCACTGTGTAGTCGATTCAAAAAGATTATCATTTTTTGCGTTTCAGTGATGCTTGTTTTTGCAAATAATGCATATGTATCCGTCTTTGACAACTCCTTATGCGCGTATACCTTACGTCTGAAGTCACGATAGCGACATTCATAAATTCTGCGGTATTTACTAATATATCCCCGTAATCTGCGGAAATCTTTATGATCTGGCACGTAGACGTCTGTCATGTAATTATCGATCCACTCGTTAGCATTAGCGCTGTCTGCTCTTTTCCTTGCTTCGAGGGCGGGCTTAGAAAAAATTTCTATATTTTCCTGGGCGACTTTTAGGAATCTATCGACATTATGCTTTGAGGTCTGATCAAAAATCCTTCCTAGACTGATAAAAAATGATTGCTGTAGCGCGCCGAAAGTTGTTCTCCAAAAAAGAGGGGTCCGGTTAACGAGATTTTGTGCCTTTTTACTTTCTCTTAACCCTGCTTTGAAGCCTTCTGCCGCGTAAAAAAATTGAATGGCTGATTCCACCTCGGTTCGAAAGACATCAAGTTCAGAAATAAACTTTTCTTCTTTTGCCTTCATAGCAATAAGTCAATATAGTGCTTTACGGGAGTCAGTGTGATCTCATCACGAATTCTTGGCGTGCCCGTGCGCGGATCTCGTCAATGATTTCTGTGCGGACCTGTTTCTTCGGACATAAACGTTTACGGCATGCTCTTTCCTTTTCATTTTTCATCTTTGCAGTATCTACCCACCACTCACTTGTAGTATTTCAAGAACTCCTCCACTGTCATCCCGGCTTTTGCAATCTGATCTTTCAAAAGGCCCTGCTTTATAGGCTTGCCTTTATGCAGGGGGATAGAGAGGATATTCGCATTCCCCTCTTTCGTCATGTGCACGTGGCTTCCTTTTTGTCTCTGGGCCGTCCAACCGGCTCTCTGGAATGCCTTGATAACCCTGTCGGGCTTCAGGTTATGAAGGCCGCTCATGAGGTCTTCTGCAGTTTCCTTGCGCCCTTCTTCCCTTCTGTTACCTCAAGATGTCCCTCGATCGCGTCCTTGATCATCTCAAGAGCTTCTTCGACCGTATCCCCTTGAGAACTGCATCCAGGTAGCGCCGGGCATTCGATCCAAAAACCGCCGTCTTCCGTATCCGGATGAAGGACAACAGCATACTTCGTGCCCTTGACGGTAACCTCGTATTTCTTCTCTCTCTGCATCGAGACAATCTCGCCTTTGAGGTCCTCGACAATCTCACCCAGCGCGATTGAGAAAACAAGCTGCCCGCTCCTGAGGGTGTCGATAATCACCTTCTTGTCCTTAGTGAGCACGAAGATCGATTCTCCGTCCGTAAGAAAGCGCAGTTCAGCGAGTGGCCTTTCGACCTCCGGCATATTCTTTTTGAGATAGGTAATCGCCTTCCTTATCTGTTGGAGGCTGATTCCTTTATCGAGAAGGGTCTTTGCGACCTTCATCTGCACAAGGTCGTTGAAAGAATAGAGCCTCACCGAGCCATGACCGGCCGCCTCACTGACAGAGGGCTTTATGAAATGGGTCCTGTCCCAGTAATCTATCTGTCGGAAACTTAACCCCGTAACCTTTGCGACAGTCTTACTATTAAAGTTCATATAGCCTCCAACGCGGCCTAAGTACACTTATGTAGTTATAATACACAACATGAAAAACGTCGTCAAGCAATATATAAAAGATGCAGAATGTTTGCACCGCTGTGGGATATGCGGTGAGCATAAGAAATAGAAAACATATAAGAGCGATAGAAATTTCCTCATGTACTCAGCGTGGCGACGAACTTTTTTGCTCAGTTTGCAACTTGTGAGTGTTGATCACTTGCCGTACTGGATATTGTATTTCTTTTGAAGTTCCGGATTTCCAGCAAGGTCCTGCACAACCCCGCTCTGGGCATCGACGTCGAAATAGAACCCCGTGGGAGAGTTGCCGTTCAGGACGGTGTAACTGACCAAGTATTTCTGCTCATCCATCTTCCTCGCCTGCCAGCCGACTATTTTATACCTAGCAGCGTTCTCTTCGGTCCATTTCCTGACTATCGCCTCTACCGATGTGCCCTTCAGAAGAGCATCGGATCTCTTCACTATTTCGATAGCCTCGGTATAGTCATTGATTGGTCGACGAGTGTTGCTTAGAGTATTAGCTTGAGGTACCCCCTGATATTGTTGACGATTCAAGTAGGCAAGCTCCTCTTCAACCGAACTAAAGGTCTTCTCTCTTGGCGTAGATGCGGGTGCTTGTACAGCAGAGTCCTGATCAGGATTTGTTTGATCAAATATGTCATCCTTCCCCTGTGAAGGTGAGGTTGCTTGTTCATTTTGGGCCTGTGTCCTACGCGCTCTTTCCTGCATTCCCAAATAGCCCGGGATGGCAATCGCGGCGATAATGAGAAGAATGATTACCGAGGCGAATATGCCTTTATACTGATCATTGGCGATTTTTTGCGATGATCCATCTGCTGATCTCCGCAGAAGATTATAGAAAATAATTAGGCCTCCAATATTCGATGCACCAAATACGAAAGGAATGGGCATTCCGTCAACACCGACAGCTACTAGTGTAGTGTCTCATAAATAGCTTTACAATATGGTGAATCTTATGTATAGTGAATATATGAGCAGAACGGCAGCCCCAATAATGTTATCACAGGAAGAACGATCCACAATTGGCATGTGGGCAAA
>JAJZPM010000027.1 GCA_021811105.1 Nitrospirota bacterium | reverse complement strand
CAAAAGCTTGATTGACGGGCTCTTGAGCCTGATGACACTCCTTATGCTGGAGTTCACCGAATGTTACCTCCAGATCATAGTTCTTTTTCCGTCATGCCCGAGGTTCTCAGTCGGGCATCCATGTTTTTTTAAGAATGGATTCCCGCCTAAAGACTGCGGGAATGACGGCCTAAATACACACACTTTATGCAACGTTAGGGTAAACCCACATTTAAGACGCAGGCGCGGTGTTAATGAAGGTTGTCACTCCTGCGGTTTCGTTATAAGCTGTAACTGAACTCTTTAACTGCGTGCTCTTTTGCATATGAAGAGAAAAATAATCGAAAAGGACCGGCCGGCTCCAGCCGAGAAGGTGCAAAAGCTCGAACTTGTGCTGAAATGCGATTCTGCCGGGAGCGCGGAGGCGGTCACGACTGTCCTTTCTCAGACGGTCGTGCCGGGGATCGAGATATCCATTGTCCGGAGCGGGGTGGGCCTGGTCAATAAGTCCGATATCCTCCTTGCGGGAACCGCCGGCGGACTGGTAATCGGTTTCCAGGTCGCTATGATGCCCGGACTGGAGAAGCTCCTGAGAGACAGCGGCGTGGAAGTGCGGCTTCATGGACTGATATACAGACTCGCGGAAGACATAAAGGCGATTGCGGAAAGCATGGTGCCTTCCCCAGCGGAAGAACAGATCATAGGAACGGGAGCGGTTATCGCCCTCTTTAAGGGTACCCGGAAAGGGATTATCATCGGCTGCGAAATCCGGGACGGATTTCTCGCGGTTGGGCAGCGGTTCCGCATCATCTCCCCGATGGGACCGGTCTATACGGGCACGATCGAGTCGATGCATATCGAGGAAAGGGCCATCCAGAAAGCGACGCGAGGTCAGCAGGTGGGCATCAGGATACGGGATTTCAAGAAGACAAGGATAGGGGACCTCGTCGAGAGTTTCCGGGCTGCCCCGAAGAAGAACCTCTGGAGGCCGAAGGCCGGAGTCACCAGGATTACCCAATGACCTGCGGAGACTTCCGCTGAGTCGTAAACACGAAGGCCCATTGGTAGAAAATTCGTGAAATTGACTGCAGTCGGCCCGGCAGATTATCATATTTTCCATGCTTCCACCGGAAAGACAGATAGAAATCATAAAGAGGGGCGCCGTCGAGATCATCAGCGAAAAGGAGCTTCTCGACAAAATCGAAAGGTCACATAAGGAAAACAGGCCGCTCAGGATAAAGGCGGGCTTCGACCCGACCGCCCCTGACATCCATCTCGGCCACACCGTGCTCCTCGAAAAGATGCGTCAGTTCCAGGAGCTGGGGCACGAAGTCATCCTCCTTATAGGCGACTTCACTGCCATGATAGGAGATCCGACAGGAAAGTCCGAAACGAGAAAGCCGCTGTCCGTTGAGGATGTACGGAAAAACGCTGAAACGTACAAGGAGCAGGCGTTTAAGATTCTTGATCCCGAGAAGATAATATTGAGGGCCAACAGCGAGTGGCTTATGCCTCTCAGCGCAATGGAAATCGTCAGGCTCCTTGCGAAGCAGACCGTGGCAAGGATGCTAGAACGGGAGGACTTCAAGAAGAGATTTACCTCCCAGACCCCTATAGGGATCCACGAATTCATGTATCCGCTGCTGCAGGGCTATGATTCGGTCATGCTCAGGGCGGATGTCGAGACCGGAGGGACCGATCAGAAATTCAATCTCCTTATGGGCAGGGCACTGCAGCAGGAATACGGACAGGCCCCGCAGGCGATTGTGCTTATGCCGCTCCTCGAAGGCCTAGACGGTGTGAACAAGATGTCGAAGAGCCTGGGCAACTATATCGGCATCAACGAACCGGCCGTCGAATTCGTGAACGGCGAACTGATCGGGATGTTCAAGAAGGTGATGAGTGTGCCGGATGAACTCATCCCCCGCTACTATGAGCTTCTGAGCCATATTTCAGTAGAACAATTCACCTCGCTGAGGAAGCAGTTGAAAGATAAAGTCAAGGACCCCCGCGATGCAAAAAAGGAACTTGCCATGGAACTGGTGACGAGGTATCACGGGCCGGAAGAGGCCGAGAAGGCGAAGAGGGAATACGAGAAACTCCAGACAAAAGAGGTGCCTGACGATATTCCTGAAATAGTACTCTCATTAGCCGATGCGAAGGATGATGAAGGGAAAAGAAGAATCAGTTGGCTTCCTCATATAATGAAAGAGACCTGCCTCGCCAAGAGTACGAGCGAGGCGATGCGGCTCATTAAACAGGGCGGGGTAAAAGTAAATGACGCCGAGGTCACCGATCCCGAGACAAACCTTCCTCAAGGCGAATACATCATCAGGGTCGGCAAGAGAAGGTTCTACAAGGTTATCATCCGCTAGTCGCCCATAGCCTCACCACTTCACTCTCTGGTATAATGCAGCATGGAAGCGTCTTACGAGATCATTTTTAAACTTTTGCTGGGCACCCTCCTCGGGGGTACCATAGGCTTTGAGCGCCAGACCCACGGGCGCGCTGCCGGGTTCAGAACGCAACTCCTGGTCTGCGTCGCCTGCGTATTGATCATGATCGTTTCCGAAAGCTATTATGCGAAGAGCGCCGTCAACCCTGAGTTCATGAGGATCGACCCCACGAGGATTGCAGCAGGGGCGATGACAGGCGTCGGATTCCTTGGCGCGGGAGTCATCCTCAAGACAGGGCTTTCGATACAGGGGCTCACCACCGCGGCATGTATCTGGATAGTCTCGGCTATCGGGCTTGCGGTCGGGGCCGGGCAATATTTTGCCGCCATCTCGGGTTTTGCGATCACCTTCTTCTCGCTTTGGGGCCTCCGCGTACTCGAGGTCAGGATGCCGCGTCTAGCGTACCGGTACGTCACGGTGACAACGGATGATTCCGGAGACGAGGAGGTGGTGACGATGCCTTTTGAGAAGAAGGGGTTCGAGATCGTCAAGATGGACTATATGATGGCGCCGAGAGAAAAGGAGAAGACCTTCATCTTTACCGTGACGACGAAAGAAGACGCTTCGATAAAGGAAGTGGTCAAGGAAGTCACCGGCCTTAGCGCGGTAAAGAAGATAGAGGTTAAAAGCTGACCCGCCGTCAATTCGGTCGTTACTTCCCGAGCGAACGCCGGGCGAGCTCGACGAGGCCGTATACCTTGAGATCTATGTAGTCGCCGGCCTCACGCATGGATTCCATCTCCGATGCGACCCTTTCGACCGGGACCTTTAATACCTCGATGTGCTCGGTCTCGTCTTTCCCGCCAATTCCTACGAACGTGAGCCCTGTTGCCGTATAGACTGTAAGCAATTCGGCTGACAGACCCGAAGAAAGCGGCCCTTCGGTCAGGAATCTCAACTCGCCCGCTGAATAGCCGGTCTCTTCTATGAGTTCCCTGCGGGCCGCGTCTTCCGGTTTTTCCCCGGGGTCGCAGAGCCCGGCAGGCAGCTCGACAACGTGTCGGTTTATCGGCGGCCGGAACTGGCGTATCATCACGACTTCGCCTTCATCCGTAAAAGGCACGATCCCGACGATGCCGTCGCATCCGACCCTCTCGATCGCCTCCCAGTCCCTCTCTGTCACTCCGGATCCGTCTATGTATCTTACCAGCACGGCTCTGAGGAACTTTCCTTCCCATAGAGTTTTCTTGTTCAGGACCGTCACGGTTTCTTCCTATCTGCAGAGATCCATGGCGTCCTGAAAAAGCCTGTCCATGGCCACGGTCTCCTCGGCGATCCTCAACAGGAGTTCGGCGAGATCCTTTCTGCCGAGGGACTCCGCTTTTTTCGCCCAGTCACGGTATGTCCTTGCGTGTTCCGAGTTGTGCTCTGCCCAGTGTCCGAGCAGATGGTGCAGTTTTGTTATTTCGTCCATATCTCCTCCAGGGGAAAAGTCTCTTTTTTGAAGTGACAGCGGCAACTCAAGATTGTTTTCCTCAAGCAGCCGCCTGTTCGACAGCATCTCTTCGGAGGGTCCATCGGCGATGACCCGTCCTTCCTTTATGATGACGCATCGTTTGCAGACATCCAGAATGAGATCGAGGTCGTGCGAAGCGATGATCTTTGTGTGGTGGAAGTGCATCAGCAGATTGATCAGCGCCCTTCTCGACTTCGGGTCGAGGTGAGAGGCAGGCTCGTCCATGACCAGTATGTCGGGCTGCATGGCGATGACCGCGGCAATGGCGACCGCGCTCTTCTGCCCTCCCGAAAGATGATGGGGGGGCTTTTCGCTGAGACCCAGGCAGCCGACGGTCTCCAGGGCTTCGTGGACACACTCCCGGACACGATCGGGACTCAGCCCGAGATTGAGCGGGCCGAAGGCGACGTCGTCGAAGACCGTGGGCATGAAAAGCTGGTCGTCGGGGTTTTGGAAGATAAGGCCTACTTTCTTCCTGACCTCCTGCCTTGTCTTTTTATCGAGCTTCCGGTCTCCGATCGTGATGCTGCCGGACTGAGGCAGCAGGAAGCCGTTTGTATGCATCAGCAAGGTCGACTTGCCCGAGCCGTTTGCGCCCACAATGCCGACCGACTCGCCGTGGGTAATTCGCAGGGACAGGCCGTTCAGCGCCGCAGTCCCGTCGGGGTAATGGAAATGGACATCCTGAAATTCGACGATATGGTGGCTCATGAATTTATCAGAATACCCTCATTGAAAATCTTCCGATGGCGCCGACGACATCGTGCGCCCTGAAAAGGTAAAGGGCAGCGATCGTCGCGCCGACAAACGCCGCGTCGGCTCCGGAGAAGCGGTAAGACCTCACAGAATGCAGCCTGCCGGCGAATCCGCGGGAAAGCATCGCCTGATAGATCCGTTCCGCCCGCTCGACAGTCCTCAGGAAAAGTGTCCCGGCGAGGTGGACGAACGCCTTCATCCCCTTGCCCTTGCCCCCGAACGAGCGCATGTCCCTTGCGCGCACAATGCGCATCGTCTCCTCTGTCAGCACGAAAAGATATCGATAGAGGAAGAGGAGTTGGGAGACGAATATTTCGGGCAGGCCGAGTTTCTGGAGGGCATGGCATATCCCGGGGAACGAGGTCGTGGCGATAAGCAGCAGGGCAGAGGTGATCGTGAGAAAGAATTTCAGCATTATCGAAAGAAACGATATCCAACCCCCCGACACGGGGACCCCCAAAAGAGAGTAAACGATCCGCCTGTCGATCACGGGGTTGAAGATGCCGATGAAGACGGCAAAGGACGACACGAGAAGGACCTTTTTCAGGATGAACTTCACTGGGACGTCGGCGAGCGAAAAGAGCAGCACGGGGAAAAGAAAGAAGGGCAGCAGCCCTGCGATTTCGTACTTCGGAAAAGAAACGACTGTGACAATGAATAAGACCGTTGCGATCAGCTTGGCCCTTGGGTCGAGCCTGTGGATAACGGTGTCCCTGTAGGAAAGGGTATCGAGATATCCGAGGTTGAAATATTCGTTATCGAACATGAGATTATCTTACCAGTAAAGGAAAAGTTCCCACAAAGCGCGATGACGGGTCATTTCGTGCGGCACGCGGATTTCCTGCGCAGCGCCCTGATGATCAGTCCTATGAGTAGCACCGCAGCCAATACCAGGGCGGAGCCGACAATGCCGGAGACCGAGGTGCCGGGGTCTACGGAAGGCCAGGAGGGTCCTCCCCTTTCTTTGGCCCCTTCCGGCTTTTTGAAGCTGTAGTCCGGCAGAAAGGCGGTCTTCTCCTGCACCGACTTCAGGGCCGTTGCGATGCCGGTCTCCTTTTCAGGAAGTTCCGGTTTTCCGAAGACTTTTGCTATCGACCATTCAAGGCCGTCCGGGTTAGAAGATGCAAACCACGACAGCGCCCCGCCGGTAAGCACGGCCGCAATCAGCAGACCGGCAAAGACTCTTCCGGTCGAGATGCCGCCGGACAGCGGCCGGGCCGATGCTGCGCTTTCGAGTATCTCGGGTCGTGAAGCCCTGACGAAATTGATCACTCCTGCCGTTACGAATCCCTCGACTATCCCGATGCCGAGATGGACCGGCTGCATCATGAGAACGAACGTGCTGAAGGGGAGCTCGCTCCGGCCTGACAGCAGCGTCTCGATAACCACCGAGAAAGCTCCCAACTGGAGCGCGACCACGCCGCTTATCAAAGAGGCGATAGTGATCTTTTTGGGACTGGCGCCGGACCCTGCCAGCGGTTTGAATATCAGAGGATAGGCAATAAAACAGGGGTATATGCCGAGGTTCCAGATATTGCAGCCGAGTGCGAGGAGACCACCGTCCGCAAAAAAGAAGGCCTGTATCGTCAGCACCGAGGCCATCACGATAAACCCCGCATAGGGACCGAGGAGTATCGCGAGTATCATCCCTCCCCCGAGGTGTCCGCTTGAACCGGTGCCCGGGATGGTAAAGTTGATCATCTGTGCTGCGAAGATAAAGGCGCCGAGCACACCCATGAGGGGGATCATCTTTTCGTCCATGTTCTCTTTCAGCTTTCTGGCGCAGTAGCCGATAGTGCCCAATGTCCCTGCCCAGAACGTTGCGCCTACTGCCGGTGAAAGTAACGCGTCAGCCATATGCATGGTCGTGTCCTCCCTAGAACCGGTATGCGATGCCGCCGCGGACGGCAACATCGGTTTCGGGGTTGGTCAGGCCGGCCTTCAGTCCGAGGCCGATATCGAAATTTTCGCTCGCCGAATAAATCGCGCCGCCGAGAACATATGCCGGTGGTGTGCTTGATGCACTCTCAGGGTTGGTCTCGAGGCCGATATCTCCCACGAGCTTCAGGTTCTTCATCACGCCGACCGTCGAGGCAAGAGATGCATGCCATATATCTTTTCGATCATTCCCCGTGTTGTTGTTCCTGATGTAGGCGAGGTTGAGATGAAATGCCCATGGGTTCATCTCCTTCGAAGCGATGAAATAAAGGTAGTACGTCATCCTCCCGTTGCCGAGGTCTTTTTCTGCATCCCCTGTGGGGACGGTGAATCCCGGCTTCAATGCAAGGCTAACCCCTTCTTTTTCATAAAACCTCCACTTCGTCTCGATCGCAAGATCCGAAAACCCGCTTTCCCGCGTCGCCGACCCCGAATCGTCGGAGCGCCATGAGCCATACGGTACAAAGAGAACTACGTCCACGCTGTCGGTAATCCCGTACGTAAGGGTTGCTGAAAAGTCACTGTTCTTGTTCGTAATTGTTTCGTCCTTGTCGTGTCCGAATTCCGTAGCGAGTTCAAGCTGGAACTTTCCTTTTCCCTGTGTGCCCGTGTCATCCGTGATGAGCGGAATAGCGGCAAAACTAGGACTCGAAGCCAATAACCCAAGAACGACCAAACCGCAAATATGCAAATGCAGGCGAACAATCCTTTCCTTCATCCAGCTCTCCTTTGAAAATAAAAAAGCCACCAAGGCTTTTTCGAAATGGACCTGCGGTCCTTTTTCAAGCCTTCGTGGCTTATTCCTGCTCAAGAATATCACAAGAAAAAATATATTGCAAATCCTTTCCTTTGATTCCCCTTGCCGGTATTTTCGGCCAATTCAGGAAAAGTTTTATGTTAAAATACCGTGTAACCTCTCAAGAGAGAAATCACTCGATTGGACAAAGAGATACATAACAGGCCGTGCAGTAAAGCCCGAAGGGCCGAACCGCAGCGGTTTTCAGAAGAAAGATCTTCCTGCCGTCCTCCCGACGAAGAACATGACTGTATTTTTGCGGACAAGCTCCACGAAGAATGCGGGGTGTTCGGCGTCTTCGGTCATCCAGAGGCTGCAAATCTCGCGTATCTCGGTCTCTACGCGCTCCAGCACAGGGGACAGGAGAGCGCGGGTATATGCTCCGCCGACGGCAAGCAGATGTACATCGAAAAGTCTATGGGCCTCGTTGCGGATATCTTCAGCGAAAAGAGGCTGAAGAAACTCCCCGGCTACATCGCCATTGGCCACAACCGTTATTCGACCGCGGGCAGCAGTATCCTGAAAAACGTCCAGCCGATTGTCGCCAATTTTTCTCTCGGGACCCTGGCGCTTGCCCACAACGGGAACCTCGTCAACGCCAACGAACTCAGAAAGACCCTCGAAGAAGAAGGCGCGATCTTCCAGTCAACCTCAGACAGCGAGGTGATCGTGCATCTCATCGCCCACTCGAAGGGCGAGAGCTTTCACGAGAGGGTAATGCAGGCGCTGAAGGAGGTGAGCGGCGCGTTCAGCCTTCTCATCCTCAGGGAAAAGGAACTGATCGCAGCCAGGGACTCCTACGGCGTCAGGCCGCTCTGTCTGGGGCAGGTCGACGGCGCATATGTCGTTGCCTCTGAGACCTGCGCGCTTGACCTGATCAGCGCAAAATATATTCGTGACATAGAGCCCGGTGAACTCGTGATCATTAATGAAGAGGGCATCACGTCCCTGAAGGCACTGCCCAGCCCCAAGAAGGCGTTCTGCGTCTTCGAGTTCATATATTTTTCGAGGCCCGACAGCTACATTTTCGGAGGCCGGAACGTCAACGGCATCAGGAAGGAATTCGGCCGGCAGCTCGCGAGGGAGTCGAATATAGATGCAGATCTTGTCATCCCGGTCCCGGACTCGGGCGTGCCGGCGGCGCTCGGTTTCTCCGAAGAGAGCGGGATCCCCTTTGATTTCGGACTTATCAGAAACCACTATATCGGCAGGACCTTCATCGAGCCGAAGCAGAGCATCCGGCACTTCGGCGTGAAGATCAAGCTAAACCCGGTAAGGCAACTGATCGAGGGCAAAAGGATAGTGGTCATCGACGACTCAATCGTCAGGGGTACGACGAGCAAAAAGATCGTCAAAATGCTGAGGGAGAACGGGGGAGCCGCGGAAGTCCACCTGAGGATCAGTTCGCCGCCTACCATCATGCCCTGTTTTTACGGGATCGATACGCCTACGAGGCAGGAACTGATCGCATCGAGCCACGACGTCGAGGAGATCAGAAAATACGTGACCGCCGATTCCCTTGCGTACCTGAGTCTGGAGGGGCTTCTCGGGATCGTGCCTGATTCGGGGAACTATTGCACCGCCTGTTTCGACAATGTCTACCCGATCAGCTTCCCCGGGGAGCATCTGGAACAGCTCGAGCTGTTTTTTAAGTAACCTTACTGCACTGATGATGTCCTGTGCGTGTAACATTGAGACTTAGTGTCATTCTCCGGCTTGACCGGAGAATCCAATTCCTGTCCTGGATTGCCCGATCAAGTCGGGCAATGACGTAAGTGCGTAAGTGGCGGTTACTTTCATTTAGTATCTTGTTCAATAAATTATGAATGAGGTATTGGAAATTACAATCAGTACATAGGGAAGAGAACATCAGGTTATAAAATCTCCCCTCACCCCCTGCCTACCGGCGGGCAGGCCTCTTTGCAAAAGAGGGAATATGGTTCCTCCCTTTGGCAAAGGGAGGACAGGAGGGATTTTACGATGATCTCATACTTATAAACTCCTTAGTAACACCGGTCAGTAGTCTCCGGTCAGGCTGAGTACCAGGAGGGAAAACAGTGGCTACATCTGTTTTGAGAGACATATTCAGGGTGAACCTCGGCGTGAAAAAGAACGAGCGGTGTCTCATCTTCAGCGATGTCCCCTCTCCTTTGGAAACGCTTTCCCCCTCTGAATACGAAAGAAGGTCCAGGCTCAAATGCGTCGCGTTCCTGGCGTCAGAGATAGGGAAGTCTTTTTCGCGGGAAGTGGTTGTCCGGGAGTTTTCCGCGACTGGGAGCCATGGAGCGGAGCCGCCGCGGGAGCTCTGGGAGGCCGCCTTCGGCAGCAGGGCGGTCGACGCCATGGATGAAAAGAAGGTGCTCGGTCCGCTCCTGGCGAAGACCGCCACGGAACAGGAGATACGGGATGCGGAAAGGACACTCGGCAGGTTCAAAAAAGACGCCTTCGATGTCGTGATCGCTCTCTCGAATTACTCGACAAGCCATACGCGGTTCAGGGACCTCCTTACAAGGATATGCGGCACAAGATATGCCAGCATGCCGCTCTTCGAGTTTTCGATGCTGGAAGGACCTATGGACGTCGACTGGAAGAATCTGTCAAAGATTTCCAGGGGGATCGCCGGCAGGGTGAACAAGGCTGAGGAGATCGCAATCTCGACGCCGAACGGATCGAAGTTATCGTTTTCGACAAGGGGAAGAAAGGCGCTGGCCGACACCGGCATTTTGACGAAGCAGGGGGCCTTCGGCAATCTCCCTGCGGGCGAGGTCTTTCTGGCCCCGGTCGAGGGCAGTGCGAAAGGCAGACTGGTGCTTGAGTGGGCGCCGACCAGGGAGCTTGTTTCGCCGGTGACGCTTGTGATCAGGGACGGCCTTGTGAAGGAGGTGGCAGGGGAGGAAGAGTTTGCGGAGGAACTCAGGAAGAGACTTTCCGAAAGGGAGGAAAACCGCAATATAGCCGAATTCGGGATAGGCACAAACAGCCGTGCAAAGAGGCCTGACAATATCCTTGAGTCTGAAAAGATCATGGGAACGATCCATATCGCACTCGGCGACAACAGCACTTTCGGAGGGAAGGTGAAAACTCCGCTGCACCAGGATTTTGTATTTTTCCGTCCTACGGTCCGTCTGGTCAGAAGGGATGGGAGTGTCGACATCCTTATGAAGAAAGGGAAATTGCAGGTGAGATGATGACGGAATTTACGGAATTTATCATTGTGTTGATCACGGCGCAGAAGGAAGAGGAGGCGGCGGAGATCGCAAAGGACATCGTGGGCAAAAAGCTCGCGGCATGCGTAAACATCGTCAGGGGCGTCCGCTCCATTTACCGGTGGAGGGGAAAGACGGAGGACGAAGAGGAAGTCCTGATGGTCGTAAAGTCAAGGAGGACCCTCTTCCCCGACCTTATGAAGAGGGTGAAGGAACTTCATCGCTATACGGTCCCCGAGATCATCGCGCTGCCGATTATCGAAGGGTCCGAGGAATATCTTGGCTGGCTGAAAGAAGAAACGGGATAGAAATTTCACCGTGGGAACGGGTATAATGCACTCGTTGCCGGCATCGCCGTCCGTTGCCAAGATTAACCGAAGGAGGTCTGTGATGAAAAACCTTGCCAGGCTACTGATTGTAGGGCTTGTTTTCACGTTGTTCCTTTTTTCGTCGGTTGCAAGGGCGCAGCAAAAGGAGATCCTTATCGGCCTTATCCCGGAGATGAATGTCTTCAAGCAGAGGGAGAGGTTTAAACCGCTTGCCGAGTATCTCACGAAGAAGACGGGCGTCAAGGTGAATCTGACGATCCTGAGCAGGTACGGAAACATCATCGAAAGGTTCACCTCGGAAAAGATGGACGGGGCGTTCTTCGGCTCGTTTACGGGTGCGCTCGCAATCCAGAAACTCGGGGTCGTTCCGCTGGCGAGACCGATGAACCTTGACCGCTCCACCCAGTACTGGGGCTATCTCTTCGTGAGGAAGGACAGCGGGATCAGGAGCGTGAAAGACATGAAAGGAAAAAAAATGGCCTTTGTCGAGAAGGCTACTACTGCGGGATATGTATTCCCGGTAGCCTATTTCAAAGAGCACGGCGTCAAAGACGTAGACAAATTTTTCAGCGATCACTTCTTTGCGGGGAGCCACGACGCAGCGATCTACGCGGTGCTTGACAGGAAAGCTGATGTGGGGGCCGCGAAACACAGCATGTACGACAGGGTGAGAAAGGCGGACCCTCGGGTCGACAAGGAACTGGTTATCCTCGCGGAGTCGGCTAAGGTGCCTTCGAACGGTCTTTGCGTGCGCAAAGGGCTGGATAAGAACATCCAGAGGAAATTGAAGGAGGCGCTCCTGAATATAGATAAGGACCCCGAAGGTAAGGTGGTGCTCCAGAAGTTCGGCGGTATTAAATTCATCGAGACGACGGTTGCCGACTACAACCCTGTTTTCGATATCGCCAGGAAGGCCGGCATCGATATCAAGAAATACGTTTACCGGAACGAATAGTCATCTGCCATTTTCTGCGGACGGGGCCTAACATGTCAGGTGAAAGGCCCCGATTACCTTTCCCCCGGACCTCTTTTCGTTGAACAGCTCCACCGCCTTGCCGGTTTTTTCGATGAATACCGTGATCCCTTTCGATTTCAGGAAATTCACGGTCTGATCCGGCACCTTCATCACGCCAGAAAATCCGGTGCCGATGACGAGGATCTCGGGTGCCGCAGCAATGATGTCCTTAAGATCGGCCTTCTGCAACAAGTGGCCTTCCTTGCGCCACCAGGGAGAATCGACCCTGTCCGGGTAGACGATCACATCGGAGGTATAAGAACTCCCATTTATCACGATCCTGCCGAATGCGTAGTCGTCAATATGCATCGGGGATTATCCTAGCTTTTTTTGTCGATTCGACGCCGCTCATTCCCATTTCGTGATTCTCCCTTTTTTATACCGCCATATCAGGGGGTTGTCAACAAAGGAGCCCTCAGTCAAAGAGGCGAGGATTGGCGCTGCGTTCGATGAGCTTGAGCAGGTCATCATAGGTGATCGTCTTGACGCTGAGAGACTCCGCCTTCCCGAGCTTCGAGCCGGGGTCCTCGCCTACCACGAGGTAATCGGTCTGCGTCGAAACGGCGGACGAGACATGGCCTCCCCGGGACTCGATGAGGTCCTCTATTTCTTTGCGGGATTTGGGGAGTGTGCCGGTGATCACGAAGGTCCGGCCCTCAAGCGGAGCCCCCCCTCTCTTATCGTCCGCGAAATCGGGGTTGCCGATCTCCAGTCCAAGCTTTTTCATTGTGTCCAGGGTCTTGAGGTTCTTGGCGTCATCGAAGAACATAGAGACGGAAGAGGCGATTTTTTCCCCGAGCTGCTTGATCGAGACAAACCGCTCAGGCGGCACATGATAAAGGTCTTCGAGACGCCGAAAATTTCTTGCAAGCAGTTTTGAGGCATATTCGCCGACATGCAGGATGCCGATTGCGTAAAGAAATCTTGCAAGGGTCGTATGCCTCGACCGTTCGATCGCATCAATGAGGTTCTGCGACGATTTTTCAGCGAACCTCGGCAGAGCTAGCAGGTCTTCCTTCTTAAGCCGGTAGATGTCCTCGAAGTGTTTTATGAGACCCTTCGAATACAGAAGTTCCACGTTCTTTTCCCCGAGCCCTTCGATGTCCATCCCGCTCCTGGAGGTGAAGTGGATGATCTTTTCCCGTATCTGCGCCGGACAATGGAGGGAGACGCACCGCACCGCCACTTCGCCCTCCTCCCGCATCACCCGCGATCCACATGCCGGGCATTTCTCCGGGACGGGGTAGTGCCTTTCCCTGCCGGTCCTCTTTTCCTTGACGACTGCCACGACATGGGGGATGACGTCGCCGGCCCTTTCGACGACGACCGTGTCGCCGATCCTTATGTCCTTTCTTTCCATCTCATCCCAGTTGTGCAGTGTGGACCTGGATACCGTAACCCCGCCTATCCCTACCGGCTCGAAGATCGCAAACGGCGTGATTACGCCGGTGCGGCCGACGCTCCCCTGGATGTCCAGTATCCTCGTCGTCCCCTGGTGCGCCTGGAATTTATAGGCGATCGCCCACCGAGGCTCCCTTGTCTTTGTTCCCAGTTTCCGCTGCAGGTCAAAATCGTTCACCTTCACTACTGCGCCGTCGGTCTCGAAAGGGAAGTCTTCCCGACTTTCCTCAATCTCCCTGATCGCATCGATCGCCTTGTCTATACCATTTGCGATCACGACTTTTGCCGGAGTAGGAAACCTCCCCTTCCGGAGCCAGTCGATGAATTCCGCCTGACTCCCGAAGCGTATCCCCCTGGCTGCACCCAGCCCGTAGCAGGCGAGATACAGCTTGCGGGATATGGTGATAGACGGATCCAGTTGTCTGACGGAGCCGGCCGCCGCATTTCGCGGATTCGCAAAAAGGGGCTCTCCCGACTTCTCCCGCTTCTTGTTCAGCAACTCGAACTCGTCGAGGTTCATGTATACCTCTCCGCGGATGTCGATCTCTTCAGGGACCGTCTGCCCTTCTATTTTCAGGGGGACTGACCTGATAGTCCTGATGTTTTGTGAGGCGTCTTCTCCCTCGTAGCCGTCTCCCCGTGTGGAGGCGCGGTAGAGGAGGCCTTTCCGATATGTAAGTTCCATCGCTAAGCCGTCGTATTTCGGCTCGACCGTATATTCGATCTCCTTATCGGCCCCGAGCAGTCTCTTCAGCCTTTTGTCGAACTCTCTCACTTCATCGTAGGAGAAGGCGTTGTCTAATGAGAGCATCGGCTCGGTGTGCCTCACCTTCTCGAATTTGTCGAGGGGCGCCGCACCGACGCGCTGCGTCGGCGAATCGGGCAGTACGTAGCCGTATTGTTCTTCAAGGTCCTTGAGTTTGCGGTAGAGCTTATCGTATTCCGCGTCGGAGATGACCGGCGAGTCCAGTACGTAATACCGGTAGGAGTGGTAGTTTAGGTCTTTTACCAGTTCCTCGATCTCCTTTTTGATGTTGTCGGGAATATTTTCGGTCATAAGTTCTCTATACGCATGCGGATAATTGAAACTAAATCATTGCAGACACCCTCAATATTCCGCAATATATCATTCTTGGTTACCGCTGGCCGTATCTTTCTTCATTCTTCTTTTACCCCTCATGAATCCCTTCGTTCTTTATCGGCTCGGTTCCTTCGCTCAGAATATTCACATATTTGTCATACACGAAGAGACGGTGGCGTTCTTTTCCGGTGAGCTCCCGCGCAATTTTGAGTTTTTGGAGATGCTTCAGAGAAAGCAGTACGGTTTGACGCGTAAGGCCGGTTTCCTCGGCCCCGGCGAGTGCCGAAAGGATAGGTTTGCGCTGGAGCAGTTGATGGATTCGAAGTGCAGAAACCGCCGGCCTTCCCAGTTTTTCGATTTTGCGCCTGTCTGTCTCAAAAAGCCGTACAACAGACTGAGAAGTGCTTGCCGCCTGATCGGCTGTATCACGAACGCCTGTCAGAAAAAACCGCAGCCATCCTTCCCAGTCTCCCTCCGTTCTCACGCGATGCAAAAAATCGTAATACTTCTCCCGATTGGTTTTGAAATACAGGCTAAGGTAGAGCATTGGTTCGCGCAAAATGTTTTCGGCGCACAGCATAAGGGTTATCAAAAGCCTTCCGACCCTGCCGTTGCCATCCAGGAATGGATGTATGGTTTCGAACTGCACGTGCGCGAGAGCCGCCTTAACGAGCACCGGCGTGCTTTCGTCGTGAAGGAATTTCTCAAGGGCTCCCATACATTCCATCACCTTTTCCGGAGGAGGCGGGACAAACCTGGCTGTGCCCGGCCGCGATCCGCCGATCCAGTTCTGCGAGCGTCGAAATTCGCCTGGCATCTTGGTGCTTCCCCTGCCCCCGGAAAGCAAAACGCCGTGTATTTCCCGGAGAAGTCGCAGGGAAAGCGGGAAGCCGCCCCTCAGCCGTTTGAGACCGTGATCCAGTCCAGCGACGTACTGAGAGACCTCAGCCACGTCGGCGAGCGGGACACCGGGAGCTTCGTGGATTTCATATAAAAGAAGATCGGAAAGCGAGGACGGAGTGCCCTCGATCTGAGAGGACAAGACCGCTTCCTTGCGGACATAGAAATAAAGGAATAAAGTTGTATCGGGAAGAAGCGCCGTCAGGCCGTCGAGTCGTCCCAGGGCGAGATTGGCTTTTTCCATAAGTTTGTAGTGCCCGGCGTCGAGTTGCAAGGGCGGATCAGGCGGCAATGGCCGGGGAACGAATGCCTTATAGCTTTCACCGGCAGTGGATGCAATTATGTATGTGCCTGCCCTGTCAACGGTTTTCAAATCTGGCCCTTATGATAACGATCCGTTCATTGTCTAAATTTAATGAAAAGATGATATCATATTTTTTCATTAAAATAAATACTGATTTCATATTACTTCGGCACCCATACCTTCCCCTTTTCGATGATATGGTCTACGGTCCATCCTCTTTTGCGGAGTTCCCGTGCGATCCATTTTCTGTGGCATTTCCACGGCAGCTTTTCGGCACACACTATGATCGAGGTCCTTTCCCCGGCGATCGCCTCTACCGTATCGATCCCCTTCCGGAAATCTTCCGTTTCCAGGTAGGCGACGTAGCCGCCTTTTCTGAGGCCGCCAAGCTCCCTGCCGAGGAAGTGATATTCGATCCCGTTGGAAACAAGAAGCGGTTCGAGGCTGTCTCTGTGAAAGAGCGGGAGTTTGCTGTATGGGAAACTCCTGACGTCGAGGAAGGCCTCAATCCCGTACCCGAGAAGTATCTCGATGAAATCTTCCCGGCTCCTGCGGTCCGTGCCGAGGGTGAAGATTATTTTGTCACGCATCTGATAATGATAGCATTAATCGACCCGAAGGCATCTGCGCTTCAGTTGCGTGGGGGCACGCAAAAATCAGACCTGCCGGAGTGACAAAAAATGTCGTAATATAAAGATTTTTCCCTTGACAGAGAGGGCCTTTTTAGACGAAAATTAGTCCGTATGAAAAGGTCAGGACAACTTTCTCTTGTGCTTCTCTTGCCGATATTGTTCCTTATTCTTTTCCCGGTTTTTTCCGGCGCCGAAGAGACGACTGCAGGCAGTGAGACACCCCAGGTCGATATAACAAAGAAAACGAATCCTGAGATGCCGGTAGTCGCCCCAAAACAGGCTGCCCCTGAAACCGCGATTGCCGTTCCCGAGAAAGCGCAGCCTGAAAATACAGCTCCCGCCCAACCTTCCCTGTTTACCTCGTATGGAACGAATGAGACCGCGTCGAAGGCGGTGGAAAGAAGTATCGGCTTGTTCAGCACGAGGATCAAGGAGAGGTTCTCCCTCTGGCTCAGCAGGTCGGGCCAATATCTCGACATGATGAAAGAGATACTCAGGAAGAAAGACGTCCCCGAAGACATAGTTTTTCTCTCCCTTATAGAAAGCGGTTTCAACCCCAATGCCTATTCGATCGCCAGGGCCGTCGGTCCGTGGCAGTTCATCGCTTCGACCGCCCGGCGATACGGGCTCGAAATCAACTGGTGGAAGGACGAAAGGAGAGACCCCGTTAAATCTACGGAGGCCGCGGCGGACTATCTTAAGGACCTGTACGGGATGTTCGGTTCATGGAACCTGGCGATGGCGGCCTACAATGCCGGCGAGGGGAAGATCCTCAGGGCGATGAGGCAGAGCAAGGTCGACAGTTACTGGGACCTCGTCGGCACCCGGCATATCAAGGATGAGACCAAGCAATACGTTCCCAACTTCATTGCAGCAAGCCTTATCGCCACTAACCCGAAAGATTTCGGATTTGAAAACATAGAATATCATGAGCCGTTGAGCTATGACGAGGTAGCGCTGGATTCCCCGGTCGATTTGGCGGTGGCCGCGGAGTGCGCGGGGACTGACTTGGCCGCGATCAAGAAACTGAATCCGGAACTCAGAAGATGGTGTACCCCCCCCGATGTCCCGAATTATATCCTGAAGATCCCTCAGGGGACGAAGGAAAAGTTCCTTCAGCGGCTCTCGGCTGTGCCTGAGGGAGATCGGTTCACCATTGAGCATTATACGGTAAAAAAGGGCGACACCTTTAAGAAGATTTCGAAGAGGACCGGGGTCCCCGCGGAAGTCATCCTTTCACTCAATTCGATGGAAAAGATCATGCCGCTCAAGGCCGGAAGCGAGATCTATCTCCCGCCGAAGGAGCTTTATACGGCCGACCGCGATGACAGGACGATGGTAAGAAAAGCCTCGTACCGATCCAACAAGATGATAAAAAAAGCCTCCCACAAGCGCAGGATGATAAATAAGGGCTCCTACAGGCATACAAAAAAGGGGCCCTCTATAAAGAGGGCCTCCCGACACACTAAAAACAGGCTAATCGCGGCGCGTTAGCCGGCTTTCTTCTCTCCGATCTTTGCCTCTGCTTCGGCGAGGTAGGGTGAATCCTTGAACTTCTCTGCGAGTTCCTTGTATTTGGCGAGCGCTTCTTCCTTCTTGCCTTCGCTTTCGAGTATTCTGGCGGATTCCACGAGCGCGAGGTCTTTATAGATGTTGCCGGCAGACAGGTAAAGCGTGTTGAGTGTTTTTAGGGCGGCATCCTTGTCGCCTTTTCTGAGTTGAATGTCCGCAATCTTTTGATAGGCCAGGGGCAGGATATCCTTGTCGGAAGGGTAGTCCTTTATCAACTCATTGAGGTCCTTCAATGCCTCGTCGTATTTGCCGAGTTCGGAGTAGGAACTCGCAATATAAAAAAGGACCCTCGCGGATTTCTTTTTCCGATATGCCTGCTGGAACAGGTCGAGGGCCTTCTGGAAATGTTCCTGGCCGGCAGCGGGCTGTTTCTGGTACTCGTTGTAATAGATCTTGTACGCCTCGTACTCAAGCTGTCGTGACTTCTCCCCTTCGCTGTACCGGTAAAACAACATGCCGGCGACCGCAACGACCACGACTGCGGCGATTATGCCGTAGGTGAGCACCGTCTTCTGTTTTGCTTTTAGCTGGTCCCTTATGTCGGCAAGCTTATCCACGACCTCGGTCTCGGCGCCGATATTTTTCTTGCCGCTCTTTTTCTTAATCGCCCTTGGCATCAAATCCTCCTTAATACTCTCTCTATCAGATGTCTCGAATTTTCAAATACGGAATCTATCCTGCTCTCTTCGATCCCCGCCGCCAGCAACACGCGGCGAGCAGTGTCTTTGGTGATAAGGTCGGAAGGGCTGTGGCTGTCGGTGTTGAGGCACAGAGGGGCGCCGAACCGCATCGCCTCTTTTGCCACATACCCGTTCGACAGGCAATGTCCCTTCCGCGAGGTTATTTCAAGAAGCACATTCTTCTCCTTCGCGGAAAGAACGTCCTCTGTCGAGATGAGACCAGGGTGGGAGATGATATCTGCTCCCGCCTCGATGGCGGCGCGGTTCGTACCTTTCCTGACGGGCTCGACGATCGTCTCTCCGTGGACGACGACGATCTTCGCGCCCAGACGGCGTGCCTCCTTGACAAGGTCCGGGATGAGTTCCGGAGGCACATGCGTGATCTCGGCGCCCGGCAGCACTTCTATCGAGACAGCGCTGCGGATCTTCTCTATCGCCTTTACAATCCTCGGGATGATGAGGTCGATGTTGGAGGAGTCCATGTGGTCCGTGATCGCGATAGCTGAATATCCGATCGCCTCGGCCCTCCGTATGAGTTCGAAAGGGATGAGTTCGCCGTCGCTGAATATGCTGTGGGTGTGTAAATCGATCATCTTAAAAAGATACAAGAATACGGAGAGAAATGTAAAGCGAACTGTGGCAGGTATTGGTCCGTGCAGAAGTGGACTGCTGAATGACAAACAGGCAGGTTTCAGATAAGATATCCTTAATGAGAAGATCGCTCCCGATCATGACTGTTGGCGTATTGTTAGGTTCCCTGTCGTTTGCCCTGTTTTATCTGTCAGTAAATGAGGATAGTATTGCCGCTAAGCATCCTTTTCTGCTGCGCGGGACGCCGGAGCACATCCTCTGGGGAGGTCCGTCTGCTGACGAAATGCCGTCCAAGGGGAAATTTCTTGTCGCAACCAACAGCATAACAGACCCGAGATTCAGGGAGACCGTCATTCTCCTGATCAATTACGACAGAAACGGCACCCTGGGTTTGATCATCAATCGCCCCACCGAAGTGAAACTCTCCACCCTGTTTCCCGGGGTCAAGGAGTTACAGAAGCGCTTGGACACTGCGTTTATCGGGGGACCGGTGGGAATGGAGCAGTGCTTCATACTGATCCGGTCTGCTGTACCGCCGGAGGAATCGCTTCATGTTTTTCGAGATATATACGTGAGCACGAGTATGAGCTTGCTTAAGCGCGTGGCCCAGGGCGGAAAGGGAGGGGAGAAGTTTCGTCTCTATGCCGGCTATGCGGGATGGGCGGCGGGACAGCTCGAACGGGAGCTCTCGGGAGGCGATTGGCACGTACTGCAGGCCGATCCTGAAACTGTGTTCAGCAAAGACCCCGAAAAAATCTGGCAGGATCTGAACCGCCTTAGTTCGGGGATCCGAGTGAAACGCGAAAGCCCCGCGACAGGGCTTCTTACGGCGAAGGCGCTTTAATCGGGATTATCTCGCGATCGTCTGCCTATGAGGCCGAGAAATCTTTGAGCAGGGTTGACGGACTCGAAATACTATTTTCGGACTCCAGTGGCAGAAGAAGAGACTGCCAAGGATTTTCGGCGGCCTGGCGCAGAGTGATTATTCATGATCATGGTAAAATAAGTTGTTGTGGACATACACCATCTCAGGGTATTTGCATCTGTTTTCAAGCACAGAAGCTTTTCAAAGGCTTCCGAGGAGCTGCACCTGAGTCAGCCAACGGTGAGCGACCATATCAAGGCTCTTGAAGAGGAGCTGAACTGCAGGCTCTTCGACAGACTCAGCAGAAAGATTATCCCTACAAAAGAGGCCGGTGTTCTTATCGGACGTGCCGGCGAGATCATTGAAAAGGTTGAGGGCATTCAGGGACTTTTGGGGGAGTTCAGAAATGAGCTTTCCGGCCATCTCAACATCGGCGCAAGCACGATTCCCGCAACCTATATCCTTCCGGGTCTCACCGCTTCTTACAGGAAACAAAATCCCGGCGTTTTTTTCGAAATAATCGTTTCAGACTCGCGGGGGATAATAGATAAGGTCGCGGGCCACGATCTTCTTGTCGGGGTGGTTGGGGCCAAACTGGATAACGGTCAGGTGCATTACAGCCCGTTTCTTGACGATGAGCTGATAGCAATAGCAGCGCCTTCCTTTACTAAGAACAGGAGCCTTGGCCTCGGGGAGATTGCAGCGCTTCCAATGGTAATGCGCGAGCAGGGATCAGGCACAAGGAGGGAGTTTGAAAAGATACTCGTCAAGGAAGGTATCGATCTGCAGCAGCTCAGTATTGTCGGACTGTTTGGATCTACCGATGCAATTAAGCAGGCCGTGAAGGAAGGGATGGGTATCTCGATTATCTCCCGTCGCGCAGTGCGAGACGAGCTTGAGTGCAACATACTGAGAGAGATCAAGATAAAAAATGCCGACATGAAACGGCAATTCTTTATTGTAACCCACAGGAAGAGAACACTTCCGCACATTTACAAAGCCTTTCTTGAATATCTTCTTCCCAGCGCCGGGTAAAGTTTAGGCCAATTCCGCGGCACAACTTCCTTCAAAACTGGCAGAGAGTCAATCCGTTCTACCTATATGTACAACCTCACTGATAGCTATTATCTATTTGAACTATAGGCTAAGATACTTTATGCTATTTTTTGTGGTCACTACGGTATCCCTGAAATGACGATGGGAACCTTTGAAACAATTTTAAAGAGATAGTTCATAACGACATGAGATATGGAGGCTATACCTGAATGGGGGGCAAGGGGTTGGTGCCCCTCCTGGTCTGCAAAACCAGAGGTATGGCCGGAAAAAGGCTATAGTGGGTTCGATTCCCACTGCCCCTCTCCAAAATGACGTGTGTGGAGTGTTCAGCAGCATTGATCAGGAGAGATAACAGGAAAGGAGTTTTTCTATACAGGACTCCACAGTTTGAGCGGTGTCTTGATGCTCTGCGCAAAAAAGTTGGTGCTTCCTCATACTCTGTCCGCCCTAGTCTGGACAATACTTAAAGAATAACAAAAGGAGATCGTCATGGTTATCGACGCAAGAGGTCAAGGCTGCCCGAAGCCTGTCATGATGGCTGAAGAGGCCCTTTCGAAAATAAAGGAAGGCATTGCTGAGGTCATTGTTGACAATGAGGCCTCGGCAGATAATCTTGAATGGTTCGCAAAAAGTAATGCTTTCTATTCTGAGACAGTCAGAGATGGTAATGAGTGGCGGGTGAAGATAGTGAAAGGCTATGCATGTGCGCCTGCGACGGCTGCCCAAAAAGCCCAAGCGACAGAAAAGGACCTGCTTCTTGTTGTGGGCACGGATACGATGGGAAAAGAAGAAGAACTCGGGAAAATCCTCATGAAAGCCTATTTTGAAACCGTGAAGACGTACAAGCAGATGCCCCATACGATCTTTTTTCTGAATGCCGGCGTAAAGCTTACCACTACAAATGCCGACATCTGTCCGATACTGAAGGAGATCGAGGCTATGGGGGTTGAAATATACTCATGCGGGACGTGCCTTAAACATTATGGGCTTGAGGATGAGCTGAAGGTCGGCCACAGAGGAATGACAAACTATATTGTAGAGGGGATGAAGGATTTCTTAAAGACCGTCTGGATTGGCTGATGCACGGCCTGTCAGATCACCGTGCCGCAGCGGAGGAGAGAGGCAGCACTTGTGACAGGGCCGTGCCGATCCTTACAGCGCCGAGGCCCTTGCGAGCGTCAGGACGGAGACATCCCCGGCGCCTGCCTTAAGAAGCTGTTTTGCGCATTCGTTCGCGGTGGAGCCAGTTGTCATCACGTCGTCCACGAGCAGGACGCGCATGCCGTCAAACCGTCTCGAAGCGCTGAACGCGTCTTTGAGGTTCTTCGCCCGCTCTTTCGCCGAAAGCCCGATCTGCGCGCCGGTTTCTCTGCACTTCATGAGACCGTTCATGACAAGGGGAATATCTTTTTTGCCGGAGAAGGTCTTCGCAAGGAGAAGGGACTGGTTAAAGCCGCGGTTTCTCAGGCCCGTTATACTCAGCGGAACGGGGACAACGGCATCGATACCAGCTGAAGCGAAGTCCGTGAGGAACTCCGCGAGCGGCCCCGCAAGCCTCTTTATCCCGTGGAACTTATAGAGATTGATCGCTTCGGCAAGAATGCCCTCGTAGATCCCGAAGCTCATCGCCATCGAAAAGAGCGGGCGCTTTTTCATGCAGCCGGCACAGATCACGGCATCTTCCGATGAAAAGGGTGTCGCGCATACCGCGCAGGAAGGACCGGTATATTTCCTTACGCCTGACCAGCAACTCTTGCAGAAGGGCGCATGGGAAACGCTGTCAGAGGAGGAACCGCACGAGGGGCACTTTGAAGGGAAAAGTTGGAGTAAGAGCTTGGCGATCAAGCCTGAAAGACAAGGGGACCCCCGCATTTCCCGCATAGGGGGCCTGCAGCGACCCTGGATTTGTTCACCCTGTTTTTCACATTGCACTGGCCGCAGACTACGATCAGAAACTCATCCCGTGCCGGCTTCGGTATCTCCCGTATCGTCTCCGGCTTTGTCGAAGGGCTTGTCTCTTCTTCGCATTCACCGGTAAAGGTGCCCATGAATCTGCGGTAATGGGCGTCTTTATCGATGAGTTCGATTCCCATGCCGTTTTTGAGGGAGACGACCGGTGTCTTCAACGCCCTGCACACCCTGCCTTTCAAACTTGCCGAAGTCCCGTCGGGAAGGTGAATGATGATGTCGAGAATCGTCCCCGGAGTAAATGCGTGGTTTGTTCTGATGAAAATACCGCTGCAGGAAAGATCGCTCGATATCGCCCGGTAATTTTTGCCGTCGGCCGAGAATTCCGTCTCGAGACGGCGGACAAACCGCTGGTGCCGCCGTTTAGTCAAAACTGTTCTCGTATCGTGATTAATTCATCTCTCTTCCGGCCGGTTGAAATGATGTCGGCCTTTACCCCCACCAGTTCTTCGATCCTTCGTATGTATACCTGCGCTTCCTTCGGCAGTTTTCTGAATTCCTTTATGCCGAGCGTGCTTTTCTTCCACCCTTTCATCTCTTCGTACACGGGCGTGCACACTTCGAATGCTTCAAGCTCCTTCAGGAAATGGGAGTATATTTTGCCTTTATATTTGTACGCGGTACAGATCTTAATCGTCTCGAGGCCGTCCAGAATGTCGAGCTTCGTGAGCGCGATGCCGGTCAGCCCATTAATCATGACCGCATGCCTCAGGATGACAGTGTCGAGCCAGCCGCACCTCCTGGGCCGCCCCGTGGTCGCACCGAATTCGCTCCCCTTTCTCCTGATCTCCTCCCCGGTCGCATCGGAGAGTTCAGTAGGGAACGGGCCGCTGCCGACCCTCGTCGTGTATGCCTTTACCACACCGAGCACTCTGGATATCTTGGTAGGGCCGATGCCGAGCCCCGTACATGCGCCGCCCGCGGTCGAACTGGAAGAGGTCACATAGGGGTAGGTGCCGTGGTCGATGTCAAGCAGCGTCCCCTGCGCCCCCTCGAGCAAGAGGTTCTTCTTCAACGAAACCGCATCGTCGATCAGCACATCGGTGTCGGCGATATGGTTCTTCAGGACGTTTGCATATCCGAGATACTCGTCGTATATTTTACCTGCGCTGAAGGCGCGGGATCCATAGAGGTTCTTCATGAGGAAGTTGACCTGCTTCAAATTGGTGCGGATCTTTTCCATGAAAAAATCGGGATGTAAAAGGTCGCCGACCCTGATCCCGGTGCGCGCCATCTTGTCCACGTAAGTGGGGCCGATTCCCCTGCCGGTCGTTCCGATGCATTTTTTCCCGCGCATCTTTTCACCCGCCGAGTCCAAGGCTATGTGGTAGGGCATTATGAGGTGCGCGTTTTTGCTGATCAGAAGGTTTTTCCCGACCTTGATGCCCCGCTTCTGCAGGCCCCTGATCTCCTCGATCAGTGCCGCAGGTTCGACCACAACGCCGTTGCCGATGATGCAGACGGTATTTTTATGGAGTATCCCGGAGGGTATCAGGTGGAGGACGTATTTTTCGTTGTTGATCACGACGGTATGTCCGGCGTTATGGCCTCCCTGGTATCTGGCTACGATATCGGCTTTTTCGGTGAGAACGTCGACGAGTTTACCTTTGCCTTCGTCTCCCCACTGTGCGCCGACGACGATTACTGTGGGCATGTCAGATCTCTCCAATCATAGGTTGATTTTTTCCCCGGCATCAGAGACTTATGTGCTTTACGGAAAGTATGTTCGGCAACCGCCTGATCTCCTCGATCGTCTCCTGCGAAGGGGTCGCATCGATGCTGACTACCGATATCGCCATTCCCCCGGCGGTCTCCCTGCCGAAATGCATGCGTGCAATATTGATGTTGCTCTTGCCGAGGAGGGTGCCGATATTGCCGATTACCCCCGGTTTGTCATTGTTGTACATAAGCAGGAGTTCCCCCTCCGGCACAATCTCGACCTTGAAGCTGTCGATCAGGATTACGCGAGGGTCTTTCTTGCTGAAGAGAGTACCCGCGATATAGCTTTCCCGGTCCTTCGCCTTGATCCTGAGGGCGATCATACTGTGGTAGTCCCCGGCGTCGTCGCTTTTTATCTCCTTGACTTCAATCCCGCGCTCTTTGGCGATGATCGGGGCATTGACGAAATTGACCGTCTCAAGGAGGATCGGCGACAGGAACCCCTTCACCGCTGCTATGGTCACCGGGGCCGTATTGATCTCGGACGCACCGCCCCTGAACTCGACTGTGATCTCCGTGGCGCCGCCTTCGAATATCTGCGAAGAGAACCCGCCGAGCTTTTCGGCAAGGTTGATGTAGGGTTGAAGACGCGGGACCTGATCGTTCGGTATGGACGGGAAATTCACTGCGTTCCTGATAACACCGAATACGAGATAGTCCGCGATCTGCTCCGCAACCGCCACTGCGACGTTCTCCTGCGCCTCTTCGGTCGAGGCGCCGAGGTGGGGGGTGCAGATCACGTTGTCGAGGGTGAGGAGGGGGTTGTTTTCGGGAGGTTCCTTTTCGAAGACGTCAAGGGCGGCGCCTGCGACCTTGCCGGACTTGAGGGCCTCGTAGAGGTCCGCCTCGTTGATGATGCCGCCGCGCGCGCAGTTGATGACCCTCACCCCGTTTTTCATCGTGGCGATGGTCTTTGCGTTGATCACGCCCCTCGTCTCCGCAGTCATCGGCGTATGGACCGTTATGAAATCCGACTCGGCAAAGAGTTGATCGAGCGACACCTTCCGGATGCCGGTCGCGTTCGCCTTGTCTTCGCTCAGAAACGGATCGTAGGCGATCACATGCATCTCGAGCCCCTGGGCCCTGCGGGCGACCTGACTGCCAATGTTGCCGAGGCCGAGGATGCCCAGCGTCTTGTGATAAAGCTCAACGCCCATGAACTTCTTTTTCTCCCATTTGCCTGCCTTCATCGAGGCGGTGGCCTGCGGGATAAGGCGGGCGACGGAAAAGAGCATCGCCATTGAATGCTCGGCGGTGGTGATTGTGTTGCCGCCAGGAGTGTTCATGACGACGATTCCTTTTTTTGACGCAGCGGCCTTGTCGACGTTGTCGAGACCCGATCCCGCCCTGCCGATCACCTTGAGCTTCGAGGCGGCTTCGATGATTTCGGCCGTCACCTTTGTCGCCGACCGGATCACGAGGCCGTCGTATTCACCGATGCAGGCCTTCAGTTCCGACGGCTTCATGCCTGTTTTGATATCTACTTCAAGGCCGGCCTTCTTTAATATCTCGACTCCCCTGGGAGAAATGTTGTCGCTGACAAGAACCTTTTTCAACTTTCGTCCTCCTACACCATTAATAGTTCCTGGGCAACGGCGACACCCGTCCCGAGCTTCAGGGGATGTCCCATGCCTTTCAGCACCATCTCGACTCCCGCGATTGCCGTGATCACGTCAAAGGCGCCGGCGTAGCCGAGGTGGGCGATCCTGAATATCTTGCCCTTTACGTGCCCCTGTCCTCCCGCAGCCGTGATCCCGTATTTCACCCGAAGGTTCTTGTATATCTCCTGTCCGTCGATGCCCGCGGGCGCGTTGACGGCGGTGACCGCGAAGCTCGGGGACTCCTTCGTGAACATATCGAGGCCGAGCGCCTTTACCGCTTCGCGGGTGGCGCGGGAAAGTCTCTCATGCCGCGCAAAGGCGTTTTCGAGTCCCTCGGCGCGGAGCAGCTTCAGGCTTTCGTTCAACCCGATGATGAGTGTCACGGGCGACGTGAAGCTCGTCTGGTTCTTTGCAAGCGACTCCCGCTCCTTCTTGAAGTTGAAATAGAATTTTGGGGAGGTTGCCTTTTCAGCGAACTTCCATGCCTTTTCGCTGACCCCGACAAATGCGAGCCCGGGCGGAAGCATAAGCCCCTTCTGCGAGCCGCCGATCAGTACGTCGATCCCCCATTCATCCATCCTGAGGTCGTGGGCGACCAGCGCAGAGATGGCATCGACGACGAAGATCGTGTTGTCGTATTTCCTGACTATCCCGGCGAGCGCCCTGATGTCATGGTATACCCCGGTCGATGTCTCGGAGGCCTGGACAAATACGCCCTTGATGGAGGGGTCTTTTTTCAGCGCCTTTTCGACTTCTTCGGGTTTGACGGTGTACCCCCAGTCTATCTTGATCTCCTCTACAGAGAGGTTGTAGGACTTGCATATCTTGGTCCATCGTTCGCCGAAGTTCCCGGCATTGATCACGAGGGCCTTGTCGCCAGGGCTGAAAAAGTTGTTTACGGCGCCGACCATGCCGCCCGTGCCGGTAGCGCAGAGGACGAGCACGTCGTTCTTTGTCTGGTACAACCACTGGAGCCCTTTCTTGGCCGAGTCGAGTACCGGGAGGAAATCAGGCGACCGGTGATGGATGATAGGCATTGCCATGGCGAGCAACGCCTCGGGTGGAACAGGGGTCGGCCCCGGGGCCAAGAGATAACGTTTCAACATCTGAACCTCCTTAGCAAATTAGGGATTACTTTTTGGGACTGATAACTTCTGAGAGCCGAACTCTAATCCCTAACGCCGGATCACGAAGCTCTCTAAAACTTTGAAAATTAGCATTAGCGTGACTTCTTTGTCAAGGACAGATACTTTACAACATCTCAGTCTGATTATTATAATGAAATAACCATGAAAAATAAAATAGTTATTGGCGTCGCTACGTTGCTGATCGGCATTCTCCTCGGGGGTGTCGCCTTCTATCTCCTAGGTCAATACACCGGAAAACAGAGGGGATACGTTCCCGCCGTCATCCCCAATGTCCCGAAACAGGTAATCGAGACGAGCAAGGCATTTACCGAGATCGCGGGTTCGGTCTCTCCCGCGGTCGTCAATATCTCGACAACGAAGGTCGTCCGGCGTGAAGTGAATCCTCTTTTGGACGATCCTTTCTTCGATTTTTTCAGCCCCTTCAGAGAGTTCAGGACACCGAGAAAATGGAAGGAGCAGAGTCTCGGCTCCGGAGTGATCGTCTCTCCCGACGGGTATATTATTACCAACAATCATGTCGTTGAGCAGGCCGATGAAGTTCGTGTGACGCTTCTCGACAAGCGGTCTTTCAAGGCGAAGGTGATCGGCGCGGACCCGAAGACCGACGTCGCGGTCGTGAAGATCGATGCGAGGGACCTCCCCACGATCAGGTGGGGCGATTCGGACAGGCTTCAGGTGGGCGAATTCGTCCTTGCGATCGGGAACCCTTTCGGGCTGAGCCATACCGTAACCATGGGGATCATAAGCGCGGTCGGCAGGGCCAACGTCGGGATTGCAGACTATGAGGACTTTATCCAGACGGACGCAGCGATCAATCCGGGGAATTCCGGCGGTCCTCTCGTCAATATAAGGGGCGAACTCATCGGCATCAACACCGCCATCTTTTCCAAGTCGGGGGGATATCAGGGGATAGGGTTTGCCGTGCCCGCGAATATGGTCCGCCTCGTCATGGACCAGCTCGAGCAGAAGGGGAAGGTGACGCGAGGATGGCTCGGCGTGACGATCCAGGAATTGACCCCGGAGCTGTCCCAGGAGTTCGGCCTGGAAAACGGGGAGGGTGCACTTGTCGGAGACGTTGCAAAGGGGAGTCCGGCGGACAAGGCCGGAGTTAAGAGGGGCGATATCATCTCCGAGTATAACGGGAAAAAGGTGAAGGATGTCGGCAATCTCAGGAACATGGTGGCGCAGAGCAAGGTGGGGTCTGCAGTGAAGATCTCGATTCTGAGGGGCAAAAAGGAGTATTCCTTCCAGGTCGTAATCGCGGAACTCCCGAGAGACGGTTCCGACGTTATTCCGGGGAACGCCCCGGAAGATTCCTCGAATGAGGGGCTCGCCGGGCTGAGTGTAATGGAACTTACGAAGGAAGGGGCGAGGCAACTCGGTCTGCGCAAGGAAGAACGGGGGGTTGTGGTCGTGCGGGTGGAGCCGGGGAGCAACGCGGAGGACGCCGGCGTCAGGAAAGGCGATGTGATCCAGGAGATAGACAGGAGAAAGGTGGAGACGCTGGCCGACTATGAAAAAATTGTCGCCGGAATAAGGCAGGGCGAGACGGCCCTTCTGTTCATGAACCGGGGAGGCAAGAGATTCTACGTGACGCTACGGACCTCCTGAAGTCTCAAGACGATCGGGGCAGCAAAGTGGCGCTTATGGATCTTTTTCAGCACATTCGCCACTCTTTTATCTGAATGAGTATGCAACTGCGAGATTTTCTCCTATAATTTAAATTGGAAGGGGGGTGAGAAGATGATCTCGATCTTCAGGGCAGGTGTGCTTCTGCTGTTCGCGGTCTCCGGGTATTTCTTCGGTGCCAGGTACGGTCTGGAGTATTATGGCATTATTTTAGGCGTAATCTTCGGCGCGATCACCGTTTTTTCGGACCGGATCCTCAAAAAGGTGAATGTCGGCACGATCATAGGCGGGATTGTAGGCCTTGCGGCGGGTGTGCTTTTTGCGGAACTCTTTCTCGTCCCCCTCCGGTTGCTGGTGCACGAATATGCTACGGTCGTCTCATTTGCCCTTAAGGCGATCTTCGGCTATGGCGGCCTTGTGATAGGGCTCAGCAGGGGAAAGGGGATGACCATGCCCGAGATTTTCAGACTTTTGAGAGGGCAGGGATATGAAGAGAACCTCAAGATCCTCGATACCAGCGTGATCATCGACGGCCGGATCTCCGACGTCTGCGAAGCGGGCTTTCTCGAAGGCACGTTTATCGTCCCCCAGTTCATCCTCCAGGAACTCCAGTACATCGCTGACTCGCAGGACTCGACCAAACGGGCGCGCGGCAGACGGGGTCTCGACGTGTTGCACAAGATCCAGAAGATGTCGAACATCACCGTGCAGATCATCGACGAAGACTTCCCGAAGATAAAAGAGGTGGATGCGAAGCTCGTCGCGCTCGGCAAGATGATGAACGCGAAGATCATCACGAACGATTTCAACCTTAACAAGGTCGCCCAGCTCCAGGGGGTGTCGGTCCTCAATATCAACGAGCTCGCCAATTCCCTGAAACCCGTCGTCCTTCCGGGCGAGACGATGCGGGTATTTGTGCTGAAGGAGGGGAAGGAATACAACCAGGGCGTGGCGTACCTCGACGACGGTACGATGGTCGTGGTCGAAAACGGCAGAAGGTTCATGAGCAAAAATATCGAGGTGGTGGTGACAAGCGTCCTGCAGACGACTGCCGGACGGATGATCTTTTCGAGGGCGAAAGAAGAGTATGAGAAGGAAGAGGCGAAGGCGGCGCGGTAACCCCGGGGTGTGCACGGTTTGCGGCGATGCGGACAAGAGAGCCGGAAAGGGCGTCCAGGATTGAAAGAGAAAGTGACGGTTATCCTTCCTGCTGCGGGACTCGGCAAGAGGTTTGGAAAGGACGCAAACAAGCCCTTTGTGAAGCTCTGCGGCAAGCCGCTTCTGATCTGGGCGCTCGAGGTCCTCGATGCGCTGCCCGAGATCGCCGAGATCATACCGGTGCTGAAGGACGGGGACATGGAAGCGGGCGCTGAGCTTCTCGAATCCTATGGCATCAGGAAGACGAGGCGCATCGCGCCCGGCGGCAAGGAGAGACAGGACTCTGTCTTCCACGGACTTAAACTGATCGACGACAGGAAGTGTATCGTGCTGGTGCACGACGGCGTCAGGCCGCTGATAGAGCCGCCGGTAGTCTCGCAGGCGATCCGGCAGCTCAAGGATTGCGACGGCGTTGTGGTGGGGGTCCCGGTGAAAGACACGATCAAGGAGGTTTCCGGCGGGGAGGTCAAGCGTACGCTGAATCGTGACACCCTGTGGGCCGTGCAAACCCCGCAGGTATTCCGCTATGAGACGCTTTATTCCGCTTACGAGAAGGCGGCGAAAGAGTCTTTTTACGCTACGGACGATTCCTCCCTTGTCGAGCGGTACGGGGGAACGATCAGGATGGTGACGGGCTCTTACACGAATGTCAAAATCACGACTCCGGAAGACCTGAAGGTGGCCGAGATGTTTCTCGCGATGAGAGAAAAAATATCGTGAGGGTCGGATTTGGATACGACTCTCACAGGCTGGTCGACGGCAGAAAGCTCATCATCGGCGGGGTCGAGATCCCCTTCCGGAAGGGCTTGGGAGGACATTCCGATGCCGACGTGCTCTGCCACGCGATCTCCGATGCGATCATCGGCGCGCTCGGCATAGGCGACATCGGCACCCACTTCCCCGATACAGACCCGAAGTGGAAGGACGCGGTGAGCATCGAGCTGCTCAAGTACATAATCGAACTGGCGCGGATGAACGGATTCAAGGTTGTATGGATCGACACGACGATCATAGCGGAACAGCCCCGGATGTCACCCTATGTCCAGCAGATGAAAGATTCGCTCGCCCGGACGGGAATTCATCCGGGTGTCGTCAATATCAAGGCAAAGACGAACGAGGGGATGGGTTTTATAGGCCGCGGCGAAGGGATCGCAGCGTATGCCGTTTGTTTGTTGGGCAAGATTTAGAAAGATATTATGCCCCGTAATGTGTAGCGGGCTGACACAAATCACGTCTTGAAATAACAGGTATGCGAGGAGGGATGCATGGATATCGTCGCAATTTTTAAGGAGTGCATCGAGGTATCGAAAAAGAATTACATCATTTTTCTTCCGACTGCCGCCGTTGCCGTTGTGATGGCGGTGCTGGCGCTGATTATTGTCGGCGCAGGCGCCGTTTCTACAGGTCTTATGGGAAGCGGCATGCAGTCACCCGGTGCGTTCATGTCTCTCCTGGGGGCTATGGCAGGTGGGTTGTTCGTCGTGGGGTTCGTCGGGATGATACTCGGCCTTGTGGCCCACGGGATGACGGTCGGAATGGCGAAAGAGGCCCTTGAAACCGGGACCACGTCTCTCACCAGCGGCTTTTCGATTGTCGTCAGCCGCCTGGGACAGCTTTTCGTCGCATCGTTACTTGTCGGGGTAATCGTATTCATCGGATTCATGCTCCTCTTCGTCCCTGGTCTCGTCGCTTCCTTTTTTCTCATGTTTACGTTCGTCTCGGTCATTGTGGACAATGCCGGCGCGGTCGAGGCGATGAAAAAGAGTTATGCAACGGTCAGGGCGAATATGAACGATTCAGTGGTATTCTTTATCGCCATGATCGCGGTCGGGGCGGTCTTTGCTATCGCCAACATGGTCCTCGGGGTCATCCCGGTGCTCGGGCAGCTGATCGGACTTGCGCTCATGGGTCTCTTCGGCGGCTACGCATCAGTGGTGATCGTCAGGGTCTATACGGAGATGGAGAGGCCTGCCGCCACCCGGGCAGGAAGCCCCGGGCCTGCACGTTAAAAACGGAATAGTAGATTTTTTTGGGCACTGCATTGTCTCTTTTTTTGTAACTGAGTGTTAAAGAAAATTTACACAACTTTTCAATTCTTGCTGCAATCTTACCCCAAATTTAACGAAAATTTCTCTACACTTAAATCATCAAATCATACTTGAGAGGAGAAAATGCGATGAGAGGATTTAATCGGTATTCGGTGTTATCTGTCGCAATAACCCTGGCGATGCTGTTTAGCGGCATACTTGCCGAGGCACACATGTATCACGTAAGGGACAGCGGTTCCATGATGCGGCACTTGCTGAAAGGGCTTGATCTGTCCGCTCAGCAAAAACAGGAGATCAAAGGGATCGTGCAGAGCCACAGCAACGACCTGCTGGCAGAAAAGGTGGCGGTCCTTCAGGCCCGGCAGAATCTGTTGACGGTGACAACGAGTGGCGCCTTTGACGCAAATGCGGTACAGGCGGCTTACCGTACCGTGGCTGCAGCGCAGGAGCAGATGACAGTACAGCGGGCCGGGATGTTCAACCAGGTGATGTCGGTTTTGACCACCGATCAACAAGCCGTGGTGAAAGGCAGGATCGCGAAAACCGGCCAGCGATTGCAGCGGAGTATCACAAAACTTCAGGCAAAGCTGAACCCGACGCCCCAGAGTAACCCGTAGCCTTTCCGTCCGGCAATGCCGGTTGTGAAAACGTTCTCATGAGTGATACCCTAATGTTGTATGACGTAGAGGCGGATCACCACATCCGCCTCCTTTGTTGTGCTTATTCAAGCAACAAAAAGGATTATTTAACGAGGGAGGCAGCAATGGCCGCAACAAGATACGTCACATTCATCATCGGGGAGTTGGTCTCTGAGGACTTTGGATTCATGAATAAGATATTTTTAACGCTGCTCTTAGGTATGCTATTTGTTATCTGTGGCAGCGCGGAAGGAGCTAACTGGAATTACTTGGGGAGAAGTAATTTAGGGACTGTTTATTATGACAAATATGGTATTAAACAGCTTTCAGAAAATGTAGTGAGAGTGTTGGTAAAAAATGATTACTCATCTCAGGGAGTTAAAGACGTCAGGGAAGCATTTCCCTTTATAGATGTCTCCGAGACAATCAGCTACACGCTGTATACCTACGAGGTTAAATGCTATACAAATTCATTCAGGATCATAAGCGCCTCGACATATAATTCTTCGGAGAAAGCAATAAAGGGGACTGATCTCGATTACCTCAAAACGGGACAGGCTTCATGGGTGCATATAACGCCCGGCTCGAGTGTGGCACTTTTATCCGAAGAATCGTGTAAATATCTGTTGTATGACCGCTAATGAAGCATTGCAGCCAGGCTCCATGGCCTGTCGGTGCGACAAGTCATCGTCCTGTCGCCATTATAAAGTTTTTTCTGACTCTGTGCCTGTCGGTATGCAACGATAAGGTAGAACAGTATTTCAGACGTAAATCATCTTTCTCGTCATTCCTCCGTCGACGATGAAATTTGCACCTGTAATGAATGACGCCTCATCCGAGGCGAGGTGGGCGACGAGTGATGCGATGTCTTCAGGCCTTCCGACCCGGCCTGCAGGGTGCTGTTTATGGTCTGCTTCGGTGAGTTTCGATTCATGCCGTTCGCTTTTCGTTTTCCATTCCGACGTATCGATCCATCCGGGGCTGATGCAATTTACCCTCACAGACGGCCCCAGACTCACGGCGAGGGCGTGCGACAGGGCAAAGATGCCGCCCTTCGAGGCCGAGTACGCCTCCGTGTCGCGTTCAGACATGAAGGCCCTCGTCGAGGCGATATTGATGATCGAGCCGCCGGACTCCCTCAGGTAGGTCGCAAAATGTTTCGCGCAGAGGAAGGGGCCTGTGAGATTAACTCCTATGACCCTGTTCCATTCGTCGAGAGATAACTCGGCGACCGGCCTACGGACGAAGACGCCGGCGTTGTTTACCAGAAGATGGATGCGCTCGAAATTTCTCCTCGTCTCCCGCGCAGCCCTCCTGACGTCCTCCTCGTTCGATACGTCCGTGCGGAGGCAGATCACCTCCGCAGGGCACCCGAACTCCTCGACGACCTCCCGCAATGCTTCTTCGTTGCTATCGGCTATCGCCACCTTCATCCCTTCCTTGAGAAGCCTCCTGGCGATGGATTTGCCTATCCCTTGAGCTCCCCCTGTGATTACTGCGACTTTTCCCTTGAGATCCATTTTGCAGACCTCCTGTCATCACACCGGTAATATTCACAGTGTATCAGCAAAAGGCGACGCTGGGAATCGGTGTAGGCCCCGCGGATATGTCGTACACTATGAGTATGCTTTATGGGATCTTGGCCGATATCGTTGTCCTTGTCCATTTCCTCTGGATACTCTTTCTCATCTTTGGAGGTCTCATCGGCATTAAAATCCGCATGGTGAAGACAGCCCACGTTGCCGGTCTCATTTTTGCCGCGGTGATACAGGTAACCGGATGGTACTGTCCCTTGACCGATCTGGAGGTCTGGCTGAGGTCGAGGCAGTCTGCCGGGGCAGCATACGGAGGGTCCTTCATCATCCATTACCTCGAAAAAATCATTTACGTGCAGGTCCCCGGAGGGATCATATTATTTTTGACGATCCTGTTGTGTCTTTTCAACGGATGGCTTTATTTCACAAGGGGGAAGAAAGGCAGGAGAAGGAAAGATATTAACGGCGCTCCATGATCTCGCCGATCGCCTCCCCGGCGATGATCCGCACATTGGAGTCCTCATCGCCGAGCATCTTTTCGAGGACAGGCAACAGGCTCCTGTCGCCGATCAAGCCGAGGATGTTCGTCACGTCGCCGCGCACTACCGGCTTGTGATGGTCGAGAAGGGGGAGCAAGACCGGCACAGAGGCACTAAGGTTGCGGCTATCAAGGGTCCTGAGTTCCTCCATCATAGCGGTGACGCCGATCCGCACCCTTACCCGCTCATCTTGTATCAGTTCTCCGACGAGTCCGTAAAGGCTGCTGTCGTACCTGAACATGTCGATGATGTTTTCGAGGAAGCCATTTTCCATGTAGTCGGCGATCATCGGCCTGAGGCCGGTGTCTCTGTCATAAGGGTTGTCCACGATCTTACTATAACGCAAAGCGCCCCGCAAAGGACAAGTTATAGTCGCGCTCACTCCAGTCTGCCGGGCCCGACCGTTCTTTTTATAGTATAATACCCATAATTATATGGGATTTTGGGCCGACATAAGGTGCGATTACAGGGCTGTATTCGAAAGAGACCCGGCGGCAAGAAACGGACTCGAGGTGGTCCTCGCCTATCCCGGCTTTCACGCAATATTCTGGCACAGGATCAACCACAGGCTCTGGGACTTCGGTATCCCTGTCCTTCCGCGGCTTCTCTCGCACTTTGCGCGTTTTCTGACGGGCATCGAAATCCACCCCGCCGCGAAGATAGCCCCGGGATTGGTGATCGACCACGGCATGGGCGTGGTGATCGGCGAGACGGCCGAGGTCGGCGAGAACTGTCTTCTCTACCAGGGGGTCACCCTCGGCGGTACCGGCAAGGAGAAGGGGAAACGCCATCCGACGCTGAAGAACAATGTGGTCGTCGGCTCCGGCGCCAAGATACTCGGCGCGATAACGATAGGGAATAATGTTATTATAGGTGCCAATTCGGTCATCCTAAAACCGGTCCCTGACAACTCGATCTGCGTCGGTGTTCCGGGGAGAATCACGAGGAAGAAGATCCTCAGGATGACGACCGAAGACGGGATGGTCGAGGTGATGGACTACTTCCCTGATCCGGTTGTCGAGAAGCAGAAGGAACTGGAGTCGAGGATCGATGAGCTGACGAAGCGTCTCGATGCGGTCGAAAGGACAAGAGAAAGAGGAGGACGGATGAGGATCTACAATACCCTTACCGGCAAAAAGGAAGAATTTATTCCGGTTGCGGAGGGGAAGGTCGGCATGTACGCCTGCGGCGTTACGGTCTACGACCACTGTCATATCGGGCATGCCAGAAGCGCGGTGGTCTTCGACGTAATGCGGCGATACATGATCCATAAGGGATATCTGTTCAAATATATTCGGAATTTCACCGACATCGACGACAAGATCATCAACCGGGCGAAGCAGGAAGGTATTTCCTGGAACGCGGTCGCGAAAAAATATACGGACGAGTATTACCAGGACATGGACCGCCTCGGTGTCGGAAGGGCCGACGTGGAGCCGAAGGCGACGGATCATATCTCGGAGATCATCGGGATCGTGAAGGGTCTCGTGGACAAAGGCTATGCCTATGAAGTCGACCGGAGCGTTTATTTCGAGGTCGGGAAGTTTCCCGGGTACGGCAAGCTATCCAAACGCGACCTTGAAGACATGGTGGCGGGCGCGCGCGTCGAGGTGGACGAAAGGAAGAGAAACCCGATGGACTTCGCCCTCTGGAAGGCGTCGAAGGAGGGAGAGCCCTCATGGGACAGCCCCTGGGGACCGGGAAGGCCGGGCTGGCACATAGAGTGCACTGCCATGTCTATAAAACATCTGGGCGAGACCTTCGATATCCACGGCGGAGGCGCTGACCTCATCTTCCCGCACCACGAAAACGAGATCGCCCAGTCCGAGGCATATACCGGAAAACCCTTCGTGAAATACTGGGTCCACAACGGGTTTATCACCGTCGACAAGGAGAAGATGTCCAAGTCCCTCGGCAATTTCTTCACGATACAGGAGATTTTGAACAAGTTCGACGCCGAGGCTGTGCGTTTTTTTCTCCTCTCGACCCACTACAGGAGTCCGATCGAGTTTTCGGATGAACAGCTGCGGGAGGCGGAGGTCTCGATCGACAGGTATTACACTACCCTCCTTCGGATACGTGATTTTCTTTCACAGGAGAGCGAGAAGGAAAAGGCGGGTCCCGATGAGAAGGCGCTGGATGAAATGCTCGCGAAGTTCCTCGATAGATTCAAGGAAGCGATGGACGATGATTTTAATACCGCCCTTGCGATAGGGATCATCTATGAACTGGTGCGCATGCTGAACAAATATATGGATGGCAGGCCTTCGGGTAAGAAGGCGGTGGAGTTGATAAAGAAGGCTGACGAAATGCTCAGGGAGACCGGAAATGTGCTAAATCTCTTTCACCGGACGCCTGAAGAGTGGTACAGGGCACTGATGGCGGTCAAGGAGATCGGGCTTACAGAAGACGACATACTCGCCCGTATCGGCGAACGCAAGGCTGCGCGTGAGAGAAAAGACTGGGCTGAGGCTGACCGGATACGGAAGGAACTGGAAGAAAAGGGGATCCTGCTTGAGGACAGGAAAGACGGGACGGGATGGAAGGTGAGGGTGTAGCCACAATTGCGCGACACTAAAGTCTACCGTACGACATGCTCTTCGAAAGTGGAAGGTTGGCTTCGGCTCTCTGTCCGACTCAGGCGCTTATACCAGAAGCGTTTTGATGACAGTCCTACACTCTCTCAAGAAACAAAAAATAGATCGAGCCGTTTCCGCTTCTCTTTCCCTCAAACGCGCCGTAAAGAACAGGCGCCCTGCCGCATTCACCCACTCCTTATTCAAGCACTGACTTTATACCCGTAACTGAAGGGATACTTACCCCACAAAATTTCTCTTGACAGAACAATAGAACTTTTGATAGCGTGTATTCGACCGGATATTTGCCAGTAAATTAGGGATCGGGCAGGGGATTTCTTCAAACACCTACCCACAGGCATTCATGAACATATGAGACTGCCCTGTGCGACAGGCGTGGTCATCTACTGGAGGGATCATGAACAATAAAAAAGCGCTTAGATGTGTAGTCGTATTTTTGCTTATTGCCGGATTTTTGGGGCTTTCTTTTCGGGACCGTTTCATCTCAAAGACATATGGTCAAATAGGCAAAGAAGCCGAAAAGAACTACCAGTCTCTGGCAATCGACCGGCAATACGACAAGGTCTTTGCGGTGATGGATGACAAGCAGGGAGTAGATGTCATTGATGCAAAGACTGGGGATATCCTCGCTACTGTTCTTGGCGGAATTGATATAAAAGCCGTTGCAATCGACGAACAAAGAAGACTTCTTGCCGCAGCCGATGACCATAATTTTATCTACGTCCTTTCAGCCGATGCTCTCAATACTCTAAAGACTCTATCTTTAAAAGAAGAGCCTACATCCATTTCCTTCGATTCGGCCCTAGGCATAATGCTTGTAACTACTGATGACAATAATGCTATTGCAATAGACGTGAATACATGCCTTGTTCTCAAAAAGATCATCATATCAGACAAACCGGCATCGTCAGTCATAGACCAGAACCTTAATCTTGCGGTTATAGCTCATCAGACATGGGGCGTCGGCCAAACACTGAAAAACGCGGCTGCATCAGGCGGCAGAGACAATATTACGATAGTGGATCTCACAACGCTGTCGATAGTAAAAACCCTTCAAGCTGGAAAAGAGCCAATACAGGCTGCCCTCAACCCCTCAACTCATGAAGTGGCAGTTGCCAATTCAAAGAGCGATAACATAACAGTCATAGACCTTAATTCTCTCTCAGTGAAAAAGACCATCCCATCCGGAAGGCATCCGCTTGCCCTGTCCTATAATGAATGCACAAATGCTTTGGTCGCAGTCGGAGGAGGCGACAATTCCTGGATGCAGGTAGTGGACACCGACGCCGGAACAGCCAGGACAACGGCAGCAGTCGGCGACAAAATCGAAGACGTGAAAGTGCACCCTTTGATGAACAGGGTGTTCCTTGCGGGAGAAGAAGGGCTGAATATGATAGACCTGCCCAATCCTGTGCCTGTGCTCGTGTCCATAACACCGGAGAATGCCTTGCGGGGAAGCCAAGGGATTGACCTTACGATAAATGGGCAGGGACTCCTCGAAAATACTGAAATAGATATCAACGGCATAAAAAGAGTTTCATCACTTAAAGGTTGCGGCAGCATGCAAGTCGGCATGCCGGGGGATTACCTGCAAACCGCAGGCGATATAGAAATAAAGGCCATCAATCCGGTTCCCGACGGAGGAACGTCGAATCTTCTTTATTTCGACATCGACAATCCTATTCCACAGATAACGGGTCTCGATCCGGCAGAGACAGCTGCCGGTACAACCAGCCTGACAATTTCGGTTCTGGGCACGGGGTTCTTCAATGATACGGTTTTTACCGTTAATGGCGTACCGAGAGGCGTCACTTTGTTGAGTCCGACAGATGTGAAACTGGATCTCAGTGCGGCAGACCTTTCAGCCGCCGGATATTTGAATATAGGCGCTTTCAACCTTCCTCCCGGAGGGGGTAGCAGCGCGCCCCTTGCCTTTACGGTTAAACCTACGTTGGAAATAACCATAACATCGCCGCCAAATAGCAGCACGGTCAACAAGGCAACGACAGTCGTCAAGGGGACTTTCAAGTCGGACACAAATGATGTCGGCATTTTGGTAAACGGCATCCCGGCTGAGATAAGCGGAAGGGAATGGGTTGCCAATGGAGCGCCGCTGACGGTCGGGACAAATTCGATAACGGCTACGATCAGCGACATTTCAGGCAACAAAGCAGGCGCATCGATTACCGTGAATACAATGGATACCATCCGGAACGTTAGACTTTCGGCAAACATAACAAGCGGGGTAGCACCGACAGAGATTGTTTTCTCAGCCACGTCTTCATTCCCGCCTGTTTCATATCAAATGGATTTCGAGGGCGATGGCATTGTGGATTACACAGGTCCCGCCTTCGAGAATATGACCTGGACATATGGATCGGAGGGAATCTTCTATCCGACACTGACAATAACAGACAATCAGGGAAACGTTTATTCGGACACAGTCGCGATAGTCGTTTTAAGCAAAGCTGAACTCGGTGCGCTTCTCAAAGGCAAATGGGAGGCGATGAAAAGCGCGCTGAACGCCAAGGAAACTGAAAAGGCACTGGGTTATTTTGTCGACAGCTCAAAAGAAAGATATCGGAGCATCTTTGAGGCCCTTAAAGACCGGCTGCCTGCGATTATGGCTACGTTCGTGGAATTCAATATTATCGAGGTTTATGAGAATCTCGCCGAGTATGAAGTCGTAGCGAACGAAAATAGCGTTTTGTATTCGTACCCCGGATTACTTGTCAGGGACAGAAACGGCATATGGAAGTTCAGGGACTTTTAATACAGGAAAGCCAGTGGCACAATCAGATAGCAAACAAATGACTAAGTATCAACAAGGCGTGATTGTAATTCTTGCAATCGGGTTACAGCTTCTGCTGTTTTATTTATTTACCTCACGCTCACTTGCTTACCCTTTATTTGTTGAAAGCCCGGAATTCGGTGGACTCTTCTTGCTGGTACAGACTATCGTTTTTCTTGGCAGCATCATTTCAGGCACTGTCCTGGGGTGGCGATATTTGCCGATGATTATCTCCTACCTCGCAGGGAGCACGTTAGTCCTTTGCCTTTTTATACCGGCGCTTATGATAATCGGCAGCATTTTTTCGGGCCTCGCCATAGATGAATTGATCAAAGATCTTCGAAATGTATTGCTGATAGTCTCCACAGAAGAAGTGGTTCCTGCCGCCGTTTGGGCCTTGATAGGAGGAATGTGCGGAGCTCTTTTGCACGCTTTTTTGAAGTCAAAAATGGACATAGTATCTCAACCATCAAAATTTCTTCTTAATATAGGTGCTGTGCTCTTTGTTGCAATAGCCCTTTGTGAAGTCGCCTCTTTCTTAGTTGCCGACTTATTGATTTTCGGAGGACCGCTGATTTTTATTGGCATTCTAATCGGAATTATTGTCCAGGACAAAGCTATAGTGCTTGCAGGTTCGGGGCAGGCTCTCTTCGGCCTGGGAATTGTTGCATGGTTGATTCTTACTGTCCAAGGCGAAGGCGCAATGGCAATAGGTCCGCTGCTTTTTGGTGGCGTGCCGCTCTCTATTGCATTAGTGGCTGTGGGCGCACTTTACGGAAAATATTTGAGAACTCATTTTTTTGAGAAAGTTTCCAGGTCTAACAAAAGAGAAAATGGCTTTTCTCGGGAGGAATAAAATGACGAATTTTTTTAGGTTTATCTTGTTCCTGGTATTCTTCATAGTTTTGACATCTGGCTGCTGCTATCCCCTCCGTCATGACGGACCGTATAAAGGAAAAGTTGTTGACGCCGAAACTGGACAGCCCATCGAAGGGGTTGTGGTTCTCGGAGTTTGGTTTAAGGTCGCCGCCACTCCCGCCGGAGGGGTCAGCTCGTATTACGATGCACGGGAAACAGTGACCGACAGGAATGGCGAATTCGAAATACAAGGGGTGGGCCTGAAAATATTAAGCAACGTGGCACCCATGAACGTTCTGATATTTAAATCGGGATATGCATACATAGGGCTGGGGCCATGGGAGTCTCTGAGCCTTGACGGAGGTCTTCTCATGAAGAAAGTGGCTTGGGAGGGAGATAGGGCAGTTATACCTTTAAAGAAGTTGACGATGGAGGAGAGAAAAATAAGGCATGCAGACAAAGAGCTAATTCCAGATAACAAACAGCGACTACTGATAAAAGAATTAAACAAAGAATATAGAGAACTTGGTATTCCACTTTACCCAGAGGAGGGTTTCTAATGACTGGCCACAGATTTGCATTCTTTGTTATCCTTGTGTTTCTTTCGACTGCTTATGCTAACGAACTATTCGCATGGGATAATAACGTGACCCATAGGGATCTTTCACAATACGCAGCAGAGAATTCCGTTGTGGGGCTTTCCAAGGAAAATTACCTAAAAAATCTTGGTTGCAGTGCGGGATTGACGGCAAAGTTTTTATGGAATAATAAGATACAGTCGGCACTCCTATGGCTTCAAGAAGGCGCATATAGCGAAGACGCCGGAAGCAATTTACAAGGTTTCCTGGGCCTTGCCAGATACAACAACCATTTTCATAATCCCCTGAAGCCGTGGGGCAGGGCCGGCTTAAACGACTTGGGATATACGGGCAACTCTACGATTTTGTGGTCTCAATATGGGTCGTGGCAGGCAGGTTATATCGAAGGAGACTGATCGTGGAAAAAGACAAGGGATTCTTTCTATTCGGCACTGACCGCAAAGAGCGATACCGAAAGGCAGGCATATTTTGCTCAGGCGTTCAAAGGGCTCGGCCATCAAATACACCTCATACAAGATATGTCTGTCCCCGCTCATACGAGGAATGACGCACATCCGGAAGATTCCGTCCTGGGCAGCAGCCCGCTGACAGGCGATTATTACTTTGAGTCATGGGCGAAAAGATATTTTGTACTGATAAATGCTTTTGCATTGTCACCGGCATTTCCTTCCGTCGATTTAAGCGTTGGTCACAACGGTTTTGCTCCGACATCGCAATTTATTGACTCTGAGCAATACGATTTCAATGTCAGTCCCAGTAGTAGTTTGGCCTGGGGGCTATCCGAATATACCAATTCTAACTTTGTCAGCACTGATACGATATTCACCGAAAACTTCAGCAGTACCGATGGCCATTACTTTCCATATCCTGGATACATCGGCCTAAATCAGTGCTTCGAGCAATTCGATCTCCCATATGGCACAAATAAAAAAAGAACATATTGGAGAAAGCTGTGTCCCGGAGAACCCATTGATCATTTTTTAGCAATCGGTCCCTTATTCAAATATCTGCCAACTTGGGATCTTCAGAGAAAAACGTTGAAGCTCGATTCTCTTACTCATTCTGACTACGCCGCAAAATTAGTCCCGCGCGCAGTCGGCTACTCTGCGGGACTGATAAATTATTTCTTCAGGGGAGACATAGATATGGTCCCCGATGATGCTAAAGGTTCAGGCTACGTGATAAGCAACAATGCCGATGAAGATATGAACGGCACTTTTGAACTCTGGTACGACAACAAAATGGATGAGCGGAATATGGCATGGAGCGGCTCTCTGAGCATAGGGAAGAAGACCTCCGGCAATAACAAAAGCACAAACATAGCCTTCACCTCTCCGGCAGATGCAAAAGAGCCCGATAAATTTATGCTCGTCTTCAGGGGAAAGATGGGAGGCGAAGAAAATGCGGTTGCAGGAAAACAGGTGGAATTTGGAAGCGACTATGTATTTCTAGCAAGTGCGTGGCCTCAAGTTCAATCCTTTAGGATCAGCGTCTCCGGCAACGAATATCAATTAACGCCCGCTAAAAAGGAGGTAAACCTTAAATATGCCTCTATCGCATCCAAAAATCTTACAGTGCAGTCCAATCCCGAAAAGACCGAACACTATGTAGTGCTGCCGTCGGCCGGTTATTCCGGTTATATCGCTTCTTACGGCGTTAACATTGGCTATACATATTTCGGCTCTCCCTATTATTATCGGCCGGGAGATTTTTCAAACGACAGCCCTTATACCCTGACCGACAGCGGCCTGTATGCAGTCGGCAATCCGATTCCCGTCGCATCGGGACGAAGACCATTTATAATTGCCGATGGCAAGCTCCAGGCAGCTGACATCAGCGTTTGGAAAGAATCCAGGCAACCGGGGCAATATGATTATTATTTCAGATATAGAGATCAGTCCGGCAGCTGGGTTAAAGGGGGCTCCTTGCCGGATAGCGGCGGGACTCATATTTCCAAGAGCGTGAGGCCGACTTTTACAAGCACTACGCAAGACATTCCGGGCGGCTGGATTACCACGGTTACAATGGCTGCAGACATCGTCTCACAGTCACAGACGCCAAATTCTCCGGATTATATTGCCACTATCGGCGCCGATAAGACTATTCACCTTGATCGCAATACTTCTGCTATATCGCAATACGTGGCAGGGACGGAAGGGTCATTCGATGACATAGTTAACACAAAATACAAATATTATAATAATTGGTGCGGCCGCTCTTATGAGGTGCGTACGGAAAAATCATCTACCTATAAGGACATTATGAGCGGGTATATAGACAGCAATGAAACAAAATTAGCTATCGGCGGCACGGTTATCGATGACTTCAGCAGCAAAAAAGAACAATATTGGAGCTGGATCGTCTATTTTGGCGGCAAGGCCTTGCGTGAAACGATTTCGGACACAAATCCGGCGTGTTACCTTTATGAGGGATCCCAGGGTGTTGAATCTAAGATAAGAGAAATAACATTATCTGGAGATACCGTTACCATTACATCGGACGGTGTGCCATATAAATCATTTGCCAATAAATACTCATCAGAATCGACAGGCCGGACTCTGAAGAAAATAATTGACTATGATCACACGGAAGGAGATAAAAACTATATTGTTTTTTATGAATATGAGGAGAAGAATATTAACGACAATTCGACAGGTCTCTCGGAATTTGGGTTCTACGGCACGGAAACAGACGGTCATTTTATCAATAATGAAGAAGACTTATGGATATGGGTAGTTCAGGCTTTTTGCCTGGAAGGTTGTCCTGCCACTTACACAAAACGTGACAGGACCCTAAAAACCCACTATGCTCTTGCCTACAAAATAGGAGACATTTTGAATAAAATCGAACTGGAGCCAGCCATAACGATACAAAATTCTTTCCAATCAAGCTGGAATACGTTGATAATCAATTGGGACGATCCTTCGGGCGACATTACTTATACAACAGATGCAGTTTCAACGGAGACCACAAACACCAGCGGACAACTTATTACAGGATTATCCACTCAAATCAACGACAAGAACATGGTATACACATATATCGTAGAAAGATGGGATACCAGTTCTAATTCATGGGGTTTCGATAAGAGAATTATCGGCCTTATAAATATTGCGGACACTGCTCTGCCTGTCGGTTTTAGGCAGGAGTTCGAATTTTCTTTGCCGTACGCAATTTTCGACCCTTCAATCATTGCGGCCATCGGGGTAACGAGGTAGCTGACAATTCGTTGCAGATTTCCCTCGAATATTGGAATGCAGTAACAAGAATAATGGATTCATCAAAATGCGCTGCATTGAACAATCGCCCCTGGATGCCTACTCTCTGCTCGTAACACAGGGAAGGTGAGAGTCATCGGGGCCTCTAATTTTACCGCGGACCGGCTCTTACAGTCGCTCGGCATCAGCGAGAAGCGCGGTTATCCTCCCTATCAGAGCCTCCAGACGCTCTATAACCTTCATGCACGTGCCGATTTAGAGAAGGACCTGCCATGAAGCTCCTGAATGAGGCAAGCGCTTGAGCCGGAGGCCGGCGTGTATGGAAGTCGATTCGGCAGTCCTTCAATTTTTCCTCATACTCCGTCTTGACTGTGGTACTTCGAGACGTTGGATTGCCCGATCAAGTCGGGCAATGACAGCCTGTCATTTTGGGGAGCTGCCCCAGAAGCGAATACCCCGATTTTATTGATAATTATTGCTTCCCGGCGGTAAGATAGAAAATTGATCATGAAACATAAGTATGGTAATAAGCCTGGTCATGAAGTAGCCGGAAATTCCGCCCGCCGTCCTGACAGCCGGCGGACGCGTGAAGAATGGGTCTACGGGCTTAATCCTGTACTCGAAGCCATAAAGTCGGGCAGACAGGTCAAGTCCGTGTTCCTCTCCTCATCCCGCAGAGAAGGGGTTGCCGGCATAGAGAGGGAGGTGCTGTCCAGGGGCATTGAGTTGAAAAAGGCCGACCAGTTCTTTTTCGACAGCAGGTTCCCCAAGGGTCATCAGGGCATCGCCGCGGTCGTTGCACAGAGGGAATATGCGGACTTCGATGAGATGCTCGACATCCCTTCGACAAAAAACGAGCTCCCTTTTTTCCTCGTCCTCGACTGCGTGGAGGACCCGAGGAACTTCGGCGCGGTCCTCAGGGCCGCCGATGCCGGAGGGGTGCACGGAGTGGTTATCCAGTCTCACCGGTCGGCGACGCTCGTGCCCGAGGCTATCAAGGCTTCGGCGGGCGCTGCCGAACATATCCCTGTTGCGATGGTATCAAACATCAAGCATGCGATGAAGAGCATGAGAGAGATGGGCTTGCTGATTGTGGGAGCTGAGGCGGGGATGGACCGCACGATCTGGGACCTTGATCTCGTTGTCCCCCTGGCCCTGGTGATCGGCTCCGAGGGGAAAGGGTTGAGAAAGACTGTGAGGGAGGACTGCGACACCCTGGCGAGTCTTCCGATGAGGGGGAAGGTCGGTTCGCTGAATGTTTCTGTCGCGGCGGGAATTATGATTTACGAGGTAATTCATCAAAGAATAAGGAAAAAATAGGTTTTGCGAGGGGAAATTGTTCTGCCCGGGTTTGTTCTTGTTTTTTTTCTCTTGACCATAGTATAATAATTCCTTTATATTATTAAGTTTCGAAAGATCCGAAGGATTACTGTTGTCTTTTTTGGTTGGGCCACCGTAGCTCAGTTGGTAGAGCAGTTGATTTGTAATCATCAGGTCGGGGGTTCGAATCCCTTCGGTGGCTCCATAAAGGACAGTGAGGAGTAATGACTGATGAGTGACGGGTGGTTCAAGGAATGAATATCTTTTCTCATTACTTATCACGGATTACTCATTACGAGTTTGGAGAGGTACCCGAGTGGCCAAAGGGGACGGGCTGTAAACCCGTTGGCGTAGCCTACGGAGGTTCAAATCCTCCCCTCTCCACCATGAAAATTTGCGCGGCAAATTTTCAGTGAGTAGCAAATAGTGAATAGTTGGCGGAGAAAATTAAGTTTTCTCGCTTTTTTACTATTCACTGCTCACTATTTACTGGTTGCGCTGTAGTTGAGTGCGGGAGTAGCTCAGTGGTAGAGCGTCAGCCTTCCAAGCTGAGGGTCGCGGGTTCGAATCCCGTTTCCCGCTCCAGAAAAGATTAATAGGTCTTATACGACATATTGGACCTATGAAAAATGTGCGCCCATGTAGCTCAGTCGGCAGAGCACATCCTTGGTAAGGATGAGGTCACCAGTTCGATTCTGGTCATGGGCTCCATGTAAGGATGGAGTTTGACAAGCTTTGTTTGGAATTGTATGGGAAAATTTGTTGGAAAAAACTGCGATAATTTATTGTAGGAGGCAAGATGGCAAAGGCAAAATTTGAGAGGACGAAACCTCACTGCAACGTAGGGACGATAGGACACGTAGACCACGGCAAGACGACGTTGACGGC
>JAJZPM010000026.1 GCA_021811105.1 Nitrospirota bacterium | reverse complement strand
ATTCTGAGCGTCTCGGTTTTCGAAAGAACATCGCTATTGCAGCTACTTACAGAAATCAGCATAGTACTGAGAATGAACGAACCAGAAAACCAGTTGAATTTATTCACTTAACTGTCGGACGCTTGTGTATGCACATAATTATTAGAAAATCCCTCCTCACCTCCCTTTGCTAAAGGGAGTGATTGCCCCTCTTTGCAAAAGAGGGGTTTGGTCTACGACTCTTAGAGGGAGATTTTTCGGTCATAACGTGCATTCAATTCTGAGACAGTTAGTAATAATGAGAACGGGAGGACGCCATGCCAGCAACACTTTCGAAAAAGCAGATAAAGGGCCTCGATGCCTATTGGCGCGCGGCGAACTATCTTTCGGTCGGACAGATATACCTTATGGACAATCCCATGCTGAGGGAGCCACTGAAGCTGGAGCATATAAAACCCAGGCTGCTTGGGCATTGGGGAACTACGCCCGGAGTGAACTTCATATACGTCCACCTGAACCGTCTGATAAGGGAGCACGACCTGAATGTTCTGTTCATGCTCGGTCCGGGTCACGGCGCGCCGGGCCTTATCGCCAATACCTATCTGGAAGGCACTTACAGCGAGATCTATCCTAATATATCGCGTGATGAGGAGGGAATGAAAAAGCTCTTCAAGCAGTTTTCGTTTCCCGGCGGTATCCCGAGCCATGCGGCGCCGGAGACGCCGGGGTCAATCCACGAAGGGGGAGAACTCGGCTACTCGATCTCGCACGCCTACGGTGCCGCCTTCGACAACCCCGACCTTATCGTTGCCTGCGTGGTCGGCGACGGTGAGGCGGAAACCGGTCCCCTTGCAACCTCATGGCATTCGAACAAGTTCCTGAACCCCGCTCACGACGGCGCGGTGCTGCCTGTCCTCCACCTGAACGGCTATAAGATCGCAAACCCGACCGTCCTTGCGAGGATCGGGCGCGATGAGTTGGAGAGCCTCTTCGCGGGCTACGGATACAAACCTTTCTTCGTTGAGGGAAGGGACCCCGAAAAAATGCACCCGCTGATGGCTGAGACGCTCGAAACTGTCCTTGCCGAGATCAGAGCGATACAGGGAAAGGCCCGCGCCAAGGGCAATTTCACGCGGCCCCGCTGGCCGATGATTATCCTTCGCACGCCCAAGGGATGGACGTGCCCGAAGGAGGCGGACGGACTGAAACTCGAGGACTCATGGCGGTCCCATCAGGTGCCTATCGCCGATATGGACACTAAGCCGGGACATATCAGGATCCTCGAAAAGTGGATGAAGAGCTATGGCCCCGAGGAGCTTTTCGACGAAGAGGGGAGGTTTGCAGCCGGGCTTGCGGAACTGGCCCCGAAGGGGGAGCGGCGCATGGGGATGAACCGCCATGCAAACGGCGGCCTTCTTGTGAAAGAGCTGAAGATGCCTGATTTTCGAGACTACGCGGTCAAGGTGCCTGAGCCTGGGCAGGCATTGGCCGAGGCGACAAGGGTGATGGGCACCTTTCTGCGGGACGTGATGAAGATGAACGCGGAGACGAGGAACTTCCGGGTCATGGGGCCGGATGAAACCGCTTCGAACCGTCTCAATGCGCTCTTCGAAGTGACGGACAGGACATGGGTCAACAAAACCGTGCCGGATGACGATCATCTCTCGGAGAACGGCCGCGTCATGGAGATCCTGAGCGAGCACACTTGTCAGGGCTGGCTCGAAGGGTATATCCTGACCGGCAGGCATGGTTTCTTCTCCTGTTACGAGGCGTTCGTCCATATTGTGGACTCGATGTTCAACCAGCATGCAAAATGGCTCAAGACCGCGGGCAGAGAAATCCCCTGGCGGAGGCCGGTCGCGTCCCTGAACTATCTCCTCACGTCCCACGTATGGCGGCAGGACCACAACGGGTTCAGCCATCAGGACCCCGGGTTCATCGACCATGTCGTCAACAAGAAGGCAGACGTTGTCCGTGCCTACTTCCCTCCCGACGCCAATACGCTCCTGTCGGTTACCGACCACTGCCTCCGCAGCCGCAACTATGTGAACGTGATCGTTGCCGGAAAACAGCTCCAGCCGCAGTGGCTCGATATGGATGCCGCCGTCAAACATTGTACCTCCGGCATCGGCATATGGGAGTGGGCGAGCAACGACAGGGGAAGCGAGCCCGACGTGGTGATGGCCTGCGCAGGAGACGTGCCGACGCTGGAGACCCTCGCTGCGGCAGAGATACTTCGGGAGCACGCGCCGGATTTGAAGGTCCGGGTGATCAACGCGGTCGACCTCATGACGCTCCAGCCGAAAGAGGAGCATCCGCACGGACTTTCGGACAAGGAATTCGATATCCTTTTCACCACCGACAAGCCGATCATCTTTGCGTATCACGGATACCCCTGGCTCATACACAGGTTGACCTATCGCAGGACTAACCACAAGAACCTCCATGTCCGGGGATACAAAGAGGAAGGGACCACCACAACGCCGTTTGACATGGCGGTCCGCAATGACCTCGACCGGTTCCACCTCGTTGCCGACGTAATCGACCGCGTCCCGAAGCTCGGCTACATTGCCGCATATACCAAGCAGGCGGTCCGCGACAAGCTGATCGAACACAAGGAGTATATCGCCAGGTACGGTCAGGACATGCCGGAGATCCGGGAATGGACCTGGAAGGGGAAATGAGATCAGGGGGAGACAACATGTCTTACGAAAGCGGCGAAGTGTGGCTCGCCCGCCACGGCGAGACCCAGTGGAGTGAGGCCGGCAGACATACGGGCAGGACTGACCTGGGGCTGACGGAGGAGGGCCGCCGTCAGGCGGAACTTCTGAGGGAGAGGCTGGCCCAAAGGTCGTTTTCCCTCGTGCTGTCGAGTCCGCTCGCCCGTGCAGTCGAAACATGCAAAATCGCGGGATACGGGGATGTTGCCGAAGTCAGCGGCGATCTGAGGGAATGGGATTACGGGGAGTATGAGGGCCTTACCAGCTCCCAGATCCGGGAGAAAGTCGCAGGCTGGACAATCTGGAAAGGCGATCCCGCCGGCGGGGAAACGATCGGACAGGTTGCTGATCGGGCGAGAAGGGTCATCAGCCGGGCAAGAGATGTCAAGGGTGACGTGATCCTGTTTTCTCACGGCCATCTGCTCCGTGTACTTTGCGCGCGCTGGCTCGGCCTGCCGGCCGACGCAGGCAGACTATTTGCACTCGGTACCGCGTCGATCAGCATTCTCGGGTACGAACACGAAACACCGGTCATATCACTCTGGAATCACAACTGGTGTGTCGCTCCGTGGGAGAACTCTTGATGGGCGGTCCGCGAGGACCTGGTTATCGCCTGGCATCTGCGGACAGTGGTGGCAGGTAAAAACGGTCCTGATCAGAAGGAATGGCGGAGATAATAGGCGGCGGCCGCAACGATCACGAGCACGAGCCCCGAGAAAGAAAAGAGCCCCCTGAAAAAGTTCTTTATGTCCGGGAACGAGAGTCTTCCTGCCCAGAGCATCTGTATGAACAGCCAGAAGAAAAAGACGTCCAAAAGAGTGAAGGTGCGAAGTTTCTTGGCGATCGCGCTGAAATGGATATGCGGCGAGTTCCTTCCCATCCCGATGACGTGAAGATGCCGCAGGGTCAGGAAAAGAATTATCCACCATATGATCGGCGCGAGCGCGATGAACGACGAAAGTACCTTGTATCTCGTCCTCGATTTGACGCTACCAAGGACGTAGGTATCGCCCTCTGTCCTTGGGACTACCGAGAAGCCTTCTGCTTTTCCGAGAAGAAGCGCGGCGATGTAATGCGCCAGTTCGTGCAGGACCGTGCCCGGGAAATAGAAGATCAATTTAATGAGGAGCCGAATCCGCATCGGCTATTTTATCACGTTGGCGGGGTGATGCTGTCGGCAGGCCGTTCGGAAGACCGGCAGCATTATGCTATAATAAACACCGTTAGCTTTTAAAATCGGCATGTTACGCATGCGGTGCACTATATGCCGGTATTTCTTATTCGAGGTGAACGTGGAAGAGATAAACGAACTCATCAAACAGCGCATCAGGAAGGTCGAAGAACTGAAAGAGATGGGCGTCCAGCCCTATGGAGAGCCGTTTCCCGCCACCGACCATGCGGCTGATCTTGTTGAGAGGTATAGGGACACGTCGAAAGAAGAACTGGAAGCCGGCGCCGTCGAATGCTCTCTGGCGGGGAGGATCGTTGCCATGCGCGATTTCGGGAAGGCCGCCTTTGCGCACGTACAGGACAGCACCGGAAAGATACAGATTTATCTTAAGAAGGACGTGCTCGGCGAGGGATACAAGCTTCTCAAAAAGCTCGATATCGGCGACATCGTAGGTTTGAGGGGAAGGCTCTTCAGGACAAGGACAAACGAACTCACCGTGGAGGTCGGGTCATTACAGCTGATGACGAAATCGATACGGCCCCTTCCGGAGAAGTGGCACGGCCTCAAGGACGTAGAGACGCGGTACCGTCAGCGCTACGTCGACCTTATTGTGAACCCCGAGGTCAGGGAAAACTTTGCGCGGAGAAGCGTTGTCATCAAGGGGGTGAGGGACTTCCTGGAGACGAAGGGCTTCATCGAAGTCGAAACCCCGATGATGCACCAGATACCGGGCGGCGCGACCGCGCGGCCTTTCAAGACCCATCATAACGCGCTCGACATAGACCTGTACCTCAGGATCGCGCCTGAACTGTACCTCAAGAGGCTCCTCGTCGGCGGTTACGAGCGAGTGTACGAGCTGAACAAGAACTTCAGAAACGAAGGCATATCCACAAAACATAACCCCGAATTTTCGATGCTGGAATTCTATATCGCCTATAAAGATTATAATTTCCTCATGTCCCTTACCGAGGAACTCATCACCGAAGTTGCGATGAAGGCGGCGGGGTCGCTGAAAATCCCCTATGGCGACGACACCATCGACCTCACCCCTCCGTGGCCGAGAGTGCCGATGCTCGAGGCGCTCGCGAAGAACGGCGTGCCGGAGGAGATACTTAGCGACGCGGAGAAGGCAAAGGCATGGGGCAGGGCGAACAAAATAGACATCCCTGACGTCTCCTCGCTCGGCAAGATACTAGACGAAATATTCAAGGAGAGGGTCGAGCCCGGCCTTGTGCAGCCGACGTTCGTCATCGACCATCCGGTTGAGCTCTCCCCCCTTGCGAAGCGGAAGGCGGACAATCCGGCCCTGGTAGAAAGGTTCGAGCTCTTCATCTGCGCCAGGGAACTGGCGAACGCCTTTTCGGAGCTAAATGACCCCTTTGATCAGAAGGGAAGGTTCCTCGAACAGGTGAAGGCGAAACAAGAGGGCGACGAAGAGGCGCATTGGATGGACGAAGACTTCATCAGGGCGCTCGAATACGGCATGCCGCCTGCCGCGGGCGAGGGGATCGGGATCGACCGTCTTGTCATGCTCCTGACTAATTCACAGTCGATAAGGGACGTGGTGCTCTTCCCGCAGTTGAAGCCGGAACAGGCCGACAGACCCGCTGACGAGCAATGAGGCCGATCATGGTGAAGAGGCACTAGAATTTATGGGTTTCCCTTCATGAACCTTCCCTATCAGGTCTTCATCGCGGTCCGGTACCTCAAGTCGAAGAAGAAATACAAGGGCGTATCGGTAAATACCGCTATTTCCATCGGCGGTGTTGCGGTGGGTGTGATGGCGCTCCTCGTCGTCTTGTCGGTGATGACAGGTTTTCAGCAGGACATCCAGAAGAAGATACTCGGCGCCAATGCCCATATAATCGTGAGGGACTATAGGGGCCCGATGCCGGACTACAAGGAAGTCGAGCGAAGGCTTCAGGGAGAGAAGGGGATCGTGTCGTTCGCGCCGTTCGTGCTCGGGCAGGTGATGGTCTCTTATGAAAAGAGGGCGCACGGGATCTTTCTGCGCGGCATCGAGCCGGCAAGCGAGTCTAAGACGACCGATATCCTTTCCCATATCAAAGAGGGCAGCGTGAAGGGGCTTGCCGGGACAGAGGGACTGCCGGGCATCATACTCGGCAGCGAGCTTGCGGGGAACCTCGGCGTGATTGTCGGGGACGAGGTCAACATAATCTCGCCTGTCGGCGAGATAGGGCCGATGGGCATGCTCCCGAAGGTGAAGCGGTTCAGGGTCGCCGGGATATTCGAGATCGGCATGTTCGAATACGATTCGAATCTTGCGCTTACAGACATGAAAGCCGCGCAGGATTTCCTGGGGATGAAAGACGAAGTCACCGGCATCCAGCTGAAGCTCCGCGACATCTATCAAGCGCCCGAGATCAGAAGAAGGCTGCAGGAGAAACTGGGATTCCCTTTCCAGGTGATGGACTGGATGCAGATGAACAAGAACCTCTTCTCCGCACTCAAGCTCGAGAAGTTCGCGATGTTTGTGATCCTCGTCCTGATCGTGCTCGTGGCGTCCTTCAATATCATCAGCAACCTCATCATGAATGTAATCGAAAAGAGCAGGGAGATCGCGATACTCAAGGCGATCGGCGCAACGAACCGCGGCATCATGACCGTCTTTATGCTGCAGGGGCTTTTTATAGGACTCATAGGCACGGCGATCGGCATCACCGGGGGGTTGCTTACCGGATACGTGCTGAACAGGTACGAGTTGATCAAACTGCCTGCCGATGTATATTACCTCAGTCATCTGCCGGTGAAGATGCAGCTCTCCGATTTCCTCACGGTCTCGATATCCGCGATCGTCATCAGCTTCCTTGCAACACTCTATCCGGCATGGCAGGCCGCAAAACTGAACCCCGTGGAGCCTTTGCGATATGAGTAATTCCAATCCCCTCGTCGAGGCGAGGGGTGTCAGCAAGACCTTCCGTACCGAGGCGGGCGAACTCAGGGTGCTGAAGGGTGTCGATATCTCGATCGGCTCCGGCGAGATGCTCGGGATCATCGGGGCCTCAGGGGCGGGCAAAAGTACGCTCCTTCATATTCTCGGCGCGCTCGACAAACCCACATCGGGCAAGGTATTGTTCAAGGGGAAAGATATCGGCGCGATGGACGAAAATTCTCTTGCCCTGCTCAGGAACACGAGCATCGGGTTCGTATTTCAGTTCCATCACCTGCTGCCGGAATTCAATTCACTCGAAAACGTGATGCTTCCCGGCCTGATAAGCGGGATGTCATTCGCCGAAGCCGCGAAAAGGGCATCGGCGCTCCTTTCAGAGCTCGGTTTGTCGGCGAGGATAAGACACAGGCCGGGGGAATTATCAGGCGGGGAACAGCAGCGCGTTGCCGTAGCGAGAGCGCTTCTTCAGAACCCGGTGGTGGTGCTTGCCGACGAACCGACCGGCAATCTCGATACCGCTACCGGCAATGACCTGTTTGCGCTTTTTCTGGAGCTGAATAAGAGGAAAGGGATTGCCTTTGTGGTCGTCACGCATAATAAGTCTCTTTCGGACCGCTGCCACAGGGTGCTTGAGATGGCCGACGGGATGTTCGTCTGAATGCTGGTTGCCGCACTGACAGGGAATTACGGCATGGGCAAGAGCTTTGTTCTTTCCGCATTCAGGGACCTGGGCGCGGTCACGCTGGACAGCGACCGTGTCGTGGAACTCCTGCTGAAGGAGACAGGCGTGATCGAGAATGTGCGAAAGCTCCTTGGGGGTGACGTTGTGGCGGTCGGTGGGGTGCTTGATAAGAAGGCCGTTGCTGCGAAGATCTTTCATGATCCTGGGTTGAAAAAAGGGCTCGAAGGGATCATCCATCCCCTTGTCTTCGAAAGGGTGAATGATTTTATCGGAAGGATTAAGGATAAAAACCGCGTCGTTATCGTGGAAGTTCCTCTCCTTTTCGAGGGGGATTATCAGGAGGATTTCTCAAAGGTGATCACCGTCTACGCGCCGGAGGAGACCGCAATTGAGCGGCTGGAAAACTCCGGGGTTGCGCGGGAAGAGGCCTTTTTGAGGTTGCGGAGCCAACTGCCGATCGAAGAAAAGAAGGCGCGTGCAGATTATGTGATCGACAACAGCGGATCAAAAGAGGAGACGCTGACACAGGTGGCGGAGGTGTACCGTCTGCTCTGTGAGGAGATGAAGAAGGGTGGGCTCACCCGTAGTGCTTATGACTGACTTATTAACAGTCTCGAAATAGTATGCACATGATTATCAGAAAATCCCTCCTAACCTCCCTTTGCCAAAGGGAGGAATATTACCTTAGGAGTAACGCCCCCAGGCTCCCTGCCTGCCGGCAGGCACGGCGCCTCTCCCCCTTTTAAGATAAGAGGGGGTAAAAGGGGAGTTATGATCCTGGAGAGGGGCGAGAGGAGACTTTCCAGGAATGTGCATTCAATTATGAGACCTTTACTAAGTAATGTTCCGTCCACTCGTCCAGCTGTGTAGGTGACAGTGCCCCGTTGACCTCATCCACCTGCCTTCCTGCGCGGTAGAGCGTGAGTCTGGGGACCGACATGATGCTGAAACGCTGCGCGAGGTAGGTCTCTTTTTCGGTGTTGACCATGACGACCTTCAGCCTCCCCGCTTTTCGGCGCGCCACGTCCTCTACACCGGGCATCATACCGCGGCAATGGGTGCACCAGGGCGCCCAGAAGAATACGAGCACGAACCCCGGCGGATCGAAGACTTCGGTCTGGAAATTCGCGGTCGTTCCTTCTACCGGCGATCGAGGAAAATCCAGAGATGCCTTGCATTTCCCGCATTTCGGCTTTTCCATGAGCCTGTCTACCGGAACCCTGTTAACGGTCCTGCATGACTTGCAGCGCAAAAGAGCCGAGCTGTTCATCCAAATTTCTCCTCCCTAAAGGTTACCATATCACCGCCTTCAGGAGAATTTTTGCTATTTAAATCTGCCTTTAGTAGAATTAACGATACAGCTGGAGAATGTCGGGGCAGAAGCGCTGAAAAAAGGCCTTACATGACGACATTTGTTTTTGATTGTAATCACCTTGCGGCATTCGGGTGGAGGTCACGTTACTCTTGAGTCTGGTGGGCCTGGACAGAGGTTTTCAAGGTATCGCAGAGTAAGGCGCTTTTCCATCGCTCCTGGCCCGACGGTCGAATTCCTTTATTGCAACTGCAGAACCGACAAAACTGAAAGGAGTCAGTCGAACCATGCTGATTGTACTTCATAACTGGGCTGCTGATAAAGACGTTGAGCTGGTCAAAAAGACGATCACGTCGCTCGGTCTCAAGCCTGTCGCCATCCCGGGTGCCGAGAGGACAGCGATAGGAATAATCGGCAATCAGGGATGGGTGGACGATGCGCCTTTCAGGGCCATTAAGGCGATCATGGAGATCATCCATGTCACAAAGCCGTACAAACTCGTGAGCCGTGATTTCCATCCGGCGGATACCGTAGTGAAACTGCCGGGGAACGTCCGGGTCGGCGGGAGGTCTCCCTTTCTCGTAATCGGCGGGCCGTGCGCTATAGAGGGAAGGGAGCAGGTATTCAGGACCGCCCGGTTTCTGAAGAAAATCGGCGTCAGGGTGCTCAGGGCCGGCGCATATAAACCGAGGACTAGCCCGCACAGCTTTCAGGGCATGAGGGAAGAGGGTCTCGAAATTCTTGATGCCGTGAGAAAGGAGACCGGCATGCTCGTGGTAACTGAGGTGATGAGTCCGGAGCAGGTCGGTCTGGCAGCGAAAAAGGTCGACATACTCCAGGTAGGCGCCAGGAACATGCAGAACTTCGATCTTCTCACCGAAGTAGGCAAGGCAAGGATTCCTGTGGTGCTGAAACGGGGACTTTCGGCTACGGTGGAAGAATGGCTGGCGTCCGCCGAGTACATTCTGCTCGGCGGCAACCGCGACGTGATTCTCTGCGAACGGGGCATAAGGACCTTCGAAACCGCGACACGGAATACCGCCGACCTTGCGGTTATTCCCCTGGTGAAGTCCCTTTCCCACCTGCCGGTCATCTTCGACCCGAGCCATGCGACCGGGAAGAGGATCCTGGTGCCGCAGATAGCGCTCGCCTCTGTCGTGGTGGGGGCCCACGGCGTGATGGTGGAGGTGCATCCGGACCCGGAGCATGCCCTTTCTGACGGTCCGCAGTCTCTGCATTTCAAGGAGTTCGAAGCACTTCATGGGCGGATCAGGGGACTTGAAGCTTTCATGAAGAAGTCAGGTGTCAAATGATCTTTCAGGCTGTTTTTTCGTCCTGGAAATGGTATAGTATAAGGCCGCATCAGCGTTGATTTTTTTCGTTGGGTCTTATTTGCAGACGTAGTAAAATTTAAGATCTTCATTTATAAATCGATAGAAATGGACGCTGACAACAGCAGAGGAAAAAGGGATGCCGGAAAAATGAACCTGAAAAAGATCGAAAAGGGCGTTCGGCTGATCATCGAGGGGATAGGTGAGGACCCGGAAAGGCCCGGCATAAAGGACACACCCCGGCGGGTGGCTAAGATGTACCAGGAGATATTCTCCGGGCTCGAGACCCCCACCGAGGAGATTCTTCAGCATATCGAGGGCGAAAGCCACGATGAGATGGTGCTTCTCAAGGACATCCCTTTTTACTCCGTCTGTGAACACCACCTCCTTCCGTTCATCGGGAAGGCCCACGTGGCCTACATCCCCGGCGCGGGAAAGATCGCGGGGATCGGTGAGCTGGCGAAGGCGGTCGAGATATTGGCAAAGCGGCCCCAGGTGCAGGAGCGGCTTACCGCCCAGCTTGCCGACATGATCATGAATAAACTGAAGCCCAAGGGCGCAATGGTGATCATCGATGCCGAGCATCTCTGTCTGTCGATGCGGGGCATGAAAAAGCCCGGCGCGCGGACCGTCACCTCGGCCGTGAGGGGCATATTCAGGTCGAAGGAATCGACAAGAGAAGAGCTGCTTGAACTAATAAAAAAGCGCGATTAAGTTTTTCCGAGCTGACACTGAATACTGCATTAATTAAAGGAGGAAGAAGATGTCTGCAAAAATCATAAGCGGTACCGAGATCGCCGCCCAGATCAGGGAGGAACTCAAGAAAGAAGTCGCGGGGATGAAGGACAAGCACGGGGTTGTGCCGGGACTGGTTACTATCCTTGTAGGCAAGAACCCGGCTTCGGTCAGTTACGTCACCGGCAAACACAAGGCGGCCGACGAGATCGGCTTCTTTTCGATCCAGGACGATCAGCCGGAGGACATCACCGAGGCTGCCCTTCTCACGCTTATCGACAAGTATAATAAGGACCCGAAGGTGCACGGAATCCTTGTCCAGCTCCCTCTACCGAAGCATATCGACGAAAAGAAGGTCCTAAACGCCATCGACCCGGACAAGGACGTTGACGGCTTTCATCCCGTCAACGTAGGACGCCTCATGATCGGCGGGGACGAGGCGAAATTTCTGCCCTGCACGCCCGCGGGCATACAGGAACTGATTGTCCGCTCAGGCTTCGAGACTTCCGGCGCGGAAGTCGTGGTGGTCGGCCGCTCCAATATAGTCGGCAAGCCGATCGCGATGATTATGCTTCAGAAGGGAAAGGGCGCAAACTCGACCGTCACGGTTGTGCATACCGGAACGAAGAATATGGCGGACCACTGCAAACGGGCCGATATCCTGATCGTCGCGGCGGGCGTGCCCGGGCTCGTAAAACCCGAGTGGATCAAGCCGGGAGCCTGCGTGATCGACGTAGGGGTCAACCGGGTCGGCGAGAAGAAGAGCGAAAAGACCGGTAAGATGGTCCCGATCCTGAAGGGTGACGTTGATTTCGATGCGGCAAAAGAGATCGCCGGGGCGATCACTCCTGTGCCCGGCGGCGTGGGACCGATGACTATCACGATGCTGATGAAAAACACCGTCACGTCGGCCAAGATGCATGCCGGTCTGCCGATCAAGTAAGGTCCCTTCATAAGCCTTTTTCAGAGGGCATAGGAGAGGGGTTATCTGTTAACATAATAAGAGAATATCCCTGAAGCAGGAGTGTATGCATGGCACAGGAAAAAATAGAAGGAGCACCCATGCCGTACCGGCCGTACGGCGCTGAAATAAAGGAGACGAGACCCTATTCCCCCTGCAGGGCGGCCTGCCCGGCGCATACGGACGTCCAGGCTTACGTCGGCCTGATCGCTCAGGGCAGGTACCACGAGGCATTCGAGGTGATCACCGCCCCGAATCCGATCGCCTCGGTCTGCTCGATGATCTGCCATCATCCCTGCGAGCAATCTTGCAGGCGATGCACGATCGACGAACCGCTGGCGGTCAGGCACCTCAAACGCTTTGCCATCGAGAAGTCCCTGGACTACCGAAGGGCAAGACGCAGGCTCGTCCAGAAGACAAAGGGCAAGAGCGTCGGCATCATCGGATCGGGGCCTTCCGGTCTCACCGCGGCCCGGGACCTTGCCGACTTCGGATACAGCGTTTCGATCTATGAACGCCATCCTGTGCTGGGCGGCATGCTCGCCTCGGCTATTCCTCCGTACCGTCTTCCGAGGGAGATGCTGAAGGAAGATATCGACGACGTGATTGCGAAGGGCATCGAAGTGAAGACGAACTGCGAGATCGGCAAGGACGTGAAAATTGACGAGCTTGCGAAACAGCATGATGCGGTGCTCATCGCCATCGGCCTTTCCCTGAGCAGGTCGCTGCCGATTCCAGGCGTGGATGGTCCTGGTGTGCTTTTGGCGATCCCCTTCCTGGAAGACGTTGCCTTCGGCAGAAAGCCGTGTGTGGGAAAGAAGGTGCTCGTCATCGGCGGCGGAAACGTGGCGATGGATGTTGCCAGGACCGCAAGGCGTCTCGGTGTGAAAGACGTCTCTATGGTCTGCCTTGAGTCTGCCGAGGAGATGCCGGCCTGGAAATGGGAAGTGGACGAGGCCCTCGAAGAATCGATCAAGATCAACCACCGCTGGGGGCCGAAGGCGGTCAGACGCGAAGGCGACAAGGTAAAAGGGCTCGAGGTGGTGAAGGTCAAGGCCGTCTTCGACGCAAGCGGCAGGTTCAACCCTTCTTTTGACAATGATCAGACATCCCTGATCGAAGCGGACACCATTATCATCACAATCGGCCAGATGTCGGACGTCTCTTTCCTGAAGGACAGCGCGGTTTCACTGGATGAACGGGGCCGCGTAAAATGGGACCCTGCAACCCAGATGAGCAGCGCAAAAGGCGTCTTTGTCTCGGGCGAGGTCGTGACCGGACCGGGATCGGCGATTGCGGCGGTGGCAAACGGCCATCGCGCTGCGCTGGCGATCCACCTCTACTGCCAGGGAGAGGCGATCGAGGGGAAACTTCCGGCCCAGGAGAAAGAAAAGATCGAACAGATGCCCCCAGAGGTCGTGGAGAAGATCGCTAAAGAGCCGCGCCTCGAGATCAAACATCTTGCTCCCGAGGTGCGCTGCGACAGCATGGTCCACTTCGAGATCGGTTATGACGAGGAAGAGGCGCTGAAAGAGGCCGGCCGCTGCCGCGGATGCGGAGGCGGAGCAGTGGTAGACCAGAAAAAGTGCATGGCCTGCCTGACCTGCATGCGTATTTGCCCATACGGCGCCCCGGTGGTTACATCGGTGTCCGAGATACGGCCTGAATACTGCCAGGCCTGCGGACTCTGCGCGCCGGAATGCCCGGCCGAGGCGATCAGCATGGTGAGCTATGACGTGAGAGAAATCAGGCGGACACTTCCGCAGACAGTCGGCAGGATCGAGCCCAACAGACAGGAGCCGGTGATCGCGGCCTTTATGTGTACGCATCATGTCGGCGTGCTCGGTTTTGACCTGCCGAAGAATGTGCGGACAATCCCGGTGCACTGCACGAGCAGGATCGACGTGCTTGACCTTCTCAAGGCAATAGAAGCCGGTGCGGACGCTGTTGCTGTTGTCCGCTGCGGCGACGGGACATGTAAGTACCGCGATGTCGCTCGCCGCGTGGACGCCCGGGTGAAGCGGGGACAAGAGTTATTGAAGATGCTGGGATTCGACCCCGGCCGCATCGAAATTCTCTCGGCGGCGTCAGGCAACGGAGGAAATCCCTATGCGGCGGTCTGTGCGAATTTTTCGGAGCGGATCAAACAGATGGGGCTGAGAGGGACTAAATAGGTGCTGTGTATAAAGTCGTTATTTTGTTTGTCGTCCCGCAGTCAGTAAGCGGGAATCCAGTACTTTCAAGATGTTCTGGATCCCCGGGTCCAGCCTGCCTGCCGGCAGGCAGGCCCGAGGATGACGGACTTTTAATTGTAACTGCACGCGATAAGAACGAATTAGATAAAGGAGTATAGACTATGATAATCGGATCACAAAAACCTATCGAAGAAATATGGGAGATGGTCAAGGACTTCAGAAAGGTCCTCGTCTTCGGGTGCAACACCTGCGTTGCGGTCTGCCACGCCGGCGGGGAAAAGGAGGCCGAGACCATCGCCTCGCTCATCCGCATGCGGGCGCAGCAGGAAGGGAAGGAGATGGAAGTCAACCACCTTGGCGTAATGCGCCACTGCGAGCCGGAGTACTTCGACCCTGTTATGGATGAAGTGAAGAAATACGACCTTGTACTCTCCACCGCCTGTGGTGTCGGTGTGAATTTCCTGTCCGACAGGACCGGAAACATCCCTGTCTATCCGGGCATCAACACCTCGTTCTACGGCGCGGTGGAGGCCCCGGGCAATTTCGTCGAGCTCTGCGCCGGCTGCGGCAACTGCATCCTGCATATGACCGGCGGCATCTGCCCGATCGCGCGGTGCTCCAAGACGCTCATGAACGGGCCCTGCGGCGGTACGAACAACGGCAAATGCGAGGTCAGCAAGGACATTGACTGCGCCTGGTTCCTGATTGTGGAGAGGATGAAACAGCTCGGGACGCTGGAGAAACTCTCAGAGGTCATTCCCCCGCGCAACTGGTCCACCTCAAGGGACGGCGGCCCCAGAAGGGTGTCGCTCGAGCACATCCGTGCATACGAGGAGCAGGAGGCGCAGAAGGCCGCGACAGCAGGAGGTAAGAAATAATGAAGAGCGGAAGCAATCTTGAAAAAGTAATCGCGAGCGGGAAACCTGCGGTAACGGCAGAACTCGGGCCGCCTATGAGCGCGGATGGGCACGAGGTCCGGAAAAAGGCCCGGTTGCTCAAAGGGTTTTGCGACGCCGCAAACATTACCGACTGCCAGACGGCGGTCGTCCGCATATCGAGCATCGCTGCTGCGGTGATCGCCCTTCAGGAGGGCCTCGAACCGGTGATGCAGATGACCTGCCGCGACCGCAACAGGATCGCGATGCAGGCGGACCTCCTCGGCGGGGCCGCCCTCGGCCTCAGGAACTGTCTCTGCATCGCGGGCGACCATCAGAGCTTCAGCGCCGCCGGAAGACTCAAAGGCCACCCCGGAGCAAAAAACGTCTATGACGTGGACACCTGCCAACTGGTCGGTATACTAAAAAAGATGCGGGATGAAGGCAAGCAAGAGGGCGGGGACCCTCTCGAAGTTGCGCCGAAGTTTTTCATCGGCGCCTCGTGGACTCCAATGGCCGACCCGGTGGACTTCAGGCCGGTGAACCTCATGAAAAAAGTGAACGCCGGGGCTGATTTCATCCAGACCCAGGGCATCTACGACATCGAGGGGTTCAGGTCGCAGATGGAGAAGATCAGGAAGATGGGACTCCACGAGCGGACCGCGATCCTCGGCGGCATCATCGTCCCCAAGAGCGCGATGATGCTCAAGTATATGGACTCCTCTGTCGCGGGTGTGTCGGTGCCTAAGTCGCTCATCGACCGGATGAACAAGGTGAAGGCAGAGGCCGGAGAGGACAAGAAGAAGGCGCGAGAGCTTCAGGAGCAGGAAGGGCTCAGGATCACGGTCGAGCTTATCCACCAGGTGCTTGAGACGCCAGGTGTGAAGGGTGTGCATATCCAGGCGATCGAGTGGGAAAGCGCGATCGAAGGGATCGTGAAGGCGGCCGGCCTGTACCCGAGACCGGCGTTTGATTAAACCTGGTTAAGGAAATCTGTTGTACAAAAGGGCAGGGCGCAAACCCTGCCCTTTTGTATCGTGCGATTTTGGGAATATTTTGCGGCAGAGAACAGCGCTAAAGGAGTGAACGTATGAAGTGGAGGTACGCGGCGTCTCGTTCGATCAGCTGTACCCCCATGCCGTTTTTCAGCGATTTTACCGGCATGCCCATCACCTTCCCTATAGCGGTCTTCATAGACCTTTTCACCTTCCCCTTGAGTTTTGCTGTTGCCCCATCGGGAAGATGGACCGTGATCTCGATTAGCGTATCTGCCGTAATAGGATAGTTGGTTTTCAGAAAGAGGCCGTTCAGCGAGAAATCACTCGCGATCCCCCGGCTGGTCACGTCACCTGCAGTAAATTCCGCCTCGCAGCGTCTGGTAAATCTCCTGAATTGCCTTTTGTCTCGCTGGGTCTCTTCCCGGTCACCCTCGTAATTCGGAACGACAATTTCTTCACGCGCAGCCTTTTTTCCCTCTGGCCGCTGGCCCACTGCCCTGAGCAGTTCCTCCAGGTCGTTTTTTGCGAGCCTGAGAGGCGATGTGGACGGAGAAGATGCGATGTATATCGACTGCTCCGTCTTTGAGACATAAATCGTCCAGTTACCGACTTCCCTTACGGGAAATGCATTGTCGGGTATGACTATAAATAATCTGTCTTTTCCCTTGTCATTCATGTCGGAGTATTATCGCATTCCGTCTGTAGCTGTTGTCCCTGTTTATCCGGGCCTCCGCCCTTGCGGTCTTTTTCCCCTTTTCCTCTTCCGTGCGTCGCCTTCATGCCCCTTGCCGGCGGGTCCCCTCTTTCTGGCCCTCTCATGAGTCGGACCGGGACGGCCCCTGCCGCGCGTTTCCCGGACAGGTCTCTCGTAATCGGTAACGATAAGGTTGTCCTCAACGGGCCTGACCGGTATCTTCTGTTTAATGTATTCTTCGATGTCCTCAAGGGCATATACATAATCTTCGCAGGCAAAACTTATCGCCTTGCCGGCAGCGCCGGCCCTCGCTGTCCTGCCGATCCTGTGGACATAGTCCTCAACGTCCTGGGGAAGGTCGTAGTTAATCACGTGGGTCACATCTTCGATATGGAGCCCGCGGCTGGCGACATCCGTCGCAATCAGCGTCTGAAGACTCCCCTCTTTGAAACGCGAAAGGATCTTCATCCTCTTCCACTGAGGGAGATCTCCGGTAATCGCTCCGGCAGAGATGTTGTTGGCTTTGAAAAGAGCGCCGAGTCTTTCCGCAGTTGACTTCATGTTGACGAAGATCAGGATGCGGCCGTGCTGCTCCCGTCTGAGGATGCCGAACAGAAGGCCGGGCTTCTCCTCTTTCCCGACATGATAGAGTTCCTGCTCGACAAGGCCGACGGTGACCTGCTCCGGCGAAACCTCGATCTTCTCCGGAAGGTTCATATGTTCGTAACAGAGTTCCATGACCCTCGTGGAAAGGGTGGCCGAAAATAGCATCGACTGCCGCTGATCGTAGGGAGACATTCTTCGCAGGAGGAACCGGAGGTCGCTGATGAACCCCATGTCGAACATACGGTCCGCCTCGTCGATGACAAGAAACTCGGTCTTCCTAAGGCTGTAGACTTTTTGTTTCAGGTAGTCGATCAGCCTGCCGGGCGTCCCGATGAGAATATCCACACTTTCGCCCAATGCCTCCCTCTGTTTCTGATAATCCATTCCTCCGAAAACGGGTACGATCCGGAAGCCCGTGAACTGCCCGAGCCTTTTCGCTTCGGCGTCTATCTGCGCAACGAGCTCCCTTGTCGGCGCGATGATGAGGGCGCGGGGCGAAGGTCCCGGAGCCGGTCCGGGTTTTGCGAGCATCCGGGAAAAGAGGGTGATGAGAAACACGGCGGTTTTTCCGGTACCTGTCTGTGCCTGCGCGGCTACGTCCCTTCCGGCGAGCGCCAAGGGCAGCGCTGCCGACTGGATAGGCGTGCAGCGGGTGAACCCAGCCTCTCTGATCCCCCTGAGCACGGCTTCCGGGATGTCAAGCTCCTCAAAAAGCATACCAGTCATTATACCTGATACTGAAAGTCGAAATCTCGGAGAAAACACTGAACGCGCAACCGGGAAACCGCGCGACCGGTGCGGGACGGCAACAGGTTACATGCCTTCCTGCTGCGCGGATGATTCGCTCTCCTCGTAGAGCGCCGTCCGTATGCACTCATGAATCGCGTCTTCCAATGTGCTTTTTTTTGTTTCAAAGGCTTTGTGGCCTGCGATCATCTTATTCAGGGATTCGACTTCCTCATCCGACAGGGTTATCATGAGTGATAATGGCATCTTTCCTCCAAAATCCATGTAATGAGAGTATACAGATGTATTATAATACCAAATCCGACAGTTGGGAGAACGGCAGAAATTGGGCCTTTAAAGCGAGGGGATGTGCTTCCAACTACAATTTCCGGAATAAATCAAATAAAGGGGGCCGGAGACTTTCCGGGTGGCTCCTCTTTGCGGAAGTGCCCCCGTTCCGTATAGCGACTTTCCAAAAAAGTTTTTCCGCTCTCCGGACTGTAATAATTCTCACCTCAGTTGAGGTCCTCTTTTTCCCGTGTTATCCTTTCACCACGAGGACGGGGCAGGACGCGTGTCCTATGACTTTTTCAGTGACGCTTCCCATGAGGAGCCTCTTGAGTCCGGTCCTTCCGTGGCTTCCCATCACGATCATGTCGACGTTTTCCTCGTGCGAGACCTTTGCAATAATGTCGTACGCATCGCCTTCTCCCACGAATGTCGAAACGGGGATGGATTTCTTCTCCGCTTTTGCTTTGACTGAGGCGACGAATCCCTTCGCGTTCCTTATCAGCTTCTCTACGACGTTCGGCGCCTCCGCATAAAACTCGGCCGGTACGTCTACTGCCGACACCGCCGAGATCGAGCCCCCGTAAGACTCGGCAAAATCAATCGCCTTGTCCGTGGCCAGGTCGCTGTACCGCGAGCCGTCTGTTGCGATCAGTATCTTCTTCCATCCTATCGTCGTTCCATTCGGTACGACGAGCACGTCCCTCTGGCTGTGGCCGATTACGCGGGCCGTGACACTCCCGATGAGTGACTGGCCTAAAGGGGAAGTTCCGCGTCTTCCCATGATAATGACCCCGCAGTTTTCCGCCTCTGCCAGATCGACCAGCCTGCTGTAGATATCCCCTTCTTCAAGGACGGTCTTTATCAATGCCCCTTCTTTTTTCGCAAGAACAGATGCCCTTGAAAGAATCTCTTCCCCCGGACGGCGGAGCGCCCTGTGGATGTCGCCCACCGCTGTCAGATCGATGTCACCCTCGTATGAGGGCACGACTGTGGTGACCGTTATCCAGGATTTTTCCTCGACTGCGAGTTTGAAACCCTGCAGAAGTGCGTTAGTGCTTGATTCTGACCCGTCAAAAGCGACCAGTATTTTCCTGTATTTGGCCATGCCTTCCCTTTGTCCTTGTCTGCCTGCAAAAAGGGGCGGGAAGACTGGCCCCGCCCCTTGCGGTTATTCATATGGTAGCAGATAGCACCTCACCTAACCGTTTGCGTGTTCGAATGCCTCCTGTGCCGCCCTCTGCTCCGCCCGGCGTCCCTGCCACATCGCTCTTAAGACAATGAACGCACCCAGTCCAAGTGCGAAGATCATTATCATAAAACTGGTGTTCTTGAGTATCTTCACGGTCATTGCTTCCAGAGGCTGTATCAGTCCGAGCTGGCCGAGATAGACCGGTACCATCAGTGCCCGGCTGAAGAGAACGATCACCATGATTACGCCCATAACGACCTTGATCATGAAAGGTTTCACATAGGTGGTACCTATCGCACCCAGCTGGATGCCGAAAAGGGACCCGCCGAGGATGACCATCGCAAGCCTTATGTCGACGAGACCATGCATCGCATACTTGAACGAACCTCCGAGCCCCATCACAAACGCTATCACGAGCTCGGTGGCCGAGGCCATGATGCTCGGGGCGCCCAGGACATAGATCATCGCAGGCACGCCGATGAAGCCCCCGACCGCGATCGTCGCGGCCAACATACCGGTTGCGAACCCCAGGGGAATCGTAAAGAGGACAGATATGCGTGCGTTAAGGGCCTTGAAATATACCATGGTGCCGGGGATATTGACCGACTGTACCCAGCGTGCGAGTTTCGTGACTTTTTCTTCTTCATTGGAATTGCCGGATCTGTACGTCTTCCAGGCGTCTCTGAGCACGAACCCGCCGACGACCGCGAGGATCACCACAAATGCGACGCTCACATAGAGGTTCGAGCCTGCGTCTCCGAAGGTCTTCTTGATGCTTTCCTGTATGTGGGCCCCGTAGAGGACGCCCGCCTCAGCCGATATGCCGAGGACGACCCCGAGTTTTACATCTACCTGGCCGTATTTTGCGCGCTTAATCGAACCCACGAGGGCCTTAGGGAACTTGTGGCACATGTTGCTTGCCACTGCGACAAGGCCGGGGACACCGAGACTCATCATGCCCGGCGTCAGAACAAATGCGCCGCCGGACCCTATGAAGCCGCTGACGAGGCCGCCTACGAAGCCTACGAGAAAGAGATAAATCAACTGTGCGGCGTCGAGATTGATAAAGTTGGATGCCTGCTGTACGATATCGTGCATGCTATTTTACCTCCTTCTTTTTTTGGGAGGCCTCGACGCCCAGTAGCGTCCAGAAATGGCCGGTAAAGGAGCCGTGTATGTAGGAAAAGAGAAAGGCGATCAGGATCGGCAGAAAAGCATAGAGCCCGCCGAGACCGGAGTACTTGTTGGCGATATCCTGGTTCATGAGGAGAACGCTGTATAATACTGCCGAGACAAGCCCCATGAGTATCGCCGCCCCATAGGGCTTTTTCTTTGTGGTTTGATTGTTAGCTGACATTTTTCCTCCATTTTTCGTGTTAGTTACTTCCCTGCTCTTTTTGTCATCATCTCCGGACGCACGCTTTTGTCGATCCTTCTCGTGATCCTGTCCTGCGGGCCTTTGCCGCTGTTCATGATCAGTCTTGCGGTTTCGAATTCACCCGCTTCCGCAAACGTGACTGCGGACATGGTGTCCTCAAACTTAGTCCTTAATTTTTCGATCGCTTTCATGGCCTTCCTCCTTTTTTGTAGTGTTATGCCCCAGCCTTTTCAGGCAATGTTATATTTACGATAGGCTTCGAAATTTTTTTAAGCAGCTTCCTTATGTCCAGTATCTTTCTTTCCTTAGACAGATTCGGGCTCAAGAGGACCATCTCGATTCCCGTCCTTTCCTTGAGATAGTCGGTGATGGCGGACGCAACGTCTCCGGAGACCGTTTTATAGATGAGGCCGACCGATATTTCTCCTGCCTTAACTTTCATCTCTTTTATCTTTTTTTCTTCGGTCTCCTTCAGTTCCGTTTCCTGTTCCTCCATCAGTGTCCTGACAGTCTGGAAGTCTCCGGCCTCTGCAAAGGCGGCGGCCGACATTACATCTTCAAAGCTCGTCATCATCTGCCTGGGATATACGACGAGCACCGCTATTCCGGAATTAAGTGCCTTCGCGAGTTCTAGGACATAAGAAAATCCTTCGTCGGTATTTTCACCTCCTTTTGTCGCGAATAAGATTTTTTCCTTCATCTTCTTGCCTCCTTTGTTGCTTCACAAAGGTTATACCAAGATGTGTGCCAGGAGATAAGTCATTGAAATAACGCGATATTGGTTCCGGCAGTCATGATGGCAGCGTTCCAAGATGGAACGTGACTGAACGTATTTATAACAGAAACGTGCAGACAGGGCAACTTGTGTGGGAAGACTGCTGAGTGGTTTGGCAGTTTTCTGCCCGGAAATGAAATATTTGAAGGTTTAGTTACTTCTTCAGTATTCTCCAGAGGCTTGTACGCGATATGCCGAGGAGGTCTGCTGCCTTCGACTTATTATTTTCGGCATATTCGAGTATCTTCTCTGCGTAGTCTTTATTGAGTTCATCAATCGTCTTAATCCTATTCGGATCTATAGTTTCAATTTGAAACAATCTTATACTCTGTGGCAGGCTTTCCGGGGTGATCAGAGATGTCTTTTCGAGAATTACCGCTCTTTCTATGATATTTTCAAGTTCCCTTACATTACCCGGAAAGCCGTAGGAAGTGAGAATGTCCATCGCCTCTTCCGAGAAGCCGGTGATCTTCTTGTTCGTCTTCTTCGAATGTTTCTCGAGAAAGTGCCTGCTGAGAGGCGTGATGTCCTCCTTCCTCTCTCTGAGGGGGGGGATGAATATGTCCATAACATTGAGGCGGTAATACAGGTCTTCTCTGAATCTTCCGCCCGAGATGATCGAATTCAGGTTCTGGTTTGTTGCCGCGATAAACCTCACGTCGACCTTGATGGAGCGTGTGCCCCCGACTCTTATGAACTCCCTGTCTTCGATGACCTTCAGCAGCTTTGCCTGCAGCGCGGGTGACATCTCGGCTATCTCGTCGAGAAAGAGGGTGCCGTTGTCGGCAATCTCCAGAAGGCCCTGTTTCGCCGAGACCGCGCCGGTAAAGGCGCCTTTTTCGTGCCCGAAGAGTTCGCTTGCCAGGAGTTCTTCCGTGAAAATGGCGCAGTTGACGGCGAGGAAAGGCAGTCCCTTTCGCCTGCTCGTATAATGGATGATCTTTGCCACGAGCCCCTTGCCCGTGCCGCTTTCGCCTGTGATCAGCACATTGCAGTCCGAGCTCTGTATTCCGGTGATAATGTCGGTGACCCGCCTCATCACCTTGCTCTTGGCGATGAAGGAAAAGCCGGCAACCGTACCTTTTCCGGAGGAGGGAAAGGACTGCTGAAGAGTGACTTTAAGAGCTACGTTCTCTTTTTCGAGCCTTTTTTTTTCCTCGATCTTTTTTACCTTAAAGGTGAGTTCGTCGAGGTTGAAAGGCTTGGTCACATAATCAGTCGCGCCTTTTGACATCGCGTTCACCGCAGACTCGATGCTGCCGAAGCCGGTGATGATGACTACGTCGACATCCGGATACTTCTCTTTCACTTCGGTAAGAAGCGTAATGCCGTCGATTCCCGGCATTTTTATGTCTGCGATCAGCAGATCGAACTCCCGTCCTTCGATCTGCTTCAGGGCCTCGATACCGTTATTTGCTGTGGCGATGTCATAACCCTCTTTCCCGAGGGCATAACTCAGATGTTTCAGAGTGATCTCTTCGTCATCCGCGATCAGTATACTCAGTTTCATATTTCCCCGGCAGTGTGATGGTAAAGGCAGTCCCTTTGAAAGGTTCGCTCTTCACCTCTATTTTACCTTTATGTTTTTCTATTATACTGTAAACGATTGCCAGACCTAAACCGGTCCCCTTTTCCTTTGTCGTGAAGAAGGGATCAAAAATCCTCGTCATGTCTTTAGACACGATGCCTCTGCCCGTGTCGGAGACCTGTATTGTTACGGAAGGGCCGGTGTCCGCTACCGAGACAGTGAGCTTCCCTTTTCCGTCCATAGCGTCGACTGCATTACTGAAAAGGTTTATGAAAACCTGCTCGAGAAGATGCTTGTCCGCCCTGACTTCGACGGCTTCCGGAGATTCGACATGGCAGGCCACCTGGACGATCTCGCCGGAGGTCTTCATCTGGCCGAGGATATTTTCGATTACGGCGACGATATTTACGTCCCTGAGGTCGGGAGGTTTTTCGCGCGAGAATTCAAGAAGGTCATTGACTATCCGTTTGACCCTCAGGGTCTGTGAAGAGATGTCCCCCACCGTCTCCTTCACAATCGGCGAGCAGGTTTCCTGCCCGATCTCCTTCGAAAGGATCTGGGCGGCGAGATAAATGTTGTTGAGCGGATTGTTGAGTTCATGGGCGACTCCCGACGCCAGGGTCCCTATCGAAGCCAGCTTCCGGCTCTGGAGAAGCTCCTCGTTCTTCACGCTTATCTCACGGTCGCGCGCAATAAGGTCTCCTTCCATCTTGTTGTAGGCCTGGATGAGGATGCTCACCTCGTCTTCTCCGTCCTCGTCTGTCGGGATGGAGAGGCGTGAAAAATCGCCCTTGCCGGCCCTTTCGAGCGCGCCCGTCAGCAGCTGAAGCCTCTTGACCGCGCTCTGGCTGATCGCGAAGAGGGCGATAAGACCGACTGCAAGGAAGGTCGGAACGAGCACGAGGACGGCCAGCTGCGAGAACCTGATCGCCTGTTCGGTCTTTTCTCTGGCCGACTTGTCGAGGTCCGTCGAAATCGCAAGTATCTCTTCTCCGTCTTTTCTCAAAGCGCTTATTTCGGCGTCCAGCTCTCTGAGGTCCCTGACCACCTGCGCGTCCCCACCGAGCGAAAAGAGACGTTCGAGAAGTTCGGCATTTACGAGGGGCCGTTCAAGAAAGGTGGATTCAATCAGCGGGAAAAAGACGGTGAAGTGGCCGTATTTCGGCTTGAGGTGGTTGAACTCCGTCTGGAAATCCCATTTAAGGTTTTCGATACGGTTAAACCTCTGGCTGTATCCCTCGATTCTTGCCTGAAGGTCGGAGACGCTCCTTGTCTGGTACAGGGGGCTCGATTGTGCAAGTATCGTCCTGAGGTCCTTCAGATACACATAGACGTACTCGCTTTCCTTTCTGTCTCCATAGAGAAAATAGTTCTTCTCGTGCCTTCGGATCAGCAATGACTTGGACCGGACCGTATCGGAAAGCTCGAGATACCGGATCTCCTTTCTGATTTCGATGAAATTGACGTAGGCCGAAATGGCGAGTATCACGATGACGACCGCGCTGATAAGAAAACTGAGTATGATCTTCTTTTTTAAAGACATAGGGCGTCCGGTTTATCCTTCGACATATTTCATCCCGTATACTGTACCCAAAGAGGACCCAAAATACAAAGGGGTGCGGCAGCCCTTCAGCGGAGCCGGGAATATTGAGAAAATCTCCCCTGCCCCTTTGCCAAAGAGGGGAAAGAGCAAGTCCCCCTTTGGATCGCGGCCCGAGCGGATTCGGAGCCGTCTGTAGCCAGCAGGAGTTTTTCAAAGCCCATCATGGGGCAGGATCCTTTCATCTTAGTGTCCTCCTGCCTTGAGAATTCCGGATGCCGCCAGTGCCAGGACGAGGACTTCGATTATTGCGAGAATGCCGTACGTTGTGTCCTTTTTAGCGAAAAGGATAGGGACAATTCTTATGTAGCAAGGGATCGTCACGCCGGCAAGAAAGGCGATTCCGATGAAATTGAGAAAATCTCCCTTGCCGAGCATTCCGAGCCAGGCCCATCCCGGGTGGATGTCGGCGGCTGCAAGGTATTTGTGCACCGGCATTTTCCAGTAATTCGGCAGTTCTTCAAGCGGAACATGCGGGGTGAGCACAGCCGACATGTACACGGCAAACGTCACGATGAGGATAAGAAGGCCCGTCTTCATTCCGCTGTCGAGGAGCTTCGCATAGGCAAGCTGTTCTTCAGTTGCCCTCACTTTTTTATCCATGAGATTCCTCCTTTTTACAATGGTTGTCGTTTAGAAAATCTTAGTTCCAGATCCCGAGTCCCTTCAGCATCGCCCGCGAGCCTGCAAAGAGGAGCATTGCGATCACGATGTAGCGGACCGCGGCAGGTTTTGTCTTCGCCAGGATGCGTACGCCGACGATCGACCCGAGCATGATTCCGATGATCGAAGGGACGACCATCATCGGCAGGACCGCACCGTTATTGACATAAATCCAGGCTGCGGAGGTGTCGGTAATCGAGAGCAGAAATTTGCTTGTCGCTACCGAAACCTTGAGCGGCGCCCCCATCATGAGATTGAGCACGGGAACGTTCGCCCAGCCCGCGCCAAGGCCGAACATGCCGGCCATGATGCCGATAATGATAAATGTCGCAAGGCCCTGCGGTGTCCTGTGGATCTTCCAGTTGATATCCTGTCCTGTCGATATTTCGTGGTAAACGCCGGTGATCCTCAGGACTGTCGAAAGATTGTCGGCCTTCGGCACATCGGGATATTCCGATTTTTTAGCTAACAGCATGATGCCGACGATCCCCAGGATGGTGCCGCCAAGGGCGATGTTGACGGTCTTGGCGGGCAACGCAAGGCCGATCATCGCGCCGACGATCGCGCAGGAAGATGCGATGACAGCAACTGGTATCGCGAGCCTGAGGTCGGCCATGCCTTTTTTCAGGAGTCCCGGCCCCGCGGCAAGTGCGCCCGCGAGTGCGACGAGGAGACCCGCTCCCCTGACAAAGTCGATATGGAAGGGGAAAAAACCTCCGATGATCGGGACGAATAGCACCCCGCCGCCGACCCCGCCGAGGACCGCGACGATCCCCATAAAGAACGTTACGATGAAAAGTATGAGCGGCCATGCCCACCAGGGCATGGCCGAATTCGCTGCGGCCGGCACCGCAGCCGGCGGCTCTCCTGATGCGAAGACGTAGCCGGCGGTGATAAGGACTGCGAAAAAAACTACAGCCAAAGCAATGAACTTCACGTGTTTCCTTGCCATGTCTTGATTCCTTTCTCCTTTATTGAATTAGCGTATCCTTTCGAATTCCGTCTGAAACTTATATCGATCGCTCCGGCCCAGGAACCTTGTGTACCCTACGGGGGTATTGTCGGAGCTGAAGAGGAGCCTGTGCACCGCGAGTACAGGAATACCCTCCCTCAGGTCGAGGTTCATCGCCGACTCTCCCCGGACCTGCTGTACCTCGATCGTCTGTATGACTTTAAATATTTTTTTTAGTGCCCGTTCCTGTAATACTGAGTAAAAGGAACATTGCGAAAAATTGAGTTGTTCGATACCGGGAAGCATCTGATAAGGTATGAATGACTCGTCAAGATATGCAGGTTCCCCGTTGACCGTTCTTTTACAGCGTATCTGAAAGATACTGTCCGTGGTCTTCAGGTATGTCCGGATCTCCTGAGGAGGGTCCTGGATTCCTTTATATAAGATCTCTTTTTCAGTGCTCACCTCCTCTCCGAACATTTCTTCTGTAAATCGTGTCCTCATGGAAAGCCCTACGACGGGCAGGACACTTGTAACGAACGTTCCTTTGCCCTGGATCTTCATCAGATAGCCGTCGGAGACGAGATTATTAATCGCCTGTCGGACGGTAATCTTGCTCACATCGTATCGCCTGCAGAGATCCTCCTCGGTAGGTATCTTCTGGTTGGGTTTCCATCTCCCGGAGGTAGCCTCGTCAAGGAATATTCTGGTGAGCTGAATGTATAGCTTCTCCCTGTTAAACCTGTCAACTGTTTTATTTTGCAACGTATCAGTTTCATCTTGCATCATAACGCTATGATATTATAATGATATGATGATGTCAAGAAAAAAAAATAGTATCCCTGTATTCCCCCAGTCATGAATATCGATCGCCCTTCCAAAGAAGGATTCCCGGCATGAACGCTTTCGGTATTGCGAGAACGACAGAAAGGTCTAGTTTGTCATTCCAATCTGGCTGTAATCGTTCTTCTTTATTGACAAGCAACTGAAGCGATAAAAAAATGCCAGCAGCGAAAAATATTCTCGTAATCTAATATTATGTTATAGTTCTAAGACATGAAGACCTTATATAAGACCTAAGTTAATACTTTATGTTTATTTTGTAATGCAGTGATATGAAAGAAAAGATTCTTGTCGAGATAAATCTCTGGTTCGACGAAATGAAGAGCGGTCTTCTTTTGGCCGAGCGGTTCTCGAAACGAATTGACCAACTCGTCCGTTCCATCTTTGATTCGGTCGATAAGGAGATGAGGGCCGCTCTTATTGCAACCGGAGGATACGGCCGTAATGAACTCTGTCCTTATTCCGACATCGATATCATGTTTTTTGCTCCGGACAGGGTCGATACGGTTTCGGTAGAGAAGATGCTCTACAGGCTGTGGGACACGGGGTTTGAAATCAGCCATTCTTTCAGAACGCCGCGGGAATGCATTGAAGAGGTATTCAAGGACATGAGGACGAGAACGTCTCTGCTCGAAGCGAGGTATATTGCCGGAGACAAGAAGCTCTACGAAATGTTCAGGGCCAAAGTATATCCGGAGATCGCCTATAGGAAGCAGAAGGATTTTGTTCGGGAAAAATTGCTCGAAATGGAAAAGCGGCACCTTGCTTCGGGAGACTCCGTATTTATGCTTGAACCCCACATCAAAGAGGGCGAGGGGGGGCTGCGTGATGTCCACACCTCCTACTGGCTCTCGAAGGTCGCCCTGAAGATCGAGGAATTCTCCGGACTTTCGAAGCTCATGAGCGGTCATGAATACAAAAGGTTCATCGGCGCCTACGATTTTCTCCTCCGAAGCAGGTTCGCCCTCCACCTCGAAAGCCTGAGGAAAAATGATCTCCTTTCGTTCGAATATCAAAAGAATGTCGCGGGTCGGCTGGGCTTCAGAGACTCGGCGAGGTTTACCGCCATCGAGCGGTTCATGCGGTATTACCATCTGAAAAGCAAGATCGTTAAAGACACGACCCGCAAGATCATGGCGGACTGCAGCAGGTCGTATGTCCCTTCTTACAGGGATTGGAGGGTGAAGAAGCTGAACGATGATTTCTCGCTGTCAGGGGGAAAGATTATAGTGACGAAAGAGGACCTGTTCAGGAGGAACCCGGAGAAGATCGTGGAAGGCTTCCTGCTCTTTTCAAAAACCGGCGGGAAGTTCAGCGCTTCGACCAGAGAGAAGATCTGCTCGGGGCTGATACGGATCGGTCAGGGGACGAGGCAATCCCCCGTTGCGGTCCAGCATTTTCTCGAGATACTGAAGGGGGACCGCGTCTACGAGACTCTGAGAGAGATGCACGAGACGGGGGTGTTGGGAAGGTTTATACCGGAATTCGGCGCTCTGGGGCTTCTCGTCGTTCATGAGCCATATCATATGTATACAGTCGACGAGCACACCCTTCTTGCGATCCGTAACCTCGAACGACTCAGGACGACAAAATACAAGAACCTGGAGGACTTCCATACCCTCGTCAAAGAGGTGGGGCGGATCGACGCCCTATTCATGGCAATCCTCTTTCACGATATCGGCAAGGCCGCGGGAAGGCACCATGAAGAAGAGGGTTATAAAAGACTGAAGCGCATTATGGAGCGGTTCAACCTCGACGTAAAAAAGAGAACGAGGATAGAATTCCTTGTGAAAAACCATATCCTTATGTCGAGGATCGCGCTGAGGATGGAACCGTCCGACAGCGAAGTGGTTGCGATGTTCGCCGACGCGGTCGGGGACGCAGAGAACCTGAAGGCGATCTATCTCATTACCTACGCCGACATGTCGGCGGTGAACCCCGGATTCTGGAACTCCTGGAAGGCGTATCTCCTCAAGGAGTTGTACGCACATACCCTGGCGTATCTGTCCGGGGTCCGGGAAGGAAGAGAGGAATACCTTAACGGACTGCGGAATCTCTGTCCCGCGAAAGAGCTTTCCGGCCTCATGGAATTTATCGGAGAAATGCCGGAGAGATACCTGCTCGCTACAACGAGGGCGAAAGTGATCGAAGACTATCGTCTGGTGCGGGAGATGAAAGGGAACGGATTTTCGATGCGGATCGACATTGGGCCTCACGAAGTAGCGGAATTGTCGATCAGCGCGGAGGACCGTACCGGCCTTTTTTCGAAGATCGTCGGTTTTCTCTCCTCGAAGGGTTTGAATATCGTCAACGGCAGAATTTTTACTGGCAGGAATGGCATCGTAATTGATAAAATTTCAATTTCAAACTGGAAGGATATCTGGTGGGAAGGACTTGAAGAGGATCTGGGCAGAGGATTGAGGGGCGTAATCGTCGCCGGCAACCCTTTTTCCGTGGAGGGCCGCCGTCTGAAGGTCGAAAGTCCGTTCGACATATTTATCGAACTCGATAACGAGGCGTCTGAGGAGTTTAGTCTCATCGAGATTTTTTCACCCGATCGTCTCGGCCTTCTCTACGATATCGCGAACGTGCTGTACGGGCTCGGTGTGGACATTATTTCTGCCAGGATCAACACCGAATCCGGTCTTGCACAGGACATTTTTCATGTGCAGGCGGAAAAGGCTAAAATTAATTATGAGAAGGCGCGGGAAATATTGTCTGAGCTATGGACGACCCTAAAAGGAAAAGTGTGAGGAAGTTCGCATATTTTATACCGCTGGCAGTCCTCCTCTGCATTGCCGTGTTCGTGCTGCGCGGCCCTTACCTGTCGAACGCGCTCAAGAAGGCAATATTGCCCGAACTCGAACTCATCTCCGGCGAGAAGGTCATCGCGCGGAGAATTTACGTCAATCTATTCCCGCTGTTTGTCGAGGCGAACGACCTGAAGATATTTGACGATAAGGGGGCCCGAATACTTGTCGCTCCGGAGGTCAAGGCATACGTGGAACTTTCGGGGATCCCTGCCCGACTGATAAAGATACGGCGGCTGGTGCTGAAGGAGCCGGAAGTGACGACGGACCGTATCCAGGCATCTCAAATAATCGAACACGTGAAGGCCTACCTTGCGAAAGAGAGGGACACCGCGTTCGAAGTGAAGATTCGGGCAGTAGAGGTGCAGGGAGGCAGGGGCCTTTACCAGGATGCGGAGGAAGGGGTGACATCAGGCGTAGAAGGCCTGCAGGGAGAGATCCTTATCGGAGAGACGCAGCGTATACGCGCTGCGGCAAAGAAGATCTCAGTCAACAAGAAGGGCTGGCCCGACCTGTCCGCCGGGGCCGACCTGATCCTCGCGGTGAAAGACGAAACTGTGATTGTCAAGAAGCTGACGATGAGTTCTTTCGGCTCCACGTTGACCGGGGAAGGGGGCTATTCGGGAGGGAAAGCAGATCTCAAGACGAATATCCATCTCCTCATAAACACGGTGAAGAAGGTCTTCGGTCTTACGCGGCCCGGCGAGGGGGAGGTTACGGCAAAGGGCGTTCTCCAATATGTCAATCATGTGGTTTCGGCAGACCTGAAGGTTGACGGAAAGTTTTTCATCCAGACCGTTATGGAACTGCTCGGGGTGAAGGAAAAAGTAGAAGGACTCGTGGATGTAAAGGCATCGCTGAAGGGGCCCCTGAGCAATATCAAGGGGGGGGGGACGGTCGTCATGACTGACGGTAACCTCTTCGACGTGGACGTGAAACGGCTCAAGTGCAACGTCTCTTACGGGGACGGGGTCATGAGATTCACCGAAGGCGCGGGGATACTCTATAACGGCAGTGCAAAGGTGTCGGCATCGATCGATTTGCCGGTCGTCAATTCCTACACCGTCGATGTCGCTTTTGCGGATGTGGATAGTCGCCCGTTATTCAGACTCATCGGCTGGGACCCGGGAGTGCCGCCCGGTAAGGTGAGCGGTGACCTGTCAACGTCCGGGGCAACATTCAACCCCGCCGGCCGCTTCGAATACAGGAGTGTCGAGTCCGGCAAAGACGTCCTGGGAAGGATCAGAAATATTTACGGCCGTTACAGGATGGAAGGCCCGCTCCTTACGCTCGCAGATTTAAGACTCCGGACGGGGATTTCCGAAATCACGGCCGACGGCACCGCGGATATCGAAAGGAAATCTCTTGATTTCGCAGGGCGCATGCGCACACCGGACGTTACGGACCTGACCTCTCCCTACTATATAAAACTGAAAGGCGCCGCTGCCTTCAGGGGGAAGATAACCGGCACCTTCGGCGACCCTGTCCTCGGGGGGCAGATCGAGGTACTGAATCCGGTCTACGAACAATATGCGGCTGATGTCATTGAGACAAATATCATTTACCGGAAGAACGAACTGGATATCAAGGACATGACAGTCAGGGGGAAGGGGCAATCGGCAACACTTAGCGGCAGCGTTGCATTCAGGGACGCCAAGGAACTCTTTGACCTTGCAAGACCTGAATATAAGCTCAGCGCCACAATAAAAAATGCGGACCTCGACCGTTTCGCAAGGATATTCTATCCGAAGTTCGTCGGCTACGGGCGGTTGCATTCCGACGTCAGAATCGGCGGGACCGCCGAAAATCCCGTCCTCTCCGGAAGGGCATCGGTCGAGCGCGCGTCAGTCTATCACGTGCCGTTTGATTCCGCTTCGTTCGACTGGAATTACCAGGACAGGAAGCTGAATTTCGCGAAAATGCGCGTCCTTCGCGGGAAGTCGTCGATCACCGGCGACGCCTCGATCTCCGCCGACGGACTGTTTTCATATGACGCCTCGTCCGACCGGCTCTACTTGAGCGACCTTCTGCAGAGGGAGATCAAGGGCGACGCGGTCTTCAGCCTAAAGACCGAAGGCCGCGGGACTTTCGATGACCCCTCGATTGTGTTGGACGGAAGGATGGTCGAAGGCCGGCTAAAGGGGAAACCCGTGGGCGGCGGGACGATACGCGCAACAGTCAGGGACCGGGACATCGCCGTAAAGGCGGACTTGCTTGACGGTAAGGTCTCCCTGACCGGCAAGGGCAGGCTCGAAAAAGAGATCCCGTGGGAAGCGAAGATCGAGATGCGGACCGGTAGGTATGATTTCATCGTAAGCTCTTTCCTGAAGGATGTTCCTGAGGACCTGATTCTGAGCATGAGCGGGACGGCCCTGCTCCGCGGGGACAAGGAGCACGTCGGCGGTTCCCTGACGATGAGACAGATGTCGCTTTCGATGTACGGTTACAGTTTTGCGAACGAGAAGGAGATCGGCCTCTCTCTGAAGGACAGGACGCTTACGATGGAAAAAATATCGCTCAGGAGCGGAAGTATGACGCTCAGGCTTGACGGCAGCATCGAGATAGGCAGGAAGTACAATCTCGTTGCCGAAGGAAGTTCTTCTCTCTCGCCTTTCAAGAGCCTTTCGAGCAGGATAGGTGTTTTGAAAGGTGACGCAGAATTCGTGCTGGCGGCAACCGGGGACTGGGACAACCCTGTGATAAACGGCGGCATCACACTGAAGAACGGATCTTTCGGCCTTAAGGACTATCCCTACAGGCTTAGTTCCCTGAACGGATATCTCTATATGGACAACGACAGAGTCGTGCTGCAGGGCCTTTCCGGCAAGCTCGGGGGCGGGGATGTGGACTTGTCCGGCATCGTGTATCTCAAGAAATTTTCCTTTAAGAGGTTTTATGTGGAGGCGGCGCTGAAGAACATTACGGTCTCTCCGTCCAATGATTTCACGGTCAATTTCGGAGGGAACATTCTATATAAAGGGACGCCCGCTTCGCAGATTATTTCCGGCGACGTAATGATCAACCGGGCAAGATACCGGGAGCGGGTGGAATGGAAGAGCTGGCTTCTGAAGACGCAGAAGGCTGTCAAGTATAAGACGGACATATCGGGTCTCGAAAAGGCCGAACTCAACGTCAGGATAGCCGGCAAGGACAATATCTATATAGACAATAATGTGGCCCGCGCGACTGTGAGCGCCGACATGATATTGAGGGGATGGGTCTACCGGCCGCTTCTCTTCGGAAGGATCGAGACTTCCGACGGTACGGTCTATTTCAGGAACAATGAGTTCAGGATCCTTCACGCGAGCGTCGGGTTTTTTGATCCGAACAGGATCAACCCGGTCGTGGAGATCTCTTCCGAGACGGACGTCAGCGGATACAAGATCAAGATGAATCTCGAGGGCCAGTTTGAGCGTTTCAATGTGTCTCTTTCTTCCGACCCTGTTCTGAAAGAAATGGATATCCTGTCGCTCCTTGCCGTCGGACAGACAGGGGCGAACCTAAAAGGCCTCGAAGGAGGGATAGGCGCGGGGGAAGCGACTTCCTTCGTGACCGGCAAGCTCCAGGATGTGGTCGAGGAGAGGATGCGGTCGATTACAGGCCTCGACCGCTTCCAGATCGACCCCCACGTCTCCAAGACGACGGGTACAGTCGAGCCGAGTGTGACGGTTTCCAAAAGATTGCTGGGGGACAAGGTTTTTGTGACCTACACTTCTTCGGTAGGTTCGGCACAGGACCAGATTGTGAAGGTCGAATATTTTCTCAGCAAGAAGATATCCCTGGTGGGCCTAAGGGACGAAAGGGGGATTCTGGGGGGGGACCTTCGCTTCCGCTTCGAATTCAAATGACGGGAAGAGATAGGGCAATACGAAATTACCGTGGCCGTTTCGGCGCCGGTTTTCTTGTCTCGATTATCGTTATTTCCCTGTTCCTTATTCCCCGTGTTGCGACGGCGGTGACCGTGGGGAAGGTTGAAGTGACGGGGCTTTCTTCGATTAGTGAAAATGAGTTTTTGAATATGCTCGGCATAACTCCGGGCCAGAAAATAGATGCGGCAGTGGTGAGGGACGGCATCAAGCGGGCCTTCTATAAAGGAATATTCGAGGATATCATCGTCCATGTGCCGGACGGCGAAAACCCCGCGGTCCAGGTGCAGGTCAGGGAACGCGATGTGATCGACAAGATAGCGGTAAAAGGGAAGAGCGATCTTTCTGCACGGGAACTCAGGGAGCTTTTCATGCTGAAAGAAGGCCAGCAGATGAGATACGACCTGATCGGGAAGGCAGGGGCGGCACTGAAAGAGCGTTTGTCGGAATACGGCTTTCCGGATGCAAAGGTAACCGTAGAAGCCGAAAAGACCGACAAAACATATCGCGTAAACGTCATCCTCAATGTCGATACCGGCAGGCCGCTTATTGTCAGGAGCATCGTGATAGACCTGCCTCCTTCCTACCATGCCCCGGAAGACGTCGGTTCGGACGCGGTGCTCCGCGTCATGAAATTATCTCCCGGAGCCGTATATAATCGGAGGATACTTGATGCGGACCTGAAGCGAATCGAAGCTTTCTTCAAGAAGCACGGGTATTACAGGCCGGTGGTGGGCCCTTCTTCCTTCCGGGACGGTGATCTCGAAATCAAGGTCGACCCGGGAAGTCGTCTTACGATCAAGATCGAGGGCAACAGCGCGATCTCAACTGCGGACCTTTTAAAAGAGGCGCCCTTTTTCGAGGTGGAGGAATTTAACGACGAGGTGATCGAAGAGGCTATCAGCCGGATGCTTGCCCTGTATCACAGCAGGGGATACGCCTTCGCCCAGATCGCGCCTGTGACCCATGCCGACGAGCAGGGCAGAACGATCACGTTCTTCGTCTTTGAGGGAGAAAAGGTAAAGGTCCAGTCGATCTCCTTTGTCGGCGTCACTCTGCCCGCACAGCGGCTTAGGGAAGTGATGTCTTTGACCGAGGGAGATGCGTTCAATCCGGATCTTATCGACAGGGACAAGGACTCTCTTAAGGAGTTTTACGGGGCTCTCGGATATGTCGACGCCTCGGTGAAAGACATCGAGACGAAGATAGACAAGGCGGCGGCAACGGTGGCGATTGTCGTAGACATAGACGAAGGGAAGAAGACCGAGATAGGCTCCGTTGAAATTACCGGGGAGCCTCCGTCGGCGAGAGAGAAGCTCATGGCACTTATCGGGATCAAGCCCGGCGACCCATACAACGAGGTGGACATAACAGACGCGAGGTTCAGAATACTTGATTATTTTGTGAACTCAGGGCATATGAACGTGGATGTAATTGTGACGCGCACCGTAGAGAACTACAAGGCTAACGTAGTCTTCAAGGTTACCGGAGGAGCAGAGAAGTTCTTCGGTAAGACCGTGATTATCGGCAACGAAAAAACAAAGTATAAGGTTTTTAGCCGGGAACTCCTGTACAAGGAAGGGCAACCATACAGTTTCCGCCTTCTTGCCGAACAGAGGCAGCGCCTCTATAAGCTGGGACTCTTTACGGACGTAGAAATCGAGACGGTCGACGGGGAAGATGCAGAAAAGGACGTCCTGATCAAGGTGGCAGAGGGGAACGCCGGATCTGTCGAGTTCGGTGTCGGATACGGAGAATTCGAGAAATACCGCGGGTATGTGGAGGTGGGTTACCGCAACCTCTGGGGAATGAACAGGGAGGGGCTTCTGCGTGTCGAGGCGAGTTCCCTCGAAAACAGGTATATCCTGCAGTATAACGAGCCGTGGTTCTTAGGAAAAAGGCTGCCGTTCAGGACGTTTTTTCTGTATGAGAGAAGGACGGAGCTAAACTTCGACAATGGGGAGACCCTTTACAAACTTCATCGATACTCGGTAACCGCCGGAGTTGAGAAGAAACTGAGCGACAAGCTGAAGACGGAACTCTATTATGAGTTCTCACTTGTCAGGACCTTTGACGTGAAACCCGACGTGATACTGAGCAGGGAGGACACCGGAACGCTGGCAATCAGCAGCATTAAGCCTGCGATCATATACGACACGAGGGACAATCCGTTCGACCCTCATCAGGGGTTTCTTGCAGGGCTCTCGATGAAAATGGCCAGTTTTCTGCTCTTGTCCGAGACCGATTTCGTCAAAGTGGAAGCCTACGGAAGCAACTTTCACAGGCTGAGCAAGAGGATTACTCTGGCCTTTTCCGTAAGGGGGGGAGTCGCCTATGGCCTGGGAAGCACGGAACAGCTCCCCATCGTCGAGAGGTTTTTCCTCGGCGGCAGATCGACTGTCAGGGGATATCCGCAGGACTCCCTCGGCCCGAAAGGGGCGGACGGCAACCCGACGGGAGGTAACGCATACCTCATGGGCAATATCGAGTTCAGGACCGACATCGGGAGGGGTTTCGGGCTTGTTCCATTTGTCGACATGGGAAATGTCTGGCTCAAGGCGAAAGACGTAGACCCGATGCAGCTTAAATTTACGACCGGCCTTGGGTTGCGTTACAACACTCCTGTGGGGCCTCTGCGTGTGGATTACGGCCTCAAACTGAACCGGGAGGCCGGAGAGAGCAGGGGCGAAATCCATTTCAGCGTCGGCCATGCGTTCTAAAACGGTGAAAGGTGAAAGGTGAAAGGTGAAAGGTGAAAGGTGAAAGGTGAAAGGTGAAAACGGCCTGAAATACGAGGTTCCAAAATTGAATCGACATGATTTTTCGCCGAAGAAAGGAAAAAACTCAAGGCTGCCAGGGCGGGCAATTTTTTTTGTTTTTTTACTGTTCACTGTTCACTTTTTACTGCTCACTGCTCTTTCAGAGGCCGAGATTTTCGACCGTGTTGTCGCCTTTGTCGATGACCAGGCCATCACCCTGAGCGAATTGCGGGAACAGTTCGGGGTCGCAAAAAAACTTGCGCCCGATATTACCGAAGAAGAGGTCCTTAACACGATGATAAACAGGATCTTGTTGTGGAGGCAGGCGAAAAAATACAGAATCGAAGCACCGACAAGGGACCAGATGATCGACGAATACGTCGACCTGAAGGTAAGGGCATTCATAAGGGTGAGCGAGGCGGACATCGAGGAGTTTTACAAAAAGAATCAGGACAAATTTGCGGGAAAGACGCTTGACAACGTCAGGGATGAGATCGAAAAGTATCTCACGGAAAAGCAGCTCAATTCAAGGCTGAAGCAGACACTGAAAGAACTCCGTGAGAACGCCTACGTCAAGGTACAACTGTCGCCGCAACGATGAGCAACCCCAAAGGCCTGTGCATGTCCATGTTCGGGGCGCGCCGGCGAAGTCTTCTTTCTCAGGAAATCTTCTGTTTCAGCTTCTTGGAGTAGTCGGTGGCATAGTCCTTTACATCGTCAGCCATGTCCACGATCTTTCCTCTCATCTTCTTGCCGGAATAAGGGGCGAACAGAAGCGCCAATCCGGCGCCTACGATACCGCCGACCAGGAAAGAGATGAGCACTGTTGCTCCGTTGCCCTCTTCATTATGGAACATAATCATCCTCCTTTGACTGAGTCTCAGCTAAAGCGTATCACCAAGTGGTCAGAAGGTCAACAAAAAGGGGAAAACAGCCAATAATGACCTGCTTTCAACACGGCCTGTAAATCTGTTATATTGAAAGACGCATTCGAGGAGGTGCAGATGGGAGTTCTTGAGTGTATCGGCAACACGCCTCTTGTGAAATTGGAGGCGGTAAACAGCATTCCGGGCGTCACGGTCCTCGCCAAGCTCGAGGGAAACAATCCCGGCGGCTCGGTGAAGGACAGGATCGCGTATTACATGATAAAGGAAGCGGAGGAGACCGGCCGAATCCGGAAAGGCGACACGATTCTCGAAGCGACCTCCGGGAATACCGGCATCGGTCTTGCCATGGTCGGCGCGGCGAAGGGGTACAGGGTCAGGCTCGTGATGCCCGAGTGCGTCAGCCTTGAGCGGAGAAAGGTCCTCGAGGCCTTTGGCGCCGAACTCGTGCTCAGTCCCGGCAAGGAAGGCACAGACGGTGCGATCAAGCGGGCACATCAAATGGTCGACGAATCACCGGGCGAATACTTCATGCCGAACCAGTTTGACAACCCTGCCAACATCAAGGCCCATTACGAGACGACGGGGCCGGAGATCCTGGCCCAGACGAACGGAAAGGTCGACGTGCTCGTGGCCGGGATGGGGACAACGGGCACGCTGATGGGAGTGGGAAAAAGGCTGAAAGAGTTCAGCGAGAAGATTAAAGTTGTCGGCGTCGAGCCTTTTCTGGGCCACAGGGTGCAGGGGCTGAAGAACATGAAGGAGTCGATAGTCCCGAAGATTTATAACGAGGCGGCGCTGGACGAAAAGATAAACGTCGGAGACGACGCCTTCGACACGACGAGGATGCTTGCGCTCCGGGAGGGGCTCTTCGTAGGCATGAGCAGCGGCGCCGCCGTTAGCGGTGCATTGCGGATAGCCGAAAGGATCGGGAAAGGCACGATCGTCGTTATCCTGCCCGACCGGGGAGACAGGTATCTCAGCACCGCGCTCTTTACGTCGGTATGCGCGAAATGCCCGCCGTGATTACGGTCCTGTGAGGTCGATCCTATTGTGCTTCTTTCGGCGGCATCAGGCAGGAGAGGATGAGACTGACGAGGCTTATTACCACGGAGCCCCAGAAGGCGGCTTTGAATCCGGCGACATGGAAGCCGAGAGAGAACTCACCGGAAAGCCACGACGTAAGCATCAGCATCAGCGCGTTAATGACGAAGGTGAAGAGCCCGAGCGAGAGGATCAGCAAGGGAAGGGCGAAGAGTTTGACAAACGGCCGGATATAGGTGTTGATCAGACCGAATATCAGTCCGACGATAAGTATCCCCCACCACGCCCCGCTGTAAACAATGCCGGGCACCCACTTGATCGCGAGCATGATAGAGATCGTGTTTATGAGCCACTTGATGAGAGCATTTGCCTGCATTAGAGACCATATTCCTTCCACCGCGAATCGACGAGTTTTCTAATCTCCTCAGACATGAAAATCTCCTCGGGCCAGTCCCTCATCATGCCTTCCTCCCGGGTCTTGCGAGTGGCGTCGATTCCCATCTTCGAGCCGTATCGCGGCCAGTTCGCCGAGTGATCGAGCGCATCGAGCGGCCCGTCGGCAAACACGGTATCCCGCTTCCAGTCGACGTTGTTCAGCACTCTCCATGCGGTATAGGAGAGGTCCTGGACATCAACGTCGTCGTCGACCACGATGAGCAGCTTAGCGAACATCATCTGTCCTTTTCCCCATAGCCCGCTGATGATTTTTTTTGCATGGCCCGGATAGCTCTTTTTTATCGAGATGATCGCGAAGTTGTGAAAGACCCCTTCCATCGGTAAGTTGATGTCCCGGATCTCCGGGAAGTCGAGACGGATCAGGGGCAGGAATATCCTTTCCGTCGCCTTGCCCATGTAACAGTCCTCCATCGGCGGCTTGCCGACGATCGTCGCCGGATATATCATGTCCCTGCGGTGCGTGATGCAGGTAACGTGAAAGACCGGATACGGTTCGGCGGGTGAATAAAAACCTGTGTGGTCTCCGAAGGGGCCTTCTATCCGGGTTTCGCCCGGGTCCAGATACCCTTCGATCACGAGCTCGCTGTTGGCGGTAACCTCGATGTCGGACGTGATGCACTTGACCATCTCGACAGGCGACTTCCTGAGAAACCCTGCAAAGACCATTTCGTCGACAGCCTCCGGAAGGGGAGCGCTCGATGCATAGATCACGGCCGGGTCGCTTCCCACTGCGATCGCTGCGGGCATGCGCCTGCCGAGCTTCGTGTATTTGTCGTAGTGCCTTGCGCCGTCCTTGTGGATGTGCCAGTGCATACCGGTGGTGTTTTTGTCGTAGACATGGATGCGGTACATACCGCAGTTCGGCCTGCCGGTCTCGGGATCTTTTGTAAAGACCATAGGAAAAGTAATGAACCGGCCCTCGTCTCCGGGTTGACCGTCATGAGGCCAGCATTTCAGGATCGGAAATTTGCCGAGATCAGGGTTTTCCTTTTCTATCACCTCCTGACAAGGCGCGCTTTTCACCTGCTTCGGGAAATATTTTGAAAATTCGATCAGTTTCGGCAGCAGCGAGAGTTTGTCGATAAGACTCTTCGGAGGGGCCTGGTTGAGAAGTCCCTCTATCCTTTCCGCGACATCATCGAGCCTCTTCACCTCAAGGGAAAGGCACATGCGCTCGAATGAACCGAAGAGGTTGGTAACTACAGGAAAGGCCGAACCCTTCACCTTCTCGAAAAAAAGCGCCTTTCCTCCCCCCGGAGACTTGCACATGCGGTCGGTGATTTCAGTGATTTCGAGTATCGGGTCGACCTCCGTCCTGACCCGTAGAAGAAGACCTTTTCTTTCAATTACTTTGATAAATTCCCTCAAATCTTTATATGACATGGCCCTTCCTCCTCGAAATTAAAGTATATAATAACACAGGAAAAGGACGTGAAAACAGCCTCTTATATGATAAGTATCCGAAATTAAACTAAAAATTTCTTGACAAGAAGCTATCTCCTTAATATAATTAAGAAAATTCCTGTAGGGGAGAGGTAAGATGACAAAAGCCGATCTTGTTGATGCAATTTTTGAGAAGGTAGGACTGTCGAAGAAGGAGGCCCAGGATATTGTCGAGATCCTTTTTGACACGATGAAGCAGACCTTTGCGGAAGGTGAGTCGATTAAGATTTCGGGCTTCGGGACATTTAACGTAAGAAAAAAGATGGCCCGTCGTGGAAGAAATCCCAAGACCGGCGAAGACCTTGAAATTACCCCGAGAAGAGTGATAACCTTCAGAGTGAGCAACCAACTGAAAGAAGAGATCGAAAAACTGAATGCATAAACCCGCAGTGGAAAAAGTAAAGGCCTCGCTTCCTGTGCCGGACAAGCTTTTTTATAAGATCGGCGAAGTGAGTAAGATCACAGGAGTGGAGCCGTATGTGTTAAGATATTGGGAAACGGAATTCCACTTTCTCAGACCGAGGAAGAACAAATCCGGCCAGCGGGTATACGTGAAGAAAGACCTCGAACTGGTTCTGCAGGTCAAGCGGATGTTGTATCAGGAGAGGTACACGATAGAGGGTGTCAGAAAGAGGTTTGGTGAGGGTACGCTGAAGGAAGCCGAACCGAAGGCTGCGCCGGAAAAGCGCACAGTAAGTTCCCGGAATCCCGCCGAAGTCATAGGATCCGTCAAGAAAAGACTCAGAGAGATTTTGGAGCAGTTGAAATAATCGGGGCGTAGCGCAGCTTGGTAGCGCACTCGCTTGGGGTGCGAGTGGTCGCCTGTTCAAATCAGGTCGCCCCGACCATTAAAAACAAGGACTTACAAGGTTTTGTAGGTCCTTGTTTTTTTTTCATGTCGCAAGAATGTCGCAACTTTTTTTCGAGACAATTATTTCTCCCTCTTTTTCGTGCTCTTTTTTCATCACTTTTATACCTGGCTGACGAGGACATAAAATTTATTTGCACTCGAAAATAGAATCTCTTTTTTTGTGGCCAAGGCTTTCGTCTCTTCCGTAAACCCAGCCTTAGAAATATACCAGGGACTCCCATGACAAGGATTCCGAAGGACCTTTTATCATTTCAATGCCAGGATTTCCTTGCCGTGGCAATAGATATCGGCCAAGTATTCGGCTTTTTCCTTGCTGAATCCCCCTTCGAACAGAAGACGACTCAAGTGGCTTCCGGTCAATTTCACATGGTGTGCATGACAAAAAGCTATAAATTGATAGAATCGGTTCCAGTCGTTCGGATGCAAGGCTCTTTTATTCGCACAGGCGATAAACGATTGCAGACGTTTTGCCGTTTCCGGCGGCAGTGCAAACTTTTTGACTGTTTTTGCCTGGACACTTAACCGATAGCGGGAGTTGTATTTCTTGTTGTATCCCTTAATCAGGGGATCAAAAAGAATTCTGGCCGCCTCAACATACGTATCATATGGCGGAGGGTCGGGGTGCCATTTCACAGCGCTTAACTCTATGAATGCCATATCTGCGCTTTCCGGCTGCGAGAAGACTATACCGCATAAGTTTTCGTGAGAACTTGGCAGGCGCGAGTCCAGATTCAAACCTTGCCATCCTTCAAATCCTGCAATATCCCGAGTTCTTTTCACTTCAGCATTTCCCAGGTTCTTGGCAATCTGCTCAAGACGGTCTAGAAATATTTCTGTCGAAACATCGACTTTAATCGAAATTTTCGGAAGCATAGTTACTCGTCAAATTCTCCTGTTCTCGCAATATCACAGCCTTTGCTGATCATTAAGAGGATCTTCTTTGGAAATGCTTGATGATTCTCGGGACGACCAGCTTAACGATGTGCGCGGTATCGTCATCTGTTCCGGAATAATCGAACGACATGGCAATCGTCACTACTGATGACCTCATAATCAGCTTCGAACATTTATCCACAAAGTCGATTATATCCCTTTCTGCCCAAATATTCCCCTCGTTCCATCTGTCCGAGCGATTAAAAATATCGATGTCGAAATCAAATATTAAAAGTCTTCCAGCGACATGTTCAATAAGGGAATCGATATCCGTGTGAATAAATTGCGTAGCCCTATATTCATGCAGCAGACTTTTATCCAGACCGATATCGTTTTCGTGATCCAAACAAAAAAAATGTATTTCTCTTATAAACCCCCGAATAATTGCAGGCGCAATAAAGGAATCATAGCGAACGAGAATGTCCTCTGCCACCAATTCTTTTATATTCTCGCACGAATGAAGATTGATCAGATGGGTCACAGCCGCAGGTTCTTGAAAATCATTGACGCCATCCCAGTGATAATCCATGTGAACCAGAACTGAAGGGATTTCATTGCCGGGTCGAACCCTATGACTTTCCCAGGCGTAAAATGCCCATTTATGGTTATCCATCAACCAGACATTTGGATAAAGTTCCTCGATGTATCGATCACTTCGTCTAACGCGCATAATCTCTTCTATCCATGGATGAGGTATAATGCACTGCATCAGGGATAATACTTATGGACGCAAACTTCTCATGAAGTCTTCAGTGCTGACTTTTCTAAACAAACCTTCAGTGGTTCTTTGAAATAGATAACCCTCACCGCCATCAAAGTAAACGTGACGGGAAGCCTCTCTCCACGCTTTATGCTCGTGCTTCCACTTGATCAGGCGATAAAAGCCCCTATGCCGGTTCATGATTTGTCGTCTTTTTTCCTCGTGCTGTCGTTTGAAGTCTGCTATTGCGGTATCAAGTCGCTCGCCCTTGCTATTCTGTAACGCCTGAAGCAGCCTCCTGTCGGCGCCAGATTTCTCCCTTAATGTCGAGATCTGAATGTTTAATCCGGCAAGCGCTTCTTCTGAGGATGCAAGTTCACGTACAAGCCATCGTTTGACCTTCTCTGCCATTTCGGAATCTATTTGATCGCGTTCCTGGTCAAGAGTCCGTTTTCGAACCTTAAGCTCCGTTATGGCCTGCTGAAGGCTAGTAATGTCATCGGAATAATCGAGAAAAAAGTCATACTTGTCCGTCAGATATTTATAACGAAATAATCCCATCTCATCATGAATTCTTTCGGGCTCACTGAAAAATGTGTCTGTGGTTGATCGGGATAGAACATGGACTTTCATGTAATTACCCTTATTGATTTTGTCGTATGGAACTTTTTTACAATCTCTGCCGGCTATTATTTCACTTTTCAGGCTTGTTATCTTACTGAAGTCTTGTTCGATTTTATTGATCGAGTGAGCGTCCTGACGAATAATATCTCTTATATGTAATAACCGTTCTTTATAAGAACGATTTAAAGAATCATACAAGTCGACGCAGTTAGGCGCGTAGTTGCCTTCGCTATCCGTGATCCACTTTGTTGCCTTATCCGTGAGTCCTCTATAGTCATCAAGATAATTCTTGTAATTGTCTATCTTTCTTTGAAGCCGTATTGTCTCATCTATCGCGTCTTTTATTTGCTGTTCAGTGGTAAAAGTCTCAGTTTCCTGTTTCTCGATCTCCGCATCAAATTTCGATCTGATGTCACCTTCTTTGGTGGGCAGGGCATTGGTAATCCTCTTCAGTCCCATTGTCACTTCGCTGGCAAGATTAAAATTGTCTTTAAAGCCACTGGCGTTGATGACCCACACCATATCCCCGTAAAAAGCTTCTCGTATATGAATTGTTGAGGAGCTGATCGGTGAGTTCTGAAATTCAATAACGAGGGGCCTATCTGTTCTTACGTCGGCATAATGCCTTTCGCCGGTTGCATCCGTCATGACGACTTCTTGCCATGCTTCGGGAAATTTGTTTTGCCAATCCTTATGCCATTTTGTTCGGCGCTCGTACCATGGATCGCAAGATCCTCTCTCCCCACGACAATGTTGCCAGTGCGCTGGTTCTATTTCGCCGAAATGCGCCTCAACGGGGACCCCGCATAGGGGACAGGACCCTTTGCCGCCTTTGAATGGCCTTGTTTTCTCTCCATGTAGAATCGCGTACTGCGTCACAGATTTAGATTACAAAGGGCAATTGATTATTTCAAGCCCGTTGCGGAGTTGTCGGAGACGGAGATGAAGGCAGCGTTATCAAGAGATGAAGCAGTTGTTGTCGGCTTAATGCATATATGTCAGCGCCCATAGTATGAAATGGCGAGAACGTCACTTCTTCTTTTTTTTCCGCTCAACCCGATTTACGGCATCACGCATGCTCTCTTTGATGCTATGAAGATACTTCTCTGTGGTGGTTATATTCTTCTGCCCCAGGACTTCCTTGACCGACATGAGATCGGCCCCCATGTCGAGAGCATGGGTGGCGAACGTGTGCCTGAGCATATTCGGGGTCGCCTTTTTTGTAATGCCGGCCCGGCGCGCTGCAGTCATCAGGGCATGTCTGATGGATTTGACTGGTTTACCGCTATTGGAGAATACCCACCTGCCTTTTCTCTTCTCATAGAGATCCTTCAAAATCTGGAGCGCCGTCTTGTTGAGCGGGACGGTCCTCTCCTCGTCGGTCTTTGGTTTCCACTCCGCCTTTCCCTGGATCTTTATCGTTCTGAACTCAAAACTCACGTCATCCCATTCGATATAGGTAAGCTCAGCGGGACGGAGGCCGGTGTTTTTTGCAAACTCCACACGCTTGAGAGCGAGGTCGTAAGTGATGTTCTTTTTCAGAAGTTCGTACTCCTGAGGCGCAAAAAAGGCGTGCTGCTTCTTGCTTTCTTTGAGCATTGGATATTTCAGTTCCACACGCGTTATATATTGTTTGGCTTTGGCAAAGTTCATGATTTTCCTCACCAGGCCCATGTGAATGTTGCATGTTCTGTTTGCATAGCCCATGGATTTTTGCCTTCCCTGGAACGCCAGAAGAATGTTGTCGTTGATGTCCTGCAGTAAGTAGTCCCCGAAAAAGGGTTCAAGGTGATTCTTATAGTCTGTCTCCTCGAGTTCTAGCAGCCTCCCCGATTTTGTCTTTTTGACATAATCGAGATATTCTTCGGCAACGGTATGAAAGAGCACGGAGTTTTGTATATCGGCCAGATGAAGCTGCTTGAGGCGAAACTTGGTCCTCAGCTCGGCCTCTCTTTCTTTTGCCTCTTTTTTTGTATCGCCTATCTTACGGTTGAGTCTTACCCCGCCCAGCTTGATGTTTACGTACCAACCGTCTCCCCTTCTATAGACAGTCATTCACTTTCTCCTTCTTTGTTTTATGACTATGTCGAGTAGATTATTCACCTGATGTTTTGCCGCCGCCTTCCTGACCTCAGTGGTCCTATCCTTATTCATTGATTTGCCTGCCAGTTTGTCAAGATGGCAAAGGACATTTTTTAAAAAAAATTTTCGGGGTCGGCAGAAGGAACCCATCGATTTCGCGTGGCGGTTGATGAATCCTTTTGATAGATTGAGCCGGCTAATAAGGTAAAGGTCGTCAACGATGACCGGTATGCCTTCATTGCCTGTTAAGTCAAGCTCTTCGTCAGGCAGTATTTCCGTTTTCTGCATGTCTGTCTTTTTCTCCACAAGAGACTGCAAGTATTTATGGTCGTCATGTTTACATGGTGGGCAAATATGTGCATGTCATGCCTTGACTCCGAAACCGCCCTCAGGTCTTGCGGATCTAAAAGGGCTTGTCAGGCCTAGTGACCCTTTATAGCTCGATGTCCGCTATTGACGGAAAAATGGGGTTAATGAGGCCCAATAGACGACTCCCTTTCAGCGTCGCTACGCTTTCCATGCTATGAAATAATATTATTTCTCCTTCCTTGCGCCGGGGGTGAGTGAGGTGCATCAGATGGAAAAAGTCAAAAAAGGAGGTGTATTATTATTTAAAATCAAAATGTTAAGGATAAAACTGACCATTAGTAAACAGTATATGAATCTCATGATCAGCGATTCGATTCCTTGCTGTCTGATGAGATACTCTGGAATATCACCCACCTGTTTGCCCCCCCTTTATTCGACCCCCACTGAAACTCTGTATCTATGCGGACAGTCGGCAGAGGATCGAGTGTTCTCATGCCGGTCGATCGTGGCGCAGTCTCCACCAAAAGTGCTGTTTCGCCCGGGCTTAAGGCCTTCAGTTCCTGACGAGAGCGCTCATTTGTTCCGGTTTCCGTCCCATAAATCAGAGTTCTACGGGGTAAGATGCGGGTAAATACCAAAGGGGCAATCGGACGAAGGCCTTAGCAATTGGGTGGGCCGTGGGAATCTCCACGTAACACCTGCCTCGGAAACCACAAGCATCGTTATTTCTCTCTCAATTCCTTAATCCCTTTATTCACTTTTTCACGAAGAGCATCTTTATCGATTCACTCCCACCCCCTGTTCCTAAGGCCTAAAAAAATACAAAGAAAAAATAGTCCTGACGAGGCCAAAAGTAATATTTCTTTGATGAAGTCAGAACTTTACTTGGGGAGGGGAAATAATGACAGACGGCGCAATGGCGGTACAACAAAGAACAAAAACGATATTCACGAAGAGGATCCCGTTAAAGAACGTCAGATCCCTCGATGGGACGAATCCCAGGCAAGAAATTGTCGAAGATCGCGTCCTCTTCTTCCTTGACCTCTTCAGAAATGAGGCTGGCAGAACAGTCGCCCCCATAGAAGTCCTGCTGATACAGGCGGGCGACCCCCGGAGCTCGATATACCTCATTCTTGAAGGACTGCACAGATACGAGGCCCTCAAAAGATTGAAGGCTTCCGATGTGCTGGCGAATGTACATACGGAACCTGCCTATACAGTCTCCGACCTTGAAGACCGAAAAGTCCGCGGAGAGATACTTGAGTTGTCGTGTCCGTATAATGCCAATTCACCGATGCCGCTGACGACGAAAGAGAGAATGGCGGCGGCAAGAGAACTCAATGACCTTGGCTATACCGATGAGAGAATTGCCCTGGCGCTATGTGCCGGGGAACGTTCGATAAGGCGTTGGCTGGAGGAAATAAACAAGGAAAAAAAACAAAAACTCAAGCACGAAGTCGTCGCAAGATTAAAGAAAGGGGAAGGGGTCAATAGGTTGGCCAGGGAATATTCTGGCGAAATCGCAGAGACGACGATAAAGAATTGGAAGAAGGAAGCCGGCATCCCGGATATAGGGGGGGTCAATTTTGGCCATGTGGCCAAA
>JAJZPM010000025.1 GCA_021811105.1 Nitrospirota bacterium | reverse complement strand
CCTGCGTGCCTCAATGCCCTCAATCACATCCATAAGGGAACCTCCCTATTGTAGAGTAATGTCTACAATAGTATAGCCAATTCGCTGCCTTTATGCAAAAACCAAATTTCAGGACGCACACCCGCCGGAAAGGACCCGCTTTGAATTTTCTCTGCTCAGTGCGATAATGAGGGAGGAAAAACCCGTGCTAGGGATATGTTACGGCATGCAACTTATCAATGTGTTTTTTGGAGGGAGTCTCTTCCAGGACATCCGCGCCGGTGTCTCCGGCGCTCTTGATCACGCACATGGAGATCACCTCATTGAGATAAAGGACAACCCGCACATAGCGCCCCGCGAATGTAAAGTCAACAGCAGTCACCACCAGTCCGTGCGGGGGATTGGCAGGGGGATACTGCCGTTTGCCGCCGCGAGTGACGGCGTTGTCGAGGGCATTTATCACGGGGGATACGGCTTTCTCGTGGGGGTCCAGTGGCACCCCGAACGCATGAAATCCTCATTAACGACAGAGTTGTTCGAAAGGTTTATCAATGCCTGTCAGAAAAGATAGATTTTATCTCGCAGTGGTGCTCTTTCTCCTCGGCGTGCTTGGGTATCTAACCTATGTAATAATGAGCCCTTTTCTTATCGCGATCGCATGGTCGACAGTGCTTTCCATCGTTTTCTATCCGGTCTATGCGTTCGTGGCGCGGCACGTAAGGATCAGGGCGGTCGCCTCGGTGCTCACCGTGATTCTAATGCTCATTATCATTGTGGGACCGTTCTCATACGTTACGATATCTCTGATAAATGAATTGCAGATTGTGGGGGCGAAGATCAGCGAGAACAGACTCGGCTCGGTCAACGAGATCGTGCAGAAGCTTGAATCGTGGCCTTTTTTTGAGAAGATGCGGTCTTATCCGGGATTACAGGATCTCCTGTCGGAGGACGTAATCGTCGAAAATATCACGAAGGCGGGGAAGACTCTGATCGAGAACTTTTCGGTAAGAATCACGAATATTCTGGGCGCAGTGATCGATTTCATTATCGTGCTCTTCACGACTTTTTTCTTATTGAAAGACGGTCCGGGCCTCCTATCGAAGGCGAAAGACTATATGCCCTTCAGCATGGAACAAAAGGAGAAACTTGCAGGGCAAATTAAGGACATGATCGTATCGACCGTCTATGGCGGTGTCATCGTCGCCATTTTGCAGGGGCTCCTCGGAGGGATGGCATATTCGGTCATCGGCATCGAGGCCCCGGTCATGTGGGGAATAGCTATGTCTATTATGTCATTCGTTCCCCTCGTCGGCACTTTCGCCATCTGGGGTCCGACCGCGGCCTATCTGGTGATCACGGGGGACTACGTGCATGGCATCGGCCTTTTTTTGTTCGGCGTCTTTGTGATCAGTATGGTGGATAATATTCTCAAGCCGCTGATCATCGGCAGCAGGACGAAGATGCCGACGATCATCATATTGTTCAGCGTGCTGGGCGGCATCAAGTTCTTCGGCATGATAGGGCTGATCATGGGACCTCTCATCACGGCCGTTTTCATTTCGGTCATAGAGATCTTCAGGAGCGTCGAAAGCGGAGCAGTCGTTTCGTAATCCGGCACTTCAAGCTTCAATGCCGGCGGATATATTATAATGATACGTGCCGCGCGTCATCGGGAACAAGATCAGGAAAACAGGACTGTTTAGTTACCTTATTGCATTTTCTCTCATTCTTGTCGCCTGTACTGCACGAAACAGGATTGAAGGGTACATTTATTACCGGCTGAATTCCAATCCAACCACACTTGATCCGGCACTGGTCAACGATGTCCAGGGCGGTACAATATCCGCGAAACTTTTCAACGGTCTTGTAAGGCTTGACCGCAATCTGATGGTGGTCCCTGATATTGCCGAGAGATGGGAGACCGGGGAGCGGGGTGCTTCATACCTCTTCCACCTCAGGCGCGGCGTCAAGTTTGCGAACGGGCTGGAAGTTACAGCTCGTGACGTCAAGTTTTCCTTCATGAGAATCCTCGATCCCCGCGGAAAGTCCGCTAATTCCTGGGTGCTGGATAAGATAGCAGGGGCAAAAGAATTCATTCGAGGCGAGGCAACAGACGTGGCCGGAATTACAGTCATCGACCGGCATACGATCGAGATCCGCCTCGAAAGGCCCTTCTCGCCGTTTTTGTACCTCCTTACGATGACGGCGGCATATGTCGTGCCTGAAGAGGAGGTTAGGAAATTGGGCCCGGATTTCGGGACTCATCCCGTAGGTACGGGGCCCTTTGCTGTGAAGCGCTGGGACCATAACAGCGAGCTGGTGCTCGAAAGAAACGACCGGTATTTTGAAGGTCCGGCCCAAGTGAAAGGGATTGTATACCGCGTGATTCCGGAGGATCTGACCGCAGTAACAGAGTTCGAGATAGGGAATCTCGATGTGCTGACGATTCCTGCTTACGAATATTCAAGATACCGGACATCTTCGCGGTGGAGCAATCTGGTAGCCTCCGCAAAAGGGCTAAATACATATTATCTCGGTTTCAATTGCGCAAGGCCGCCATTCAATAATTTCAAACTGAGAGAGGCGGTTGCCTGCGCGATAGACAAGGGAAAAATCCTTCGCACCTTTTATGACGGAAGGGGACGTTTGGCGGAAGGACCGGTTCCGGACCTGCTGAGAAAGTGGGAGGTCGGGGCGCCGCGCCGCTACGACCCCGAGAGGGCAAAGAGAATCCTCAAGGAGGAAGACAAGGTAACCAGGCCTATACAGTTCTATGTCACTTCCGACCCGGAGGTGGTTGATATCGCGGAGATTATCCAGTCGTACCTCAGGAAGGTGGGTTTAGACGTCAAGATCACTCAGCTCGAATGGAGTGCCTATAAGGCCGCCCTCAACAGGGGTGATGAGGATATGTTTTGGATAAGCTGGTGGGCTGATTATCCTGACCCGGAGAATTTTCTATTCCCCTTGTTCCATTCTTCGAACCATGGTGCTGGAGGAAACAGGACATGGTATACGAACAATGAGGTGGACCGGCTTATCGAGGAGGGACAGGCGGCTGGCGATGCCGAAGAGCGGGACCGGTGTTACGGCCGTGCGGAAAATATCATTGTTAGGGACATCCCCTGGGTAAGTTTCTGGCACAGGACGGACTTCACGATCCGCCAGCCTTACGTGAAGAAGTACCGGATATACCCTATTTACACGATCGATAAAGGCACGGAGATTTCCTTTTGAACTGCTATATCGCCAAAAAAGTTGCACTGCTTGTTCCGCTTTTGTTCGGGATAACGTTCATCACGTTCGCTCTGACAAATGCCCTGCCGGGAGATCCTGTTTACAATCTGGTGGGTGAGAGGAGTACTCCGGAGATAATCAGCAAAGTAAGGAAGGAGATCGGTGCGGATAAAGGAATAGCGAGACGATACGTTGGATACGTCTCTTTACTTCTGACGGGGGAGATGGGGAGATCTTATTTTACGAACCGGAGGGTGCTCGACGATATCGTGGCGAAGTTCCCGAACACGCTAATGCTTGCTTTGGGAGCGATGGTCATCGCGGTCCCGCCGGGCATGTTGCTCGGGCTGATCGCCGCTCTGAAAAAGGGGAGATTCGCCGACCGGGTCATATCGGCTTTTTCGATATCTCTTCTGAGTGTTCCGGTCTTCTGGTCGGGACTCTTACTCATGCTTCTCTTCGGGCTAGTCCTGAAACTCCTGCCTCCGTCGGGCACCGGCGGTCTGCGGTATATGCTTCTTCCCGCGATAACGCTATCGCTCCCGGCCCTCGGCACGATCGCGCGGGTCACGCGCGTATCTGTTCTAGATGTCGTTGACATGCCATTCATCAGAACGGCCAGGGCGAAGGGAATTGCCTCCTCCCGCATTAAGGCGGTGCATATCTTGAAAAACGCGCTGATACCGGTAGTGACTGTCATAGGGCTTGATTTCGCCAGTTATTTAAACGGCGCGGTCCTTACCGAGACCATATTCGGATGGGACGGCATAGGCAGGTTTACTATGGAGGGCATAATTAAGAGGGACTATCCGGTCATTATGGGATGCATCATCGTGGGGACAACGCTTTTCGTCCTAAGCAATCTTGTCGTCGACATCCTCTATTATTATATCGACCCGCGTGTGAGGATCCGTGGGACTGACCGGTAAAATAGCCTCCCTCTTTATCGTATCCATTTTTTTGATTTCGGTGTTTTCTCCTTACCTGGCGAATAAAGACCCCGATGCGATCGATCTCGACAGTCTTCATATGCCGCCGTCACTCGGGCATCCCCTTGGCACAGACAACAAGGGAAGGGACATCCTGACGAGGGTGATCTACGGCGGCAGGATTTCCATCAGCGTTTCGGTGCTTGCTGCTCTCCTCTCCATGGGGATCGGCCTTCTCGTGGGGCTTGTGTCGGGCTATGCGGGAGGAAAGGTCGACACGGTTTTTATGGCGGTAGTCGACCTGGTGCTTTCCTTTCCATCGCTACTGCTCGCCATAGGCGTTTCCGTCCTGTTCCCGCCGGGAATTTACACGGTAATGATCGCGCTCTCCTCAGTCGGCTGGGCATCTTTTGCGCGGCTGATAAGAGGGCAGGTTTTAATGCTCAAAGAATCGCCATACATCGAGTCGGCACATGCCATCGGGTGCAACAACTGGAGGATCGTGTTTGTGCACTTTCTGCCGCAGTGTATGCCTCTTGCCCTCGTGATGACCGGCCTCAGGCTCGGCGGCTACATATTGACCGAGTCTGCGTTGAGTTTTCTAGGCCTCGGTGCGCAACCTCCTACTGCGACCTGGGGTTCGATGATAAGCGCCAACAGGGCGTACATAAACTCCGCCCCCTGGATGGTGCTTTCGCCGGGGATTATGATCGCGGCTACTGCGCTTTGTTTCAACCTGCTCGGCGATTCACTGCGGGAACGATACGGAATTGACCGGGAAGGGCGGGCCGGCTGAATATGGGCTGCCGGAGATCAGCGCAGCCTGAGACGGCGGAGGATTAGCCCTGCGTATTTGTTCAGAAAATGGCGCCTCGGTAGAAAAGGAAGCAAAGGCCTTTTCCTTGTTCCGAGGTCTTCGAGGAGCGCCCTTATTTTGCCGTTGTCTCCGGCGGAAAGCCCTTTTCTAAGGGTCGCGATAGCCTCGTCTTTTCTTTTTGCCCTGAGGTAGACCCTTCCGAGGTTGAGATAGTGTTCGGGTGTCCCCGGGTCGGCTTCGATCGCACCCGCGCAGAGCTTCAACGCCTCGGCAATCTGTCCTCTTTGCGCTGCGATGCAGTATCCGAGATACGACTGGATTTTCGGCGTCTTCTCGCGAAGATAGGCCTTTTCGAAACAGGCAAGGGCACCGAGGGAGTTGGATTCACGCAGGAACTGAACGCCTTTATCAAAGAGTTCGTCGGAGAATGTCCTGTCGGTCATATCCTATTTAAACTACAAAAAGATTGCTGTGAATACAAGAGGAAAGAGACAGGGGGCGACGTTTACTTCACGATCTTCTTCAGATAGATCTCTTTTGCGATCTCCGGATCAAGCGCGACTGTCGTCTCATCTATCTGAAGGACACAAGAGGGTATTCGCTGCAGGAACTTAATGACACTTCCGGCAGTGATGCCTAGAGAGTTGAGTTTGCTGATTCTTGAAGGATCCGACGGGACGATAAAAGTGATCTTCCCTGTTGCGCCGACTTCGAATTCCGAAAGTCTTGTCACTACCGGTGCCACTTCCACCTTCAGTTTTTTGCAGCATTCTCCGCGAGGGATAGGTTTTCCGTGGGGGCAGGTAGGGGGATGACCGAGAAAGATGCATACGCTCTCGGTCAGTTCTTCGCTTAAGATGTGTTCCATTTTGCAGGCGTCGTCCAGGACTGTATTTTCCGGCATCTCGAATACATCGGTAAAAAGACGCTCGGCCAGTCGTTGCCTTCTAATCAAGCCCCGCGCGATTTTTCGACCTTTCTCCGTAAGGTGTATGTCCCCCTCGGCGACGGCAGCCAAGCCGTCTTCCTTCAAGGTTTCGATGAGGGAGGAGATATCGGCGTCGTCAGAACTGAGACTGAACCGGTCGACTTCCCTGTGGCCTTCCTCTTCGAGCACCCACAGCAGTTCCAGTGCTTCGTCTATTCTCTCTTTATCGGTGATCATGCCCATAAGATTAATTATATTTTAAAGACGTGAATAACTCAAATACAAATTCGCATCCCTGCCCTTCAGAATAAATCTATCGTCTTAACTTTATTGTACGACTTTCTGTGGATGGCGCAGGGGCCGTGAAGCGCCAGCATCGCAACATGCTCTCGCGTGCAGTATCCCTTGTGTTTATTGAAGTTGTACTGGGGGTAGGTCTCGTGATATCTCAGCATAATCGAGTCCCTCAGATACTTGGCGACGATTGAGGCGGCCGCCACGCATGCGCTCTTGGATTCGGCCTTGACAGGAGAAGTCTGCTCGATCGGAATGGAGGGGAGGGCGACCGCATCGATAATCAACAGATCCGGCGCCACGTTCAGATCACGTATGGCAAGCGTCATCGCCTGTTTCGTTGCCCGCAAAATGTTCAACCGGTCGATTTCATCGTGCTCGACTACCCCGACCCCAATCGCTCCGGCCAGACAAAGCACATCGTGGAAGAGTCCCTCCCTCTCCTTTTCAGGGACTTTCTTGGAATCACGGAGCCCCTTTATTCTGGCGGAGGGAGGTAAAACGACTGCTGCGGCGACTACAGGGCCCGCAAGGGGGCCCCTTCCTGCTTCGTCAATTCCGGCGATGACCGCAAAGCCCCTTTGCCTCCAGGACTCGTCATGCCGGTATAAATCCATCGCAACGAGTTTATCCCGCCGGCGACGATTCTTTTTCCTTTATCTTTGCGGCTTTGCCTTTTTTCTCTCTCAGATAATACAATTTTGCCTGCCGGACGTGACCTCTCTTCATCACCTCTATGCGGTCCACAGCCGGCGAACAGACGGGAAATATCCTTTCGACGCCTACACCGAAGGAGACCTTTCTAACCATAAACATCGCCCTTGTCCCGCTGCCTTTTCTGCCTATCACGACACCCTGAAAAGGCTGGATCCTTTCCTTGTCGCCTTCTACCACCTTGACAAAGACCTTTACGGTATCTCCGATACTGAATACGCCGAGGTCCCTCCTGAAGCCTTCTTCAACTGCCCCCATCAAATTCATTACAGTTCCTCCTTTATCTCTTTTATAATATCTTCATCCTCCGGCGTCGGAACATGCCTTTCTGCAAGTGCCGGTCTTCTTTCCATCGTCAGCTTTAGCGACTGTTTTTTTCTCCACCTCTCAATTTCGCGGTGATTGCCGGAAAGCAATACGTCGGGTACCCGAATGCCCCTGAAGTATTCCGGCCTCGTATAATGCGGATAATCAAGGAGACCGCACGAAAAGGAGTCTTCCTCAGAAGAACGGCTGTCTCCGAGAACACCCGGTATCAATCTGGCGACGGCATCTATTATAACCAAAGAGGGCAGTTCTCCGCCAGTCAAAACGTAGTCGCCGATCGAAATTTCTTCATCGGCAAGGTGTTCGCCGACCCGCTCATCGATAGCTTCGTACCTGCCGCAAAGAAAGACTATTTCCACCTGTTCGCGCGACATCTCGAGCGCCCTTTCCTGCCCGAACAATCGGCCCTTCGGACTCAGAAGAATGATCTTCCTCTCTTCCTTGCGGGGCCAGCGTTCCTCCACAATGGTGAAAAAAGGCTCCGGCTTCATCACCATCCCTGCTCCGCCGCCATAAGGGTAATCGTCAACGGTCTTGTGTTTGTCGGTCGTGTAGTCACGAAGATTATGAACGGCAACGCTGATAATGCCTTTTTGGATGGCCCTTTTCATAATACTTGCCCCCAGATAGGCCTGAACCATCTCGGGGAAGATCGTGACGATACTGAACTTCATATTTCAGTCAAACAATCCTTCCATCTCTCGCAGGATGATCTTTTTCTCTTCCGGGAGGATCTTTACGATAAACTCTCTCACCGCCGGAATGAGATACTCCTTTTCGTCCCGGCGGACGACATAGATGTCATGGGCACGGGTCTGCAGTATATCGATGACCTTGCCTATCTCAGCACCTCCGGTTGTAATTGCCGTAAGGCCGATAATTTCTTCCTGAAGGAACTCGTCCTCGGCAAGCGACAACGAAGCAGTCGGAACAGTGATCATGGCCCCCTTTAATGATAATGCCATCTGCCTGTCCGTGATGTCGTAACAGGAAAAAATGAAATACCTGCCCATATGCCGCAGTGATCGTATCGTGCATTGTCGGACCTCGCTGGGGGTGCACAGGTACACAGGCGTTTCGGGGGCAAGCACGACAAATTTATTTGAGAGGGGTAGGGCCTTCATTTCTCCCCTTACCCCCCATTCCCTGATGATTTTTGCTAATGAGGTGAGTGCCGGAACTTCTAAGAATTTTCCTCTTTTGATAATGAATTATTCGAGAATCTCAAGCACGCAGCGTTTGCCTATCTTCGTACCCGATGCGCTAAGTATGGTCCTCATCGCGCGGGCCGTCTTTCCCTGTTTCCCTATTACCTTTCCAAGGTCGGTCGAAGCAACTTTCAGCTCATAGACGGTAGTTTTCTCCCCGTCGATTTCATTCACAGCGACTTCTTCCGGTTTGTCCACCAATGCCTTCGCCATCCGCTCGACTAATTCCTTCATCGCAAGCACCTCCATGTGAAAAATAGCTTATAAGCCGGCCCTTTGCATCAGCTTCTTCGCGGTATCAGTAGGTTGCGCGCCCTTCTGCAGCCAATACCTGGCCTTCTCGATGTCCACTTTGATTTCGGAAGGTTCTTTCAGAGGATCATAGGTGCCGAGGATTTCGATGAAAGGTCCGTCCCTTCTCGCCCTTGTATCGGCAACAATCAGTCTGTAAAACGGTCTCTTATGTGCTCCCAATCTCGTCAGTCTAATCTTAACCAACAAACACCTCCTGTAAAGTATCGTAAATTTTAATATATTAGGGTTTGGAAAGTAAAGTGGGTCAGAGGCAAAAAAACTTGGGAAGTTTGATGTTCTTCTTCCCCTTGAACATCTTCAGCATCTTCTTCAGCTCAACGTATTGCTTGATCACCCTGTTGACGTCAGCGACGGTCGTTCCGCTGCCGAGAGCGATTCTTTTTCTCCGGCTGCCGTTCAAGAGATTGTGATTCGCCTTTTCCCTCGCCGTCATGGAGTTGATGACCGCCTCGACCTTTACGAACTCCCTCTCGTCAACAGTAATATTTTTCACCTTGTTGAACCCCGGAATCATGCCCAGGACGCTTTCGAGAGGGCCCATGCTTCTCACCTTCTTCAGTTGTTCCTTCAGGTCGTCGAAGGTGAACGAATCTTCCAGAATCCTTTTTTGGAGCGTTTCCGCCTCCTTCTGGTCAAAGGATTTCTGGGCCTGCTCGATCAGGCTGAGCACGTCGCCCATGCCGAGAATTCTCGACGCGATCCTGTCAGGATGAAACGGCTCCAGCATGTCTATCTTTTCACCCAAGCCGATGAACTTGATGGGCTTCTGGGTCACGGCCCGTATCGAAAGCGCGGCACCCCCGCGCGCGTCGCCGTCCATCTTCGTCAATATAATACCGTCAATGCCTATCTGATCGTTGAAATGCTTCGCGATGGTGACGGCGTCCTGGCCTGTCATTGAATCTGCGACGAGAAGCGTTTCTTTCGGCGCGACGCCTTCCTTGACCTTTTTCAGTTCCTGCATAAGGGACTCATCTACGTGCAGCCTTCCGGCAGTGTCGATAATCACGATATCGTGGGCAGCGGCCCTGGACTTGGCGAGCGCATCACGCGCCACCAGCACAGGGTCCTTCGCATCTCTGGAGGCGTAGACAGCGACGTCTATCTGTTTTCCGAGCGCAATCAACTGGTCTATTGCGGCCGGCCGCTGGAGGTCGCATGCCGCGAGCAGGGGGCGCCGTCCCTCTTTTTTGAAGTACCGCGCCAGTTTGGCGGAGGTCGTGGTCTTCCCCGAGCCCTGCAGTCCTATCATCATGATAACCGTGGGAGGATTGGGAGCGAGTGCTATCCTGCTGGTTGACCTTCCGAGAAGATCGCAGAGTTCATCGTTTACGATCTTCACGACTTGCTGCCCCGGAGTCAGGCTTTCGAGGACCTCCTTCCCCACCGCCTTCGACTTGATTTTTTCTACAAGGTCCTTCACGACCTTGAAATTTACGTCCGCCTCAAGGAGCGCGAGGCGGATTTCCTTCATCGCCGCATCGATGTCCTCTTCTTTAAGGAGTCCTCTTCCCTTTATTTTTTTCAGTGCGGCGTCGAGCTTATCGCTGATATTTTCGAACATCGTAAATCCTAAATGGTTTTGTCCATCTGCTCGGAGACGACCGCGGCGAGGTTATCGACGTACCCCACATATGAGGCGACGACCTTTCCCTGTCTGTCGATGAGAAACGTCATCGGGATGCTCCTCACATTGTAAGCGCGCTCCGTTTCTTCATTGCCGATTAACAGGCGGTAATTGATCTTAAATTCCTTAGAAAAGAAGGACAGCTTCGCCGGGAGGTCCGCCCCCTCGTCGAGAGATATCGCGAGAACGACCAACCCCTTGCCGGAGTACTTTTCCTGAATCGCAGTCAGTTCAGGGACGGTCGCTCTGCAGGGAGGACACCATGTGGCCCAGAACTCCAGTAAGACCATCTTTCCCCTGAAGTGAGAGAGGGCCACCTCCTTGCCATCAACGCCCTTAAGAACAAAATCAGGCGCAACCCCGCCTAATTGTGCAGAATGGCGTTCCCGCGTTCCCGCACCATTCCTGCTGCAGGCAACAGGACCGATCAACGCCAGCAGGAACAAAACAAGCAGTACCTTTTTCAATAATTCACCTCTCGATTATGATGCAACCGAAACGGATTGATGGACTTTGCAAAAGAACGGGAGAACGCCTTATGCACTAATCAGCGCGTCAAGCTTTGCCTTCAGCTGCGGCTTTGGAACAGCACCTACGATCTGATCCACTTTTTGGCCCGCCTTAAAAAACATGAGCGTCGGGATCCCCATTATTTTATATCTGCTGGCAATTTCGGGGTTTTCATCCGTGTTGAGTTTTACGACCTTGACTTTTCCGGCATACTCTTTCGCCAGTTCTTCTACGGTCGGGGCTATCATACGGCATGGGCCGCACCAGACAGCCCAGAAATCGATCATCACCAGCCCGGCGTCGTTCAGCACTTCCTTTTCCCATGTCGCAGTTGTCACCTCAAGCAAACCTTCAGCCATATAGTACCTCCTCAGAAAAGTTCTTACATTATATTGCGAAATTTCGCTCTTTGTCAATGAAATGCCCTGCAACTGCAGGATGAGTCAAAGGGGCGTTTCATTGACAGCCGGAGATTTTTCTGCTATTTTTCATAATAAATGAAAAGAGCTTATTTCCTTCTTCTGGCGTTTCTTTTTATGGCGGGCACATCATATGGCTTCGACATTTCCGGTCTGCAGCCTGTTGCGCCATACGGCGTCTTCTCGACGTTCAGCGCCGAAAGCCTTCCAAAAAGCAAGGCTGCCTTTGAGGTAGGGTTCGAACGGTCGAATGACCCGGATTTTTACCGTTTCAGCGCCAGGGGAGCTTACGGGATTTCCGATTCCATCGAATTCGATATCACGGTGCCGTACGTATTTAACTTCGCGGATTCGGTGGATGGCATGGAAGATATTGCTTTCGGTTTCAAGCACAGATTCTACAATGAAGGCAAATACGGCCCTTCTCTGGCCTATCTGCTCAACGTCTCGATCAATAACGGCCGGGACGAATTCGGCACCAGCGGCAGATTCGGTGCCGGGCTCATTATAAGCAAAAGGGTAGGGCCTTTTAAGGGACACATGAATTTCTTTTATGAGAAGCCGGGAACAGGCACACTCAAAGATGAAATCACCTTCCTGGGGGGAATAGAATTTTCTGCCGCCCATAACTTTAAGATGCTCGGAGAGATACTTGCCAGAAAAAGCCATTTTTCGAATAACTACGATCAGGTGGAAGCGCGTTTCGGGTACCGGTTCAGGACCACTGATTCAATTTATACTACCCTAGGGGTCGGCACGGATTTGAAGAGGCGGTCGCCGGAACTTCGCATATTGATCGCGATAAGTTACGCTCCTCCAGAAAAGAAGAAGGAGATCAAGAAGATTTTTGAAGAAGAGTGACCTCTCCGCGGTGATCTTCCCCGGACACGACAATGTTTGATATCGGTTTTCAGGAATTAGTGATCATCTTTGTGATCGCCCTGCTCGTCTTCGGCCCGGAAAAGCTTCCGGAGATCGGCAGGACGCTCGGCAAATGGATGATAGAAATCAGAAGGGGGATCCAAAACGCGAAGGTCCAGATGGAAAGCGAATTCGAAGAGACCGAAAAAAAGCACGCCGAAGAAGAGGCAAAGTCGGTTTCGGGCGAAAAAGAAAAAATAGATAGCGACAACTCTGAGACAAAAAAAACGGATGAAGGGAAGGACAAGGGCTGATTGGAAAGCGCGAAGATGCCCCTGACAGAACATCTTTCGGAGCTTCGGAGGAGGATACTTACTTCCCTCGCGGCGGTCTTTGTTGTTTTCGTCGTCGTCTTTAACTACTCCGAAAAACTCTTCGAACTCATTACGTTCCCCCTCAGGGCCGAGTTGCATTTCAGCGTCGGGGCACCGTATATCGAGGTGATACGGAAGACAGCCGCTCCGCTCGTCTTCCTTGCCCCTGCAGAGGCCTTCTGGATGCACCTCAAGGTGTCTCTTGTCGCCTCCCTGATCATATCGCTGCCGGTAGTATTTTATCAGCTGTGGCGCTTCATTGCTCCCGGGCTTCTCGAGAAAGAAAAAAAATATGTGATACCGTTTATTTTTTTCGCCACTTCACTATTTCTCGTCGGTGCTCTCTTCTGTTTCGGGATTGTCCTGCCGTTCGCCATCACGTTCCTGCTGGGCTACAAGACACAAAACATCGCCCCGATGTTGTCGGTCGGGAGCTATGTCGACTTCTGCCTGAAGTTCATACTTGCGTTCGGGATTATTTTTGAGCTGCCGCTGGTCATTGTCTTCCTGACGAAGATCGGCGTAGTTACCCCGAAGACACTGGCGAAAAACCGAAAATTCGCGGTACTCTTCGCCTTTATTGCCGGTGCGATTCTCACCCCCACGCCGGACGCCTTTAACCAGACCCTCATGGCCGTACCTATAATTATCCTGTACGAAATTGGTATACTATTGTCCAGACTCATTTACAGGAAACGGAAGAATGTCTAACGTCAGGGGAAAGAGTCTCAAAGCAACGATACGGGATGTGGCGGAGGGATATGTCATCGTGAATCCTTTGTTCCTGAAGTCGTTCGATCGCGAAACGCTGCGCGATTTCTACAGCGAGATATCGAAAGTCCAGGTCGAGATCCGTGCGGAAAGGTTTCCGACACACGATATTCTTGCGATACGAAGCAGGAACCTGAGACTGCAGAGACTTTTCGCGGCCACGATGGTAATACGGAATTACGCGAAGGAACGAAGAGTTCCTCTCGCATAACGATAGTAACTTCTTGGTGAGGTACTTCGGACTTCTATGAGTGAAGAGCTTAAGAAAGCAAAAGAGGTCATCCAGTCTTTTCTAAAGTCCAAAAAAATTCTGAGGATGTATCCTTCGAATAATCCCATCTATGTGAACACCCTCGAAGATAATTTCAACAAATTGAGAGAGTTCTTTTATTACCGGGACGACTTGGCGTTGAAGGTCCGGCAAAACGATATCTATTATGATTCAGAGCAGGTATATTTCAGCCCTGAAAAAGAGGACAACCTGGCGCTCTTTTTCTTTAAGGACGGCTTGCGGGAGATTACCTTCAAGAAAGGGCTGACGTTTGAGGAAATGGAAGATTTTCTGAAGATCATATCGCTCGATTTCAACCGCGAGGCCGTCGACGATGATATCGTTACGCTCTTCTGGGAAAAGGACTTTCAGAACATACAGTACGTGGTCGATGAGACGGTGCTCGCCGACGAGGACGACTACGAGGAGACCGCGGTCAGGAAAATCGAAGAGAGGGTGCCTGATGAGGACACGCTTTTGAAGGCATACGAAGACGCCTTTAAAGAGGAGGAAGTCGTGAAGGACGTTTCGATTGTTCCGCTGTCGGACAAGGACCTCCAGCTACTCCTCACGGAGCTGGAAAGAGACTCACGGGACAAAACGGATAAATTGACCGATATCCTATATGAAATATTTTCCCTCCCTCAGCCGAAAGAAGACTATGAAGATATGGTCGGCTTCTTTATCAACGCGATAGAATTCTCGATCGGCAGGGGTGATATCCAGCTGGTCACGAGCGTGCTTGCCAGGATGAAGAAGATTCTGGATGGAAAAAACGAGGACGAGGAGAGGAAGAAGTACGCAAAGAAAATACTCTTGCTTGCGGGTAGTGAATCTATAATCACGCTTCTCGGGGAGATCCTGGACAGCGGACAGGAGGTTGAGGAAAGGGTCTTCGAGGATTTTGTAAGGTATCTTGACCGAAACGCGATCGTGCCCTTTATGAAGATACTGGGTGAGCTCAAGAGCATCCACGCGAGGAAGGTGGTGATCGACGCCCTGATCGTCCTGGGGACGAAGGACATCGCAACGCTCTCCAAGGGGCTGAACGACTCCCGCTGGTACGTAGTGAGAAATATCATCTATATTCTGAGGAAGATAGGGGACAGAAAGGCGGTCGACTACCTCCTGAAGACCGTCAGACACGGAGATATCAGGGTTAAGAAAGAGGTGATCAGGGCGCTCGGGGAACTCGGCGGCGCGGGCGTGTTGCAGACGCTCAGGGATTGCCTGGACGACGCAGACCACCAGGTAAGATCAGCGGCCCTGAAGGCCCTCGGCAATATTAAGTCCGAGGCTGCAAAGAGGATCATCATGAACAAGGTCGCCGACAAGTATTTCAGGGACAAGGAATTTGACGAAAAGAAGGAGTATTTCGAAGTGCTGTCGCACTGGAAAGATGGCGAGGTATACAATTCGGCCGTAAGCATGATCAAGAGGAAGACCTTTCTCGGAAGGGCGAAGAATTATGAAAACCGCGCATGCGCTGCTTATTGTCTCGGCTTGCTGGGGAACAAGGATGCGCTCCCGCTCCTGAACAAGTATAAGAACGACGGCAATAAGCTTCTGAGGGAGTTCGTGTACTCCGCGATCAAGAGGATCGAGTATGGACAGTAGGGAAGACATCGAGCGGTTCAGGATCGGTAAAGATCTGGTCAACCAGCTTTCCGTAGTGCTTCGCACATCCCATATACATGACCCTAACAATATAGCGGTGGTATCCGTCATCGATAAGCTTGTCCCCATGGTCAACCTGCTTGTTGAGGACGAACGCGTGGTTTCCCTTGAACTGAGAGGCGAGTTTTTTTACATCAACGATTACCGCATACGCTATTCTCTGGAGTACCTGCTTAACTTCGATTTCCTGATACGGGAATTCAAGAAGAGGGAACTTGGCAGCATCACTTTCAAAGATAAGATTGCGGCCGAGCAGATAAAGGTTTTTGTAGGGGCCTTTATCGCCTCGCCTTTTTCCGAGACGCCTTACGAAGTAATCGAAGAGAAGATGGCGAATGTAAAAAATGTCTCCGTCGGGAAATTGAGAAAGATTGTAGAGGAGGATGCGCTCGAGCCGCGCAAGATGGTGAAGAAGACCTATTTTAATGCAGTGTCATTTACGCGCGGGGTCATCAACAAGATCAAGGGCGGAGAAAAGGTAAACATCAAGAAAGCCAAGAGGGTCATCGAGACCATGGTTGACCATATTCTTGAGGAAGAACAGCTCCTCCTCGGCATGACGGCGATAAAGGATTATGACGAATATACATACCATCACTCGGTTAATGTCAGCATTCTGTCGATTGCGCTGGGACAGCGGCTGGGGTTAAACCGCAAGACGCTTACGGATCTCGGCATGGTGGCGCTCTTTCACGACATAGGGAAGATGGATATACCGTATGAAGTGCTCAACAAGCCGTCCAACTTCACGGACGAGGAATGGAAGATCATACGGAAACATCCGGTCTGGGGCGTCAAGGCGTTGCTGAAACTGAAAAAACTCGATCCGCTTACGACGAAGTCGGCCATTGTTTCTTTCGAACACCATATGAATTTCGACCTGTCGGGATATCCGAGGGCCAGCAAGAGATTCGATCTCGATTTTTTCAGCAAAATAGTATGCCTCGCGGACCAGTATGACGCGATGACCTCATCCAGAGTATATTCGAGAATCCCTATGGCCCCGGATAAGGCGCTGAGTATCATGATGGAGCGGTCGGGCAGCCAGCTTGACCCGCTCCTTTTCAAATTTTTCATCAACATGGTCGGTGTCTTTCCTATCGGGACAGTGGTGATGCTCAACACAAAAGAACTGGGGCTTGTATGCGAAAGCAATCAGTTATTCCCTGCCCGGCCGCGCGTAATGATCATCATCGACGAAAAAGGAAGCAGGGTGAAGGGTCATATCGTGGATCTGACGGAAAAGAACGCTCAGGATGCCTTCGTTCGGTCTATCACCAGGACGATGGACCCTAACAAATACAAGATCAACCTCGCAGAATACCTTTTATAGGAAGACGCTCTTGTCTCCCGGGTTGGCGTCAGAACCTGAACCAGCTTTTTTTTGTCTGTAGCCGCTGAAAATGCCCCGAAATTTCCCTAAGGATACGGTTCGTCTCCTCCTGTTCCTTCCTCGTTTCTTTCAGGTCCTTCATCTCCTTGGTGAGGACATAGACCGAATTCTTAAGATCCGTCAGCAGGCCGTTGATGCTTGAAATTTCGTCGATAATGCGGTCAATCTTGTCGGGCGGAATTTCCGGAACCTCCGAGAGCCGTTGCGTGGAGGGCCTTTCCTCAGCGGCTTCAGAGGTCGGACCCGGGACATCTCTTTCCGTCGGCAAGACAATCTTCTCCGCCGGCTCCCCTTTTTTCGAGCGGGTTTCAACCGAAGGGGCCGGGGGCTGTTCAGCAGGCGGCACAATCTTCTTGTCCTCCGCTTCCCGTGCTTCATAGGCGGGTTCGATCGCGCGAGGGGTTTCAACAGCCGGCATGGCATTCCGTCTCGTTTCCTCCTGCGGCCACAGCGCCCGAACGTCCCCTGCAGGGGGAGCGGCCGACGTTACTGGCGCGGCAGCCGCAATAGGGGGCTCGGGAGCGACTTCTTCAAATGAAGATTCCTTCTTCCCGGCAGGCGGCTGCGGACTCACGGCCGCTTTCTCTTTTGAAGGCTGGATTTCTATCTGGTGCTTCTTGGATATATGTTTGAGAAGCAGTCTCGTAATAAGCCGGAAAGAATCCTCCACCCCGGTCCCACTGATCGCCGAGGATTCCACGAAGTGATACCGATTGCGGTTCAGATCGGCGTCGAGTTCTTCTACCGAGGCAATATTCCCGAGGTCCCTTTTATTATACTGGAGCACGATCGGCACCTCATCCGGATTGATGTTATTCGAAAGAAGATTTTCCCGCATATTCTCGAAACTTTCAATATTCTGCTCCCTCATGTCACGCTGGGAGTCTGCCACGAACACGACCGCATCAGCTCCTTTGAGCACGACCTTTCTGGTCGCATTATACCTGACCTGGCCGGGCACCGTGTAAAGCTGGAACCGTATAGAAAAATCCCGGATCTTCCCGAGTTCAACCGGCAGAAAGTCAAAGAACAAGGTCCGGTCGGCCTCCGTAGACAAGGAGAGCAGTCTGCCCTTATTTTCCGGATTCAAAATCGAATGCAGGTACTGCAGGTTTGTCGTCTTGCCGCTCAGGCCGGGCCCGTAATAGACGATCTTCAAAGTGATCTCTTTTGTCGCGTAGTTAAAGAGTGCCATAGGTCCTCTATACTATAGCATAAACTCCGTTTCGAGTCTGGTACTTGACGCGGTACATCGCCTCGTCTGCTATCCTCAGCAAATCCTCCTTCGAGCGGGCGCTCTCAGGGTACGATGCGACCCCGAAACTCGCCGTCAAACGGAGCGAGTATCCGTCTTTCTTCAGAAAAACGTTCTGTTCAATCCCCTTGCGTATCCTCTCGGCGATTTGCACCGCCGAAGCAGGAACGGTCTGAGGCAGCACGATCACAAATTCGTCTCCGCCGTAACGGGCGACGATATCGATTGCCCGTAGGCTTTTGATCAGGAGCTGGCCCATCTCGACAAGAAGCTTGCTCCCCACCAGATGACCGTAATTGTCGTTGATCACCTTGAAATGGTCGATGTCCATAAAAATGAGCGACAGGGAGCTCTTGTGCCGGTTCGACCTCGTAATCTCGAGCTCGAGGGTACGGTTCAGGTATCTGGTATTAAATAATTTAGTGAGGTCATCGGTGATCGACAGCTCAGCCATCTTCTGATAGAGGGCCGCCCTCTCTATCGCAAGGGCAGCGCGGTCGACCAGCCTCATGATGAGATCCAGATCCTCCCTTGAAAAAGGGTCATCAGCAGTTTTGCTCACGACTTCCAGGACCCCTAGTATGTTTCCCTTACTCCTGATCGGAACGCACATGAGCGATTTGGTCTTGTCGCCCGTCTCCTTGTCTACCTTGGACCAGAACCTTTTATCGATCGAGACATCAGGTACGACAACCGGTATCCCTTCCTGCGCCACCCAGCCCGCAATGCCTTCGCCCATCTTGAGCCTGATCTTTCTCATCTTTCTCTTGTCTTCTTTTTTGCCGGTGATCTTCTCGAACACGAGTTCGCCGGTACCCTCATCGACAAGCAGAATCGACCATGTGTCCGCTTTGATGAGCTTCCTGGATTTCTTCATGATGGTGGTGAGGATATCGTTCAGTTCAAGCGTCGACGTGAGGGTCTTGCTCACCTCGTCGAAAAAATCGAGTTCCCTCGTGAGCGTTGCAAGGCGGTTCTTGAGTGCGGAATTCTCTTCAAGTATTTCTTTTTCCCTCAGTGCCTTTTTGAAGAGGTATTCGAGCTCTCTTGACGAAGGCTCAGCGACGAAGTAGGTCAGGGGATATTTCATCCACGGTCCGAACCCTGTAAACAGGCGAGAATCCGAAAAAACGACTTTGGGCGTGTCCTTAAACGAGAGCTGGAAGTCCCTGAAAGACGGTTCTGCGCTTTGATTCTTGTCGATCAGGATAAGCTGCGGCTCATTTCCCGGACGATAACGGATATCGTCGATAGTTTTGAAGGGGACAATGTCCCCGCCCTTTGCCGCAAGGGCGATCTCTTTTTTTTTCAGTATGGGGCCCCGGCCTATCAAGAATATCCTACTCATTCGCCCCGCAGCATTTTTTGTATTTCTTTCCGCTGCCGCAAGGACAGGGCTCGTTGCGCCCCGTTTTTTTCCCTTTCGTGACCGTCTGAGAAGTGCCGCCTTCTCCCCTGTTATAATTCAGGTTGACCTTCCGCTGCTGTGACCTCGCTACCGATTCCTGATTTCTCTGTATCTGTATTTTGAAGAGCCTCGATACGATTTCAGTCGACATCCTCCCCGACAGCTCGGAAAACATCTCAAATGCCTCTTTCTTGTATTCCACGAGGGGATCTCTCTGCGCATACCCACGCAGGCCGATTCCTTCCTTCAAGTGGTCCATCGCCAACAGATGGTCTTTCCACTGGGAATCCACGACCTGAAGTACGATCATCTTTTCGAGGTATCGCATCATCTCGTTCCCGACCTCAGCCTCTTTCTTTGCGTAAGACCCTTTGATATCTTTCGATAATGTCTCGCTGAGCGCCCCAATCTCTTCGGGAGTATTGTCGAGGGACATGGCAAAAATGCCATAGACCGAGTCTTTCAGCCCCTTTACGTCCCACTCGGCAAATCTCGTGTCTTCGGGGCAGTATATGGAAAGGAGTTCATCGATGTTGTCATCGATCATCGAGAGGATCTTGCTCTTGAGGCCTTCACCCCCCTGAAGCACTTCTTTTCTGAAGGCGTATATCTCCGTCCTCTGTTTGTTCATTACATCGTCGTATTCGAGGAGGTGTTTCCTGATATCGAAGTTCTGCGATTCGACCCTCTTTTGGGCGTTCTCGATCGCCTTCGATACCATTCTATTTTCTATGGGGACATCTTCATCCATTCCGAGTCTGCCCATAAGGCCAGAGATCTTGTCGGAGCCGAATATCCTCATCAGGTCATCCTCAAGGGAGAGATAGAAACGGGTCGAGCCGGGGTCTCCCTGTCTTCCGGAACGCCCCCTGAGTTGGTTATCAATCCTCCGGGCCTCGTGACGCTCAGTTCCCAGGATATGTAAGCCTCCCGCGGCGAGGACCTCTTCCTTATCCGTCGCGCACTTTTTTTCCGCTTCCTGCAACGCCTTTGTCCACTCTTCCCCGGAGTGCTCCGGCTTATCCTGCAGCATCATCTCGCGAGCCAATCCCGCAGGGTTTCCGCCAAGGATAATATCGGTGCCTCTGCCGGCCATATTCGTGGCGATGGTGACCGCGCTGCTTCTGCCTGCCTGGACAATGATCTCGGCCTCCTTCTCGTGATACTTTGCGTTGAGGACCGAATGTTTGATGCCTTTTTTCTTCAGCAGGCTGCTCAGCAGCTCGGACTTTTCTATCGAAATGGTACCTATGAGAACCGGTTGTCCTTTTTTGTTAAGTTCCTCTATCTCCCGGATGACCGAGTTAAATTTTCCCTTCTCCGTCTTATAGATCACGTCCGGGTGATCGGCCCTTACCATCGGTCTGTTCGTAGGAATCACCAATACGTCAAGGTTATAGATCTTCGCGAACTCTTCGGCCTCGGTCTCGGCGGTGCCCGTCATGCCCGCAAGTTTGTTGTACATGCGGAAATAATTCTGGAAGGTAATTGTTGCGAGGGTCTGGTTCTCGCTCGCAATCTTCACCCCTTCCTTGGCTTCCACCGCCTGGTGGAGGCCGTCCGACCATCGCCTCCCCGGCATAAGCCTTCCGGTGAACTCGTCGACAATTATGACCTCTCCGTCCTTGACAACGTAATCGACATCCCTTTTGAAAAGGGTGTGCGCTTTCAATGCCTGCAGAACGTGATGGACGAGTTCGATATTGGCAGGGTCGTAGAGGTTGCCGGCCCCGATAAGCTTTTCCGTCTTGATGTTCCCTTCTTCAGTCAGTATTGCGGCCCTCGCCTTTTCATCGACGGTGTAGTCGATTTCCTTCTGCAGTTTAGGGATTATCTTGTCGATCTTGTAATATTTGTCCGTGGATTCTTCGGAAGGGCCCGATATGATCAGCGGCGTCCGGGCTTCATCTATCAGTATGCTGTCGACTTCGTCCACGATAGCGTAATTCAGCTCCCTCTGGACATACTGGGAGAGATCATACTTCATATTGTCCCTGAGGTAGTCGAAGCCGAATTCGTTGTTCGTTCCATATGTGATGTCGGAGTTGTATGCCGCCTGTCTTTCCTCGTCCGTAAGACCGTGCACGATGACCCCGACGCTGAGGCCGAGGAACTGATACAGCGGCCCCATCCACTGCGCGTCCCTTTTTGCAAGATAATCGTTCACCGTCACGACGTGCACGCCCCTGCCCTCCAGGGCGTTCAGATAGACGGGGAGGGTTGCCACAAGCGTTTTTCCTTCGCCGGTCTTCATTTCCGAGATCTTACCCTCGTGCAGGACCATTCCTCCGATCATCTGCACGTCGAAATGCCGCATTTTAAGAACGCGCTTCGATGCCTCGCGTACCACCGCGAACGCCTCCGGAAGCAGATCATCCAGGGTGTCTCCATTCTTGAGCCGATTGCGGAACTCCGCGCTTTTCTCTTTCAACTGGTTGTCTGAAAGTGCCGAGATCTCAGGTTCCAGCGAGTTGATCTTATCCGCGACAGGAAGTAGCCTGTTGACCTCTCGCTCGTTCTTTGTACCTATAATTTTTTTCAATATTCCGAACATCTTTTAATAATAACTGAACCATAGCAAGAATGCAAGAAATGCCGGTATATCAAAGCGTTAGATGAGATATTTCCATTCATTGGAATCTGGAAATTGAAGAAACCCACGCCGGCGTGTTACATTTTCAGGATGAGAAAATCAGTATATATTTACACCTACGGATGCCAGATGAATGTCCACGACTCCGAAAAGATGCTCGGTATTCTTCATGGCCAGGGATATGCCCGTGCTGAAAGTCCGGAAGGCGCGGACCTTATAATCTTCAACACCTGCGCAATCCGAGAAAAAGCCGAACAGAAATTTTACAGTCAGCTCGGCAGAACCAAGATGCTGAAAAGAAGGCGCAATGAAGTTAAGATCGCGGTTGCGGGATGTGTTGCCCAGGAGACGAAAGAGAGGCTTTTCGGGAGGGCCCCTTATGTTGATTTTATTGTCGGGCCCCAAAATATTCATCTGATCGCCGAGACGATTGGCGGAGAACGTCGCACCGCCCTGCTTGACGATAACAGGGAATTGGCCTCCACCGAGGTTGCAGCCAGACGCGGGAGCGAAATCAAGGCGTGGGTTTCCATAATGTTCGGATGCAACAACTTCTGCTCGTACTGCATCGTGCCTTTGACAAGGGGGCGTGAAGTTTCAAGGCCGAGCAGTGCGATCATCGCCGAGATACGGAGTCTCAGTGAAAAAGGATATAAGGAAGTGACTCTTCTGGGCCAGAATGTAAACTCATACTGCAGCGATATTACCTTCCCTCAACTCCTGAGACGAATCGACGCACTGGGAATAGAAAGAATACGCTTCGTCACCTCCCATCCGAGGGACCTCTCGGATGAACTGATCCGAGCCGTGGCTGAATTGCCGCATGTCTGTGAGCATATCCACCTTCCGATCCAGTCCGGCTCCAGAGAGATACTGTCTCGCATGAACAGAGGCTACACATACGAGGAGTATATGGTCAAGATAGAGAAAATCCGAAGTGAGGTGCCTCATGTCTCGATCACTGCCGATGTGATTGCCGGGTTTCCGGGCGAAACAAGCCGCGACCATGAGGAGACGCTGAGGGCGCTCCGCGCAATAGGATATGACGGCATTTTTGCCTTTAAGTATTCTCCGAGAAAGGGTACAAAGGCTGCGGAAATGGACGACAGGATTTCTGATGAAGAGAAATCCCTAAGGCTTGGCGAGATATTGAAATTACAGGAGGAGATTACACTCAGAAAGAATAGGGCGCTTGAGGGTACGGTGCAGGAGATCCTTGTCGAAGGGCCATCGGATACTGACGGCACCCTACTTATGGGCAGAACAAGGACAAATAAGATCGTCACAGTAGCTGGCGACGGATATGTCCAAGGTTCGTTTGTTCAGGTGTTCATCGAACAGGCGCGCCATCATTCATTATCGGGGAAGCCTCTCCCCTGTTAGATTTTAATGAAAGTCTCTATTTTGACATTAGGCTGCCGGGTTAACCAATCTGAAAGCGCTGTTATTGAAGGAACACTTAAACAAAATGGCGTAAGCATAGTAAATCTAAATGAACAACCTGAATATTGCATTGTTAATACCTGCACAGTTACCGCCAGGAGCGATTATAATTCGCGGCAGCTAATAAGGAGAGCGGCAAAGGCGGGCGCCAAAGTTATCGTTACCGGCTGTTATTCACAACTACGGAATGATGAAGCCAGGGGCCTGCCCGGTGTATGGAAGGTTATCGATAATAGGAAAAAACTTGATGTGATAGATGAAATCATCTACGGTAAGTCCTCCCCAATCTATGATTATTACAGCCGCTCGCGGCCTTATCTCAAGGTCCAGGACGGATGCAATTTTCGCTGCAGTTACTGCTCTGTCCCGCTGGCGAGGGGGAAATCCGTAAGTGTGCCGGAAGAAACGGTGATCGAAAGGGCCGGAATTATTGAGTCTGCCGGATATCAGGAAGTAGTGTTGACAGGTATACACCTGGGGTCCTATGGACACGATCTTCCCGGTAATGTCACTCTGAAAAAACTTCTGGGACGACTACTGAAAGACACCTCAATCAGAAGAATCCGGCTAAGTTCGCTTGAAATAAGCGAAATCGACGATGAAATAATAGAACTTCTCGGTGATGTACGAATATGCAGGCATCTGCATCTGCCGCTCCAAAGCGGGAGCGAGCGCGTTCTTCAGCGGATGAACCGACGTTATACCTTGAGGACTTTTTCCAGAACGGTCGAGAGGATAGCCGGAAAAGTTGACAATATCGCGCTTGGATTGGATGTCATTGCAGGTTTTCCCGGGGAAAGTGAAGAGGATTTCTCGAACACGTTGACCTTTGTTCGTCAACTTCCATTATCATATTTGCATGTATTCCCTTTTTCTCCGAGGCCCGGCACAGATGCCGCCAGAATGCCTGACAGGCCTGATGCACGCGCAGTCAAAAAAAGAGTAGAGAGGCTCGCCGAGATAAGCAAAAACAAAAGGCTTGAATATATGGCGAGACAGTTGAATAGCTCACTTGACATCATTGCGGAAGAAGAGGACGGCGAAGACTGCCTTGGCACATCCGGTAATTACCTAAAGATCAGAGCACTTCGGGCAGCCGGGAAGAGGGGAAGCCTTGTCTTTGTAAGGCCGGTCGCTATTATTGAAGGCATACTTGAAGCAGTCCTTATATGAATGCCGTAAGTTCCGGATATTACTTATTAAAAGCGCTGCCTAATACATAGACAAGACCGTCACAGGCTATACTCTTCGGGGGGAGGACTTATTTTCCACAGCGATATCAACATAATACTGACAATAGCTGTTTAAATATAATGTCCGATAAGGTATATTATGTTAAATTAATATCTCGGCAAGTTTTCAAGAAGGAATTGAACGGCACCGTATTTATCGTTGATTTTACGATAGAATTCAGCCCTTCGCATCATCTCGATTAACCTGCCGAGCTCTTTTCCCGAATCCAGACCCGTGCATTCGATAATCTCACCTGTGGATAAGAGACCTTTCTTAATAATTTGTCGGTATCTTTCACATTCGGGTAGAAACTCCTGCATCCCCCTGATGATAAAATAGTCTTCGGCCGCGCCATCCAGCGCTGCGAGCAAGTCAAAAAGAATATCCCTGACTTTTTTCCCCTTTTTTTCCGCCTCTTTTTTGATTTTTTCACCCGTCAATAGGCGTCTGCGATCATCGAGTATTCGGGAACTGAGCCGCAATAGCGTCCCTGAACTATTCCAGAGAAGTGACTGAAGACGCAAAAGCCCTGAATAGCGAAGGTTTTGAGAGACAATATCGCTTAGCCTCAACTTTTGCTTTAAAGGTAACACATCAAATATTTCGCAAATAGTAGAAATTACTCGAGCTTGCTTTCCTAACATATTATTGTTAAAGGTAATTATATAACTGAGAACACCATCATCAAGCATCAACTTCAGTATGCAGGAAGGCTCCTCCAGGTTCAAAATCCTGAAAAATTCTAAAGTGATCCTTTCACTCTTGGATGTCGCCACCTCTGCCGAGAGTTCCCTAAGTGCCTCTCTCGTCTCCGGCTCTATCGTGAACCCGAGTTCCGCGGCGAGGCGATATGCCCTGATGATTCTCACTGGATCACTCCGGAGGTTGTCTCTGCCTGTCATCCGCACTATCCTCCGCTCCAGGTCGCCCAGACCATTTGTGGGATCGATAATGCCCTCTTCGGGCGACCACCCAAGTGCATTGACGGTATAGTCACGTAATTTTAAATCTGACTCGATGCTTTCTGATACCCGAGAAAAATCGAGCGTTGAGCCGTCCGCAAGGACAATCCTGTACAGAAGCTTTTTCCCCAAAATGACCATTTTCCCTCCGGTTTCCGCCGCGATCCTTCCGGCCAAAACTTCCGGAGATCCCTCAACCGCGAAATCACGGTCCCTGCTCTGGCGATCGAGAATAACGTCCCTCAGATTTCCGCCTACAAGATACGCATGGTGGCCCCCCCGTCTTCGAAAGACGATTTCCTTGAAAGGATCCCCGGCTATTCGGGTTGCTAATTCCGTGCTGTCGATTCTCAATGTCCTTGACCTCTGTGATATACGATAATTGTAACGCATCGCGCTTTCATGTCTATAACGCCCGTTCGATCGCGCGGGCTTCGCCGCTTGACATTTCGCCATATTCTGGTTTATAAAACACTATCGCGGGCGTAACTCAGTGGTAGAGTGTTAGCTTCCCAAGCTGAAAGTCGCGGGTTCGAATCCCGTCGCCCGCTCCATTCTTGACAGGAAAAAATCTACCTCCAGGCAAGGCTTCTTTGTGGCGAAGGGATTGATTCACGTATATACGGGTGATGGTAAAGGAAAGACCACTGCTGCCATTGGGATCTCGGTCAGGGCGAAAAGCAGGGGCCTCCGGACGATGTTCGTGCAGTTTTTCAAGGAGAATGATCCCGGCGGTGAGATCGCACTACTGCAGAAAATAGGCGTAAAGACCATCGTCTTCGATCAGGTTAAGTCGCCTTTTTTCAACCCGGATATCGATAAGGGGTCTATCAGGCAGGAAGCGATAAAGGCCCTTTCCCATCTGAAGGAAGAGTTGGGCCGGCAGGATTTCGATCTCATCGTACTTGATGAATTCATATGTCTTATTTCCGAGGCCGTCCTGTCAGAGGACGAGGCGGTAGAATTTCTCGGCAACAAATCCAGTCAGTTGGAACTCATTCTTACGGGATACGGCGCCACAGAAAAAATCATAGCGCTGGCCGATTATGTGACCTTTATGAAAAACATCAAACACCCTTATGACAAAAATCTCCAGGCACGGCGCGGTATAGAGTTCTAACCCCTTCCCTTCGTGTGTCTCCTGTCGCGCCGCAAAGGTCCTTTCCCGTAGTTTCTGCGACAACCTGGCTAACCGCGCATGACGGCACCCCGCTCCCGGGAGACCTTCCATACGTGGTAAATCCTCTGAAAGGCGGTAATATGCGTGAATACCGCCATGACCCATAATATGGGGATTATCAGGCCGGTCATCGCGCCCACGGAGATGAGCACCACCCTTTCGGGCCGTTCCAGCAGGCCGTTCTTGCATTCCCGACCGAGACCTTCGGCCCTGGCCCTCGTATAGCTGATGAGGAAAGCCCCAACAAGGGTCAGCAGGCTGAGAATCAAACCGGTCGGCTGGCCGCTGTCATAAAGATTCCAACCAACGGCAAGAAGAATGAATGCGTCGGAATATCTGTCGAGGACTGAATCAAGAAATGCCCCAAAAGCCGACTTCTTGTCGTTCACCCGGGCCACCACGCCGTCAAGCACATCGAAAAACCCGGCCGCGAGCACGAGACCCCCTCCCAGTCGCACGTGCGCCACGAGCACTGCCGACGCGAATGCCGTCAGCAGGAACCCGACGATAGTGATCACGTTTGGATGGACGGGGATACGTTTGGCGAATTTCTCCAGCGGCGCGTCGAAGAGGTGGCCGAACTTTTCGCCGATCAAATGCTTATCTTTCTCTCGTCCCCCGAATGAAGTCTTCGACCATCATCTTTGCCGCTTCGTCGGGAAACTGTTTCATGGGGTGCTTCATGAAATAGGCGGAGGGCGAGAGAAGTGCCCCCCCTATTTTTCTGTCCCTCGCGATCCGGCAGCACCGTATCGCATCTATCACCACCCCGGCGCTGTTAGGCGAATCTTCCACCGACAGCCTCATCTCCAGATGCATCGGAATATTGCCGAACCCCCTCCCCTCGATTCTCAGGAAGCAGACCTTGTTGTCGTTCAGCCACGGGATATAATCGGAGGGCCCTATATGGATATCTTCCGTGCCGAGGGGCACCTGCAGCTGCGATTGGACCGCTTCGGTCTTGGATATTTTTTTCATCCTCAGGCGCGAGCGGTTCAGCATATTCAGGAAGTCGGTGTTGCCGCCTACGTTCAGCTGATAAGTACTGCCGATCTTTACTCCCCTGTCCTCAAAGAGCCTGGCGAGACAGCGGTGAATGATCGTCGCTCCTATCTGGCTCTTCACGTCGTCGCCGATTGCGGGGATCCCCCTCTCTTCAAACCTCTTGGCCCATGACCTGTTTGAGACGATGAACACGGGTATGCAGTTGATCAAGCTTACCCCGGATCTCAGGCATTCCTCGGCATAGAAGGCGGTCGCCTTTTCGGATCCGACGGGCAGGTAATTCAGAAGCATCTCGGCGCCGGACTCTTTCAGAACCCTGGCAACGTTCGTCGGCTTTCTGCCGGATATCACAAACCTTCGCGATTCCGGATAGCTGTTGAGATGATCCGCCACGCCGTCCAACACGCGTCCCATTTGTACCTTTACCGGCATGCGGCGGGATATAACGTGGAATTGTTTAGTGCAGTTCGGCTCGCTCAGGATGGCGGCATCCACGGACTTCCCGACCTTCCTCTTGTCTATGTCGAAGGCGGCAACTACCTTGATATCCGCAGGGACATAACCGCCAAGGCTGTGGTGCATCAACCCGATCGCACGCGAAGGAACTTTCTTTTTAATGCTCTTATAGTATTCGATCCCCTGGATGAGTGAGCTTGCGCAGTTTCCTACGCCGGCGATTGCAATGCGTATTTCTCTCATGATGTTCTTTTTCCTTCTTCAATCTCTGTTTGAGCGGGATTTCTGCCAAAATTTTTATAGCAAAGATTGGTTTTTATGTCAAGATAAATCATAGAACATACCCATGCTTGCCATTCGATAACGTCATATTTTATAATGACGGCTCATATGAAGGCGAAAGTATCGGTCATAGGTGCGGGCCATGTCGGCTCAAACACGGCCCAGTTGATTCTACAGTCCGGACTGGCTGATGTGGTGCTGTATGACATCGCCGAAGGCGTTCCGCAAGGCAAAGCGCTCGACCTCTACGAGGCAGCCCCGCTCTGGAATGTTTCCACGGCCTGCAAGGGGACCAACGATCTGGCTGACACTGCGGGATCGGACATCATAGTCGTCACCGCCGGACTCCCGAGAAAACCTGGCATGAGCCGCGACGATCTCCTTCAAGCAAACGCCGCCGTCATAAAGAGCGTAACCGCAGGGACCGCGGGATTGTCACCCAATGCGGTCTACATTATAGTCACCAACCCGATGGATGTCATGACTCAGATAACTTGGACGCTGTCGGGCTTTTCTCCCCGCAGGGTTGTCGGCATGGGAGGGGTACTCGATTCAGCCAGGTTCAGGACATTCATCTCCTTTGCACTGGGGGTCTCCCCTGAAGACGTAGAGGCTCTGGTGCTGGGGGGACATGGGGACCTTATGGTTCCGATGCCGAGATTTACTACTGTCAAGGGTGTGTCCGTGGAAAAACTTCTCGATGCGGCCCGCATTGCCGAGTTGATACAAAGGACGAGGAATGGGGGCGCGGAGATCGTGTCGCTGCTGAAGACCGGGAGCGCCTACTATGCTCCGGCGGCGGCGGTTTTTCAGATGGTGAGGGCGATCCTGCTCGATGAGAGGCGGGTGCTGCCGTGTGCCGCGTATCTCCAGGGGGAATACGGGATATCGGGCCTTTTTGTGGGTGTGCCCGTCGTCCTGGGCAAAGAAGGGGTCGAGAAGATCATCGAACTCGATCTCACGGATGAAGAGAGGAAGGCGTTCATTCAATCCTCCTCATCGGTAAGGGAATTGCTGAGCGGAGCGCTGAAATAGAAGACGCACAACTTGCCCTGAAAAGGGACCTTGAAATGGAGAAAGAAGTAATGGAACAGACTCTCGTACTGATTAAACCCGACGCACTGAAGAATTCTCTGACGGGGTATGTGCTTTCTCTTCTGTCGGAATTTCATACCGGTCTGCGCTTTGCCGGCGCCAAGATAGTCCATGTGAGCAGGATGCTCGCGGAGGAGCATTATGCCGAGCACCGCGGAAAGATATTTTATCCTTCCCTGATAGAATACATCATGGGGCGTCTCCATTATCCTGATGAGCCGAGGAAGCGCAGGGTGATTGCGTTTGTATATCAGGGTCCGGGGGCGACGGGCAGGATGAGGGAAATTTGCGGACCGACCAATCCTCATGTCGCGCGTGAGACGAGACCCGGATGTGTTCGCTCGCTAGGCACGATTGTTCCAATCAAAGACGGCCAGGGAAAAGTAATCGGTGACCGGATGGATAACCTGATACACGCCTCGGCTACGAATGAGGATGCCGAACGGGAGATTAAACTCTGGTTCCGTCCTGTCGATATCCCCCCTTCCATGCGGACATATCCGACGGAGATAAACGAAAAACACTACTATTTCAAGGACCGCACGCTCTCCCTGACGCACGAACCCGGCAGTGTCTGTTTGCTTGCTCCCGGAGACATTGTCTGGAAGACCGACCTCGATGCGCTTGGGAAACTTCACCGGGGGGAGGCTGCCGCAGTTACTTTGGAAGCCGTGGCCGCCAAGTACCTGATCAACGTACATCAGGAGAACAATTAGAGAATTCTTCCCTTTCGATACCATTTTTCTTCCTTTCCGACAGCAGTTGAGTGCCGCATCGGAAACGCTGCCTTGACGCGCGCCCTTTATTGACTTTGACTCCTTAAAAAAAGTATTATTTTATTAGGAACTATGGAGTTCCTAAAAGGAGTTGACAATGTTTGAGAAATTTACGGAACGAGGCAGAAAGGTCATAATCTTCGCAAAAGAAGAGGCCGAAAAGCGTCAAAATGACTATCTGGGGACCGAACATCTGCTGCTCGCGATCCTGAGGGAGGATGACGGGCTCCCCGTCGCGATATTGAAAAAGATGGGGCTCACCGTCGAAGAACTCAGGATGGAGGTCGAGAGGAACCTCCCCGCCGGCATGAACCTCCTCACTTTCGGAGATATCCCGTTTACTCCCAGGGCGAAAAAGGTACTTGAGCTGGCTGTCGAAGAGGCAAGACTTCTCGGGCATAATTATATAGGCAGCGAACATCTTCTCCTGGGCCTTATCCGGGAAGACGAGGGGATCGCGGGAAAGATCCTGCGTAATCTGGGCGCCAACCTGCTGGGTGCACGTCAGCTTACCATCAACCTTTCGATGAAATCATACAGCAATATACGAGAGAAGAAGAGTGCTACCCCTGCTCTCGACGAATTCGGCCGGGATCTCACCATGCTCGCAAAGGAGAATCGTCTTGATCCCGTGATCGGCAGGGAAGACGAAATTGAAAGGGTGCTTCAGGTCCTCGGAAGGAGGATCAAGAACAACCCTGCGATCATCGGCGAGCCCGGTGTCGGAAAGACCGCGATCGTTGAGGGCCTCTGCCAGAGAATTGTGGCGGGCGATGTGCCGGAGAGCCTCCTCGGGAAAAGGATTATTTCACTCGACCTCGGTGCGCTCATCGCCGGCACGAAATACCGCGGCCAGTTCGAGGAGCGCCTCAAGATCGTCATGAAGGAGATCGTCCAGATCGACAATATCATACTGTTTATCGACGAACTGCATACGCTGATAGGCGCGGGCGCGGCGGAAGGGTCGATCGATGCGTCGAGCATGCTGAAGCCGGCCCTTTCACGCGGCGAGATACAGTGCATCGGAGCGACCACGCCCGATGAATACCGGAAATATATTGAGAAAGACAGGGCGTTGGAAAGACGGTTCCAGCCTATATATATTCAGCCCCCTGATGTGGCAGCTACGGTCGAAATCCTCGCCGGCCTGAGAACGAGATACGAGGCCCATCATCGGGTCAAGATCAGTCCCGAGGCGATCAGCGCGTCCGCAAGGTTTTCGGACCGGTATATCACCGACCGGTTTCTGCCCGATAAGGCGATCGACGTGCTCGATGAGACAGGATCGAGGATAAAACTGAAAAGGTTTACCCCCCCTCTGGAGCTGAAGGAACTCGAATACCGGATGAACAGGCTTTCGAAGGAAAAGAACCTTTATGTGAAACTGCACGATCTTGACAAAGCCTCATCGATACGCTCGGAGGAGGAGAAGGTCAAGAAGTTGTTCGAGCAGATGCAGAAGAGCTGGCGCGAGGACCTCAACAAGGAAATACCCGTAATCAGTGAGGAAGACGTCGCCTATACCGTCTCGAAAATGACGGGCATCCCGATCATTAAGATCGAGGAGAAGGAGTCCGAAAAACTTCTCAGGATGGAGGATGAACTCCACAGGAGGGTTATTTCGCAGGACGAAGCGGTCAGGGCGGTATCGAAGGCTTTGCGAAGGTCGAGGGCGGGCTTAAAGAGCAGCAAGAAGCCGATTGGTTCATTCTTTTTCCTCGGCCCGACGGGCGTCGGCAAGACGGAACTCGCGAAGGCACTTGCAAGCTTTCTCTTCAATGATGAGAGTTCCTTGATCAAGATCGACATGTCCGAGTATATGGAAAGGTTTAACGTGTCGAAGCTCACAGGAGCGCCTCCCGGCTATGTGGGATATGAAGAGGGGGGGCAGCTGACTGAAAAGGTGAGGAAGAAACCTTATTCGGTCATCCTCTTCGACGAAATAGAAAAGGCCCACCCGGATGTCTTCAACATCCTTCTGCAGGTGCTCGATGAAGGGGTGCTGACCGACAGTTTCGGCAGAAGGGTCGATTTCAGAAATACGGTCATCATCATGACGTCGAACGTGGGGGCGAGAATCATTGAGAAGTCCACGCCTCTCGGATTCCAGCGCAATGAATCGATAGAGGTGTACGAAAATATCAAGGACAATGTATTGAGCGAACTGAGGAAGACGTTCAACCCGGAATTCCTGAACCGTATCGACGAAGTGGTGGTTTTCCATCCGCTCGATAAGGGCCATCTTATCTCGATCATCGACCTCCTTATTGAGGAGACGAACATGCAGCTGATCGAGCAGGAGTTGGTCATAGAGGTGTCCCAGGAAGTCAAGGAGTGGATACTGGACCAGTACTATAAGCCCGCATACGGCGCAAGGCCTATGCGACGGGCCGTCCAGAAGATGATCGAAGACCCCCTCTCCGAAGAAATCCTCAAGGGGAGATTCAAAGGAGCTAACAAGATAAAGGTGCTGCTGGAGGCCGGCGTGCCCGTCTTCGTCTCAGGAGACGAGGCATCGGTCCTTACCGGTGTGAATTAGCGCCGCGTGAAAAACAAGACCTTAGTCCTGGCCGTCCTTCTGCTTTGTGGGGCGGCCGTATTTTTTTTCGTCACCAGACGGGACACGGTGGTAAAGAAAGAGGACCGTGCCCCCTCCTTTGAAGTCAAAGATGCAGTGACGGGACAGATAGTGTCCTCTGCCGTCATGAACGATAAGGTGATTTTCGTCAATTTCTGGGCTTCCTGGTGCCAGCCGTGCAAAGAAGAGATGCCGTCCATAGAGGCCCTCTATCGCGAAATGGCCGTCCATAAGGATTTCGTCATGCTGACTGTCCTCTATAAGGACAGCCCCGATAACGCCTTCGCGTATATGAAATCGATGGGGTATAATTTCCCTGTGTTTGTCGACCCTGACGGCAATGTTGCGAGGGACTTCGGGGTGACCGGCGTTCCGGAAACTTATATCATCGACAAAAAAGGGGTGCTGGTCAAGCGAGTGATAGGGGGGTTGGATTGGAATGCCCCTGATGAAAAAAATATGATCAAGACCCTGCTTTAAGGGTCTCCTGCATGTTCCGGAGACGCAGCGAGGAAGCTGTGATTTTTGTCGGCTCGCTCTTTTCTTCTCCCGAGGTGTTTGCCGCTGTTGTTCCTGTTCTTCGAAGAAGGTTCGGAGACACGTTCTATGAGTGCCCTTCCCTGCCCTGGAATTATAGTTCCTACTACGACGAAGAGCTGGGGACACCGCTTTTCCGCAATTTTCTGTTTTTTGATGCCATCGTCGATCCGGTCTGCCTTGTGGACGCAAAACGCGCGACAACCGAAGTGGAAGAGGAATTCTCGACGGAGGGGAAGAGGCGAGTCAATCTTGACCCCGGATACCTCACCCTTGCAAAGGTAGTGCTCGCTTCCGGAAAGAACTATTCCCACCGGATTTGTCTCGCCAAAGGGGTATTTTGCGAACTTGAACTCTTCTACGAAAAAGGAAGGTTCAACCCCCTTCCCTACACGTACTTCGACTATCGGGACAAGGCATTTCTGAGGATATTCACTGACGCAAGGACGCTTCTCAAAAATAAACTGGATCGCCGACAGGCGGCTCTTAAGAAGCGGTCCTGAAGCTATGGGCCTGCGGGAGGATGCGTCAGTCCCACTCCCTCGATGTCCTCACCTTTAACCACCACCCTTCGGCCAGCAACGCTCAGTCTTCCCTCCGAAAAAAGCCTGATCGCTTCCGGATAGATCTTATGCTCGAATGCAAGAATCCGTGCGGACAACGAATCTTCGGTGTCATCATCCCTCACCGGGACGGCGGCCTGAATAATCACCGGCCCCGTGTCCATTCCTTCATCAACAAAATGCACCGTACATCCCGATATCTTTACTCCATAGTCAAGGGCCTGTCTCTGCCCGTGCAGACCGGGAAAGGAAGGCAACAAGGCAGGGTGAATGTTCATGATCCTGCCGGGGAACGCATTGATCAGCGGCTTCCCCACGATCCGCATAAAACCGGCAAGAACCACAAGACCTACCTCCCGGCGTTTCATTTCAGCGGCGATTCTCTCGAAGTAGTCCTCCCTCGAAGCAAACTGTTTCGGCCGCATTACCAGATGCTCAATGCCGTGATTCTTCGCGCGTTCGATCGCGAATGCTGCGGGATTGTCGGTGATGAGCACCCTCAGCGTGACTCGGAGGTAACCCCTTTCGACTGCGTCTATAATTGACTGAAAATTAGAACCCCGGCCGGATGCGAGAACACCGATTCCGAGATGACCCATAGTCCCTCCCCTGTATTTCGGTTCAAAGTCTGATTTCGATGTACGCCTTTTCCCTGAGCGCCTTTATCCAGGCCTTATAGCGATCCGCGAAGATATTGTTTACCACTGCAGTCCTTGCCTCTTCCCTGATTTCGTTTGGGTCCTTCGGCGCCACGACTTCGTCGAGCTTAATAATGTGAAGCCCCCGCTCGGTCCAGAAAGGAGCGCTCACTTCTCCAGGTTTCATCGCGGCCGTCGCGGCGACAAACTCCTTCATCATCTGGCTCTTCTTGACCAGACCAAGGCTTCCTCCCGCTGCGGCAGTAGTATCCTCCGAATACTGTTTGGCCAGCTCGGCAAAAGGTTGCCCTTCTTTAAGCTTCTGCAGCACCGCCGCGGCCTTTTCTTCGACTGCAGCTTTCTCTCCCTCGCTCTTCGGCTTTTTGAAAAGAATCTGACTTATCCTGTATGCCTCGCCCGTGTCATTCATTGCCTTGTTCTGATCGAGATATTTCTGGATGTCCCCCTCGGAAACGACGACCTTGCTGCGTATTTCCTGGTTTACGACCTTGCTGATCACTATCTGTTCGCGCAGCCGCCGTTTGTACTCGTCCATAGTGAACCCTTCCTTTTTCAGCGAATCGAGAAAGGCCGAATCGCTCATGCCGTATTTCTTCTTGATATTCTCGATACCTTCTTTGAGTTCATCGTCGGAGACTCCTATGCCGAGAGTTTTAGCCTCCTGCAACTGCAATTTCACGTTGATCAGCGTCTCGAGGTACGCCGCCTCGTTCTCCTTGAATATCTTTCTTTTTTCCTCATCCTTCATCTCCCGCAACTGGGGAGACGCGTCAGACTCCATAGACTTGTACAATTCGCTCCACGTAATCACCTCCTGATTGACCACGGCAACGACCTTATCGAGCAGGATGCTCGCCTGGGAAGAGGCGGTCAGAAAGGAGATAAAAAAGACGACTGCAAGCAACCTCATTATGCGCATTTCGTTTCCTCCGATGAATTGCTCTTAATCTGAAGATTGTGTCAATATATTAACAGAGATCATCAATGCGGGAATATCTCAATATTTCTATTAAAATTATTAATGCCGATAATCCTCTGTTTTCCTTGACACTGTTTCTTCCCATATGATAAGTTTCAAATCCGTATTCTTATATTAATTGATCGCCATGGAAAAAATCTTAGATAAGATATACAAGAACCACAAGGACAACGAAGGCAATATCATCTCCTTGCTGCAGGACATTCAGGGTGAACTCGGGTATATCCCTGAGGATGCGGTTGCCTGGTTCTCGAAAAAACTCGATATTCCAGCCAGCCGGTTTTTCGGAATCGCCACATTCTATGCCCAGTTTCATCTCCAGCCGAGGGGGAAGAATGTGGTAACGACCTGCTGTGGTACCGCCTGTCACGTCAAGGGGTCGGAGAAACTGTTGAACGGGCTTGTAAGAGAGCTGGGACTCCCCGAGGGAGAAAGCACCACTGAGGACAGAAGATTCACCGTGGAGAAGGTCAACTGCGTCGGCGCATGCAGTATCGCGCCCGTGGTCATCGTCAACAACAAAGTTCATGGGAAAATGACTGCCGACAAATTGATGAAAGAGATAAAGCAGCTCAAGGAAAAAGAAAGTGAAGACTGATATTGTCGTAAGGGTGTGCATGGGGACGGGCGGCATTGCCGCGGGCGGGGCCGAAGTCATGGAGGCATTCAAGAAACTCCTTAAGTCCAAAGGGCTAAAGGCCAAGATAGAAAAGAACTGCACCATGCATAAGGTCGGTTGCAGGGGGTTGTGCGCAAGGGACGTCCTCGTTGACATAGTAGTGAATGACAGCAAAACCACTTACCAGTTTATCAAGCCGGCTATGGTCGAAAGGATTATTGATGAACATGTAATTAATGGCAAACCGGTTGAGGAATGGACAGTCCCAGAAGATTATTATCTTTTCCACAGCAAACAGGTAAAGGTCGTGCTGTCTGATTGCGGCTCAGTCGACCCTGAAGACATAGGATCGTATCTGAATGTCAAAGGCTATGATGCCCTGAAGAAGGTCGTCACTACCATGTCCCCTGCGGAAACCATCGGCGTGATCAGACAATCCGGTTTGCGGGGCCGTGGCGGCGCCGGCTTTCCCACCGGCACAAAGTGGGAGATCTGCAGCAAAGAGACGTCGGAGCACAAATATATCATCTGCAACGCAGACGAGGGCGATCCCGGTGCGTTTATGGACCGCTCCGTCATAGAGGGCAACCCCCACGCGGTGATCGAGGGGATGATCATCGGCGCCTATTCTATCGGCGCGGACGCGGGTTACGTATACATACGGGCCGAATATCCGCTTGCAGTGGAACGGCTCAAGAATGCGCTAAAAGAGGCCAGACAGCACAACTTCCTGGGGAAAGGCATCTTAGGAACGAAGTTCAATTTCGACATAAAGATAAAGCTGGGCGCCGGCGCTTTTGTCTGCGGCGAAGAGACAGCTCTCATCGCTTCGATAGAAGGCCAGAGAGGTATGCCGCGTGCAAAACCGCCCTTCCCCGTCTATAAAGGCCTCTGGGGTAAACCCACGGTGATCAACAATGTGGAGACGCTGGCCAATGTCCCGTACATCATAAGAAAGGGCGCCGGGTGGTACTCTTCCTTCGGTACGGAGAAGAGCAAAGGGACGAAGGTGTTTGCCCTTACCGGCAAGATTAGGAATTCGGGGCTTATCGAAGTTCCTATGGGGATCCCCCTGAGGGAGATTATATACGATATCGGCGGCGGCATCGAAAACGACAAGGCGTTTAAAGCGGTCCAAACCGGCGGCCCTTCCGGAGGATGTATCCCCTCGCATCTTCTTGATATCAAGGTCGACTTTGAATCCCTGGCGAGTGTCGGCTCGATCGTGGGTTCCGGCGGCATGGTCGTACTCGATGAAGGCGACTGCATGGTCAATATAGCTAAGTTCTTCCTCCAGTTCACCCAGTCGGAATCCTGCGGCAAGTGCGTACCCTGCAGGATCGGGACGAAGCGCCTCCTGGAGATATTGGAGAGGATAACCTCCGGCAAAGGCAGAGAAGGCGACATCGAACTCCTCGAGGATCTTGCGCGCGACATAAAGGCCACGTCGCTTTGCGGCCTTGGACAGACCGCTCCGAACCCGATATTGAGTACGATACGGTATTTCCGGGATGAATATGATGCCCATATCACAAAGAAGAAATGTCCGGCGGGTGTTTGCAGAGACCTCCTTTCATACGTCATACTCGCCGAGATTTGTAAGGGCTGCGGGGCTTGCAAGAGGGTTTGTCCCGCCGGCGCCATAAGCGGGGAAAAGAAGCAGCCTCATACAATCGACGCCGATATCTGCGTGAGATGCGGGGCATGTTTCGAGGCGTGCAAATTTAAAGCTATAGGCAAGGGATAAGAACTATGATAGACCTGAGCATAAATGGTTTGCCGGTTTCGGTCCCTGAGGGGACGACTATTCTGGATGCGGCGAGGTTCGCCGATATTCCCATCCCCACCCTCTGCCATCACCCTAAACTCACGCCCTACGGCGGCTGCAGGCTTTGCATCGTTGACGTGAAGGGAATCAACAGACCAGTGACATCCTGTACAACGCCGGTTACAGCGGGGATGGAGGTCACGACAACGTCCCCCACTATCGAGAAACTGCGCAAGACGATCCTTGAACTGATACTGTCGGACCATCCGAATGACTGTATGGTCTGCGAGAAAGCGGGCGACTGCACGCTTCAGGAACTTGCGTATTTCTACGGCATAAGAGAGAACCGGTTGGACGGCGAACGAAGGGTCTATGCCAAGAAAGATGACAATCCGTTCATCGAAAGAAACATGGAAAAATGTATTCTCTGCGGGAAATGTGTCCGCATTTGCGACGAGGTGCAGGGTGTTGGTGCGATAGACATCGCTTACAGGGGCTTCAATGCAAAAGTTTGCCCCCCTTTCGAAAAAAACCTTGATTGCGAATTCTGCGGTCAGTGCGTTTCGGTCTGCCCCACAGGTGCCCTGACCGGAAAGGCGTGGGGACAGAGGGGCCGGCAGAAGGATATTAAGGAGATCGAAACGATCTGCCCTTACTGCGGCTGCGGGTGCAGCATTACGCTCCACGTGAGAAGGAATGAGGTCATCCGTGTCTCTTCCAGAGAAGACACTCTTAATGAAGGATGGCTCTGCCCCAAGGGACGTTTCGGATACAGCTTCATCAACAACGCCGCTAGGCTGAAAACGCCCTTTATCAGGGAAGAAGGCAAGTTGAAGGAGGCTACCTGGGATGAAGCTCTTGACTTCATTGCGGACAGGCTCGGGAAAGTAAAAGCAAAGTACGGCGCGGATTCTATCGCCGGGCTCTCGTCAGCAAGGTGCACGAACGAGGAGAATTACCTCTTCCAAAAGTTCATGAGGGCCGCGGTGGGAACGAACAACGTCGATCACTGCGCCCGTCTCTGACACAGCGCAACTGTGGCCGGTCTGGCCACTGTATTCGGATCGGGGGCGATGACCAATTCGATCCCGGAGATCGAGAATAACGACGTCCTCTTCGTCATAGGCTCGAACACCACCGAGACCCACCCGATCATCGGCCTGAGGATGAAAAAGGCGGTGAGAAAGGGTGCAAAGATCATCGTTGCCGACCCGAGGAAAATAAATCTCGTCCGCTTTTCTACTGTCTGGATGCAGCATAGACCCGGAACCGATGTGGCCCTGCTCAACGGGATGATGCATGTGCTGCTGCAAGAGCAAATGGTAGACAAAGGCTTTGTAACGGAATGGACCGAGGGCTTCGACACCTTCAGGAAAAGTCTCGCTGACTACTCTCCGGAAAAGGTCGAGAAGATCACGGGGGTACCCAAAAAGGATATTGTGAGGGCGGCCCTATTATACGGAGAGGCAAAAAGACCGGCGATCTATTACACCATGGGCATTACGCAGCATGCGCACGGCACGCAGAACGTCTTCGCAATAGCAAACCTCGCCCTTATGACCGGCAACCTCGGGAGGGAGAGTACCGGGGTGAACCCCCTGAGGGGACAGAACAATGTCCAGGGCGCGACCGACATGGGCTGCATCCCGAATCAATATCCCGGTTATCAGAGGGTAGACCTGCCAAGCATACGGGCCAAGTTCGAGACCGCCTGGGACGCAAAACTTTCTGACAAACCGGGCCTTACGGCGACAGAGATGATGAATGCCGCTATGGAAGATAAGGTAAAGGCGCTGTATATCATGGGAGAAAACCCTGTGATGAGCGATCCTGATACGCACCACACCGTAAAGGCCTTGAAGAACCTTGAGTTCCTCGTGGTTCAGGATATTTTTATGACAGAAACAGCGCAGCTTGCCGATGTGGTCCTTCCTTCTGCGTGTTTCGCAGAAAAAGACGGCACCTTTACCAACACCGAGAGAAGGGTCCAGAGGGTAAAAAAGGCACTGAACCCTCCCGGGAAGGCAAGAGAGGATTCTGCGATCATCCTTGAGCTGTCGAGACGCATGGGATACGACATGAAATATAATCTCATCGAAGAAGTGTTGCGAGAGATAGGGGGACTCTGGCCGGCGGTAGCGGGAATCACCTACGGCAGAATCGAAAAATGGGGGCTCCAGTGGCCCTGCCCGACGCTCGACCATCCCGGGACGCCGTATCTCTTTAAGGGCGGCTTCCCAAGAGGTAAAGCCTCGTTCACTCCGGTGCGCTATGAGCCGTCTAAGGAGCTGCCCGACAAAGAATATCCGTTTATACTCACCACGGGGAGGCAGCTCTTTCAGTATCATACGGGCTCCATGACCAGAAAAGTTAAAGAATTGAATATTGTGGCGCCCGAAGCCTATGTCGAAATAAATCCAGCAGATGCCGAAAGGCTCAAGATAGCCGATGGTGATACAGTGAGGGTCACTTCCAGGAGAGGGAGCATCGACCTCAGGGCCCTTGTCTCCGAAAGACCCTATGAGGGATTAGTATTTATTCCCTTCCATTATAGGGAGGCCGCCGCGAATATACTGACCAACCCCCAACTCGATCCGGTCTGCAAGATACCTGAACTAAAGGTCTGCGCCGTGAAAATTGAGACCGGGCACGGCGGGCAGTAATCCGGAACTTTGCAGCGCTGACATTTTTTTATTTTTTCCTTTTTCTTTCAAAACAGGTAAAATACCTGATTATCTAAGCCTGGGGAAAAAAGCTCAGGCCTAAGGAGAATAGGCATGAACAAGTTATTGAAACAGCAGGTTCTTCTTGAGGATCTCAATACCCAGGAGCTGACCAGGATGTCCAAGGCGATCCGGAGGCTCCATATGAAAAAAGGTGAAGCCATTTTCAAGGAAAAGGAAGACACAAAGGGGCTTTACCTTATCCATTCGGGCAAAGTCGAGATTTCGAAGGTAACGACAGACGGCTGGAAACAGACCCTCGCGGCTTTCACGAAAGGGCATTTTTTCGGCGAACTCTCGATCCTCGAAAAAAGAAAACACGAGGCCTCGGCGTTTGCCGTGGAAGACACCGAGATACTCCTCCTGGGCAAGGAAGATTTTGAGAAGATGGAAAAGGACGATCCCGCACTTGCGTTCAAAATCATGAAGAAGATCGCTCTTGTGATGTGCAAGAACCTCAGGCGGATGAACGACAAGTTCTTGAATGCACTCATCAGTTATTAAGTGATGGGGCCGCGACTTGCACGGAATATTTCGTTTGTAAGTGACCTAATTACCCTATTGACCGAAAACCTGCTGTTACGGAAATATCATGCACGCAAAAGGAGGACGTACTATGCCGTATGATGCAACAAAATTAGCTGACTGGCAGATTTCCGAGGAAGCCGAGAAGAACATGCCCACTCCGGAAGAGTGGCGGGAGCGGTTAGGATTGCACAAGGACGAGATGCTCCCGATGGGCCGCCTCGCCAAGATTGACTTTCTCAAAGTCATCGACCGCCTCAAAGGCAAGCCTGACGGCAAGTACATCGAGGTAACCGCTATTACCCCTACCCCACTTGGCGAAGGCAAAAGCACCACCTCCTGCGGCCTGATGGAGGGCCTGGGTAAGCGCGGCGTAAACGTAGGCGGGGCGCTGCGCCAGCCGTCCGGCGGACCTACGATGAACGTAAAGGGCACCGCGGCCGGCGGCGGCAACTCCCTGCTGATTCCGATGACCGAGTTTTCCCTCGGACTCACCGGCGACATCAACGACATCATGAACGCCCACAACCTTGCGATGGTCGCCGTCACCGCACGGATGCAGCACGAGCGCAATTACAACGACGAGCAACTGGAGCGTCTTACCAAGATGAGGCGTCTCAATATAGACCCCACCCGTGTGGAGATGGGCTGGATTATGGACTTCTGCGCCCAGAGTCTCCGTAATATCATTATCGGGATCGGAGGACGGCAGGACGGCTTCATGATGCAATCGAAGTTCGGTATCGCAGTGGGCTCAGAGTGTATGGCCATTCTTTCCGTGGCGAACGATCTCGCAGACCTCAAACGGCGCCTGAATAGCATCACCGTTGCCTTTGACAAGAGCGGCCAACCTGTGACGACGGGCGATCTCGAAGTCGGCAACGCCATGACTGCCTTCATGCGAAATACGATTAACCCGACCCTGATGTGCACGGCCGAATATAACCCGTGCTTTGTGCACGCGGGGCCGTTTGCCAACATAGCGGTGGGTCAGTCCTCCATCATAGCCGACCGCGTCGGGCTGAAACTGTTCGACTACCACGTGACCGAGAGCGGATTCGCCGCGGACATCGGCTTTGAAAAATTCTGGAATGTCAAGTGCCGTTTCAGCGGCCTAAAACCTCATGTGTCGGTACTGACCACCACTGTCCGTGCCCTGAAGATGCACGGCGGCGGTCCCAAAGTCGTGGCGGGCAAGGCATTGCCGGAAGAGTACACAAAGGAGAATATTGCTCTCGTGGAAAAAGGCTGCGCAAACATGGTCCACATGATACAGGTCATCCGGAAGTCCGGCATTAACCCGGTGGTATGCATCAATCGTTTTTATACTGACACAGATGCCGAGGTTGCCGTGGTCAAAAAAGCCGCTGAAGCCGCGGGAGCACGGTGCGCCGAATCGCAGCACTGGCTCAGGGGCGGTGAGGGTGCGCTCGAACTGGCGGATGCGGTCATCGATGCGTGCAAAGACAAGAACGACTTTACCTTCCTCTATCCTCTGGAAATGAAACTGCGCGATCGCGTGGCGCTCATTGCAAAGGAAGTATACGGAGCCAACGGGGTCTCATGGCTGCCGGAGGCCGAAGCAAAGGCCAAGATGCTTGAAGACGATCCGAAATACGCTGACTATGCCACCATGATGGTCAAGACACACCTGAGTCTCACTCACGACCCCGCCCTTAAGGGAGTGCCGAAGGGCTGGACTCTGCCTATCAGGGACGTCCTGATCTATTCCGGCGCCAAGTTCCTTTGCCCCTGCGCCGGGACTATCAGCCTCATGCCGGGAACGAGTTCAAATCCTGCATTCAGAAGGATCGACGTCGACGTCAATACCGGAAAGGTGAGCGGACTGTTCTAATAATACTCCTAAGAATGTCCGGGCGGGGAGTGCATGCCCCGCCCGGACTAATTTCCCGGTGAGTACTTCCCTGTCATTTCATGCTTCCGGGTGTTTCCGTCCTCCGCCCAAAGATTAATATGAATAAGTTAAAATAAAAAAATGGCAAAAATAATTCAAAAGAAATTGGTCCGCTTTCCGGATATCTTTTATTACAAGCTCGATGCCCCCCTGATCGCTGGGAAGGCCAAACCAGGCCAGTTCGTGATTGTCCGCCTCAATAAGGAAGGGGAACGGATACCACTTTCTCTCGCCGACATAAATCCACAAGAAGGAACGATCAGTCTCATGGTGATGTCGGTCGGGAAGACAACATCGGAAATGTCCACGCTCACTGAGGGCAAGGATATCCTCGATGTGTGCGGGCCGCTTGGTCAGCCGACCCACATCGAAAAAGTAGGCAGGGTAATCCTCGTGGGAGGAGGATTCGGCGTCGCCCCCCTCTTGCCCATCGCAAAGGCTTTCAAGGCCGAGGGAAATGAAGTGACTGCCGTACTCGGGGCGCGGAGCAAGGACCTCCTGATTTATGAAAAAGAGATGCGGGAGGTGTGCGACGAAGTCCTGATTACGACCGATGACGGCAGCAAAGGCATTAAGGGCGTGGTCACAGACGCCCTAAAACAGAAGTTGCAGCAGCATGCAGCCGATCTCATTGTGGCTATCGGCCCGCCCGTAATGATGAAGTTTGCGAGCAGTACAAGCCAGCCTTTCGGGGTCAAGACGATCGTCAGCCTGAACCCCATCATGATCGACGGCACGGGCATGTGCGGGGGCTGCAGGGTTTTGGTGGGGGGAAAGACCCGCTTTGCCTGCACCGACGGTCCTGATTTCGACGGTCACGAGGTCGACTGGGACGTGCTGATGAACCGACAGAAGGCGTACGTGACCGATGAAAAAAAATCATTCGAAGAGTGGAAAAAACGGCATGAAGACGCGGTGTGCCAATGAATAATCTCATGCCAAGTATTTGCGCCGAGGAAGATGGACAAGGTAAAAAGTAAAGCTAAGATCATTTCCCACAAAATAGCTGCACCGGAACAGGACCCTCTGCGGCGACGCACGAATTTCGAAGAGGTAGCGCTCGGGTATACCCCCGAACTGGCAGTGAAGGAGGCTGAACGCTGTCTCCAGTGCAAGGAGCCCTCATGCGTGAAGGGATGTCCCGTCAATGTCCCTATCCCGCAGTTCATCAGGGAGGTGAGAGAAGGAAATTTTCAAAGGGCGATCGAGATCATTAAGGAGAAGAACCTTCTGCCGGCGGTGTGCGGACGGGTCTGTCCGCAGGAGGAGCAGTGCGAAAAGCTTTGCCTCCTCGGCAAAAAGAGCGAACCGGTGAGTATAGGTCGCCTCGAGCGTTTTGCCGCCGACTTAGAACACAGCACCTGCCGGGTATGCCTGCCGTCTGTGGCCGGCCGCACCGGCAGGAAAGTGGCGGTGATAGGGAGCGGCCCCTCAGGTCTCACCTGCGCATACGACCTTGCAAGATGGGGGCATAGCGTGACGATATTCGAGGCGCTCCATGAAGCGGGGGGAGTGCTTCTTTACGGCATCCCGGAGTTCCGCCTGCCCAAGAATATTGTGGCTGCGGAGATCGAACTCTTGAAAAAGATGGGCATAGAGTTTGTGATGAACGCCGTGATAGGGAAACTCATTGCCGTCGATGAATTACTGGAGAAGTACGATGCCTGTTTTATCGGCACGGGAGCGGGACTCCCCAATTTTATGAACATTGAGGGAGAAAATCTGAACGGCGTCTATTCCGCCAATGAATTCCTGACGCGTGCCAATTTGATGAAAGCCTATACGTTCCCTGAATACGATACCCCGATCATCAAAGGCCGCCGCGTTGCCGTCGTGGGGGGCGGGAATGTGGCGATGGATGCGGTGAGAACCGCGCTCAGGCTTGGCGCCGAAGAGGCGTCCGTCATCTACCGTCGGTCCGAAGCAGAAATGCCGGCGAGGAAGGAAGAAGTACTCCACGCAAGAGAGGAAGGGATCCATTTCGAAATGCTTACCAGCCCGATCAGGATTATCGGACAGGATGGATGGGTAAAGGCAGCAGAGTGCGTTCGCATGGAACTGAGCAGCCCTGACGAATCGGGGCGGAGACGTCCTATGGCGATAAAGAGATCGGAGTTTCAGATCCCCCTGGACGTGATGATCATTGCGGTCGGCACCACTGCCAATCCTCTGATACCGCAGAGCACGAAGGACCTCACATTGTCCGGGAAAGGATACATTGTCGCTGATGCGGATACCGGCCGCACCAACAAAAAAGGCGTGTTCGCCGGCGGGGACATCGTGACAGGCTCGGCGACTGTGATATCCGCAATGGGCGCGGGCAGAAAAGCAGCCAAGGCCATCCATAAATATGTCACCGGGAAAGACGCCGCTGCCGAACCCGTGTAATCGCGTTTTTCTCCGCCTGCAGGATCACTTACAATCCATTTTCTCCCGCCTCCAGTGCCTATTCCGGGATTCAGGCCGCTCATCCCGCCCTTTCCGGCCGCCCCCTGAGGCTGGCCCTGCATGGCATTACACTCGGGAAGGTCATTACAGATTCAACGCCTCGCATTCAGACTCGAAAATGCCGCCGGAAAAGTATAAGAGGGTGGAGGGCGCCCCTTGGGGATCGGGGTTAGGGACGCCCTCCGCAGAACGGCGATATTTTGGGAATCATGGAGGGTTCGCCGTCCTTACTCGACTGAAATTCCATCCATCGTTGCGGAGCCTGTGTCTATCGAGAGCGACGGGGCCGTTGCCCCTTTTATCGTCGTATTTCCCACCTTCTCCGCTATATCGCAATCATAGCCGCCGTCAAATATGATGTCTTTATCGACGCTGACGCTCTCCGTAAAGTGAATGGCCTGACTTTGTATCGTATCCCCTCCTGCGGCGTCACCAAGAGCTGTAGAAATACTCGTGTACTGCGTTATCGAGCTGGAAAGTTTGACGCTTTGAGGATTATCGCAGGCAAGTACAATTACACTTTGCGGAGCAGAACCGGAAGAACCGCCGTCATTTATCGCAGTGAGTTTAACTGAATAACTACCGCTTCCATACGTTTCAAAAACATGAACAGGATTTTGTTCTGTACTATAGGTGCCGTCTCCAAAGTCCCAATGCCATGATGAAGCAGCGGGCGTTGAAGTGTCCTGGAAACTAACCTGTAAAGGTACCTTTCCAGAACTTGGTTTTGATCCAAGGATCACGAAACTGGCAACGGGCGGGTTAATGACAAAAGTCGCCATAACCATGCAGTCTGCGGTTATCGGACCTGTTGAATACGGATAGCTTGTGACAGCCGGAGAAGTGTTAGTATATGGCGTCCCCCAGCATCCCTCTATGCTGCCGATATGATAATCAGTATTTGAATCGAATGTGAAACTGGTAGTCCCGTTGTAACTTATTGTCTGAGGTGAAGGAGTGGATGCGTCCAGACTTCCGTTTGGACCCGCCGAGGCAGTAACCTGGTATCGGTTTCTTGCAAAGCTTGCGGTCACCGTACAATTATCGATAACCGGACCAGTTGTGTAAGTGTAGCTGGATACGCCATTGTCTGAGTTGCTGTAGTCCGCACGAAAACAGCCGGTGACGTTCGAGACATGGTAGCCGGCATTGGCGTTAAATTTGAATGATGTCGTTGAATTATAGTTTACCGTCTGAGGTGAAGGAGTAGTAACATCGAGGGTTCCATTACCCCCTGAAATGCCCGCAGATACCGAGTACTGGTTGATATCGAAGGTCGCTGCCACGGTGCAGTCCGCGGTAATCGGATTTGTCGTATAGGTATTTCCTGTTAGCGTTCCTCCGCAGGTGCCTCCAATTGCCGCATGATAACCTGTATTCGGTGATACTGTAAACGAAGGAGTTGAGTTATAAGCCACCGTTTGAACCGTATTAGGGTTAATGCCGCCATAATCTCCGGCTGATGGCGTCACCTTGTATGTATTCGTAAAGGTTGCACTTATCTCATGGTCCGTTGTTATATTTGTAAACGTATACGAAGCAGTTGAACCCACCCAGGTACATCGGGACAGGACGGATACGCCGTCTGCTAGGACATCCGCGACATGATAGCCGGGTGTAGTGGGAGATGCCGAGAATGTCTGGCTTGCCCCCTTGTTTACAGTGGTGGTACCGGCTGGAGAAATAGTCCCGTTTGTCCCCGCCGTAGCGGCAATGGTAAAAGTAGTGGGAATATTCTGCCCGTATTCCTCGCGAACAACGCGGTTAACGTCGTCGTAATAAATGTTCGCTGTGTCGGCGAAGGAGAAGGTAGAGAATGTCGGCAGCGATGCTGCAATCATAAATAAGAACAAAATCTTGCTCATGGATGTTCGTTTCA
>JAJZPM010000080.1 GCA_021811105.1 Nitrospirota bacterium | reverse complement strand
GAGAAAACAACAATTTGCCGTAAAATTTCGGGGCACCATCGAGGTGATTGGTACATTCAGGAGTTTTCTCTTTTTTTTCAACTCTGTGCCTCCGAGTCTCTGTGGTTAACTGCTTTTTCCAGGTTCATATGAGTGTTAGAAAATCCCTCCTAACCTCCCTTTGCCAAAGGGAGGAATATTACCTTAGGAGTAACGCCCCCAGGCTCCGCCCCTCCCCCTCTTAAGATAAGAGGGGGTAAAAGGGGAGTTATGATCCTGGAGAGGGGCGAGGGGAGATTTTCAGCTAAATGTGCATTCAATTATGAGACCCATAGAGCGAGGATGGGTTGTTTTGCGGTTACGTGAATCGCAATCAAATCCTGCCGCCTGCCCGCCAGTCCGTTTGGAGGGATTGTATGGCGTTTTTCAGCCCATCTGCCCTCGTCCTTCTACACAACATTACCGTTCAGACCCCCAGATATGCGGTTTTTACGTGAGCATCATTCATGATCGACGCGCCAGTTCCTTCAAGGACGATTCGGCCCGTTTCGAGGACATAGGCCCTGTCCGATATCGAAAGGGTCTGTTTGACGTTCTGCTCGACGATCAGCACGGTGACGCCCTCCTGACGTATTTTTTCTATGATATTGAATATCTCCTTTACCAGTATCGGGGCAAGGCCGAGGGACGGCTCATCGAACATGACGAGCTTCGGTCTTGACATAAGGCCGCGGCCTATCGCAACCATCTGCTGCTCGCCGCCGCTCAACGTGCCGCAGAGCTGTTTCCTTCGTTCCTTCAGCCTGGGGAACAGATCAAAGACCACCTCCATTGTCTTTTCTCTCTCCTCCTTCGCCTTCCCTCTCAGGGACCCCATGTCGAGGTTCTCCTCGACGGTCATTTCGACAAAGAGCCGCCTGCCTTCAGGAACGTGGGCCATGCGGGCATCTACCAGCTTGTATGGTTCAAGGGTATGTATCGGTACGTCGCCGAAGAATATTTCTCCTGCTGCCGGACGCATTATGCCGGAAATTGTCCTGAGAACGGTCGACTTCCCTGCGCCGTTGGTGCCTATCAGTGCGACTATCTCATGCTCCCTGACCTCGAAGGAGACATCATGGAGGACCTGGACATCGCCGTAGAATACGTCGATATGCTTAACCTGAAGCATTTTCCGTTTCTCCGAGATATGCGGTGATGACGAGCGGGTTGTGGCCGATCTCGCCGGGCGTGCCCTCGGCGATTTTTTCGCCGTAATTCAGTACTATGATGCGGTCGGAGATCGACATGATGACCTTCATATGATGCTCGATAACCATCATCGTGATTCCCCTTTCCTTTATCCTTCCCACGATCCCGATAGATTCGTTAAGTTCCGTCGGATTTAGTCCGGCAAAGGATTCGTCGAGCAGAAGCAATTCGGGCTCGGTGGCGAGTGCCCGCGCGATCTCGAGCCTCTTTCTCTTGCCGAGCGGCAGGCCCTTTGACAACGTGTCCCCGTCATCCCGGAGGCCCGTGAATTCCAGGACTTCAAGGGCCTTGCGGGTTGCTTCGGCCTTGTTCCCTGCCCTCAGAAAGGCCGAGGCCACTACGTTATCGAGGACAGTCATCCTCCGGAGGGGCTTTACGACCTGAAAGGTCCGCGCAAGACCCAGCGCGCATATCTTGTGCGTTCTGATGCGGGAAATGTTTTTCCCCTTGAAGACGACTTTGCCCTTCGAAGGCTGATGAAACCCGTTGATCACATTAAAAAGGGTCGTCTTGCCTGCGCCGTTTGGGCCTATGAGTCCGAGGATCTCCCCTTTGTGCAGATCGAACGTGACGTCGGAAAGTGCGGCAAGCCCTCCGAAGTATCTCGACAGTTGCATTACGGAAAGCAGCGGCATTACGACGCCCCCCTAAGGCCGAAAAGTCTTTTCAGCTTCGGCCAGTCGCCGGCGATGCCGTTCGGCAGGAATATGATGATCACGATAAGGAGTATGCCGAAGAGCGTCTGGTAGGCGACCCCGAGCACCGGGATCGAGCGGATCAGCTCGGCGAGGAGGACCATGATGACCGAGCCGATAATCGGGCCCCAGTAGGTCGCGGCACCCCCCACCATCACGACCATTATCGTGACGATCGATATGTCGTGGAGTGCAAAGACAACCTTTGGGTCGATATAGCCCATGTAGTTCATATAGAAGGCGCCCGCCATGCCGGTCAGCACTCCGCTTATGCATAGGGCGATCGTCTTGTAAAGTGTCGCGGGTATTCCGAGGGATTCCGCCGCGTCCTGATCTTCCCTGATGGCGACGAAGTAATAGCCTAGTTTGGAGTCGATGGTCTTCCTGACCAGAAAAAAGGTTACTGCCGCCAGCGCAAGGATGATATAGAAATACCATGTTTTCCCGACCCATGTCCGCGTCCTGATCATGATGCCGAGGTCCCCCTGGGTGAGACCGGTGAGGTTCTCTGCCGATACCCTCAGAATGACTCCAACCGCCAGGGTCGCAAGTGCGAAAAAGGGTCCCCTGAGCCTCAGGCAGATAAAACCTATTACGAGTGCGAAGGCGGCGACTACGATAATGCTGAGCGGTATTCCCCACCAGGCGGAGATGCCGAGTTTCTGATACAGGATGCCCGAGGTGTATGCTCCCACACCGAAGAACGCTGCATGGCCGAAGGAGACCTGGCCGCAGTATCCGCCGAGGAGGTTCCAGGCCATCCCGATGACGGACCACATAATCACAAGGATGAGTATATGCATCGCGTAAGTGCTCAGCCCGGCCAGGGGCAGCAGGACAAGGAACGTGAGAATGACAAACGGCAGATATCTCTTCATCTTCCGAACCTTTTTCTCTGCAGGAGGGACGCGATCCCGCCCGGCAAAAATATGAGGACCGCCACGAAAATGATGAACCTCCCCACCGGGGCCCATCCCATGCCGATATAGGTGGCGGTGAGGGATTCGAATACGCCGAGGACGATGCCGCCGATGATCGCCCCTACGGTTGACCCGAGTCCCCCCAGGATCGTGATGACGAAGGCGATCAGGGTGAACTGACCTCCCAGATCGGGATAGAGATAGTAGATCGGGATGAACAGGCACCCCGCCGCCCCGACAAGTCCGGAGCCCAGCCCGAACGTGATCGCCCTCACCCTGTCGACATTCACGCCCATGAGAAGGGCCGCTTCACTGTCCTGGGCAGTGGCCCTTATGGATTTCCCGAGATCCGTCTTCGCCAGAAAGAACCCGAGGCAGAGGGTAATCACGACCGCGATCAGGAAGGAGACGGACCATGCATAGGACAGGGATAACTCGATCGGTGAAGATCTCCAGAAGTCCGAAAGATACCACGCCTTTGTTGCATATTCGACGGGCGTCGAAAGGTAGTCAGAGGTGAAGAGTATCGTCGCCAGGTTGGCAAGGACCATGCCCAGCCCTACCGTGAGGATGACCTGGTTTTCGGGAAGGATCGATTCGACCTTGAGCACGGGATTTATCAGGAACTTCTGGATTGCCATGCCGAGCAGAAACAATAGCGGTGCCGCGATAAAGACAGATAGATACGGATCAAGATGAAAAAGAGAAAAAAGGAGGTAGGCGATGTACATCGCGACCATCATGAGTTCGCCGTGGGCAAGATTGATGATCTTCATTACGCCCATGATAAGGGTCATCCCTATGCCGATCAGCGCATAAAGTCCGCCGAGAAGCACGCCGGCGATCAGGGTCTGCAGCAACACTTCAAGCTGGGCAGATGTCACACGTTACCTCACCCCTGTGCCGCACCTCCAGCAGGAGGTCCTGCCTTTCCTATCTTCTTTCCCTCCACGAAGGGATCGGATAGATATATTGCTTGCTGGCGTATTGTGCCAGCCAGATAGTTTCGAACTCTCCCTTTTGCACCTGGAGTACGAGGGTATCCATAAAGTTCTGGTTCTGGTATCCCTCCCTGTCCTCAAATTTTATCGGGCCGAAGGCGGTTTTCATATTGGTGGTTTTCAGCGCGTCCCTGATCTTGTCGGGCGTCCAGGTCTTTGCCCTGTCGAGGGCGTTTTTCAGTACGTACAGCGCCGAGTAAGCGGAAGCGCCGTGGTAAGACGGATAGTCCCCGTACCGCTTCTTGTACTTCTCGGCAAATTCCCTGGCACCCGGGAACTTCACCTCCGGCATCCAGAGGGTCGCGCTGATCACGTATTCGGCAGCATCTTTTGCATTGTCAATAAACTCGGGGATGGCAAAGCCTGCTGCCCCGCCGGCAAAGAGTTTGGCGTCTACCCTCAGTTCCTTTATCTGTTTCATGAGAAGAGATGCATCCATGACGTAGGAAACCATATACACGACGTCCGGCTGGGCCGCCTTCACCTTCGAAAGAAGGGGCCTGAAGTCTACCGATCCGGCCTCATATCGTTCCTTCATCAGGACCCTGATCCCGAGCTTTTCGGCGTCCTTCACCATCGCCTCGGCGCCGGAAGTGCCGAAGGCCGAGCTTTCATACAGGATCGCGATCGTTGTCGGCTTGACGACCCGCCTCAGGAAATCGACCACCCCGTCGCCGTAATGGGCATTCACTGCATTTTGACGAAAAACGTACTTATAATGCTGCTGGGTGATAGCGTCGTCAGCGCTCGCCACTATAAGGTAGGGGGTCTTCCTCTCCTCTGCGACCGCAGCTACTGCCTTCGCACATGCAGAGGTGTATTCTCCCACAATCACGGGCTGTTTATTCACGTCGATCAGCTTTTCCACGATAGCCCGGGCCGTGTCGGGTTTTGCCCCCGAATCTTCGAAGGAAAGCACGATCTTCTTCTTTTTTATTCCGCCCTTGGCGTTGATCTCTTCGGCGGCCATCTCATAGGAACGTTTCATCATCTCCCCGAATTTTGCCTGCTTTCCGGTGAGGGGCAGTGGGATGCTCAGCTTGAAATCTTCTGCGAAAGCGCCTGTCGCAAAAAGTGATACCGTAAACACCGCTGCCATCACAACTAGAAATATACGTCTCATGTCTCCTCCGTTAAGGATTAAAAATTATTTACACACAGTTTAGCCGCAAGCAAGACGGTTTTCAACAGAAAAAAAGGGCATGTGACCGGAATATCTCTCAAAATTATATATTGCATCAGCAAGCATATCTCTTGCCGGTCATTCCCGCGCAGGCGGGAATCCAGTTCTTATGAGCTTTTCTGGATGCCCGCTTTCGCGAGCATGACAGTCCTTTGAAAAAAGACGATTTAAGACAGGTTCTACATTGAGGGAATATCTTCAGAGAGGCCGGGTGACTTTTCGGGGAAGCGGGGCGGCCAAGCCGCCCCGCCTGCTCCCTGATCAGCAAAGCATCAACTGCTTGTCAATGTCCGTGTTCTTCTTCAAGTTCCTCATATCCCGTGAACATCGCCTTGATATGCGCAGTGGCGGTATGTCCCAGGGTCGCCAGATAGATATGCACGAAGAGGAAGGACATGAAAAAGAGGAACAGAAACACATGGACCGTGTCGACGATCTTTATTCCGCCGGCAAGGTTGATGAAGTCGGAGAACCTTTTTGCGTCCCATAGAAGCAATCCCGAAAGCAGCTGGAGCGGTATAAGCAGCAGCATTATCGCCAGGTAGGCCATCTGCTGCATCGGGTTGAACTTGTTGTCGGGCGAGCTGTGGTGCGGGTTCGGTTCTCCCATCAGTATCCCGTACCCGTAATATCTGGCCTGTTTCAGGCTCCCCATCACGAACTTCTTCAGGTTTAGGGGCGGGATATAGATTTTTATCTTTCCGGTGACGATATAAAACACCAGCCAGATAAAGAAGTTGAAGATGAGGATAAACCCGAAGATATTGTGTATGTCAACGGCTTCCCTGAATTTCATGAGCCCCAGTATTTCGCGGTAGCGAATCTGCAGGCCGGTCACTATCAGAACGATGAAGCTGATCGCGTTTACCCAGTGCCAGATCCTGACAGGCAGCGGATGAAGGTATATCTTTTTCATCTCTTACCCTCCTTTCTCATGTGGTTCAGCCTTTTGGCCTCACGTATAGGAGAGGTGATGGCCCTCAGCGTGATATGGGCAATAGGCACCGACATGCCTCCGAAGACCATCAGGATGCCGATCCAGTCCAGGACCTTGAGCCTCGTGCTCCCGAGTACATAGAACTGCCTCAACGAAAGAAGCGAGAACATCGAGCCGAGCACTTCGGGTTTTGCCTTGTAACGCGTCATCCTTCCATCGGCCTTTACTACCGCGACCGTGACGCTCTTGAAAAAGTCGGATTCCTGGCTATGACAGTTTTCGCACTCCTTCACCGCATTTTTCTTGAAGGAGAGCTGGTGCGCCTCGGACCCGTTGCTCACATCCATCCGCCCGAAAAACGTCACCTTTGCATTGGAGCCTTTTTCATTCAGCCGGCTCACGAGGCTCCAGAGTTCATCGGACTCGATGCCGTCACCGTGGGGGTCCATCTTCCGGGCCATCCCTTCATAGGTCCCTCCCATGAGTTTAAGCATCTGCTCCTCGGTAAATGGCTTGCCCGTCTCCTGGTCGTAAAGCCGGAGATAGATCCCCTTCCCGGAACCCGGCGAATGGCAGGCGGCGCAGGCGATTGCGCTCAGGTGCAGCGCTGCGTTCGGCAGCCATTTGGCATGGGCTTCTTCCGCGTCCTTATGACATCCGAGGCATGCGCCTTTGATCTTTTCGGTCATCGCCGTGACCTTCACCTCATGGGCGAAGTGGCACGAATAGCAGAGAGGCGCGTTATGCGTCCCTTTTGCCTTAGCCATTCCGTGAACACTCTTCGAGTATATCTTGAAGATGTCTTCATGGCATTTCCTGCATGGGACGCCGCTGAGGGTTTCGTACGTCTCCTTCGGCCCCACCGAATGGAATCCATGGCAGTCGGTGCAGACCGGGGCCTTGAGATTGCCCTCACTGATCATCTTGAAATGGATACTTTCATGGACAGCCTGATACTTGTCCGCATGGCATTTCTTGCAGGCCTCGGACACTGCGATAGAGTGTGTTCTGCTGCTTTGGAACTGCTTGACCGGATGAGACGCCCTCGTGTATTCGGAGTGGCAGTCGGAGCAGTCGTGCTTGTTATGCACGGACGCGCTCAGACCGGAGGGATCGATATGCAGAGACAGCGTCTCCCCGTTTTTGTGTTTCTTGCTTATGTTTTGGCTGTGACATGTCAAACAATACTGATTGTTACTGCTTAAGGCGGGCTTCCATTCTGCGATGCGCTTCACCCCGTGGGCCCCGTGGCACTCCATACAGGGGGGACCATTTGTTTTGTTCGTCAGAAAGGCGTGGTTCGGCTTTGCCTTAAGCTGAGAGTCTGAGTGGCATTTTCTGCATGCTGAAGCCATCGCAACCGTGAAAGCGGCCCTGTCTTCATACATGGCTGAATTGCCGGGATGCGTGTCGAGCGATATCTTACCGTGACAGTCGGTGCAGTTTAGGAACCGGTGGACCGAGCCTTTGAAATCCTTCTCGTTCACAAAGACGGACATCTTTTCCTTGTTCCTGAAGGTCTTTGTGAATTCCTGAGAAGAATGGCAGCCCATGCACATGCCGGAACTTTGCAGAATGTCGGTCTTTTTGGCCGATGCGAGTTCGGGTAGCGCAACGAGAAGTGTCATCAGCGCGATGATCGGCAGCAGGCAGACGTAAAGCATGCCGAGTATCGGGCCGAAGATGACGAGTCCGACCGTGCTTTTTCCTGATATTTTCTCAGCACTTTCTTCAGACATTTTCCTACCTCCTTTTCTTTAGATTTTTGAGTCAGCTAACAAATACTACCGCAAACCTCCTTTCATTGAAGAATAAAATACGGCCGCAAGAAGAACCTGCCGTCTTGTGAAAAGGCTTTCCTTGACGGAACGTTCCTAAATTGTGAACATTCCGGCGGCCTGTCTTAGCTATAACGATATCAGGAGATGCCGTCTAATGCAATTGGTAATAATTCCTATTTACTATGGGGAAAAGTCCTATCTCCGCTGCGGCATGACGATTTTCTTCTGCAGTTTATGAATATAATGAGGTGCATCAGGGAGGCACATTTCGGGTATAATAGCAGACAAAAAAGGAGGAATCCATGATGAAGAGAGTTGCAGGTGCGGTTCTGGTAACCTTTTGTATGACCATCCTGGCTGGATGCAACACGGTCAAAGGGGTCGGCAAGGACATCGAATCAGGCGGCAAGGCAATAGAACGGTCTTCAGGGAAATAATAAGTTAGAACGAGCACACAAGCAAAGCATTTAAATGTCCGTTTTCGACGGGCCGGCAGGCCCATCGGCGGTCGCATTGCAAAGATCCAGTAAAGCTATTCGATCCTTCCCTCTTTCCTGAGCTTGCCGAGCAGAGCATTAATGCCCGGCATAGCCTCGACCGTTGCCCTTTCCCCTTCGAGAATGGCCTCGTTTCTTTTGTCGAAATCGGCGGAACCGATATAGCCGACTTTCGGCTTTATTACGATGTCGGCCCGCGTAAGCTGAGTAGCCGAGAGTTTTGCATACATAATGTTGATCGCCTGCAGGATCGTGTCGATTGTGCCTTCGGGCTGTTTGGTGTCGAGGTCCGCCGAGACATCGACTGCGATCACGATATCAGCGCCGTATCTCCGTGCAGCGTCTACCGCCACAGGGCTGACGACCCCGCCGTCGATGTACATCTTGTCGCCGATCTTTTCGGGCCTGAACACGCCCGGGATCGAGCAGCTCGCCCGGACAGCCGCGCCGGTATTGCCCTTGCCGAACACCATCTCCTGTCCTGCGGGGACACTGGTGGCGACCGCATAGAAGGGCGTTCTCAATTTTTCAATAGGAGTGTTTCTCACCATGCTGTTAACATACTCCTCGAGTTTTTCTCCTTTGATGAAACCGTTGTCGGGGATCGTCACATCGGCGATGTCGCCTTTCTCTATCGAAATCGCAATCTTCTGAATCTGGAAGGCGTTATAGCCGTAGGCATACAGGCTCCCGACAAAACTGCCTGCGCTTGTGCCGACGATCATATGGATCGGGACTCTGTTCATCTCGAGGACCTTGAGGACGCCGATGTGCGCGAAACCCCTTGAAGCGCCTGCGCCGAGGACCACCGCGATCCTGGCCGGCCTGGAAGGAGGTTGCACCGGCTGATGCGCGCATGAGCCCGCAAAGATTGCGATAACGGCTGCGATAAGCAAGAGCGCACCGCGCAGTTTATCGGCCGGCCCATGGGGTCCCCATGAATAAGATCTGATGTTTCTTATGAACACAACGCTATATTATAAGCATTCTGCCGGCAGTCAATCCATATCTTCGATTTGGAGGTGGTGGGCTAGGTTTCGCAGAAATAAAGAATAGCCTTCGGGGCCAAAGTTTTGGTTCATGAAGTTATGAGGAACAGACCCGCGGTTCGGTCCTTCCGGTCACCCCTCCAGCCATGCCACCTTTTGTCTACTAATAACGGGCCGCGGATTGAGGATAACCGACAAACCCTCAAAATCAAAGAAGGCCGATGACTAAAGATTTTTGTCGGAAACAAACGCTGATAACGCTACGGTTAAGCTGCGGGCCGAAGGCGCGCTTTTGCCAGCGAGAAACATAAAAGCGTGATTGAAGGAGCCGCCAGCTTCAGCCGTTTGTGTACGCCCGGCACGGGCGTGAACTTATGGGGTGCAAGTCCCCTGTGCGAGAACCCGGAGTGTTCATAGTAATGGATACTACCAAAAGTACTAGCCGAAGGCAAGGGCGTCTCTGCGAGGAGGG
>JAJZPM010000079.1 GCA_021811105.1 Nitrospirota bacterium | reverse complement strand
CTACCGAAATTATCTAACCTTAAAGGGGGAGAGACTTTCCTCTCCTCCTACACCTTCGGGCTGCCCTATTGTGAACGGGTCAGTTTATTGATAAATCTTAGGCCGGATTAATCCGAAAAATAACAAGTGGAAGCCGGCATGGGGCGATTTCTAAGTCTCCCAAGCTGGCTGCCGCCAGTTTATGACGAGCCAGTCACTATTGTTAATCACGCGGGGCAGATGGGGAACTGTAAGGAAATATCTTGTGACGTCGATGAAGAATGCGTAAATCGAACGCTGCTATGGGGGATGGGTAAGTTCTTAGGATTTTGGAGCATGTCGAATAATTGCAATACTTTAGTTAATACAATCCTTCAGGGCTGCAAAAGAAAATGATGACGAATATGAGCCGTACCTTTAGTTTGAAGACTCTATTGACCGCTTCATTAGCAGGCCTATTTGCGTTGTTTATGTTTGGATGCGCAAAAAAGGTTCCAGATGACGTGGTTCTTTATGTTGCCGATACATTTAGTGTGAAGCAGGGCCACGCTGGTAAATGGCAAGACTTCTATGTTCTCGATAGCGGTGGCCTCCGATTGATATCTGCGCTTGCCTGCCATGCAGCAAATAAAGCTATCGCAGTTTCAACAGTAACCAGATCGCTCTTACCTGGTAGTGCAAAAATAGTGCTCATCGACCCGGCAACTCATAAAGTATTAAAAGAGATCAATACGGGTCTGGATCAGATTAGAAGTATGTCATTTGACCGAGGGGGAAAGCGGCTGGCACTTATAGTAAAACAATTCAAAATAGAGCCTTTAAAGCTCTATGTGCTGACGCTGAGCAATGAATCGCTTCAGTTCATTACGGAGGGTGAATTACTAGACGCCTCATGGGGCAAAGATGACGAAATTTTTCTCAGTTACAAAAAAGGCGAAAAGAAGCTTGTTGGTGATCTGAGAATTGATGAGCAAGTTGTGATTAACAAAATAGCAGATGGAATCTCTATCAGCGCCTCAGATATACGAGACGCATTTGTGTATATTGATACGACTGGAAAAGTAATTACTAATGAAAAAGGGGTCGCAAAAACTCTCTCTGTTCCCCTGCAATTTCAAGATATACGCTTCACGTCGCGTGTAAAATTTGTTCACGGCTCAGATAGCATTATTGTTGCAAAATATGCTGCTCAATGGGATGTCCTTTATTTGTTGCGGCCGCCTTATAGTCATTCACAGGTGATTTTGGATAGATGGAATTTCATAAGCTTTGAAGCAACCACAAATTAGAGAAGAAAGGTGTTTACATCAGGTTGCCGCACTGTACTGTCGACCAAGTTGTTGGAAGCGGCAGCAAACACATCGTCGCCGCTGAGCCGATGTAATAACGCCTATTCTGTGAAGGCGGATCAAATTTCGACTGTAACGCCAACGTGATAATGTCCAAATAACCAAAGTCTCCTTCATAACCCTCTGGGCAAGGCATGCATTCATCCCTGTGGCAAGACAACGGGGGATTCTGCAAGCTTTTGCTAAAGAAGACTTTCGAATAACCATATCAGTCGGCTTTACATCTTGCCCTCTGTGCAGAAATGACGACGCGGCCTTTCAACTGGCTCGATCGTCTGTAACGAGATAATTATTGAGGGCCGCATATCTATCCTTATGTCCTCCGTCTCCAGGGCGCCGTTTACTGCGCCCACGCTGCGCAGTTATAAGAGAAGTTGATGCATTCGCCTTGGCTCGTGAAGTGCGGAATAGGAGGGGAAGCCCGCACCAGCCAACAGTCTTGCGGAAATTTAATTCCAAGAGAATCAAACATCACTGACCTCTTACGTCACGTATCAGGTAGAAGACGGATGTTCTGTCGGACAGCCGATCACATTTACAGATCACTATCCCGATTCTCGTAAACACAGACAGGCCTTCCGTGCAATCAGGCGTGTGTCTATCGCGCATCGCCGGGATTTTGCGGAGCCTCGACCATTTGCTGTCACATCCGATCCCTTTTTATGCAATGTTTGTAAGATCTGTGAGATCCACGACCGCAGACGATCCCTGCGGGCGGTCATAATCCGTCACCGCCGCGCGGGGGACATTAAGAAAGAATATTTCCGGTGCTACGTAACGAACACCGTCGCCCTCTTCAGGTCTTCGAGCCTTGAAAGGAGGTGATGGTGCTTGTGCTCATCCGCAATGAGATAGGAAAGCACATACCGCGTGACGAAAAGTTCACTGTTTTCGAGCGCCTCTTCCGCAAGTTCGAGAGATTTCGCCTCTGCCGTGATATGTTTGTTCAGTCCCGTACCGAGGGCATTCAGGTCGTCGGGACTCAGGATGAAAGGCTCCTTCGTCACACTGTCGATGAGCATCTGCTGCATCGCCTTGTGTTTCTGGGAGTCGCTCTTGATCATCTCCATCGTCATCCGTATCAGTTTGTTCTTCGTCTTTTTCAGCATCTCCTCGGAAAATCTGATCGTCTCGTCCTCGAGCCTTTGCCACTCCTTGATGACACTTAGAAACTCTTTCGACAGTTCCACCGGTTTGCCGCCCTTCCCGATCTTAGCTGCCTTTGCGGGTACCCTCTCTGCCATAGTAAAACCTCCTTTGTATGAGTGATATGCAATGATGTTTACTCTCATGCTACCAGATACCCGTCACATGTCAAGACTTCGGGGGCCCGAAGTTGACTGCCGCCCAATGCGGTGTTACGCTTTAGCTCATGAAGAAGTACGAGGTAATTGATATCTCGGGCGATGCGGGGATCCGGGCCTTCGGGAGATCTCCGGAAGAGCTTTTAGCCAATGCCGCCCTCGGAATGTACAGTCTGATCGTCGATCCGGAAACAGTACGGGCGACGGGGCATATCGAAGTCACAGTGAGGCATGCGTCGCTCGACGGGCTCCTCCTTGCTTGGCTGAACGAACTCATTTACCGGTTCGACGTACACGGCTTCCTGGCAAGGGATATCGTAGTCATGACATCCTCTTCAACGAAAAAGGCTGACGCGGAAGACCGGGAATATCTTTTGGGCGCTTCTTTGTCAGGAGAGAACTTCGATCCTGAAAGACATCAGGGCAAATTGTTGGTAAAGGCAGCCACTTACCATAACCTGAAGGTCGAACAAAATGATGACTATTGGACCGCCGAAGTCATTTTCGACATCTGAGAAGTCCGCGGAGGATAGGGTATAATAAATAGTGAAAAGAGGAGACAGCCATGGTACTCGAAAAGTTAAGGCGGATCGATGAAACAAGATTGGAGTTGCCGCTCGATTTCAAGCAGGGCATGAGGGTCCCCGGCGTCATTTACGTCGACAGTCGCCTCGAAAAAGAACTCGAGGCCCATTCGATCGACCAGGTCGCCAATGTCGCTACCCTCCCGGGAATCATCAAATACTCGATGGCGATGCCGGATATACACACCGGATATGGGTTTCCCATCGGGGGAGTCGCCGTCTTCGATATGAATGAAGGGATCATTTCCCCCGGAGGAGTAGGTTATGACATAAATTGAGGCGTGAGGCTCCTCAGGAGCAACCTGCGGAAAGCAGAGGTGCTCCCGAGGATAAAGGACCTCGTGGAGGTCCTTTACCGTGAGATACCTTCCGGCGTCGGCTCCAAGGGGAAGATACGGCTCAGCCCCGATGACGAAAGAAAGATACTGGTAAAAGGTGCAACATGGGCTGTCGAAAACGGCCTCGGCGAACCCGCGGACATCGAGAAGACCGAATCCGGGGGGCAGATCGACGGCGCGGACCCCGCGCTCATCAGCAGCAAGGCCTATGAGCGCGGGAGGGCACAGCAAGGCACACTCGGTTCGGGGAACCACTTTCTCGAGATCCAGTATGTCGACGAGATATACGATGAAAAGGCGGCGCAGAGTCTCGGCTTGTTCACGGACCAGGTCACCGTGATGATCCATACGGGCTCAAGGGGGTTCGGCCATCAGGTCTGCACCGACTTCCTCGAGGTGATGGAGCGGGCCGCTGTCAAGTACGGGATTACGCTCTACGACAGGGAGCTCGCCTGCGCGCCGGTCCGGAGCGCCGAGGCGGCGGATTATCTCGCGGCAATGAGGGCGGCTGCGAACTATGCCTGGGCAAACAGACAGTGCATCATGCACTGGACAAGGGAGGCGTTCATGCAGGTGTTGTCGGCGTCGCCCCGCAGCCTGGGGTTGGGTCTGATATACGACGTCGCCCACAACATCGCCAAGGTCGAAGAACATACGGTAAACGGAGAAAAAAAGAAGCTCATGGTCCACAGAAAGGGCGCGACGCGTGCATTTCCTCCGGGGCATCCTGAACTGCCCCAGATATACAGACACCTGGGACAGCCGGTCCTCATCCCCGGAGACATGGGAAGGGCCTCCTTCGTGCTCCTCGGGACCGAAAAAGCTATGCAGCAGACGTTCGGTTCCACCTGCCACGGTGCGGGGAGGGTCCTTTCGAGACATCAGGCGATCAGGAGGGCAAAAGGCAGGAAGATCTGGAAGGAACTGGAAGAGAAGGGGATTATCGTCAGATCGGCCGGCAGGGAGACCCTTGCCGAAGAGATGAGCGAGGCATACAAAGACATTTCAGAGGTGGTTGACGTGGTCCACAGGGCCGGGATTTCAAAGAAGGTGGCAAGACTGCGGCCGCTGGGTGTGGTAAAAGGATGACATCGTGATAAAACTGAAGATAGGGAGGTTCTTCTATTCGAACCTTTTCCCGATATACTACATGCTCGAAAAAGAGGCCGACTGTTCTTACTACGAGTTCGTGGAAGGAGTCCCGTCCTTTTTGAACAGGGAGATCCGCGAAGGGAGGATCGACGTCAGTCCTTCCTCTTCGATAGAATACCTGAGAAATACCGACAAGTATGACCTCATCGAGGGCCACTCGATAAGCTCGATAGGGCCGGTGGGGAGTGTCTTTCTTTTCAGTAAGAGACCGATCGGGGAACTCGGCAACGTTACGGTACTCACCTCGTCCCAGTCCGAAACATCCGTCGGACTTCTCGAGATAATCTTGAAGAGATTTCTCGGCTTGGAGTGCGATTTCAGGTCCACCTCCGATCCGCTCGGAAAGGCGATGGAATCGTCGGAGGCATATCTGGTGATAGGAGACGACGCACTGAGGGAGTCCCTCATGTGGCCCGCCCTTCACATATACGATATCGGCGACCTCTGGTACCGGTATACCGGCCTTCCCACGGTCTTTGCCCTCTGGATAGTGAGAAAGGAAAGCGCCGCGGGGGAAAAAGAACTGGTCGATAGGTTCACCCGCGACCTGGACAGGGCAAAGGCATCGGCGCTGAAGGACCTTGAAGTGGTAGCTGCTGCTTCTCCCCCGAGGAGCTTTCTTTCGGAACGGGAACTGGTCTCATACTGGAGGGGAATTTCCTACGACTTCGACGGAGAGCACAGAAAGGGACTCGCGCTCTTCAGACAGTACGCCGCGGAGCTTGGTCTTCTGTCGAAAGGCGGCTGAAAAACTTCATTGCCCGAGTTGTTGTGAGGGGGGCACCAAACCCGGCCACCCGGCCTCCTTTCCTTCCTAAAAGGGGACGAACTTTCTCAAAAGAGAAATTCATTCCACTAAAAAACGCCTGTTTATCGCTCTCCTGATCTGGCACACATTTTGTTACTTCCTGAATCCGGCTGATCCATTTAATGACGAAAGGAGGTGAAATAAATGAAGAAAGCAATAGCAATCGTACTTTCCGTAATGTTTGTCTTTGCCCTCACGGCGGCAACGTTCGCAGCTGAGAAGAAAAAGGAGGCAGCTCCTGCTGAGAAGAAGGAGATGTCTACCGAGAAAAAGGCTGCAAAGAAGAAAGTTATGCATAAGCAGATCACCGGCGAGGTGACCGCGGTTGACGCAAAGGCTAACACCGTCACGGTAAAAGGCAAGAAGGCCGAGGTTACGGTAACAGTCGACGAGAAGACCAAGTTCATGCCTAAGGGCAAGACCATCGCCGATGTAACAGCCGGCGAGAAGGTCATGGTGAAATACACCGAGGCTGAAGGCGTCAATACGGCAAAGAGCATAAAGATCGAAGCAAAGAAGGCCGAGAAGAAGGCAAAGAAGGCCGAAAAGAAGAAGGAAGAAAAGAAGGAGGCGGCTCCTGCTCCTGCAAAGGAGAAGGCCCCTGCAAAGAAACCTGCGGCAGGTTACTAATCAAGAGAAGTTTCTTTGTCTCACGAGAATACCTCCTCGGGCCATGCCTGAGGAGGTATTCTCATTATGAACCCTTACCCAAGATAATACTGAACGATTCACATAAAGGAGGTCTCCATGAAAGGCATTATCAGTAATTTCCTTATCGGTCTTCTCATGGTCTTCGCGTTCACGGCCTGCTCAAAACAACCTGCTCAGGAGATCAACGCAGCGAAGACCGCGGTCGATGCTGCGATGGCCGAAGGCGCGGAGAAATATTCGCCGGCCGGGGCCCGAAACGTGAATAATGAGCTGGCCGCTGCATTGGCTGAGGTGCATGCACAGGACGCCAGGTTTTTGAAGGACTATAAAAAGGCGAAGGGAATGCTTGCAAAGACGAAGGCCGACGCAGAGACCCTCAAGGCAGGTCTGGCGGCAAAAAAGGAAGAGGCTAAAAAGCAGGCACTCGCTGCCCAGGAAGTCGCAATAACAGCAGTGGAAGAGGCGAAGGCTTCGCTGGCGAAGGCAATGCGTTCGAAAACGGCGAAGGACCTAGACGCCCTCAACGCCGATGCGCAGGGGCTTGACGATTCCCTCCTCGAGGTGAAGAATCTTATCGACACAGAGGACTATACGACCGCTCTCGAAAAGGCGGGCGCAGTGAAGGCGGGTGCGACTGCACTGACGGAACAGACGAAGCAGATAACGCCCGAAAAGGCCCCGAAGGCAAAAGCGGCCCTAAAAAAGAAACGTCATAGAGAATAGATTCCGTATCCAAGAGAAAACCCCCGCTTGCGGGGGTTTTTTTATCCGTTGACCTCACCAAGAGTGTTTAAGATACAATACTGATATATGCGTATCAACAGGCAGACCGTCAAGGACTACTTTCTCAGACGCTCCCTCAACCAGAAACTCGTGGCGATGATGATGATGCTGAGCCTCAGCCTCATGTCCATCTTCATATTTCTCTATTCTCAGACCGAAAGGGCGATGTTCAACGAATTCGAGAGCCAGACCGCCGAACTCTCAAAGGCGATACAGGTCGGGGTGGAAGAGGTGACGAGCAGCGGGGCGACAGATGAGAAGAGGCTCCAGTCTTACCTGCAGAAGCTTAACACAAGAGGAGTGAAGGAATTGTCGATCATAAGCAATTCCGACAAGATCATCTCGAGCACGAACCCGAAGAACATCGGCAAATGGCTGACAACGAAGAAGAAAGAGCTTATCTTCAAGGCCCAGCTGGGCGAGCCGGTGACCGGGGAAGGCCACTCATATAACGTGATCATCCCGGTCGTCGCAGGCCAGAAGCATTACGGATACATCCACCTTACGATCAATACGGAGGACTTTTCACTCTTCATGCGGAAGAGGCTGCTCCAGAGGATCCTCGCTGCCGGGCTGGTCTTCGGCATGGGCATCTTCTTTACGGTATACCTCGCCAGGAGGTATACCGAGCCGATCGAGCAGGTCGTCGAAGCGGCGCGGCTGGTCGCAGGCGGGGACCTCAACCAGGAACTGAAGACCGAGAGAAAGGACGAGATAGGCGAACTCACCCAGAGTTTCAACTTTATGGTGAGAAAACTGCGCGAAGAGCGCGAACTCGAAGAGAGGCTGAGGAAGGCCGAACATCTCGCCGGCATCGGCCAGTTCTCGACCAGTATCGCGCACGAGATCAGGAACCCGCTGAACTTCATCAGCCTGTCGATCGACCACATCAGGGAACGCTACAAACCGTCGGGCGGCGACAGGGAGGCATTCGATTCGCTGATTTCGAATATCAAAAAAGAGATCCAGCGGGTAAGCGGGTTTGCCGAGAGTTTTCTCCAGTACGGCAGGCCGCTTGAGCTCAACCGCCAAAAGATCGAAATAGGGGAAATACTTGAAGACGTGGTGAGTCTCGTCATGGCAAAGGCACAGAAGGAGCACGTCGACCTGCAGAGGGAGTACGAGTCCCTTCCTGAACTCTCGGTCGACAGCGAGTTCATCAAGACCTGCCTTTACAACGTTATCCTGAACGCGTTTCAGGCAATGCCCGACGGCGGCAGACTCACCATCAGGACGAAAACAGTCGAGAACAAATTTCATATCACCGTTGAAGATACGGGCGTCGGGATATCGGAGGAAAAGGCCGCGAGGATATTCGATCCGTTCTTCACCACAAAAGGCACGGGGCTCGGACTCGGGCTGGCCCTCACCAAACGCATTATCGAGGAGCACAGGGGCAAAGTGGACTTCAAAAGCGCTGAAGGAAAAGGGAGCAGCGTCACGATAATCCTGCCGTTGGAAAGAGAGGGATAAGCGATGCCGGTGGTTCTTGTCGTGGACGATGAGCCGCTTCAGAGAGACATATTGAAGACTATTCTTGAAGGCGAAGGATACGAGACCTATGCCGCTTCATCAGGGGAAGAAGCGATGAAGGTGATCACGAAGTACTATCCCGAGATAATTCTCACGGACCTGAAGATGGAGGGGATGGACGGCATCGAGCTGATAGAATCCGTGGCGAAGCTCGAACTTCCGTCACCGGACGGGTTCAGCCCGACCATGATCATCATGACTGCCCACGGCACGATATCGTCCGCGGTCCAGGCGATGAAGAAGGGGGCCTTCGATTATCTCACCAAACCCCTCGACAGGGACTCGCTCATACTGACGGTGAAAAGGGCATCGGAACACGCGGAACTGCTGAAGGAAAACCTCCAGCTCCACAAAGAGCTTTACGACCGGTTCAGGATCGAAGGCATCGTCGGCAAATCGGGCATGATGCAGGAGGCGATCGAGATCATGAAGAAGGTCTCGGGCAGTTCCGCGACCGTGCTGATCAAGGGAGAAAGCGGAACGGGCAAGGAACTCGTGGCAAAGGCGATCCACTACAACAGCCCGAGGAGGTCGAAGGCGTTCACCGCACTGAACTGCGCCGCCATCCCCGAAAACCTTTTCGAGAGTGAGCTCTTCGGCTACGAACCCGGTGCCTTTACCGGTGCCTCCTCCCGGAGGATCGGCCTGTTCGAGGCGACAAACGGGGGCACCCTCTTTCTGGACGAGATCGGAGACATGCCCCAGATGATGCAGTCGAAGCTCCTCAGGGTCCTCCAGGACAAGGAGATCAGGCGCCTCGGCGGAAAAGAGGCGATCAAGGTGGACGTGCGGATCATTGCCGCAACGAACAAGGACCTCGAAAAGGAACTCGCGAAGGGAAACTTCAGGGAAGACCTGTATTACCGTCTGAGGGTCGTGTCGATCGATATGCCCCCGCTCCGCTCCCGGAAGACAGACATCCCGGAACTCGTCGAATTTTTCATCGGCAAATACAACCGCGAATTCGGCAAGAGGGTTAAAGGCGTCGAGGCGCCGGCGCTGAAGGCGCTCACCGAGTACGGCTGGCCCGGCAACATCCGGCAGCTCGAATCAGTAATCGAGCGTGCCGTGCTCATGTGCGATAACGACACGATCACGGTAAAGGACATCAAGGGCGAGCTGAGGGCACTCCATCCTGCCGACGCATTCGATTTCGAGATCCCCGAAGAGGGGATCAACCTCGATGAACTCGAGGAAAAACTTCTCCGTAAGGCTATGACAAAGGCAAACGGCGTCGTCGCAAAGGCCGCAAAACTCCTAGGCCTCAGTTATAAGACCTTCTGGTACCGGTGGGAGAAACTGAATCCGGGCGGGGCCTCGAAAAAGGATGCGGGGGAAATTTAAAGGTCCTCCTCCGGACTACCGTGTCCCGTGTGCGAGGCAGGAAAAGCTGCCTTCGAGAAGAGCAGCTAGTGTAGTGTCTCATAAATAGCTTTACAATATGGTGAATCTTATGTATAGTGAATATATGAGCAGAACGGCAGCCCCAATAATGTTATCACAGGAAGAACGATCCACAATTGGCATGTGGGC
>JAJZPM010000024.1 GCA_021811105.1 Nitrospirota bacterium | reverse complement strand
AAAACTTTGCGTGGAAAAGGCATCCACAGAAGGCAGTGGCAAAAATTTACAAAATATTGGGCGAGTGGGCCGGTTTTCTGAAATCAATGCCGAAAAAATCGGACTTTATACACAGACTCTAAATAGTTAGCTGTTGCCTCATCGGGTATAAGCAAAGTCGACGCGCCATCCGTTTTAGCCAAGCCGGCTTCACAGAGCATTCCGCACAGCTTTCCGATCTCAGGGGTGCTTTTGAACGCCACAGACAACGGATATGTTGTGTGTGGCGTTATTGCAGGTATGCTATAGTTTATTTCTCCTATTAGCCGGGCGTTGTGCACGGCGATGTTAATCATGTAGTCGGTAATTTTTTTCTTTTTGAAGACAGGAGTGTCGTCTTTTACATACCCCTGCACTTTAAAACCATGTGCCAAAAGATAGTCTTTTACAGAAACGGTAGTGGCTATTTTGAATTTTTTCTCATCGGGCGATAGCTGAAGTATTTCATTGTCTTTTGTATTCACATAAAAGATGGGTTTGCCTGCAGAATAGAACGCCTGAAAAGCACCCATCGTCCCTATTTTTGTGCCGCCTGTAATATTCAGTGACACATCGCATGCCGCGCACTGCCTGATGATCCCGTCACACATCGCAATGACGCTGTTGAGATCATAGGCGGCGATCCGCTCCGATTTCACAGTGATTCCATGCTTGGCAATTATTTTTTTAAGCCTTTTAGCCTCATGGATCTTTTCCTCCGTCACCAGTAGTATTACCGTGCCCGGTCGAAACTGCAAAACGGTCGTAAGATTCGGTATCGGCTGGTCCGACACCAGACAGACATGTATATGGCTCACAGCTTCATCTCCCTGTCTATCATTTTTCTGAACGGCTTCGGCTCGTGGTTGATAAACTCATTGAACGCCGCGACGAACTCGATGTAGGCATCGGCATCCGCTTCGCCGCCCTTGATGAAGGGGTTATGGCGCTGAGAGGAGATCGTTTCCATGTCTTTTTGCAAGGCTCGGGAGCCCGCAAGCATAAGAAGTTCTTTTGCAGCCTCCGGCGATAGGCCCATTATTCGGCGTCCCCCCGCAGCTCTTCGAACACATCTTGCATTTTCAGAATCTCGCAATATCCCCGGACCAATTCCCAGTCAAGACCGGTCTTTTGTGACTGAATCAAAGTCCTTATGTCGGCCATGTCATTCCCTTCTCGTTGAGGATTGTTCTTAATCGCCTGCAGCTTCAGTCCGATCAGGTCTTCAGGCCTTAAAGTCCTGACCGTCAGAGACCCGTTGAAGATCTTCTTGTCGGCGGCCCTCTTAAGCATCTCAACGCTCGCCTCGCGAAAGGCGTGCAGGAAATCCACCTCGCCCATGACCCTTAAAGGGGAAACGTATTGCGAGACATTTTCAGAATGATGGCGCAATTCATATCCCATGCCCGCCATTATCTTGTCGACCTTCGGCATGTCTTCGCGGCGCACAAGAAAATCGAGGTCAACGGTCGAGCGGGCCACGCCCCACAGCCCCATGGCAAACCCTCCCATCAGGGCATAGCGGACATCCTGCTCCTCAAATGCCGTCAGGAGTTTCGAAAAAACGATCTTAAAGTCCATAGGTTATATCGCCAGCCTCACAGGAACCGCAAAAGCGTAACCATACTGAACAACTGCAGGCTTTGCAGGAGCTATGCCCTCCACGATGCGGCCATAGAACGGTTTGACAGCGCCGGTTACATAAAATGCCGAGCCAGCTGATAACATTATAAGTGGTTTTTTAAAGGGCTTTTCGCTGAAGGCGTATTCACCGCCGAGTTTGCCGTATTTGACGATTGTCATATAAAATCCGCTTGTGGGGTCATCCTTCGACGGGACAAAATTCGATAGTGAAATGAATCCGTTGCCACCATCAATATGATCAAACTTTTCAAAGGGCTCAAATTCACCAACTATTTCAAAACTCCCCTTGCCGATGGACTTCTTCTTGCCGTACCCCATCCTGGAAAGATCTTTAAAAAGCGAGAACGTCCTCTCCTCTTCTCCGCCCCTTATCTTAAGGTATATGGAGATCGTTTCTTCATTAGCTACAAGGGCATATTCCGGAAGCTCAAACAGAGAGCCTTCATCTCCCGTGGTTCCGGTAAGCCTGTTTATCGAGCTGTGCATGGTAGAGAAAGCCTTGAAAGGATTTATCCTCGCTTTAGGCTGTATCGTCATTGCCCCCTCACGTACCGCTTCAAATTCATCAGGCTTCAACCATGCAACTTTTTTTAGTTTCTTAGCACTTTGATAATCGGCGTATGACTCAGTTATTGACGCCATTAGGGACATATGTGCAGGCGCAGGCAAGAAATCACCGGGCATTCCGTCGGACAAAACAAAAGATGGATTACCATCTTTATATTCCTGAAGAAAGTTGGCAAGGGCACCTTCACCTTCGCGCCATGCCATAAGCCAACACAGATGCCCAAAAATGGTATCAGCCTGCCAGGGCGTAAGGAACGAGCTGTGAGGCATTATTCTTAACCGGTAGGTTCTCATCGTTTGTTAATCTTCTGTTATGTTTAGGTCATTGATTATAATTTTGCCATAGCCTCTACTGCCAGAACTACCTAAATAGTCTTTTTGAATAAGACTCAAGCCTTTCTTAATAAAATCTAGTATTTGAGCAGCATCGTCACCCTCGAATAATTTAAGAGTGATGTGCATTTTAAAATCTGTGCCGGCGGGCACCCTTTCCTGCGTTCTAAGTCCTTGGTTGGCCGCTATTCCAGTGTTGCGATTAATAATATTTTCACTCTTCACCTCAGCAAAGTTCATTCCTTTTTCTTCTTGGGCTGATCTCAGAACGCCCTCTGATTCTTCTGTTATTGGACAGTCTCTGACAAGTATGCGAGTAATTTCCTTATTTGACATTCCATGCGAACCAAAAATCCTACAGACAAGGCAAGTTCCGCACTTACATGGTTTGCCATCGCCTTCTATTCTGGAGCCGCTGGATGGGTCAGCCTCCAAAAGAGAACGCATCTTCCCCTTAATGGAGGAACCGGGTAAATAAGGCAATCCAGTTACGGGATGTCTGATAATAGTGTTTTCTGAACCTCCAGGCTCGATGATGCCTTCTTTTGTGCCCCCAATTCGCAAGCCAGTCTCACAATGAATAATTCCTTTTACTGACATGAATTTACTAAGCTTCATGATCTAATCCTCCTTATTTTGTTGAGTAGTCTTTGAAATACGCCAACACGCTGAGAAAATGCTCCACAAAGCCCTTGAATTCTTTTGGTCCTTTTATTGCGAGCGCAGAATTCTTATTAATGAATTCACGAAATGCTTCTGAAACAACCCCTCTACTGACCTGATAGGCGACATCTCTCTCAAATGCATATAAATTTGGTTTTACAAGTTCAAAATTGTTGTTTGCCGACTTATACCTGTTTTCTATAGCCTTCAACTTGTTATAGAAAGCTCTCAAGGATGTGGCAGTCATCTTTAGTGAAGCTAACACATTAGCAACGGCCTTGGCCTCCTCTTTAAAAATCCCGGCTCTCAAATAACCTCTGTCATCAAAGTACCCTTTATTCAAATAGTCAGCAGGCAATTTGAGGATTAGCCGTTCGCCTCCTGCAGAGCCCCCCCGTCTTTTTTGAAAGCAGCTATAACAGGTGTCGTGCCTAGGATCTTTTATAGGATTCCCGCATTTACATTTCTTCATCCCTCCACCTCCTGCTTTATATAATTCGGAGCCTTTCAGTTGATCCTTCCAATCACTCATCCTTCCCTCCTCTGTTTGCCGATAACGCATAGTTTGCGATAATCCCAAGATGCTGCATATGTAAGCTGTCCGACTTAAGACTTTCTGCCCAAGCCCTGATTTCTCTCTTTTGAAGGTCCTGCGATTCTACAGGTGGAAGATTTCTGGCGATATCATAAGTCATCAGTGGCAGGAAGCGCAGGTGTTCAGTCTTGCCCGTTTTCATAAATTCAGTATTCATCTGCGAATAAAATAATAGGTTCCTCGCAAACCCGGTAGAGATATTTCTGTTCTTAAGCCAACCGGCCAATCTTTCTGATTCGGCGATTATTTTCGACACCTTGTCCCATTCAACAGTCTGCCCAAATACAGTCAGGCGGTTTTTCCCGCCATCCTTAGAAATATCGAGCGCATTATCCGCCATCTCAACCGCCCTGAAGACGGGGTGATGATGCTTCACAAACCCTATGCCTGCCGAAATAGTAAGATTCTTGTTATTGCAGGTAAATCTTCCGAACTCGGAGTTTAATTCATCCGCAAATCTTATTGTCGAATCCCACGGCCCGATAACAAGCAAATCGTCACCTCCGGAATAGACCGTGTACAACTCCGGATAGTTATTTTCAATGAGCTTCTGCATATAGCCTGAAAAAAACACATCAAGCATGCGGCTTAAGGTAGCGATTCTGGAAACTGTGCCGTTATCTTTCAACCCGAAAGCAAAAACAGCGCCTAGGTTGTCCACATCGGCCTTCAGATATCCAAGCATCGGACGCCCCGTGCTTTCATGCGCAATACACTCAAAAGACTTAGGCTGCCCAGCCCATACATTCCCTCTTTCCGTGCAATCGCCGTTCTTGCATGGCGCACATTCATCATGGCTGACAAAACGCGCTGTATAGTTTGCAATGAAGCGGTGGGCCACCGGGAATCTCTCGTGAGAAAAAGGCTCATCCATACTCATCATAAGATAGCAACCATTTCTTACGTCCTTGGCATCGTCCAGCAAATCAATGGAATAACCGAAATAGTCCTTGAATCTCCCGCCGTTGTCCTTATAGAAAGCAAGAATTGTTGCCTTCGGCAAAATTTGTCCGATGTCTTTGTCCGCTTGACATCTATCGCATATGTGTTTCCCGTCTTCTCTTTCTTTTCCAGGTAATTTGGCGCACGCTTTGCAAAGCCGTTCCTCTGCGCCATAGTCAACATTGAGCGTGGTGTTATGTTCTTGCCATGCGTCATTCTTTATCAGAATACTCTTAAAAGGCTGTTTCTTTATTCGTTGAAGCCGCTGATTTAAACTTTTCATTATTAGGTTGTAATGTGAAAAATTTTTCCCGGAAAGCGGCCTGGTCGCTATGTTGACATTAATTTCGGCCTGAAGCTTCTCATGAAACCATGCGTCGATCTCCGTCTTAATATCTTCAATCTTATCTCCAGTATCAACCTTATTAGGCAAGAGAACATAAAATTTTCCACCGGATGTCATCAGAATATTGGCAAGAGGCAGATTAAAGGCATGCAAGATTTTGTGGCTTACGATTTCTGAGAGCATATTGAGCTGAAACGACCTTGCCCTCAGCCTCTTTGCGGTACCGCCTGCGCCGATATGCGTAATATTGAACAGATAATTCTGAATGCCCGAAAGATCACCGACCAACAGGACGAACTTCTCAGTTTTATCTTCTTTGATTTTGTTCTCCAGAAAATTGGGGGAATGATACTGATAAAGGCAGGCAGCAATGGCAGCAGTTGTTCTGAGATGGTCGAAAAGGGACACATCAGGATATTCCTCTTGTGTATTACTCGGAATGCACCATGAATAGCGTAGCAATATTGTGAGAACATTCGAAAACAGAGCGTCGAAGTCCGCACTTTTCATGCCACTAACCAGCGTATTGAATTCTTCGCCAAAGCCCTGAAGATGAGCGTTAAATTCACCCTCGTCGTATGTATCGAACTTTTCAGGGAATGTATTTTCAGGCATAAGATGGTTTAGTTTGTATCTCATCATGCCAGGCATCCCTTTGGCGAGATCAATTCTGCTAAAGACAGATACCATGGGAGTTAATTTGTAATCCTGATACGTTTCAGCCTGCTTTCCTCTTTCGGACGATGAATAATTATCAGCGCGGCTTACAAGATAGCTTAAAGACTTACTATTTTCGGGGGCATTTTGGCATATCAGATCATCACCAAGCCTTTTATCTTCATGATGTCTTTGTACAAGTGTCAGCAATAAATCAAAATCTGCAAATCGCGAGAAGAAATCCCTGAATGCACTTACAAATACTGATGAGACTATAGGATGTTTTCCACTTGTATCGAGCGACCCAAAACTTCCCCTTTGCAGCATCTTCCCTATGTCATGCAGCAACGCCCCAAGGATCACCGTTTGGTATTCTCGTTGATTAAACACTTTAGGTAGCACTGTAATTCACGCTCCTTTTGATGTACAGTATTAGGGTTGTTGCAGTAATAATGAACCCCTTCTGAAATTTGCATACCCAGAATTCTGTTCTGCGCTCGGTAAGCCATCGCAAACCTGGTTACCCAATCCTTATCCTCCCCTTCTCTGCCCGAATGCCGTGCCTGCTGTCTGCGTATTTTCTCTCGGATGTCGTTATCGCATAAATAGCGGTCAGCGCTTCGTCGTCTAACGCAGCGCCTATCGTTCTCTTTATCTTGCTGATACCCTGCCGGATCGTCTCGACGGGAAGCCCGCTGCTGTTATTATGGAGCAGGTCCCCGACCTTTGCCGGCGCGATCATATGGTAGTCTTTTGCCATCTCCTCAAGGGCCGTTTTGCCTGCAAGCTCAAGCAGCGAGGGAAAGCATTTAGTACAGCCTTGGCAATAGGGCCTCGCCGGATACCTGCAGCGGTTGAGCTTGTGTCTGAGATAGGCGACATAAAGCATAAGCTGCAACGGCTGCAGTTTTATCGCCTTGTCCCCGATCTTCACGGTCCTTCCGGAAAGGTCCACACGCAGTTCAGGCAGCGTCACTGCAATGTCGATCTGTTTCTGTCCCTCCGCAACCAGGTCCCTGAAGCGCACGTCTTCCAGGGAGAGCTTGTCCCTGAGCCGGATAAACGGCAGCTCGGTAAGCGTGATCTCGGCATGTCTTGTATCAAGCCTTTTGCCTCCGCAGGAAAGGACCCGCGCTTTCCGGGGTTTGAAAAAGAATTCAGGGCTCGACTCGAATTCAGGGGTGACAAGCACGTGGTAAAGTCTGTCCCACGGCCTGGCGAACATCTGCATCGCGGCCCCGAGATAAAAGCTCATCGTCTTTCTCCCGCCGGCAAGTGAACAATGCAGACGGCAGGCAGGATCGTCCGTCTTTTCCTGTATCAAAGAGGTAATCAATTCACCCATGCGAGCATTGTCCGCGTCATTTCTGATGTCGGACAGCGGTCTGTCTTCGGCATCCCGGGGGACAAGAAAGGACCTTCCGTTAAGAGGGATAGGTCCCAGCTGATACTCCTCTTCCAAGTTTCTCAGGATACCCTGCACAAGCAGAGTATCCTCGGCAATTTTTCTGCCTTTTTCGGTGGTGATGATATAGACCTCCTGCGGCAAAACAGGCGGGCTTCCGGCCCCCAGGGCGCAGAGCGTTTCGGTAATCACCTGGGGCGTCGCGCCTGATATGAAGATACATATCTCTCTGAATGCCGAGTGTCTCATCTGCCCATTCTACTCCGGGGCCGCAACCGAAAGCGATATAAACAATATTGCGGAAATATTTTCATGCAAGTATATATTTACCCAATCCGAAGCTTGTTCCTTTGCCGACATGCAGGACCTCGCCAGCCTTCAAGAGAGACAAAAAAGGCCCAATATTCCCTGAAAAGGTGACGCTCCCCGTAAACCCTCCCATCTTCATCCTCGTGTCCTGTCTTGCCGAGTATCGTTCCCAGTCGTACCATTGGAGGTTCCGTTCCTTCACCTCCACCCCTTCAGCAAGGTGGATGAGCCCCTTGAAATCTACGTCAGCGGGGTCCTCGCCGCAGTGGAAATAGGAGAGGAGCGAAATCCTCCTCAGGAGATTTCGGATGAGAATATGAAATTCCAGGTCAAGGGTCAAACTACCTCTATAGTTAATCCTCGTCGGTGTCAGAAAAGTCATCGACAGCTGTTTAAGGGTGGTTGCCGGTGGCGTGGATGTATCAAAGCCAAGCTCAATGCTGTTCGGTGAAGAAGATGTGACCGTCTTTGTCCCGGAATCATAGATGGTTTCACAATCAATTACCTCCTGGATTCCCGCCTTCGCGGGAATGACAGAACGGGCGGCGAGCGGCTGGGCGGCCCTGCCGGCTCCGGGCGCATCGCAACGCGCCCCTACATATTTCAACTCATATTTTCCCCTGCCTTTCCCTATGCCGAGCTTTCCCAGTTCGTCAAAGGCATAGATAAAGTAGGGGAGATAATCGATCGCTCGACCGACCAACGTGAGTCCAAAGGTGATCTCATCCCCCCGCTTGAATGCCTGCCTGCAGTCCAGAGGCGGTTCGATGATAAAAGGGTGCGGCGCATGATCATATTTGGTCATGATTTTCGTGCCGGCATGTGGCGGGGTCTCAAAAACATACGAGTAGACACATTTTTCTTTGAGAATACATTCAGTGCAGTCTGCTTTTCGGAGGGCGCAGACCACTTTTCTAAAGGCATTTCCAAATCCGCCGCGAAGGGTGGACCCTTTGTAAGAAGGCAAAACAATAATGTCTCTTGCTTGAAGGGAAAAGATAAATGTCTGATACCCGATCCGCACATCTCCTCCAAACTTTGCATGCTTCGTCGCTACTATAACAGCAACGCCGATTTACTGTCCAGATGTTCTTTCAAATCCCTGTGTATGATACTATCTTTCAGCCATGCAGTCAAAAACGTTGCGACTGTACGGCAATCGGTGTTACTGATATGCGACGATCTGAAAAAATCGTTTCTTCCCGAATGAAATAAATAGGCGCCAGGTAAAAATCGCGACAACGACGGAAGGTTATGTCTCGAGTCTTATGATCCCTTTTTGTATTGCGAACTTTATCAGTTCGGCTTTAGACCGGAGGGCGAGTTTGTCGCATATGTTCGTGTGATGGGCAATGGCGGTCTTTACACTTATACCGAGGATGGTAGCCATCTCTTTATGCGTATTTCCTTCGGCGATGAGCTTAAGCACCTGTTTTTCACGGTCGGTCAGGGACTCGTAGGGGTCCGCAACCTCGACTGCCTTTCCGATATAGCCGTCGATTACCTTCGCGGCGATTGATGAATGGAGATACGACTCCCCTTTCGCCACGGCCCTGATGGCGGTGATAAGCTCTCCTCCTACCGCCCGCTTCAGTATGTATCCCGATACATTCGCCTTGAGGAACCTGCTCACATATTCCCTGTCGTCATACTGGCTCAGGACAAGGATCTTGATATCGGGGCTCCTCTTCTTGATCTCGATTGTAGCCTCGAGCCCTCCAAGGCCGGGCATCGCAATATCCATCAGGATTACGTCGGGGTTGAGCTTCGTAGCGATAGCGATGGCCTCCCTGCCGTCTGCAGCCTCACCGATCACCTCGACGTCCTCATAAAACTTGAGCAGGGCGCTGATACCCTCTCTGACCAGGGAATGGTCGTCGACTATCACGACTCTGATTTTAGACATCCTGTACCTCCAGGGAACTCAGCGGTATTATAATGGTTATCCCGGTCCCCTTACCAGGATGTGAAATAATATCCACTGTCCCTTCGAGGAGTGCCACCCTCTCTTTGAGTCCCACCAGTCCGTAGCCCGCGCTCGTGCCCATGTCCGCTTCCCGGAACACCGTCTGCACATCAAAACCCACCCCGTCATCCGTGATATCCACCTTTACGGCAGATCCGTCGTAGCCCAGTGACACCCTCACGTTCTTCGCATTGGCGTGCTTTGAGACGTTGATAATTGTCTCCTGTATTATCCTGAAGAGCCTGAATATCGTCTTATCATCCAGGACCGTCTCGCTGTTGTCGAGAAGTTTCTGGAACTCGTCCGAGGAGTATAATTGATACGTTACCCCTTTGACCGCAAGGTGCCGTTCCAGAAGCCACCGGACCGCCGACTCCAGGCCCAGATCGTCGAGCACCGGGGGCCGGAGGTCCTGTATCAGCCTGTTGATGCCTTCGATCAGTTGGGAGACCTTCGCCCTGAGCTCGTAAATCTTTTCCGGCGTCAGCGCATTCTCCTTAAGGGCGATCCCGGCAATTTCTATGGACATTCCGAGCGCGGCGATCGACTGGCTTGTTTCGTCATGCAGTTCTCGGGCGATCCTTTTCCTTTCTTCCTCCTGGGCGCGGATCACCTCGTGAAGCAGTTTCGAAAGCCTTTTTCTTGACTGCTGAAGTTCCTTTGTCCGATCAAGGACTCTCTCCTCGAGTTCGGTGTTGTGTCGGTGGATTTTGTCGAGGGAGTCCGAAAGCCTCTGCCGCATCGCCTCGAAGCTCATGCCGAGGGCGCCTATCTCGTCCCTCGACAACACCCTGACAGGCCCCCTCAGGTTGCCGTCCGCGATCTTTTTTGATGCTATCGTCAGGGACTTGATAGGGTTTACGATGCTCTTGCTGATTCCGACAGCAAAAATCAGAGCGCTGCCTATCGATATGAGGCCGAGTATCAGGAACTTCTTCTTCAGTCGTGAAGAAGGGGCGAATACCCTATCCTCCCCTTCCCTTACCGTGATCCCCCAGGGCGCCTCCGACAGAGGCGCGAACGCCAGCATGTCGATGGTCTTTTCGCGCTCAGCACCGACCGTTCCCTGTTCTCCTTCATGGCAGCGGTGGCATTTCATCACCGACTGTTGTTTAGTTGCGATCAGATTGCCGAGTATGCGGTTGCGGTCGCTGCAGGCAAATATCCTCACCGGGTTGTTCGAGGCGATGACCACACCGAAACTGTCCACGAGTTCGATAATCGTGTCGCCCCGGGTCGGGATCGCCCGTATAAGGTTCGTCAGGACATAATTGGTGGGGTTGATCTCACCGCCCACGGCGCCGATCGTCCTGCCTTCCTTGTCCTTGAGAGGCACGAGGACGTAAATCACCTTCCTGTTGGTACCCTCCTCGGTGTAGATATTGGAGATTACCGCCTTTTTCTCCTCGATAGTTGTTTTCACATACGGAATGCCCATAAGGTTCCGCTTCATCAGGCCGGGAGGATAGGAATGGACAATGTTTCCTTTGGGGTCGAGAAGGAAGATACCGTCGGTGAAGATCGAATACTGGTAAGCGGTTTTCAGGGCGTTGTCCTCGGGTTCCCAGTCGTTGTCGTTCAGATCGATGGCGCCGGAAAGAGAAATGTCATAGAGCCTCGTGAGGTTGTTCTGGAGCCGGTAGTCGGTGTAGCTGGCCAGAATGCCGGCAAGCTGCGTCCTTTCGGTGAGTGAATGCCGGATACTTTCATTGATGCTTAAGGTGCTGATAATCCCGAGGCTCAGGAGTATGATGATTACGCTCAGTAACGTCGAGATGATAATCTTCTTCTGCATCGCCCCTACGTTATTATATCAGCGGGGTCCCGGGATTGACAACTTCCCCCCGCAGGGAAGAGAGATACGCACGGATTTAGGGCGCACTCGATATTTCTTCCGGACCGGGTTCTGCCTTAACCTCTTCGCTGTGGGCATCGCCAAGCTTCTCGCCGGTCAGCCGTTCGTACTCGAGGGGGTGCTCATGGATCATGCGCTCCTTCGAAATCTTTCCCGTAAAAATTGCGGTGTCGAGCGGGAACACATCGGGACTGAAGACCGAATTGTAGATATGCCATATCACTATCACCAGCAGGGCGAGCATCGCCTCGTTCGTATGGGCGGCCTTTGCAGCGGGAATTATCTGTCCGGGAAGGAACGGAATGAGGTGGAAGACCTTCGTCGGAAACCAGAGGGTCAGTCCGGTAAGAATCATCAGTATTCCACCTATGACCACCCCCCAGTATTCGAATTTCTGCTTGTAATCGTAGCGGTCGCACCTCGCAGGTCTGTCAGTAATCCCGAAGTAGTATTTCAGATTGTCGATCGCGTCGGTGAAGTCCTTCAGGTTGATCACCATCGACGGCATCCATTTCTTCACGATTACCCCGTAGGAGCCGGTCAGCATGTGCTGGAGGGTGAGGACGGTAAAGAAAAGTCCGGTGGTCCTGTGGATGACCCTTGCGTTGTCAATCCCTCCGAGGTTCATGATGATCCACTCGGCCCAAGAGGAATTATGGAACTTCTGAGAGATACCGGTCACGACCAGCACGATGAAAGTAATGGCGTTTGCCTGGTGCTCGATAATGCGCAGGGGATGAAATCTTCTGATGAACTCCCCGTTTTTCTTTTCTATTTCGATCATTTAAGGCCTCCTTTCATCTGTTGACGGCGTAGCGCCAAATGTGCAGGATTATCTGCAGGACGAGTCCCACTATCATAAACGGGATAAAGATGGAGTATATGAGGTTGATAGTGTAGACAAGCGGGGCCCTCTTGAAGTTCGGTTCGTAGTGGGATATCCACGTGTCCGGAAAGTTGTCGGAAGCCCCGGGGTGGCATTTCCTGCACCGCCTGACGAGATTTGCTTTTACGATGGAGGCATCCGGACCCTTCGTCCTTGTGATATCGTGAATACCATGGCAGTCGGTACATACGGCGATGTGCCTGATAGCATTTTTCTGCTTCTTGTAGTAAGAGACGGTAACCCCGTGGAAGTCCTCGAGGTAGGACTGCAGGACCGCCGTAGAGAGCCCGTACTTCTTCATCAACTCTTCGTTGGCGTGGCAGTTGCTGCACATCTGTGGGATGTTATTGCGGAAATCAGCCATCCTCGGGTCTGAGATATCGTGCGCCCTGTGGCAGTCCGAACATACCGGTACGTCCTGGTTGTGCATCGAAATGAGGGACTTGCCGTGAACGCTCATGGCATAGGTCTGGTAAATATCCTCATGGCAGGACTTGCATCTCCTCGCGCTCTCGATCTTCTCGGTCCGTCCCGTCTTGATCCCATGGGCGCCGTGGCAATCCACACAGACTGGTGCCTTGAGGTTCCCCTTCAGGAGCACGTTGAAGTGCATGCTTTCGAGCGTCTTCGTGTACTTGTCGAAATGACATCTCCTGCAGGTCTCCGACGTGATAATCGTAAAGTTCCTCTTGTCCTTGAAGTCACGATCGGGGTGCTCTTTAGAAGAAAAGCCGAAGTGACAGTCTGCGCATCGCAGTTTACTGTGGACGGAAGACTTGAGGGCATCTTCGTCGATCTCAAGCGAGTGCCTGCTGCCGTCTTTGAACGGGATAGCCAGTCCGTACTTGTGACATCCGAAACAGGCGTCGCCGGAATCCTTCACCGGTTGTATCGCATGTGACCCGTGGCAGTCCACGCAGACGACCTCCCTGAGGGCCCCGAGCATCCGGAGATGGATGCCCTTTTTGAAGGTATGGCATTGCCTGCATGCATCCGAGGCCCAGACCGTCAGACTTCTCCTGTTCTTGAACTGACGCTTCGAGTGGTCGCCCAGGGAAAAACCTTTGTGGCACCCGGAGCAGCTCACATTTTTGTGGGCCGATGTCATGAGCGAACGATCATCAACGAAAAGCGACAGCTTCTCGCCGTTTTTGAAGGTGAGGGACATCTCCTTGTTATTATGACAGCCGAGACAGAGAGCGCCCTCCTCTCCGGGCGGATAGGACGCGATACTTATACTTTGTGCTGCGAAGAAAAACGACAGGATCAGAGTGATGTGCAACACAATGCGGTTCAGCATTTCGCCTCCAGACACCCGATGCCAGGGACCGCCATCCTTCCCGATAACAATCCCTTCAGCGGGTTCATTCCTTCTTCTCCTCTTCCTTTTTAGAGATAGTCCTCCTGGACCTTCCCTTCTTGCCGGCCAGATAGGCCTCACTCGGCTTCCAGCTGAAGGCAGCACCCCTGTAAGTGCTCTGTAAAAGCCCCCCGAAGAGTTTCCGGGCTGCCAAAGAAAGGAGCATCGCGATTCCGATGAAAGGGAGGAAGACCGCATACACGAGGCCGAGTACCGGCCCTGCCACAAGGACAGCAGCCGGGGGGACTATGTGGTAAGTCTCGTCCGCCCTTCCCGGAAGAACGCCCTTTGCGCTGAAAAGGACCCTTTCGCCGTTTGTAAAATTCCAGTAATCCCCCATGCCTACGGTTTCGCCGCCTGTTTTCTTTATTGCCAGCATCTCACACTCTCCTTTCCCGGGCACTGTTGTTTCCGTCACCCGTTGTTTCTGTTTCCTGAATTAAGGATAACAGACGGAACCCCGGGAAACAATCGGGAATAGTTCCTATTTTCCCGGATTAAATACCCTATCTCGGGAAAACGGCCGACCCTCCATCATGCTATCCGCGATCTTAAGCAGTTCCTTCACCGAATCCTTGGCGATAATTTCGACGTCATAGCCCTCTTCCCGCCACGTAACGGAATTGCAAGGTTCTCCGCCGGGGCAAAGCGCGATCGAAAGCAGCCCCTTTCTGCCTTTGATGAGTACGTTGTCCCTCTGTTTGATCGTTACCGGCTCTATTCTCGACACCAGCGGGGCAGGGTCCGAAGGGTCCACCTGCCTGATCGAAAGGACGATTTCTTTCCTCTCATAATTGGTAAAGTGCATCAGGACCATCTTATAAGGCTTCCTTTGGGCGTAAATCTCGGCGGGCGGCCAGACAAGGTACTGAGGGAAATACGCGGGAAGAAATATTTTTTTTATCTTCAGCTGGCTCTCCACGTCCTCGATGCTCTTGTATTTTCGTATCCCTTCTTTCTGGACCGCGGAGGGGAACCAGTTCAGAAGAGCGAGCATGATTACCGCAACGGACATGATCGCACCGAAGAGGAGATATTTTCTTATCAGCATTCTTTCCCCTGTCTTTTAGACGACAAAATAGCTTACTCCCACTATTGCGGCCAGGCTGGCTGCATACCTTACCCATCCATATGGATGATACTCGATTAAGCCATGATTCTCAAGCCGCTCAATCCGTTCATTCAGGAGCAGGTTGTGGCTGGAGCTCTCGATTGCCTCCTTTACAAACGACAACCTGAACGTCTCGCTATGCGGGACATCAAGGGAAAACACCCTCAACGCCGAGGCGAGGGCTTCGGAGTCACGCGTCACCGATACGGTAATGTCGTCGCAAATCTGCTCATCGTCATGCACGAGTTTCCTGAACTCAAGAAGGCTGATCGGGTTGTAGAACATACATATCCTGACGAGAAAAACGAGCAACGTCGTGATGTTGCTCCTCCTCACGATATGGGCCGCCTCATGAGCAAGCGCACCTCTGAGTTCCCTGTCGCTGAAGACCGACAGCAGGGGTTCGGACATAATGATCGAGTGCTCTTTCGTCCCCGTTGTATAGATAACAGGATTCGCGTCGTCGATAACAAAGACCGAAGGCTTCTTTATTCTCAGGACGGCACTTATCTCGCCGACCATCCCGTCGATTGCCGGCCCCGCAGGAGTCCCTTCACCTTCCTGTTGCTGCGGCTTGCTCAGCCAGTCACGCATGATAGGAACCACTTCCTGCAGCAGCACTACGATTGAGACCGCCCCGGTCACGAGAAAAAAGAGGTAGAAAAGAGGCCTGACCCCGAAGACCTCCACATTGACCCATCTGAGGCTGCTGAACAGCGCCGTGTCCTCCACGAAATAGAATGAGCCCCTATCCGGATTCACCAGCTGGAAGACCGGGAACATGACAAAGGGGAGAATGAGCACCAGAAGTCTGTACCTAAACCTTTCACGTGCCTCACCCACCTGCCATATGCGCAGCGACATCTCGACAATGAACAGCGTCAGCACAGAATGGGTAACCGACTGTACCATGTACATGCCTATATAAGAGCCGAAAAAACTCACTTTCTCTATTCTAACAATTTCCCCACTATTGTTTTCCCGAAAAAGGGACCGCGGCCGGTGCCCTGGTGTACAATACTTACCAGGGATGACAACGGATGTTACTATCATAGGCGCAGGGGCATCGGGCCTCATGTGTGCGATTGAGGCGGGCAAGAGGGGACGGTCCGTCGTTGTTCTCGATCATGCCGCCAGGGTCGGCGCGAAGATACTCGCCTCCGGGGGCGGCCGCTGTAATTTCACCAACCTTCGAGTCGGGCCGTCCGATTATCTTTCTGAAAACCCCCACTTCTGCAAATCGGCGCTCGCCCGCTTCACCCCCGGCGATTTCACTGCTCTCCTGCGGAAACACGGCATCGCCTACCATGAAAAGGAACAAGGCCGGCTTTTCTGCATAAAGAGTTCGCGGCTGATTGTGGAAATGCTCGAGCGCGAATGCGCGGTTTCGGGAGCTGAACTGCGCCTGAATTCCCGTATCCTCAAGATAGCGAAGAAAGACCACTTTCTGATAACGACGGAGCGGGGTGAGCTGAAGGCAGAATCGCTTGTCATCGCCACCGGCGGCCTCTCTTTTCGGTCACTGGGAGCTACCGGCTTCGGCTATCGGACCGCGAGTCAATTCGGTTTGAGGGTGACCCCTCTGAACCCGGCCCTCGTGCCGTTTATTTTCCCTGCCGAAGATGCGGCATTTTTTAAAGGGCTAAGCGGGGCCTCCCTGGTAGCGTCCCTGCGGTGCAACAGGTCGTGTTTCCGCGGAGAAATCCTCTTTACCCACCAGGGACTGAGCGGGCCGGCGATCCTTCAAATATCCTCATATTGGGACAAAGGGGATGAGGTCGTCGTCGACCTGCTGCCCGACACCGACATATTCGAACTTTTTAAGCTGGAGATGCGGAGCAAGACGGAGATGCACACGCTTTTGTCAAGGCACCTCCCGAGAAGATTCAGCAGGGCCTTTTGCGATCGTTATGCCCTCTCAGGACCCCTCCATGATTATTCGCAAAAAGAGCTGAGAGAGTTGGCGAATCTGCTTCACGGCTGGAGACTGAGGCCTTCGGGAACCGCGGGATATGAAAAAGCGGAGGTGACGCGGGGGGGCGTGGATACCAGGGAACTCTCTTCGAAGACAATGGAATCGATGAAGGTCCCGGACCTTTACTTTGTGGGCGAGTTGATCGACGTCACCGGGCAGCTTGGCGGCTACAATCTTCACTGGGCGTGGGCGTCGGGATATGCAGCGGGACAGTATGTTTGACGGAAGGAAAATCGTGCTCGCCTCTTTGTCTCCCAGGAGGAGAGAACTCCTGGCTTTAACCGGGCTCAGTTTTCAAGTGGATGCGGGCAATTACGAGGAAAAAATGACATCGCACTTGCCTCCAAGGGCCCTTGCCCGCCGGCTATCGCGCGGGAAAGCGGTGGCAGTGGCCCGAAAATATGCAAATGCCCTCATTATTGCAGCCGACACGTTCATCGTATACCGGGAAGAGTTCCTTGGGAAGCCCCATACCGCCAAAGAAGCCGTACGGATGCTCCGGATTCTCAACGGCAGGACACACTCGGTAATCACCGGCTTTACGATACTCGACACTGCGACCGGGAAGATGACATCGAGATCTGTCGAAACCAGGGTATACTTCCGGAAATTGAGCTCCCGGGAAATTCTTGCTTACGTGAGGTCCAAAGAGCCCCTCGATAAAGCCGGCGGCTATGCGATCCAGGGGCTCGGCTCGCTCCTGATACGAAGCATAGAAGGCGATTATTTCAATGTGATCGGCCTGCCTCTGGCCGCCGTCGCAGAGGCGCTGAAGGATTTTGGCGTCTTTATCCTCTGATTTATTGTTCGGGAACGGGGCAGCGGATTAGCATTGAAAAAATAATCCCATATCCTTACTATATATCATGCACGGCAGACAGAAACAGCGGGTCCTTCTACAAAAGCCTGTCAAGATTAACGGGAACATGGATGCGATCTGCTTCGATCTCAACGAAGAGGGGATGTATATCCAGACGGAAGCCAAGTTCGCCGCGAGCAGTGTGGTGAATGTCGACTTCGAGATCGACGGCAGGCCGGTCAAGGTGAAGGCGTCGGTGCGCCACCTCGATGAGGGGTTCGGCTTCGGCGTGAAGTTTATCAACCTGCCGCCGCAGGACAAGATTGCCATAAAAGAAGCGCTTCACCTCAACGGGCAACTCTCCCAGGACCTACCGACGGTCCTTATCGTGGACGGCAATGACCAGTCCCGGGCGATCTACAATTACACTTTCCAGCAGGAAGGCTTCAGGGTAGTCGAAACGCGCAACGGCAACGACGCATTCAAGATACTTCAGCAGACAAGACCGGATTTCGTCGTCATCGATAATAAAATAGAGGGTATCAACGCCTTCAAGATCCTTCAGTTCATGCAGACCCGGGATGATCTGAAGGATGTCCCCGCCATCATGCTTACCACAAGGTTTGTGGCCAACGAGGCCGACAAGACGCTATCGCTTGGGGTGAAAGAGTATCTCGTGAAGTCATCTACTTCACCGAAGGTACTGATCGATAAAGTCCGGAGTATCCTGGGCGGGTAAGTCCCCGCGGTTCATCCACCTTTGTCCTCAGCAGGGAACTCCGAAAAAATGAGCCCTACTTTGACAGATGTCCGGCGTTTTCGACCATAAGCTTCGTCACTGCCTGTACAAGGCGCGACGGGTCTTCCGGCTTCGATCCCTCCAGCAAAACAGCCTCACCATAAAGAAGTTCGATGTATTCCTTCAGGATCGGGAGTCCGCGGTCTCTTTCGGCGATGGACCTCATCGCCTCAATCAGCGGATGCGCAGGGTTAATTTCCAGTATCCTCTGCGTCCGGGGCACCTCCTGGCCCATCGCCTGGAGGATCTTCTCCATCTTGGGATCGAGCCCCCCCTCTTCCCCCACAAGACAGCAGGCCGAATCTTTCAGCCTTCCCGAAAGTCTCACCTCTTTCACCCTGTCGCCCAGTTCTTCCCTGATAAGCCTCAGGAGCCCCTCGAACTTTTCTCTTGCTTCTTCTTTGTCTGAGTCGCCGGTCTTATCGAGGCTCACGTCGCCTTTCGTGACAGACTTCACTTTCTTCCCTTTATACTCGAAGAGCCCGCCCATGATAATATCATCGATTTCGTCGAGCATGATAAGCACCTCATATCCTTTGTCCCTGAATGCCTCTATATACGGAGATCTCAGCGCCTCCTCATAAGTCGTCGCCGCAAGGTAGTAGATGTCTTCCTGGCCTGCCGGCATCCCGCCCAGATAATCCTGAAATGTCGTAAATGCACCGGGGCCGGTCTTCGTCGACGGGAAGAGGAGGAGGTCGGCGATCTGTTCCCTCCTCGAAAAGTCGTAGTGGATGCCCTCTTTCAGGACCCTGCCGAACTCCTTGTAAAATGCGACGTATTTCTCAAACTCGTTCTTTTTCATGTCCGCCAGTGTGTCGAGCACCTTCCTGACGATGTTCTTCCTGATAATTTCTATCTGCCGGTTGTTCTGCAGCATTTCTCTCGACACGTTAAGAGGCAGGTCGGACGAATCTACAACTCCCTTGATAAACCTGAGGTACTCGGGAATCAACTGCTCGCAGTGGTCCATGATCTGCACCCTCTTGACGTAAAGCGCAGGCCCGATCTTGAAATCTCTGTTGAGTATCCCAAGGGGCGACTTGGCCGGGATGAAAAGCAAGGCGACAAATTCAGAGGTGCCCTCGGCACGGTAATGGATCACCTCTGCGGGATCCCCGTAGTCATGAGAGACGTGCCGGTAGAACTCGTGGTAGTCGCTTTCCGGCACCGCGGACTTGTCCTTCAGCCAGATGGCCTTCCCTGAGTTTATGGTCTCCTCTTCCCGGACCTTTGCCTGTCCCTCTTTTTCGTCCTTCCGCTCGCGCTCTACTTCCATGACGATCGGATATTCGATATAATCCGAGTATTTTTTTATGATCGATCTCAGTTCCCATTCGTCGAGATACTTCTTTTCCTCATCTTTTATATGCAAGACTATGTCAGTGCCCACCGTATCCTTTTCGGATTCTTCCACCGTAAAAGAGCCGTCCGCGGTCGATTCCCATACTACGGCCTTTGACCCGCCGCCCGCTTTTTTCGTACGGACAGTCACCTTTTCAGCCACCATGAATGCGGAATAAAAACCTACGCCGAACTGGCCGATCAGCTCAGGCCTGTCCATCACATCCTTTTCTCGGAGCGCGTTCATGAACTCAGTCGTACCTGAGTGTGCGATCATGCCGAGGGCCTTGACAATCTCTTCAGTAGTCATTCCTATACCATTGTCCGAAACGGTCAGCGTCCCCGCCTCTTTGTCAGCGGCAATCTTGATCTTCCACGGGCCGGCAGCGTCGATAATACGGCTATCGGTGAGGGACTCGTACCTCGACTTGTCTATGGCATCGGAGGCGTTGGATATGAGTTCCCTCAGGAATATCTCTTTGTGAGAGTAGAGGGAATGGATCATAACATTGAGGAGTTCTTTTACCTCGGCCTTGAAATCATACTTCAGCACAGTCATGCGTCACCTCGTATCGTCTTGTCGTGATTGCTTCGGGAGAGCGTGAATAACACTCATGCACAATTTTTATATTGTATAAACGAAGGGAAAAAGTCAACGGGCTTCCCTACCCCTTCCGGCAAAAAAAAATCCCCCTCGGGAAGGGGGATTTTTTGTTTTATCCGGTCAATTACAGCTTGACTACATTGACCGCCTTGGGACCCTTCGGCCCCTTTTCGATGTCGAAGCTTACTGCGTCACCCTCGGCAAGCGACTTGAAGCCGTTGCTCTGGATGGCGGAGTAGTGGACAAATACATCGCCGCTGTCTTCAGTCGTGATGAAGCCAAACCCCTTCGACTCGTTGAACCATTTCACGGTTCCGTTTGCCATCTCGGTTACCTCCTTACGTAATAAACTAAAGTCTCGGGATGTGACTGCACCGCGTCAACGAAAAAAGCCACAAAGCTAAAAGTCTTTGTGGCCTCGTCAGAAACAAAAACTCCTAAAACTTCAAAAATAATGATACCTGTTCATAACGAAAATGTCAAAAGAAATTTTCAGGGACATTTACCGCTAATGCATCTCCGCCCTGGCCTCCCCTTTCCCTTTTTTCATGAGGAGGACAAGGGGTACAATGCAGGCCATAAAAACGCTGAGCAGCGCGAAGGCGTCGTTAAATGACATCATAGACGCCTGCCGTATCAACTGACTGTAAATCGCTCCCGCCCCGGCGCCGCCTGAAACGGAAGGTGCAAAGCCGGCTTGCTGCATCGCCTGCGTTGACTGGTGGAGCGCAATCTGAAGCACCCTGTCGAACTGGCTCAGCTGGGAGGCGAGGTACGTCTGATGTACCTGTGCCCTTCTGGCTATTATCGTCGTCACAAAGGCAACGCCGAAGCTTCCCCCGAGGTTTCTGAGCAGATTGTAGATCGCCGAGGCGTTGCCCATGTCCTCTTTTCTCACACTCGACATTGTCATCGTGGTAAGGGGGATGAACAGAAAACCCATGCCTATGCCAAGTACCAGCCTGGGCCAGATGATAGTCGGAAAATCTGCAAGGAGGTTGAACTGCGCCATCAGGTGCGTAGCATAGGCGGAAACGATAATGCCTAATCCGAGCAGGAACTTCGGGTTGGTCTTGGTAACGAGCCTGCCGGCGACCGGCATCGCAATCAGCGTAGCCACTCCCCCCGGTCCAAGTACCATTCCCGCAAGGGTCGCGTTATACCCCATGAGGGTCTGCAGATAGATCGGCAGCAGCACGATACTTCCGAAGAGGTTGAAGAAGGCGAAGAACATTACGATATTTCCCGTGCTGAAGGAGAGGTTTTTGAATGTCTTCAGGTTCATGATGGGATGCTCGGCGAAAAAATGCTCCACGATCAGGAAGAGGAGAATGGATATTCCGGCAACGAGCGCCAATACCGTGATGAACCCCGAAGCAAACCAGTCTTCCCGCTGTCCCTTGTCCAGGACTATCTGGAGGCATCCGAGACCGACGGTGAGAAAAGCAAGGCCCCAGTAATCGATCTTCATCTTCATCCGCTGCATGTAATGGGGGTCCTCTATGAAAAATAGCGCCATGAGTATCGATACCACGCCGATCGGGATGTTGATGAAAAATATCCAGTGCCATGACCAGTTGTCGGTGATCCAGCCGCCCAGTAGGGGCCCGATGATAGGTCCGAACATGATGCCGACGCCGAACAGTGCCATCGCCATGCCGTGCTGTTTTCTCGGAAAAGTCTCCAGGAGAATGGCCTGAGAGATAGGCTGCATCGCCCCTCCCCCGATTCCCTGCAGTATCCTAAAAACGATGAGGCTCTGCAGGTTCCAAGACATCCCGCAGAAAAAAGAGCTGAGCGTAAAGAGGGATATCGAAAAAATAAGATATCTTTTTCTGCCGAATAACCTGCCGAGCCAGCCGGTCATAGGAATAATAATCGCGTTCGAGACAAGATATGAGGTAATCGTCCATGTGGCCTCGTCTATTCCCGCTGAAAGGCTGCCCCTGATATGGTCCAGCGACACGTTCACCACGGACGTGTCGATGATCTCGATCAGCGTGGGGAGCATGACCGTGAGGGCGATAAGCCACTTATTTATCTTCCCGTTGCTCACCGGACAAGTGCGCCGGTCATGCTGCTATCCGGTCCGTCACGGAGGAATAGGACACCACAGTAACGTCTAATCCCCGATAACCACCGTCGGCTCGACCGACATCCCCATCCGCAGCACATGCTGAGGGTCGGTGTCCTGATCGAAGACGATCTTGACCGGGATCCTCTGGACGACCTTGACAAAATTCCCGGTAGCGTTTTCCGGCGGGAAGAGCGAAAACACCGATCCCGTACCCGCCATGATACTGTCCACCTTACCCTTAAAGACCTTGCCGGGATAGGTATCAACCGTGATGTCGACCCTCTGGCCCGCCCTGACCTTTTGGAGCTGGGTCTCCTTATAGTTGGCCGTTACGTAGATATCATTCAGAGGTACCACCGCCATAAGCGGCTGGCCGGGCTGTATTTGGTTTCCGACCTCGACCGACTTCTTCGTAACATAACCGTCCGTCGGCGCATAAATCTTTGTATAACCGAAATTCAGTCTGGCGGAATCCAGCACGGCCTCCCCTTGTTTCACCAACGACGCCTGGGTCACCTTTGCCGCCTCGGCCTGCTTTACAACCGCCCTCTGTGTTTCGAGGGCCACCTCAGCCTGTTTGAGGAGCTCTTTTGAGGCCTTCACCTGGGCGGTGGAGACATCATATTCCGTCCGCGTCCGGTCGTATTTTTCTTTTGAGATCGCCTCTTTCTTGAACAACGACTCCGCCCGTCGTATGTCCGTTTCCGCCTGTCTTAAATTGGCCTCCTGAAGTTGCAGGTTTGCCTTCGCCGCCCCCATTCTCGCCGTAAGTTCCGCCAGCATTTTCCTCGACGCGTCAATCCCCGCCTCCCGCTCTGCAAGCTTTGCCTTTTCGGCGTTAACCGCCGAAGCCGCCTCATTTTCCTTTACTTCATAATCGACAGGGGCTATCTCAACGAGTATGTCCCCCACTTTTACATACTGGTTTGAATCCACATAAACGCTCTTTACGGTCCCGCTGATCTTGGGGGCGATGGTATGGATATGCCCGTCAATGAATGCGTCGTCCGTCGAGATATGGGTGCTCTTGTACCTAATATAAAAAAATACCGATAACGCACCGACCACCGCGAGCACTGCAAATACGATCATCGCCTTCTTTTTGCGACTCGTCTGATTAATGCTTGCGGACTGGCCCTCCGCGGGCTGATTCCCCTCAGATTGTTTTATTTCGTCCATTTTCTCCTCGCCATAATTTTTTCCTAATTAAGGGTCTCATATCATATATACATTTATATATATTGAAATTATTAACCAGCGCTTCATAACCCCTCCTACCCTCCCCTTATCTTAAGGGGAGGAACAAATACCCTCTCTCATGGTAAGAGGGGGATAGGGAAGTTATGATTTCCCGGGAGATCAAAGCAGTGCGTTATCTGTAGACCTCCGAAAGATCTTTGCCGACCGCATACAATACCGCGATCTCGGACTTCGCCAAATCATATACGGATTGATAGTGGTTTGTCTCGGCAACGCTCAGCAGCGTGACCGCGTCGAGGACCTCAGTCGCGGTACCGACACCCTCCGTATATCTCACCCTGTTTATCCTGAGATTTTCCTCGGCCTGTCGCACGGCATCCTTTGTCACGGCGACCCTGTCCCTTGCTGTCCTCGCATCGAGAAGATATTTTTCGACTTCGAGTCTCACATCGTCAACGAGTTTCTTTCTCTGTTCAAGCAGTTTCTCTCTCTGATATCTGATCTTCGCCACCTCGGCGGTGGTCTTCCAGCCACTGAAGAGGTTTATCCCGAGGCCGAGGGTCATTTCCCAGTTCCCCTGAGGGGTCTGGTACTGGTTCTTGGTATAATCATACGAGCCGACCGCAACTATTTTCGGATAAAATTCCGCCTTCTTTGCCTCCTCGTCGAGGTCGAGGGACTTCAGGGTCGCATCGACAATCCGTATTTCGGGTCTCTCCTTTTCGGCCTCTTCCCAGGCCTTCGCGATGTCCGAGATAGTGACTTCGGATTCCGGGGGTGCCTCCTTAACGTCCACTACCTCCGCCTTCTCCATCAGCGGCCTCACCAGCGCACTGTTCAGACGGGATGCGTTGATCTGACGATTCGTCTTTGCGGTAAGAAGCCTTTGCCGCGAATCCGAGAGCCTCACCTCCGCCTGCAAGAGGTCATTTCGCGTGATCACTCCTTCCTCGTAAAGGTTTTTTGCGTCGCGCAGGTGGGATTCGAGTCTCTCGACCTCCTTTTCGCCGACGGTCACCATCTTTTCCGACTGGAGAAGATCGAAATAGATCAGCGCGAAGTCGATTGCCGCAAGGTTCTTCACCCTCGCCGTATCAAGTCTCGCTGCCTCTAGCCGTGCCTTGCTCGACTCGTAGAGGGACGCGTTTTCCCTGAAATCGTACAGCGTTTGCTGGATAGTCAGATTGTATGCATAAAAATCCTTTTGAGACATTGGAATAGTTTGAGTCCCGAATATCGCCGCGGGCTGATGAGCAAGCATCGTGCCGCTCGCGGACGCATTCACCGTCGGGAAAAGCCGCGCTCTCTCGATACGCGTATCGGTCTCCGAAATCCTTTCGTCGCCACGCGATATTTTTACGAGCCTGCTGTTTTCGGTGGCGAGCCTGAGCCCCTCGGAGAGCGTCAACAACTCCCCGGATGCCGTTCGCACCTGCAAAGAAAGGAGAATTGCAATACAGGAAAGCACTATCTGTCCTATTCTGTTACCCATTTCCTTCTCCCTGAGCATACACCTCGGCGATATAGAAGCTTTTTATCATACCATGTTTATCCTATCTCTTCTATTCATACCTCAACGCCTCTATGGGGTCAAGAAGCGATGCCTTGTATGCAGGATAGAACCCGAAGAATATACCCACAAAACCTGAAAAACCGAAGGAAAGGAAAATAGATACGGGAGATATGACAGTCGGCCATCCGAAAAGCATCGACACCACCTCTGAGCTCGAAATCCCTATGATAATCCCCACCACGCCGCCTATCATCGAAAGGGTGAGGGCCTCGACAATAAACTGGAGCCTGATGTCCCACGTCTTTGCGCCGATCGCCATCCGGATTCCGATCTCCCTTGTCCGTTCAGTGACCGAAACGAGCATGATATTCATGATGCCGATGCCGCCTACGAGGAGGGACACGGAGGCGATCGCCCCAAGCAATAGGGTCATCACCTTTGTGGACTGTTCCGCTGCCTGCATCATCTGGGTGAGGTTGCGGACGGTAAAATCGTCATCCTGCTTCTGCCCGATATGATGCCTCTGCCGAAGCAGTTCGGTAATCTCCTTTTCCGCCGAAGCAAGGTCGTCGGCGCTTTTCGCCTTCACCATGATGATCCTGACCATGCCGGGGAATGCAGTGCCGAAGAGTTTTTTCTGGGCCGTGGTTACCGGGACATAGACGGTATCGTCCTGATCATGCCCTCCCGGGTCCTGGCCCTTGGCGTCGAGTACCCCGACCACAGTAAAAGGCACATTCTTGATGCGGATTATCTGCCCAATGGGATTGATGCCGCCGAAGAGGTTGTCCACTACGGTCTGCCCGAGCAGACAGACTTTCGACGCGCTCCGCATTTCCTCATCCGTGAAGGGTCTTCCTGCAGACAGAGGCCAATCTCTCACCTGCAGCATATTCGTAGTAGTCCCGGTAATACCGGTCGACCAGTTCTGGTTTCCGTAGATCACCTGGGCCACCCCGCTGAGGACCGGCGCCACATACATTACCGAGAGACACTCTTTCTGTATCGCCTCGGCGTCTCCCGTAGACAGGGTGGGCTGAGTTCCGGCGCCCATCCTCACGCCTCCCGATGTAGTCGAACCGGGAAGTACCATCAGAAGGTTCGACCCGATGCTCGCCATCTGTTCGCCTATCCTCTGTCTCGCCCCCGTGCCGACTGCAAGCATAGTGATAACAGCGCTGACACCGATGATAATACCGAGCATAGTAAGGGCCGAACGCATCTTATTCACGCGCAGCGCCCTTAGCGATATTCTTATGGTCGCAGGGATATTGATCATGTCTTGCCGGACAGTTCGTCGCTGACGACTACGCCGTCTCTGAAGAATATCCGCCTCCTGCTAAACTCCGCTATGTCCTTCTCATGGGTCACAAGTATGATAGTGATATGGGACTCCCCGTTCAATCTCACAAAGAGTTCCATGATCTCTATGCTGGTCTTTGTGTCGAGGTTCCCTGTAGGTTCATCAGCAAGGATTATCGGGGCGTTGTTTACAAGGGCACGTGCAATGGCCACCCTCTGCTGCTGGCCGCCTGAAAGCTGGTTCGGGTGGTGGTCTTCCCGGCCTGCAAGTCCCACTACTGCCAGGGCCGCCATGACCTTTTCTTTCCTCTCCCCTGCCGGAAGTCCGTCATAGAGCATCGGCAGCTCAACGTTTTCCATAGCCGAAGTCCTCGACAAAAGGTTAAACCCCTGAAAGACAAAGCCCAACTTCTTGTTCCGTATTGCCGCGAGTTCATCCCTGTTCATACGCGCAACGTCGATTCCTTCCAGGAGATATATACCGCTCGTGGGTTTGTCGAGACAACCAAGGACGTTCATAAATGTCGACTTCCCTGACCCCGAAGGTCCCATGATCGCGATGAATTCTCCCTTTTCTATACTAAGAGAGACATTCTTCAGGGCGTTTACTTCTACATCGCCGAGACTGTAGATCTTGTTTATGTTCTGCGTTTCAATAAGGGCCATATTACAAATGTATGCGCGGCCCGGACTGCGCCTGGTTCTTGGGCTTTGCCAGGGACTCCACGATAAGCTCCTGCCCTTCCTTCAGATTGTCAGAGAGCAGTTCCGTATTATTCCCGTCGCTGATGCCGGTAGTCACGCCGATCCGAGTTGGTTTTTCGCCGTCGACGACCCAGACACCGACCCCTTTTCCCCTCGTTTCCGTCTTCGCGCGCTTATCGGTAAATCTGAACCGGAGGGCCGCATTGGGCACCCTCAGAATGTTTTCCCTCTTCGAAATAATGATGGAAACATTCGCAGTCATGCCGGGCTTAAGTTTGAGTTCCGGATTGGCCACATTGACTACCACGTCATAAGTAACCACGTTTTGGACTGTAATGGGAGCGTTCCTGACCTCCGAAACGCTGCCTTTAAACGGGCTGTCCGGATACGCGTCAACAGTGAATTCGACAGGCTGCCCCACCCGTATATTCCCTATGTCGGCCTCCGCCACGCTGCTGTCTATCTGCATCTTGGTAAGGTCCTGTGCGATATTGAAGAGCGTGGGGGTCTGGAAACTCGCCGCGACAGTCTGCCCTACATCCACGTTTCTCGATACCACGATACCGTCCACCGGGGAGAGGATGCGTGTATACCTGAGGTTCGTTTCGGCGATCCTCAGCGCCGCAGCCGCCTGCTCCACCTGTGCCTTGTTCGCATTTACCTGGGCAACGGCACTGTCGTAATTCGTCCCGGCTGTATCGAGGTCCGACCTGGCAATAAGATTCTTGGCTAAAAGCTCCCGGTTGCGCTCCAAAGTTCGCCGGGTGTCGGTAACCGCTACCTCCGCCTTCGTCAGGTTCGACTTTGCTGCGAGAAGATTGGCCTTTGCCTGGTCCACCTGGGCTTCGAACAACGCGGGGTCGATTTGCGCAATGAGTTGCCCTTTTTTGACCCGGGAATTATAGTCGGCGTAGATTGCCTTTATCGTGCCCGATACCTGGGTCCCCACCAATACCGTCGTGACTGCGTTGACCGTTCCAGTCGCCGTCACGGACGATACGATGTCCCCTCGTGTCACTTTATCAGTCCTGAACTGAGGAACGTCGCCTTTGCTACGCAGCGCAAAATACGCTGCGCCCCCCATTATCGCCGCTATCGCAATCCCGATCAATATCTTCTTCATTGCAGTCGCCCTGCCCCTTTCCTCATCATCGTTGCTGACTCCCACATGGCAATGCGGCAGCCTCTTCTACTCTAACGGACATCAGCGGACCCCGTCTGTGCTGCCGGACCCATTATTTGATTTTCCCGCCTCAGTTCCGAAAACAAATATATTCACGTACTCCCGGATCACAGCATCCCTGTTTTCGAACTTCTGCTTCTTTTCTACCACGAATTCCTGGTTGGTAAAATACTGAAAAAACATGCCGAGAAAGGCGCGGGCGCCTAGTTCGGGGTCGAACTCCTTTAACAACCCTCCTTCTTGCATTCCCCTGAAATACGAAGCGAGGGTTTTTACGATTTCTCCGACAAGATTCTGCTGGATCTCTTTCACCTTTGCCGGGTACAAATGTATCTCGGAATGCATGATCTTGATCAGGTCCCTTCTTTCGGATAACCTGTTCAAGAAGCCGCCGGCGATCTGCACCAGGGCATCCCTGTAAGAGAGGTCTTTCAGCTCCGGCAAGAGCCCCTTCAGGGCGGGCAGAAAGGAGTGACTTGCAATCATTTCCTCGAAAAGCCGTTCCTTTGAGGAGAAATGCCTGAAGAGCGTCAGCTCCGCTACGCCTGCCTTCTTTGCGATCTCTTTCGTCGTCGCACCGAGAAAGCCCTTTATTGAAAAAAGGGCGAGGCTTGCGTCCAATATCTTATCCCTTGTGTCACGCATGCTTATCTCATTAATGTTAGCGCTTACTTACATTTTTACTATAGGCGAATAACCTTCAGGATGTCAAATGAATCTTGTGGCCGGCTGTCGGCGCAGGCCGCGGCCGGCTGACTCACTCTTCTTGGGGACGACACTATAGGCGGCTTCAACGGCCCGTGTGCGGACAATTTCTTGCGGGGACCGCGCAACTTGCGGTAATACTGACGAAACGGGTAATATAAAAAATCGATGAGGTGCAGCCGTTAAATATGTTCGCTCAATCCACCGCCCCGGACCCTTCGGTGCAAAGATGATGACAGCCGGCGCTTTTTTGCGGAGTGCCCGCTCCGTTGCTGCGCTAGTCCTCTGCCTGCTCTTCATCAACCTTCCCGCCTCATATGCGCTTGAGAGCCGCAACACGCCTGCGTACCAGCGGGCCAAGGTGCTCGGGTATCTCCTGAGCTACGACCTGGGCAACCTCCATTTCAGCCACAAGAAAATCGACGACGAACTCTCGAAAAACGCCTTCACCCTTTATATGAAGCAATTGGACAGCCAGAAACGCTTTTTTCTGAAGGAAGACGTTAAGAAACTGGCGGTCTATACGAACTCGATCGATGATGAAATCAAATCCGGAAACTACGAACTCGCCGACCTCGCCACCGCAATCCTTTTAAAGAGAGCTGCAGCCGTCAAGGAAATGGTCAGACAACTGCTCTCCAAAGACTTCAACTTCGCGGGGCATGAATACGTCGAAACGGACCCTGAGAAGCTCGACTACTGCGAGACCGAAGGCGCGCTGAGGGAGCGCTGGAGAAAAATCCTCGAACTGCAGGTGCTCCATCAGTTGCTTAACATGGAGGACGAAGCCAAGAAGCCACAGGACGGCAAGGACGGCATGCCTACGGCGCCATTCGAAAAAACGGCGAGGGAAAAGGTCTTACGGAGTTATGAGACCTTCTTTTCCGAACTTCGGGAAAGGAGCGAAAGGGAAGAATATGAGCGCTACTTTAACTCGCTCACCAGGGCCTACGATCCGCATACGGAATATATGCCGCCTTCGAGCAAGGAGGACTTCGATATCAGCATGCGGGGGACCCTCGAGGGTATCGGGGCCACACTCCGGGAAGAGGACGGCTATATTAAAGTAGTCGAGATCGTTCCGGGCAGCCCGGCATTCAGGCAGGGGCAGCTCCAGCCGGAAGACATTATCCTGAAAGTGGCAGAGAAAGATAAGGAACCCGTAGACATTACCTATATGGGCGTCCAGGGCGCCGTAAAGCTGATCAGGGGGAAGAAAGGCACCGAGGTCAGGCTAACGATAAAAAAACCGAGCGGCAGCCGGATGGTCGTTCCCATTGTACGGGATGTCATAAAGCTTGAGGATAACTTTGTAAAAAGCGCTGTCCTGAAAGACGGAGCCGGTGGCGCGGTTGTCGGCTACATCAAAATCCCCGCATTTTACAGGGACTTCGATCACACCGGAAGCAGTGCCGGCCGCAATTGCACAGATGACGTAAAAAAAGAACTCAATAAGCTGAAGGCCGCAGGGATCAGAGGCCTGATCCTTGACCTGAGGAATGACGGTGGAGGGGCGCTTACCGATGCGATCAAAACCGCAGGACTGTTCATAAAGACGGGTCCGGTAGTTCAGGTGAAGGCAAGCGATGGAAAGATCTCGGTCCTTGCCGACGAAGATCCTGACATTCGTTACTCAGGACCGATGGTGGTCCTCGTCAACAAGTTCAGCGCCTCGGCTTCGGAGATCCTCGCAGGCGCGCTCCAGGACTACGGACGTGCGATTGTCATAGGCGGTGATACTCACGGCAAGGGAACTGTCCAGACGATTATCGACCTCAACGATTTCCTTCGCTCGCACGACATGGGCATAAAGGACGCCCTCGGGGCGCTGAAAATCACTACGCAGAAGTTTTATAGAATTAGCGGCGCGTCCACGCAGTACCGGGGGGTAAAACCGGACATAGTTCTGCCCGACCAGTTTCAAGGCCTGAAGACCGGAGAACAGTACCTGGATTTCGCCCTCCCCTGGGACACGATCAATCCTGCCGCTTATTCGAAGTGGACGAATTCCCGACCGGACATCCGGGAACTCAGGGCACGAAGCGAAAAAAGAGTCCGTGCCAATAAGGAGTTCGCCGATATCACGAAGGAAAATGAGGAGCTGATCGAGATGCAGAAAAAAACGCTTCAGCCTCTGAATATAGAAGAGGCACGGAAGGACGAAGAAGAGTTGAAGGAAGTTACGCAAAAAAGGGACTCGGGAAATCCCCACGGAGGAATCCGTAAAGGGAAGAAGCAAGACACGTCTCACCTATCGGAGGAGGGGAGGAGACAGGCATGGATCAAGGAGGTCGGCGAAGACCCTTACGTGCGGGAGTCGGTTTCCGTCCTGGATGACATGCGCTCCCCCGTGAAAACTTCCGCCTCGAATTGAGGCATCAGAGATACGCTATCGTACCGAGCAGTAGCCGGCTGAAACGCCTTTCTTCGACAGCGCTAGCTGCCATACCTGGAGGTCACGCGCGCGGAAGGCGCCTGCTGAACTCAACAGATAATATTTCCACATGCGGTAGAACCGCTCATCATAAGACAATTTCAGTCTCTCCCAGTTCCTGTTAAAATTGTCAAACCAGGCCTTCAGCGTCGCATCATAAAAAAAGCCGAAGTTGTGCCAGTCCTCGATAATAAAGAGGCCTTCGACCGAAGAGGCGACCTGCTTCATTGAAGGGATGAGTGAATTGGGAAAGATATACTTGTCGAACCACGGATCGATTGTCAACTGGGTCTTTATGTTGCCTATGGTGTGGAGCAGGAAAAGGCCCTCATCCCCCAAACATCTGTGCACGGTCTCCATGTACGTCCGGTAGTTCTTTTGTCCCACGTGTTCGAACATGCCTACCGAGACGATGTGATCAAACGTCTCGTCCACATCCCTGTAATCCTGCAGTCTGATCTCTACCGGGAGGCCCACGCACATCTCCCGCGCCAGCCCGGCCTGCTCTTTCGAGACGGTAATCCCCACTGCCGTGACCCCGTATTTCTCGGCGGCGTATTTCACGAGGCTGCCCCATCCGCAGCCGATATCAAGGATTCGTTCGCCAGGCCGCAGCCGGAGCTTCCTGCAGATAAGGTCGAGCTTGGCCTCCTGGGCATCATCAAGATTGTCTAGGTCCTGCCAGTAGGCGCAGCTATACACCATCCTCCTGTCGAGCATATGCCTGAAAAGTTCATTGCCCTTGTCATAGTGTCGCTCGCCGATCTGAAAGGCCCGCGGCCTGGCAGCAACGTCCAACACGGCAGCGCGGAACACCTGAAAGAGCAACTTAAGGTTTTTTTTGATCTTCTCTTCCGGATGACAGGGCAGGATCTTGCAGAAAAAGTCGTCCAGATTTTCGCATTCCCACCATCCCTCCATATAAGCCTCGCCAAGTCCAAGGCTTCCGTCCTTCAAGATCCTGCGGTAGAAATTCTCGTTTTTGATCTGAATGTCCCAGGGCCGGTTGCCGTTAATGGCGATGCCGGCCGGCGCCAGAATCTCCTCCACGACCTCTTTCACGACCTCTTTCACCATTGCCGCCCTCGTCTTGGTTCTTAGTTCGGGTAGTCCCGCCTCATTCTTTTTTTCATCATATCACTTTGACCATTTTTTTCAACCAAGGGTCTGAAACTTACTTTGCAGCCGCATATTCACCCGAACAAAAAAGAAGGTGTATCCGCTGAAAAAGAGCTATTTTATGCGGCGAGTTGAAAAATGAAATCTCTTAAGCGTACTATTGAGACAGCATGGAAAGCCCTATCATAGATAAAGATTCTGAGCTTAAATTCCCTCATTTTACCGTGCTGAAGGCGTCCGCGGGCTCAGGCAAGACCCACATGCTCACGAAGAGGTTCGTTCAGTTCATCCTCTCCGAAAAAATATCAAAGAACAGACTGCGGAATATTCTTGCCATAACGTTCTCAAACAATGCCTCCAAGGAGATGAAGGGGAGGATCCTGCACTGGCTGAAATTGCTTCATTTCGGCGACCCGGAAATGACCGGGCAGATGCTTGAGGCGGTCTCCATAGACCGGGAGAAACTTACCGAGCGGGCCGGGCAGATGGTGGAGGAGATACTATGGAATTACGCTGATTTCGAGGTGAGGACTATAGATAGCTTCATGACATCCATCTTCAAAACCTCCGCTATCGACTTCGGGTTCAACACAGAGTTCGATATCCTTATGAGCAATGACGCGCTCATGGAATACTCTTTTGATTTGTTCCTCAGGGGCGTCCGGGAGGGCACAAAAGAGGCGGAACTCCTTCTCGGTATAGTCTCAGCGATCCAGGAAGGGAAACAGGGCCAGGAGGCATATATGTGGAACCCCTCATCGGCACTCCTCGAAGAGGTGAAAAACCTCTACGGAAAGCTCTCGGCGACCGGCAAGAACCCTGTGATAGAGGACTACTCAGGGGCTTTTGATGATATAAAGAATGAAATAAGAACTGCCGTCGGGGACCTTGAAAAGGTCGTCCTTAAGTCAGGACTCGCAAAACGGGCAAACTCTTCTTTCGATACTGTTCTGGAACTCGTGAACGAGGGAAGGTTCGCGGACCTGATCGGAAAGGGGCTTAAGAACCCGCCTGTAAATAAGCCGGGGAAAGGCCGGTCAGCCATTCAGACCTCATTCGATCAGATTGCACGACAGTGGGAGAACGCCACCAGTCTTATCAACAGATACATTGCCCTCCTCGTCCGCGCCCGTTCGATGCCGTATCTCAAGGTATATGAAGCATTCAGAGAAATCGTAGAATCCGTCAAGAGACGTCAGGGAAAGGTATTCATCGAAGACATAAGCAGGAACCTCGCCCGATACCTTAGCGAGGAAATCGTTCCCGACATCTATTTCAGGCTTGGAGAGACGATCTACCACTTCCTGATCGACGAATTCCAGGACACTTCCCTAATTCAATGGCACAACCTTTACCCCCTTTTCGAGAATGCCGTCTCTCAGGGCGGAAGCCTCTTCGTCGTGGGCGACACCAAACAGGCGATCTACGGTTTCCGCAACGCCGATTACACGATCATGAGAGAGTCCGAACGCAACAACCCCTTCCCTTCCGCCCGTCATGACGTAAAAGAACTTAAGACAAATTACAGAAGCCTCAAGAAGGTCCTTGACTTCAATGAGAAGGTATTCAAGGAGATCGTTGCTGGAAATGATAAATACATGGAGGCAGGGACCAGAAGCGGGCTGACGGACTACGTACAATGCGCCAGAGACGGCAGCTCTCAGGGATACTGCGAAGTGGTGCTTCAGGAAAGGGACGACGAAGCCATTCCTGAGCGCCGCGTCATACAGGACCTCGTCGCAGACCTTAAATCGCGGGGGTTCAACTATGGCGACATAGCGATACTTACCCGGAGGAATGAAGACGTCGTAAAGACCACCCTTTGGCTGAATGAGAAGAACATCGACTTCATTTCCTACAGCAACCTCGACATACGGCGGAGAAAGATAACGGGCGAGATCGTGGCGCTGCTCAATTTCCTCGATTCGCCCATGGATGACCTCTCTTTTTCTACCTTCGTAAACGGAGAGATATTCGGCGCGTTGCTGCGCGTTGACCGTCCTGAGATTACTCCGGAGAGACTCGGGGAGTTTCTCTTTGAATATCGACAGTGCCCTCCGCTTTACAAGTCGTTCCAGAAGGAGTTCCCTCTTTTATGGGAGCAATACTTTGCCGGCCTTTTTAAGGCCTCGGGGTATTTTCCGATCTACGACCTTGTGACAGAGGCGTACGCCGTATTCAGTGTCTTTGAGACACTGGCGGACGAGGAGGCGGCTCTTGTGAAGATACTCGAAGCGGTCAAGGAGTTCGAGGGGGCTGGATACAACAGCATCAGGGACTTTCTAGACTTCGCAGGCGACAGCGACAGCGGCGAGTCCGAGTGGAATATGGACGTCCCCAAGGCGCTGGACGCCGTCAAAGTGATGACGGTCCATAAGGCAAAGGGTCTCGGATTTCCCGCTGTTATTGTCGTTCTCTATGAAGGCAGAAACAGGGGGTTTGACTATATTGTAGAAGAGGAAGAAAATGGGGTGCGGCTGCTCAAGATCAACAGGAAGACCATGGTCAGCGATCCCACTTTCGAGAGGCTTTATGAAGAGGAAGCGACAAAGGAAAATGTGAACAGGCTGAATAGCCTGTACGTCGGATTCACGCGGGCAAAGGAAGAGCTTTACGTAATCGGGGTAAAGGGCAAAAGCGGGACTTTTCCCTTCGATCTCCTTCCCGCAAGCGACTTCGCAGCCACGGTGAAACCTGTGAGATGCGACATTCCTGCCGCAAGATCTTCTGAGGTCTTCAGTGTAAGACATCACCCTAAACAGATAGAAGCGGCGGTCAGAACGGATGAGATGATCAGCATCGAAGAGAGAGCAAGGGGAGAATTTATCCACAGGGTCCTTTACCACATCGAATATATGCACGATGACATGGAAAGCTCGTTTGAAAAGATCATCAGAAGAGTCACTGCCGAAACAGCTTCGGAATCAGCGGCGGAAGGAGTGAAAGAGCTGCTTCTTCGCCTCTTCGGACACAGGGAAATAGCGACCTACTTCGAACCCCGCCCTGGGAGAGAGGTGAAAAGGGAACAGGAATTCTCGGATGAGGAGGGACATCTCTTCAGGATGGACAGAGTCGTGATCGACCCGGACAGGGTCACGGTCCTGGATTTCAAGACCGGGGGAGAGGGTTGGGCTGAGGAGAAACACCGGGCTCAGATGAAAAAATATATGAAAATCGCGAAGGACATCTATCCCGGCAGACAATTGGAAGGCAGGATCGTTTATATAGACCTCGGAGAGATCAGGACATTATGAGGAACACGCTGATCATAGGCGCCCAGGAAAACCTCATCGAGAGGACGGCAAACCTTATAGGTCCTCCCGGGAAAGACTACTCTCAAAACCTTGTCGTGTTTCCGGGCAGAAGGCCGGCTCATTTCCTTCGAAGGGAGTTGGCGCAAAGGGGAAAAGGCAGCTTCATACCTCCCTTGATCCTGTCCATGGACGAATTCGTGGTTTACGTCACGGAAGCCGTAAACCCTGTGAGGAATGTGGAGACAGTCGATGCCGTTGCCATCCTCTATGAGATCCACAGGAGCGCCCTTGAACCCCTGGGCGGAGAAAGTTTCCTCACCCTCGACAGTTTCTTTTCTCTTGGCATAAAGCTTTTTACGGACATCGAGGAACTCTATATTGAAGGGGTCCCTCCTGCGATGGTAAAGGAAATCCAGCCCTTTACTGATGAAGTGATACCCAGGCATGCACTGGCAAGGCTTCAGTCGCTCCATTTCTTCTACAAGACGTTTTATGAGAAGATTTCCCAACTGGGCATGGCTACAAGGTCCATGAGATACCGCATGGCAGCTGAGAAGGTCCTCGAATGCAGCATCGACAGGTTTGAAAAGGTGATATTCGCTGGGTTCTGTGCGCTGACCAGAAGCGAGAAGGACATCTTCGGGAAGCTGCTGCCGTCCGAAAAAGTAATCTTCATATTCCAGGATGGCCCGGGCCTGGGCGAGCGACTGTCGGAGCTGAGAATAGAAACCGGGAGCGCCGGATCGGCTCAACCCGAACCGGAAATCCATTTTTACAGCAGCCCCGATGCCCATGGCCAGGTCTTCTCCCTTGGGAGCATTCTTGAAGAGAAATCCGGGAAGGAGGGACTGCTCAACGAAAAAACCGCAATAGTTCTTCCGTCTTCAGAGACGCTTTTTCCACTTCTCCGGCAGGGGATGACGTGCATAGACAAAGACGACTTCAACATCTCTCTCGGATATCCCTTGCACAGGACGCCGGTCTTCGGCTTTCTCAATAATCTTATGGAATTGATTGCCTCCGCGGAAGATGACCGGATCTACGTCCCTGATTACATGAAGTTCGTGCTGCACCCGTACGTGAAGAATATTTACTGTAAGGGAAACGCCGAGATCACGAGGATCATGTTCCACACCATTGAGGAGATGCTCCAAAAATCCCGCACGAAAATGTTTGCAACCCTGTCTGAGATAGAAGACAACGAAAAGATACTCAGCTCCATCAGTGACAAGCTTCGCCAGGAAGAAAAAGGCATGACCGCTGCGGAAGTCAGGGAACATTTAAGGATGGTCCATCTCAACACAATTGAGAACTTTATGTCCTTCAGGGATATTGGGGACTTCGCCGCAAAATGCACCGGGCTTCTCACATTCGTCTTCAATAACAGTACCGCCCGACTTCATCCGCTCTTCTACCCTTTCTCAGAGTCCTTTATTAAAGCGCTGGACACAGCCTCCAAATCCCTGATGAAGGACATATCGTTCACGGACAGGACAAGCTATTTCACTTTTTTCAGGAAATACATTATGACGGGCCACGTGCCTTTTCCCGGGACTCCGCTCAAAGGTGTCCAGGTCCTTGGCTTCCTGGAAACGAGAAACATCAGGTTTGACACTGTCTTTATTCTCGATGCCAACGAAGACGTCATCCCCGACACCTCTAAGGAAGATACGCTTCTGCCTTTCAAGGCGCGGGAGATACTGAAACTGCCGACCTATCTGGACAGGGACAAGCTGTCGGCCTACTATTTCGATAATCTCATAAGAGGCGCAAAAGAAGTGCATATTTTCTTTGTGGAAAATGATACCAGGGAGAGATCGCGCTTCGTAGAGAGTCTGCTATGGGAAAGACAGAAAAGGGACAGATCTACCAGGACAAGTGACTATGTGCAGGCTATCCAGTACAGGGTCAAGCTCGGGAACGATACACCAGCCGCCATTTCCAAGACAGACAGAGTAGTCACCTTCCTGAAAGATTTCACATACAGCGCCACGGCCCTTGACGCATACCTCAGTTGCCCGCTTCAGTTCTACTACAGCTATGTTCTTGATCTCGGGAAGAAGGAGGAGATCACAGGGGAAATCGAAAGGGCCGATGTCGGAAGATTCGTGCACCGCGTCCTTTCATTCTATTTCTCAAAAAGGCTGAACAGAGTTTTAAAAGAAGCGGATATCGACCTGCAGGAAATGGACAATTTGATCGATGATCTTTTCGGCAGGGAATATGGTGATAACCCTACCGGGGCCGTATACCTTGTGAAGGCCCAGATCAAAGGACATCTTAGAGACTATCTCAGCAGGTACCGCATACCTCTTATCAAAGAAAAGACAGTGAAGATCATAGGAGTCGAAGAGTCAATCGGAGCGGCTCTGAACTCATACAAGCTCAAGGGTCGGCTGGACGTAGTCGAAAAAAGGGATGGCAAGATCTACATAGTTGATTATAAAAGCGGTTCCCATACAAAGAATCTGAAGATCAACTTCGACAAGCTTGACGCCGACGACAGAGATTCCTGGGACGAAGCGATCGGAAGCCTCCAGCTTCCTTTTTATCTAATACTGTATTCCAAGCGCCACGGCATAAAAATAGAGGACCTGAGAGGAATGTTTTTGCTCCTTGGCCGGTCCCTGATAAACAAAGAGATTGAACTTGCCTTGTTCGATACAGACGATGAAACTTCGCAATTCGACAGATTGAGAACAGTAATTATTGGGCTCCTGGAAGAGATAGTTGATTCAGCGGTCCCGTTTGCGGCCACCTCGGACAGAAAGAACAGTTGTCCTAGGTGCGACTTCCAGTATATTTGCGGGACACAATGGGTGACCGGTTAGACTTCAGCTCAGGCACCCCTTTCGGGACAATCCCTAATATCTCCGCCCGTAAGTCTCGCTTTTGCAAACCTCTTTCACATGATCTTTTACGAGACGACCGTCCTCCCAGACCTTTTCTCTGATCTTCCTGCAGCGGGTGTGACCGTTCCCCTCGTAATAATCGCTCTGGGGCTCAGCCCTGTATACCCCCCTGCCGTCGTTTGTTTGATATTCGACAGGGCGGTTGTTCTGGTAGGCCTCCTGTGAACCCTTCACCGAGATATCTGCGATGGTAGCGCCAGCGACCGCACCCAACAGCGCCCCTATCACTCCGCCCCTCCAGGGGTTCCTGTGGTCGAGAACCGCGCCGGCGACGCCGCCGACAGCCGCGCCCGTTCCCGCGCCCTGGGCGTGGTAGGGAGTGCAGCTGAGAGCAGAGAGACTTAGCATCAAAATTACTGAGGTTATTATGTTCTTCATCACTATCCTCCTCTTTCTCATGGAATAAAACTGTCTAATGTTAAGATATTGCCGACCCCCCTTACAACAGATTTAAGGTTAAATTTTTTTCATATATCAACCCGATGCCCTTTCTATCAGGCCGGGCAAACATTACCCCAAAGGCCCGTCGTACTCTTGAGACTTGAAAAAGAGCCCCCGAAAGCAGTATATTCGAACCATGGGATTTCCGGGGATTCGTTTCAAATCATGTCATGGCGCATCTTTCCACAAACGCAGATAGCCGTGGATTATTACGCGCACAGTCTTGAGGGGAAGCCGCCTGAAGAATGGCATCGGCTTGAGGAGCATCTGAAAGGCACCGTCGAACTCGCTGCTCGGTTTGCCTCTGAATTCGGCTGCGGGGAATGGGGATTTCTGGCGGGGTTGTGGCACGAAGGGATGTAAATGACTGAATATTATGCGCACTCAGAAAATGGCAAGAATGAAAAGCACAGCCTATCAAAACATCTGCTCGATTCAGCGCAATTGGCGGAAACATTTGCATGTCTGGATGAATACAAGCCAATTTTTAGAATTGCCAGCTTATTGCACGACCTCGGCAAATATCAACCCGCTTTTCAGGACTATCTCATAAACGGCGGGCGTCGCGGGAGCGTTCCTCATGCCTCATGGGGCGCAGGCTACGCAAGAATTCTTAAAGCTCTTGAGGCATCTTTTGCCATTGACGGACATCATAAGGGGCTGCCGGACGCTGCAGCCTGGAAGAGCGACACGGAGCGCTTTAAACGACTGGAGGTTCTGGAGTTTGAAAAGGTAAGACAAGCTTTTATCGGCGACCTCAAGATTAACGAGTCTGATTTTTCCAACGACGCTTTTTCAATATTCGGAGGAGAAGAAAAGAAATTTCAGCGTGAAGTTTTTATCCGCTACCTTTTCAGCGCATTGACCGACAGCGACTGGCTTTCTACTGAGGAGCATTTTGAGCCTGAAAAAACTGAGCTTAGAGCTGGAGGAGTATTGCCGATTGATGAGATGGTCTTTAGACTGGAAGCGGAATTTTCGAGTAAATCAACAAATGGGGACATCAACCAGTTACGCAACGAAGGCCGGAAACATGCGCTCGACAAAGCTTTGCTTCCGTCAGGTTTTTATTCGCTGGCGCTGCCGACCGGCATGGGCAAGACGCTGACATCTATGGCGTGGGCCTTGCATCATGCCAGACACAACGGATTGAAGCGAATCATAATAGTTTTGCCGTATATCAGCATCATTGACCAGACCGCTCAGGAACTGAAACGAATCTTCGGCGAGGAATGGGTCCTTGAACACCATTCTTCTTACAACGAAGGGGATAATAGCAAGGACACGAATGAAAACCTTACTGCTGAGCAGAAACGAAAACAGCTTGCCTGCGAAAATTGGGACTTTCCTGCCATAGTCACAACTACGGTACAATTTTTTGAATCACTTTTCAGCAACAAGCCGTCCAGATGTCGCAAAAACCATAATATTGCTGAAGCGGTGGTGATCTTTGACGAGGTCCAGTCAATTCCTAAGGAAATCATCTTGCCTACACTCCAGATGTTAAAAGATGTCCACGAAGTCATGAAGACCTCATTTCTGTTTTGCACCGCCACTCAGCCCGCCTATGAGAAAAGACCTGGATTCGACGGCATTGATTCCATTATGCCGTTGATTGAAGATCCAGGCAATATCTATGACGTAACAAGGCGGGTTACATACAACTTATTGGATAATCTGGCGCCGATAGATAATGGACGGCTGTCTGAAGCAGTGATGGGGTGTGATGATTCCGCTCTTGTAATATTCAACACAAAGAAAGCCGCGCTGGAATTCCATATCGCCATGACGCCTTATGAGAACTGGGAGGAGAAATATCATCTTTCGACCGCAATGTGCCCTTCTCATCGAAAAGAAGTGATAGAGAGGATCAGGGCAGATCTGAAGGCCAATAGGAAAATCCTTGTTGCCTCTACGCAGCTTATCGAGGCAGGAGTTGATTTTGATTTTCCTGTTGTTTTTCGTGCCGTTGCCCCACTTGAGGCGATAATCCAGTCAGCCGGGCGGTGCAATCGGGAGGGAGGCATGAACGGTTATGGCAATGTAGTCCTGTTTAAATTGAAAAACTCGAAAATGCCGGATAAAACCTATGAAGCCTGCGCCGGATTTGCCGAAGAGCTGATAAAGAACGATATCAACCGCCTTTACCGGCATGATGTATTCGAAAAATATTATGCCGATGTTGTTGATCTTTACATAGATCAGTCAAGACAGCAGGGGATCAATAATGCGCGCAAAGAGTTCAATTTTGAGACCGTCAATGATGCCTATCATCTGATAAAAGACGCAACGGAAGGGCTTTTTATCTACAATTATAACGAAGATAGCAGACAACTGCTCCATTCGCTGGAATACAAGGAATTCCTATCAAGGGCCGATTATCGCAGGATGCAGGTGTATACGGTCCAGGTGTATGAGTATTTTATTTTGCAGAATGCCTCGATGTGCAAATTGATGCCCCAAGGGTTCAGGGTTTGGTATGGAAACTATGACGATAATACGGGCATTTCCATTGCACCCATTGAGGCGGACAAACTGGTTTTATAGAAGGAGGGCCAATGCCGGATGATCGAGTTGTGAGAGTAAAAGTGAAAGGAGATTTTGCATGTTTTACAAGGCCGGACTTGAAAATTGAACGCATGTCCTACCCGTGCATGACGCCGTCTGCGGCGCGGGGGATATTGGATTCGATCCTTTGGAAGCCGGAATTTCAGTGGTATGTGAGACGGATAATCGTTCTGAAGCCTGTCCGTTTTGCAACAATCAAGCGAAATGAAATCAATGCCAAGCAGGGTAAAACGCCAATTATTGTGGAAGATAAGCGCGCTCAGCGTAACAGCGTAGTCCTGAAAGATGTTGCCTATATCATCGAAGCGTCCATCCATCAGAATCAGATGTCGGACAGAAACAGACCTGAGAAATATATAGGCAGAAAGGGAATTGACGCCGATCGTGACGGAATCTTTGTCCGCCGTGTCAGGAAAGGCCAATGCTGGAGAAGGCCGTATCTCGGCACACGCGAGTTTTCAGCCGAGTTTATGGAGCCAGATGGCACGGAAAAGCCGATTAAGGAAACCGTGCCCGTTGGAAACATGCTCTTCGATATCTATTATGATGAAAAAGGCAAGCCTGAGCCGTTGTTCTTTCATGATGTGGCTGTACGCAATGGCATATTGAACTGCGAAATCCCGGAAAACGACACCATGATGCAATCCAGCCATTTTCGCCCACCTGGTGACAGCGAGATATCCGCCGCAATTTACGCGTTCAATCAGCAGGAAGAAAGCGAGACAGAATTATGATCAAGGAGTTAAGCGAACTTGGAAAGACACTCCGGGCGGACAAGGCTGATAACGAATGGGTCCATGACGCTCTCAAAGATGAAACCATATCTTTGGTGCTAACGATCATGCCGAATGGTAGTTTTGTTTCTTTGCACAGTATTGAGAAGAAGAAAACTGCAGCGGAAGCGCTCCAACGAACCAGCGGCAAAGGCGCACGGCTCCTAATCGATAATTGTGGATATGTTCTTGGCGTGTATGATTGTGAAAGCGCTGCTTTTAAAAAGAAAGTCAAAGAAAAGAGCGAACATAAAGCTCATGATATTTTCATCGAGGATACTGATGCGAAGAACAAGCTTTTCAAAGCTCGTCTGCAGGAAGTGGCAGAGTTAAATGAAGTGAGTCCTGTGCATTCATTCTACAAGAATCATGAAGCAGTTAATCATGCAATGAGCGAATTTGCAAAACTCTCGAAAAAGGATCGGGGTGGAAACATTGCATTCCGCATTTCAGGGGAAAATAAATATGTGCATGAGAATGAAACAGTTTATCAAAAATTAATCGAGACATACGAATCTAAACAACAGACATTCATGTCAACGACAAAAAAGAAATGTGCTGTCTGTGCAAGCGATCAATTCCCTGTGGGAGATTTCACTCACTTTCCTATCAAAGGCGTGCCGGGTGATAAAGAACCTGCGGGTGGCCGAAAATTGATTTCCTATAATGGAGACCACAACCCTTTTGAATCATACTGCATGATAGGCAATGAAAACAGTATGATATGCACAAACTGTGCAAAGACCTATGTTGAAGGCCTGAATATGCTTTTGTCTGGGCTTCCGTTTAAAAACAAAAGAAATAAAGACGACATTCTTTATAAGCATCGTTGGCCCCGTACAAGGTCGGCAAGTTATGGCGTTGATACAGCGATGATTTTTTGGACGCGCAAGAATGCCAATGTGGAAGAGATAGACTTTCTTGAAGAACCTAAGCCTGAAGAGGTGGCTATGCTTATAGATTCGGTTGCTTCCGGCAAGCAAACCTATATCGAACCCGACCAGTTTTATTCCTGTACCCTTTCGGGGTCTGCAGCCCGTATTGTCGTCCGGGACTGGATTGAAACAAGCCTGTTTGATTTCAGGAAGTCTATTGCGAAATGGTTCCAGGACATTGCCATCTCCGAATATGATTTTGATTTGAAAGCAATCCGGACACACTATGCCCGACTTTATGACCTGGCAAGAAGCTGCCAGAGGAAAAACAACGATGGGAAAAATGACAAAGATGACACGTCTTTGGCGAGGGCGGCAGCATGTTTATGGAATGCGGCTTTAAAAGACAGCCTGCCGCCTCTTTGGTTACTGACAAAGGTGATTCAACGCGCACGACTGGACGGAGTTACAGCCGATAGAGCCGCTTTGATAAGACTTATTTTGAATCGACATAACAAAGGAGGCAATTTCATGGTTACGGAAAATATTATGGAGGGAAGAAGGCCTGTGGCCTATGTCTGCGGCCAAATCTTCGCAAAGCTTGAGAGCATTCAATATGCAGCTTTGGGAGACAGGAACGCCGGAATCAGAGAGAGGTATTTTACATATTCAATGACTTCTCCGGCGTCTGCATTCGGCCGGCTTTTCAACCTCAATTCAAAACACTTCACAAAGCTCAAAAGCGACAAGCCGGGGCTTGCGGTCACTCTGGACAAAGAGCTTCAGGAGTTGTGTAAAGACGTAGATATCAACAGCTTCCCGGCTTCTTTTACATTGGAACAGCAGGGCCAGTTTGCAATCGGATATTACCATCAGAGACAGTTACAGTTCAGCGGCGCAAATAAAACCAAATAGGAGGGTATAAGATGACTGAAGCAATCAAAAACAGGTATGACTTTGTATTTCTCTTTGACGTTAAAGACGGCAACCCCAACGGCGATCCCGACCAGCTGAACCTGCCCAGAGCAGACGCCGAAGACCAACATGGGCTTGTAACAGATGTTTGCATCAAAAGGAAAGTCAGGAATTATGTAATGCTTGAGAAAGAACTTAAACCTCCCTTCGATATATTTATCAGACAGGAGCAAATTTTAAATAAGATTATCGATGCCGCCTCCGGCGAGAATATCCAGCAGCGGCAAACCAGTTTATGCAAACAATATTTTGATATTAGGACCTTCGGCGCTGTTTTATCGACCGGCGATAAAGGCGCGGGCACTGTCAGGGGGCCTGTGCAGTTGACCTTTGCTCGTTCTGAGGATCGTATCTATCAGGCCGAACATTCTATAACACGTTGTGCTGTGACAACAGAAGAAGATGCGAAGAAACAGGAAAGCAGAGAATATGCCTCAACGTTTGGCAGAAAATCAACTGTGCCCTATGCACTCTATAGGATGCACGGATTTGTTTCAGCTGTCGATGCTAAGAAAACCGGCTTTAATGAAGATGACTTGATACTTCTTTGGAAAGCTCTTATCAACGCCTTTGAGCATGACCGGGCAGCTGCAAGGGGTGAAATGAATCCACGAAAATTGGTTATATTCAATCACAACCATCATTTAGGTAGGGATTTGTCAGGTAGATTGTTTAATCGAGTAAAGGTAGCGAAAAAAGCTGATTTGCCGAGAAGGATAGAAGATTATAAGATTACTGTAGATAGGAACGAGCTACCTGCTGGACTTGAAATTCAGGTGTGGCCTGAAGACAAGATATTGTAGGGTGACTTATGACTGACCCCAACGATCTACCTTCCCTCATCCTCTCTCACGGCGGATACCGGGAGCTGCAATCTTACCAAATGGCGGAGATTGTGTATGATGCCACAGTGGCATTTTGTGACCGGTTTATCGACAGGCGGTCCCGCACTCATGACCAGATGGTGCAGGCGGCCAGGAGCGGCAAGCAGAACATCGCCGAAGGCAGCATGGCCTCAATAATGATACCTCAACATCGCGATAAGAACGGCGTCTTCGGCGGGCCGGTAGACGAGCCGGTGCTCGTCGTTGATGCGGCGCGACCAGTAGCCGGAAAGTCCGTGTTTGAGGGGTTCGGGTTTGCCGGAACCGGTGAAAGGGTCATGCATGATCTCATGGATAAGCCGGTTGATGCGTTTGAGCATCAGTTTGTCGGTATTCTGCCAGTAAAGGTAGTCCTCCCAGGCGTGTTCCGAAAAGATAAGTTTCACTCGGCCAGTTTGCGGACCTTGCCGCCGCCGCGTTCGAGTTCCGCAATGGATTCAAGAAGCCGCTTTGCATTCTTGGGCACCCGCAGCAGGTATGAGGTTTCCTCAAGCGATCTGAAATCTTCAAGCGAAAGCATAACCACCGATTCTTCCTTTTGCCTGGTGATAATGACCGGCTCGTGGTTTTCGCACACCTTTTTCATTGTGGCCGCCAAACGTTCACGGGCGTCCGAGTATGTGATTGTGTCCATGGATATCTCCTTTCAGTATTGTACAATCTATTGTACAATACAAGGCAATGCCAGTCAAGAACGACTGAAAGAAAGAGAAGCGGTTGAGGGCCTCCTGCATGACTAATCCCAACAACCTCCCGCCCCTCATCCCTCCTCACGGCGGGTACCGGGAGCTGCAGTCCTACCAAATGGCGGAGATTGTTTATGATGCCACAGTGGCATTTTGCGACCGGTTCATCGACCGCCGGTCCCGCACTCAAGACCAGATGGTGCAGGCGGCCAGGAGCGGCAAGCAGAACATCGCCGAAGGCAGCATGGCGTCGGGCACTTCCAAGAAGACCGAACTGAAGCTTGTCGGAGTGGCGCGGGCGAGTCTTGAGGAATTGCTTTTGGATTTTCAGGACTTTGTGCGGCAGAAAGGGTTGCCCCTTTGGGGAAAGGAACATAAACAAGCGCAAAAGGTAAGAGCGCTTGCTTATGAAAAAAATAGGTCTTATATGACTTATAGGCCTTATATTGAAGGTAGCTCGCCCGAAGAAGCTGCCAACACCATGATCTGCCTGATCCACCAGACAAACTACCTGCTCGACCAGCAGTTGCGGGCCTTGGAAAAAGAGTTCTTGAAAGAGGGCGGGTTTACGGAAAGACTTTACAGGTCGCGCGTTCAAGCGCGCCACAAGAAAGAATAGGTCCTATATGACCAATAAGACTTATAGGCCCTATTCCGAGGATGATTTGGTGCCCCTTTCGGCCCTGCAGCACTTTGTGTACTGCCCCCGGCAGTGCGCCTTGATCCACATCGAACAACTATGGACGGAAAACCTCTTCACCGCCGAGGGACGCATCATGCATGACAAGGCCGACAGCAACAAATCTGAATCACGCGGGAATGTCCGCATCGAATACAGCATTCCGATGCGCTCGTTGAGGCTGGGACTCATCGGCAAAGCCGATGTAGTCGAATTTCACCGGATGGATGACGGATCATGGGTGCCTTTTCCCGTTGAATACAAGCGGGGAAAGCCCAAAATGGATGATTGCGACAAGGTCCAGCTTTGCGCACAGGCGATCTGTCTTGAAGAGATGCTCAATGTTGATATCAAAAAGGGTGCGCTCTTTTACGGCCGGACGCGCCGCAGGGAAGAGGTCGTGTTCGATGAAGAATTGCGGAGCGAGACGGAAGATGCGGCCAGAAAGGTGCATGAGCTTATAGAAGCCGGTGTGACGCCGAAGGCCGAATATTCGAAGAAGTGCAAAAAGTGTTCTTTGCTTGATCTTTGTATGCCGAAGGTAAACAGAAAGGCCGGTAATTATCTGATGAAGGCGATAGAAAAGGAACTGGATTCCGCATCAAGTGCGGAATGACAGCCAAAGAAGGACTCCGGACTTGCGGAGTGACAAAAGAGGATAGAAATGAAAAAGCTTCTTAACACTCTCTTCGTTACAACTCAGGGTGCGTATCTTTCAAAAGAAGGCGAAACGGTCGTCGTCAAGATCGACGGAGAAGTCGCTTTGCGTCTGCCCGTCCACACATTAGGCGGAATCGTTTGCTTCGGTCAGGTCTCGTGCAGCCCCTACCTGATGGGTTTCTGCGCCGAAAACCAGGTTGCAATCAGTTTTCTTACGGAAAACGGCGCTTTCTTGGCAAAGGTCCAGGGGCCTGTATCCGGCAATGTCCTTCTCAGGCGTGAGCAGTTCCGGCGCGCCGATGATCTGAATGCATCTGCGGCGATAGCGCGGGCTATCGTAACGGGCAAGGTCGCAAACTGCCGCACGGTGATCCAGCGGGCATTACGGGACCATCCAGAAAAGGTTGACGTTGACTCAATGTCCCGGACCTCGCAGAAGCTTTCAAATACGCTGAGAAGGTTGCAGTCTGAAGCCCCTTTGGATATCGTCAGAGGGATAGAAGGGGAATCGGCCAACGCGTATTTCGATGTCTTTGATCATCTGGTGACTTCACAGAAAGATGATTTTAAGTTCCACGAACGGAACCGCAGACCGCCGCTGGACAATGTCAATTGCCTGTTGTCATTTCTTTACACTCTCCTGATGCATGATGTCAGGTCCGGGCTCGAATCGGTCGGGCTTGATCCGGCAGTCGGCTTCCTGCACCGGGACCGTCCGGGACGGTACGGTCTTGCCCTTGACCTCATGGAAGAATTCAGGCCGTTTATTGCCGACCGGCTTGCTCTTTCTTTGATCAACCTGGGCCAGGTTGACGCAAAGGGTTTCAAGCAGAAAGAATCAGGTGCGGTATGGATGGATGATGATACAAGAAGGACGGTCCTTGTTGCGTATCAGAAACGCAAGCAGGAGGAGATAGAGCACCCTTTCCTCAAAGAGAAGATGGCAATCGGTCTTCTCCCTTACGCGCAGGCGCTCTTGATGGCGCGTTATCTCAGATGTGATATCGACGATTATCCGCCGTTTATATGGAAGTGATTCTTTGACCAACGCCCCTCAACCCCCTCTTTAATCTAAGAGGGGGCGAGGGGGAGTTATAGGTGAGGCTAATTATGTTTGTGCTCGTAAGTTATGATGTTGTTACCAATGATGACACGGGGCAGCGCCGCTTGAGAAGGGTTGCGAAGGCATGCAAGGACTTCGGGCAAAGGGTCCAGTTTTCGGTCTTTGAATGCATTGTCGATCCTGCACAGTGGGCTCAGCTGAAAGCACGGTTGATTTCGGAAATCGACCCGGAAAAAGACAGCCTGAGATTTTATTATCTTGGTTCCAATTGGCAGCATCGTGTTGAGCACGTCGGAGCTAAGGCGGCGCTTGATCAGGAGGGACCGTTGATTGTTTGATAACATGGTGCGAACCGCAAGCTCACACGAGTTGCCCGAAGGGTTCGCAAGATGTGATATAGCCCTTAAGTATAAGGATTTTTTCACATTGCTCTTTGACAACTGAAGGATTCTTAAGAAGAAAAGGAGCCGGTTCGCAAATAACGGTCGATTTATTGTTTAGATTTATCGCGTTGTAATGTAACAGTCGCGCCCCGCGTGGGCGCGTGGATTGAAACCTGTTGTTTCGTCTGCAATCACTGGTGATAAGAGTCGCGCCCCGCGTGGGCGCGTGGATTGAAACTTAAACCGACTCTTCGTATACTTCTGTCCCTGGGGTCGCGCCCCGCGTGGGCGCGTGGATTGAAACGTAATTTAATCTCCCTTGCCCGCCAGTCGGTCCCGGTCGCGCCCCGCGTGGGCGCGTGGATTGAAACTAAAGTTGCTGCACTGGGTGGTCCTCAGTCGGGAGTCGCGCCCCGCGTGGGCGCGTGGATTGAAACAAAAAGAGCGTCTGCGTAGATCTGGCGAAGCTGTGTCGCGCCCCGCGTGGGCGCGTGGATTGAAACGTGTAAAAAGGGATCAAGGTATCTTTCGTATGTAGTCGCGCCCCGCGTGGGCGCGTGGATTGAAACTTTGTCGTGTGCCTCGTGCGGCCCGAGTCAAAAAAGTCGCGCCCCGCGTGGGCGCGTGGATTGAAACAACTAATTGGTATGGAGGTCTTGAATAGTGCCGTGTCGCGCCCCGCGTGGGCGCGTGGATTGAAACGTGCGTATGACAGGCGGTGACGTTAAAAAGCGTCACGTCGCGCCCCGCGTGGGCGCGTGGATTGAAACTGGTGAGGATGTGGAATATCAGGATATCTTGAAGTCGCGCCCCGCGTGGGCGCGTGGATTGAAACCCTCTAAGTCGTTGTCTGGGGCTCTTGTGAGTCGTCGCGCCCCGCGTGGGCGCGTGGATTGAAACTTTCTTTTTGTGTATATTCGCATGTGGGGGTGAAGTCGCGCCCCGCGTGGGCGCGTGGATTGAAACTTATCAGGCTCGTGCGGAGATCTTGAAACAGAAGGGTCGCGCCCCGCGTGGGCGCGTGGATTGAAACATAAGTGTTGGAGGGTGTTGGATTGCTATTTATCCCGGCCTTACTTTTCAAATTAAAAGGACCTCTTCATAATAAACTGACCAAAGACAAAGCCCCCTGTAATATAAAGACTTTCAAGACAACTGGTTACCCAATACAGCCC
>JAJZPM010000023.1 GCA_021811105.1 Nitrospirota bacterium | reverse complement strand
TCCTATCGCCCCGTAACCCTGGAGCCTTTTCTTGTACATGCGCATCAGCATGGGGACTTCGGTATCCACATAATCGTAAATTCTGACAACCTTTTTGCTGTCGTGGAGGCGGTGAAGACGGCCGGCATACTGCTGGAGCGTCCCTCGCCATGAAATGGGCATGGCGAGAAAGAGCGTATCCAGGCGGGCATCGTCAAACCCCTCGCCTATGTACCTGCCGGTGGCGATGAGCACTCTCTCTTCCCCCTCAGGAATGGAAGCGATTCGCTGGGTCAATTCCTTCCGCTGCTTTTTCCCAGTCCCGCCTTTAAGTACAATTACGTTCTTGGCAAAACCCTTTAACCGCTCGGCGAACTCGTCAACATGCTCTGTTCTCTCGGTAAGAAGAATCGGGGAGCGGCCTTCTTCGAGTGCGCTGAGCAGATCGGTGAATATGAGGTCATTTCGCTGAGTATCCCTGATTATGGCCGCATAGATAGACTGTATGCCTTCCTCCTGTCCTGGGGGCAAGCTGAAGCTGGTATCGCGACTGATAACCACATGTTCAAACGGCCTCTCCTGTGCCTGTCTTCTTGCATCCACGCGGAAACGGATCGGGCCGCACTGCATAATTATAATTGGGTGGTGACCATCTTTTCTGACCGGCGTGGCTGTGAGACCCACAACATATTTCGCCTTCGCCTGCCTCAGCACTTGCTCGAAGCTAAAAGCAGAAACATGGTGACACTCGTCGACAATTATCTGACCGTATTCAGCCAAAATGTCATTCACAATCCCTTTGCGGTTCAGACTTTGAATCATTCCGACGTCAATAACACCTGTTCTGTCGCCGCGACCGCCTCCTATTTGGCCGATGGAGGCGGTATCCAGAAAGGCCTTCAGTCGCTCGCGCCATTGATCCATGAGAAGCCTTCTATGAACCAGAACAAGAGTGTTTGTTTTGCGTTCGGCGATGAGATATGCTGCTATGGCGGTCTTGCCGAATGCGGTCGGCGCGCTAAGCACCCCGATGTCGTGCTTCAAGATTTCCGACGCGGGAGTTCTTTGGACATAGCGAAGCTCGCCTTTGAAAGCCGCTGTAATTGGCATTCCCGAAAACCGTTCATCGCTGATGACAGGCTTGATGCCGTGCGCTTTCAGCAGCCCGATGGCCTCGTCCAGAGAGCCGCGGGGCAGCCCGATATGTCTTCCAAAATCCTCGGCGCACGATATTATCCTCGGTTTATCGAAAGTCGACAAACGCATGGCCTGGGCCTTATAGAAATCAGGGTTCTGGAAGGCCGCGAGGCGGATGAGCTTGTTGATTATGCCCGGAGGCAGGCCATCTTTTTCTATGTATACCATATTGCTGATAACAATGCCGACCTTCTCAGGGAAAGGCCCTTCAACTGTCTTTTCTGCTTTCCTTCCGGACGGCGGGAGAGTCCACGGATCATCGTCTGTATCCTCGGTCAGACTCATGCGCACGCCGATAATTTTCCCCTTTCGCTGTGCTTCGTGAACAATTGCCTCAACCTCTTCCGCCTGCATTTTCCTGATGCCGGAAAGGAAGGCCCATTGATCCGGATAGGGATTGAAGTCCTTGTCCAGAAAGAGGGAGTGCCCTTTGTCCCTCGGGCCTCGCTGAAGCGGAAGGGCTATGAGACTCCCGAATCCTCCTTTCGGCATGGTATCCTGGCTCGGGAAGAAACGATCGTAGGAATCGAGACCCAACTGTGGATGTCTTTCCATCGTGATGGTAAGAAGGGCTGAACCGAGTTTTCGGGCTAAGGCCGCTTGCACCGGCGAATCGAAAAATATCCAGACATGCCCTCCGTTGCCTGAGCGGGAACGTTCGAGCACTGCAGGAACACTCATGTCCTCGCAAGTCTTTAAGAATGCCGCTACGTCGTCCTTCCAGGTGGCTTTGTCGAAATCTGCCGCTAGAAACCAGCAGGTCTCGTCCAAAAGAAGTGGATAGACTCCGATTGTGTGTTTCCCCAGCAGATGCGCGTGGATTACCTCACTTGTTACGGGAAGAAGTTCCCGGTTTTCGCACTCCGAACACCTGATCCTCGGTTTTGCACAGAGAGGCCTCTTCCATTCGTTGGAGCAGGCGGGGGAGTAACCTGATTTCCCTGTCTTAGCCTCCCATCTGAGTGGGTAAACATCCTCGCGACCTCGGAACAGACTCTGAAAAAAAGTAACTTTGTCCTCGGGTGACAGGATGGTCGCCATGGGAGGATTAGAATTTTCTTCCGGCATGCCGAGAAGCGATCTGAGCCGCCGGTTTTCCTCTTTCAGGCGAGCGCACTCTTCGAGAGCCGCCTTCAACAATGCTGCATCGTCTTTGGGTGCCATGATTCATCATTTTACTCAGAAATACAGGGAAAATCTCAAGCTTTGATGCCTTGCTACGGTCGACTACTGGGACAGGACCCATTTCATAAAGCCTTCGATCAGTGAGGCGGCCGGTCATGGCTCTGTAAGGCTTTACTCCTTCACCGATCTTGTGCAGATGAAGGTAGCAAAGACCCTTCTCGATAAGGGGATCAGCCTTCAGCAGATAAGAAAGGCGATCACCTACCTCAAGAAGAACATGCCGGAGGTAGAAAGGCCACTTGCTGAACTACGCTTTCTTACAGACGGCGAATCAATCTTTGTGCTCACGAAGGATAAGAAGGTGATCATTGACACCCTAAGGAGCGGGCAGCTTGTTTTCTCAATCGCGCTGGGCGAGATCATCGAGGACCTCAAAGGCGAGATTGTCTCGATGCAGAAAGAGAAGAAATACGAGGTTACCCTCAAAGGCACGAAGTATGCCGTTGTTCTTCATCCGGATACAGAGGACGGCGGCTTCTGGATCGAATGCCCGTCGCTGCCAGGATGTGCATCTCAGGGTGACTCGGTCGAAGAGGCACTTGAGATGATGAAGGACGCAATAGAAGGCCACTTGGCGGTCGCAGGGAGCGAGAAGGTTGTCAAGAAGGCTTCATGAGCGGCCTTCACAACCGTTAAGTCTTTCTTGACTCAAGGTTAATGACGACCTCTTGACCTTTGTTAAGATGTGTACTCAAAAAGGCAGAAAAGTGTCTTCAATGATACATCTTGCCTATCTCACAAATAAAGACCTTACATTTTTTCTTAGTCGTTATTCCATTGTAAACCCTTAAGTTTCAAGACAATTAATCGCAATATATCCTTTTTCCCCCGGCCGTAAGTTTGACGCTTTAATATGGCATACAACTTGTATTTATGTTGCCCAGAGGGGGTAAATAACTATGGACAGAGCTAAAGCAAAAGTTTTGATAGCTATATTAAAGAACTCATCACTTTATCAGACAATGTCCCATGAAGAGAAAAATTCCCTCCTTTCAAGGTTAGAAAAGGACTACCCTGCCATATTCAATGCCCAAGAATGTAAAGAAAATGAAGAGACAGAGAGGCAGTGACGTCATCAAGAAATTCCAACATACATGTTACTTCCCACCAGCAAATCGGCCCCATTTCAAATGCCTTCTCACAATCAATTGGAAATATGCACGAGGAGCCTGCCTAAGGAATTAACTTGTCCTCCGCCATCTTGCCGACCATGATACTTACGAACGACTTGATGAGGTCCTGCTTGTCGCCGGAGAGAAGCGTCCTCGACATGGCTGACCAGATGAGCTGCTGGGTGTTCGTTTCATAGATATTCGTCTCCGCATAGGCATACTCTTCCCTGACCATATAACCCGGCGTATAAATATAATCGAAGTAAGGGCCCCAGCGCCGGTAATAATTGGGGACAGCGTAGACCTGTCCCGGCACATAGCTTTCTACCGTTTTCTTGTCGACCATCCTTGTTACGAGCGCGGCGTCGGCCCCGGTCTCCCTGATCTTTGCCATGAGCAGGTCTTTTTCAGGCAGCTCGCCGATCGGCACTAATGTATAGCTCGCTATTGCTTCTACCCCATGCGCCTTCAGTTGTCTTGCAAACTCGTCTTCAAAAAAATTCCTTACCGTGGGTCTCCTGAAGGCCCCCACGACTACGATCTTTTTGACTGTCCCGTGGAAGGCTTCATCTTTCCATACCGTCGTCAGCGTTGTCGTCGCGCATGAAGTAAGGAAAACGGCGCAGGCACAGAGGGACAGACATAGGGTTTTACTTGAGTAGTTCATGATCGACCTCCTATCGGGATTGGATAGCTTATATATAGCATAAAAGGAGGTGTGGCACAATGTCGGATGCCCCGCTCATCTCATTATCGTTCCAACGCATGGCCTCAACCCTTCCAGAATGCCTCGATCTTCTTGGGGAGATCGGAGGTCATCTCCCCGATCGCCTCTTCTATGTTGTCCTGCATATTGAGTGTTGTGTAATTGACTGTCCTCGAACGGGGTGAAGCGATCACCTTCTTAGTTGCGGTGTCGATGACTTTAATAGAAATTGTCGAGGCGTACTGCTCGGCGGTATGGCCGTAAAATCGCAGAGGAGCTGCGTCCATGGTAGATATCGAGGCGTAGACGAGTATATCGGACTTCAAGCGGCGCCGGTCAAGTGCATTCAGCGGAATCCCATGCTGGCCGTACCGCTCCGAAAGGCCCTGGATCTCGCCGGATGCCGAGAGGGGAAAAGAGCGCGCCAACAGTTTTTTCCCGATCACCGATTCAATAATGTCCGCGATATTCGGCTCGCCGGAGGTGACCACCAGCACCGACGGCATCGCAGAACGTTTCGCAGGCTGCGACTGAACAGGAGGGATGCTCCTGGCATCCGAAGTTGCCCTGCGCCGTCCTACGAAGTCCCCCGCTTTGCCGGTCTCCTTTGATTTTGATAATGACGACTGCGGAGGGATGGCAGCGACCTCCGGAGAGCTGGAACTGGGCGTATTCGAGCCGGCAGGCCCGGCTTGTTCCTGTGACGGCCCACCAGTCTCCGCAGAAGAAGGCGCAACTGCTCCCCCTGCCTGCTGCGGGACCGCTTCACTTTGCTTGTCTTCCTGTGTCGTAAAAGGCAATACCTTCGACAGGAGCGCCCGATAGCCGTAGATCGAGGCATAGAGACCGGAGCCTCCAAGGAGCAGAATGATCGCCGCAGCGAGGATCACGATAGGGACCTTGTTCCCAGGCCCTGCCGCAGCCACTGGGGCAGCGGCCTCCTTCTGACCGGCAAAGACAGCCGCCTGTTTCGGGACTTCCCCCTTTTTTTCGGGTTGCGCCTTATTCACCGATTCAAGGGCTTCCCTGAATTCCACCGGGTTCTGAAACCGGTCTTCCGGTTTCTTGGCGATCGCCTTCAATACGACCGCTTCCGCTGCGGAGGAAATTGCCGGGTTGATCGTTCGGGGCGGCGGCGGCACCTCATAGACATGTTTGTAGATAACGGACGAGGGCGTCTCTGCCTTGAACGGGACGCTGCCTGTCAGGAGCTGATAGAGGACGATCCCGAGGGAATAAATGTCGGTGCGGTGGTCCAGCGGTTTCCCTTCCCCCTGCTCGGGAGAAATATAGGCCACTGTCCCCATGTACATATTCGTCTGGGTCAGTCTTTTCGTCGCATCAAGGCTCTTGGCAAGCCCGAAATCGGCGATCTTGGCAGTCCCGCTTTTCGTGAGTATGATATTGCTCGGCTTGATGTCCCTGTGGATGATGTTCTTCTTCCAGGCTGCCTCGAGTCCGCGGCAGATCTGGATTGCGATCCCGATCGCCTCACCTTCAGAAAAGGTGGCCCCTTTTTTCAGCATGTTTCCAAGGTCTTCGCCGTCGACATATTCCATCGCAAAGTAATGGACCCCGTCATCTGTCACACCCTTGCTGTACATCTGCAGGATATTTTCGTGCACCAGGGATGCAACGGCCTTTGCCTCGATGTCAAATCTCTCCCGGAACTCTTCCACCTCGCTCAGGTTGCCGGGCAGTATCTTGATCGCGACGTCCCGGTCAAGGGAAATCTGTCTCGCACGGTAGACTTGTCCCATTCCTCCCCTGCCGATCTCCTCCTGTATCTCGAAATCTCCCAGTCTCTTCCCTATCATGAAGCCTCCTCCAGTGGTTTCAGAATGCGCTTGCCCTTGCCCCCTATGCAACATTGGGGTCCTCATCGCACAGAATTTCGTATATGCCGGTTTTCTCTTTCACTCCCTTGAGTTGCTCAAGGCCGATGAAGCGGCACTGAACATCCTTGTCGTCCTTGATCGCTTCGTACAGCTGCTCGGTGATAAATATCTTCTCGGGGGACGCAAGTGCCTGGACCCTCGATGCGATATTCACGGAATTTCCGAAGACGTCGCTGCCTTCGAAGAGCACCCTTCCCATGTTCATCCCTATCCTCAGATAATACCGGTTTGTTTCGTCCGCCAGGCTATTATGTCTCCTTAGGTCATCCTGCATCCTGACGGCCGCCCGCGCCGCTTCGCGGGGGGTTTCGAAGACTGCGAGAATTGCGTCTCCGATGTTCTTCACATGTCTCCCCCTGTGGGCGTCTATGATCGAAGACAGCATGCGATAGAGTTTCAGTATCCAGTTGCGCGCGATGATCGTGCCCCTTTCCTGGAAGAAGTCGACGGAGCCCTTCAGATCAGCGAACAGGATCACCATCGTCTTTCTGGGGCTGTCTGTATTGCCGGCTTCTTCAGGCACGGAAGGTGGGACCGCTTTTTCTTTCAGGGCCTCCCGAATCCTTATATCGGCCTGAAACACGGGAGAGAACATTATCCGCTGACCGTTCCTGATGGGGATTTTCTCTTTCGCGGGCAATCGCTCCCCATCGAGGAACGTCCCGTTGCTTGAACCGAGGTCCACGATAAACCATGCCCCGTCGCTCGCGACAAACTGAGCATGACGCCTCGATATCTCTTCATGGATCTCCAGTACTTCCCTCCCTGTCGCCGCGCGCCCTACCACGCCCCCGTTCCGCACCTCGAAGGTCCTCCCTTCGGACGAAACCAGGGTTATTGTCCCTTCAGGAGACGATTCCTCTTTTTTCCCCTCCGGACCCTGCAAATTGTCCTGCTCAGGAACCATTATCGAAATATCGTCCTAGCCGCACCCAGATCTTGCCGGTGGCCTCATTGAGACTCTTGCAGACAGGGCAAACTTTATGAAGACTCACCGAGATACCTGGCATACAAGGGTATAATAAAAAAAAACCGCCGGCTTGATATGCCCCAGCAACCACCGTATCCTTTACCTCCCGGATTTCTCTCCCGGTGACAAAGTTACCACATTTGAGTGAGAGTTTCAACATCAACTTTTGATTCTTATGTCAGCGCATGCATGACATATAAATATTTACGCTTTTTATATTGCCTGCTATGAAAATATTGCGTATCAAGGGTGGTAGCCCGGCCTAAAGAGATGAGCGGACGAAAATGCCGTTCGGAACTGGTAAGGTGCCGATATTATTCATTTAGTTTAGTGCCCTTTTTTTGTGCAAAAAGGACTTCTTCGCTACAGGCCGCGATGAATTAAGAATTCTTAATGAACTTATCAACAACTTATTAAGAATTGTTGGTAAATAGGCAGGTTGCGTCTTCGAGCACCTCTTTCACGGAAGGAAGTGTCCGAGGTCGGCAGACGGGAAAAAAGACCAAAAAATCTTTCTTTTCTTTGCATGTTTTACAAGACCAGCCGCCGGTTTCTGCGGTATAATACCATAGCCGGCGGGCCGTACCGCATGCTCCGTCAGCCAAGGTGATCGAATTATGAATCCAATCAAGGGTGAATCAGAGACGCTGCGAAGGCTTTTGACTGAATCCTCCCCTAGGATCGAAGGGACAGTGGTCTTGCTCCTGGACGTAATCGGAGACGGCCTCAGGATCGTCGACAAAGACTTCAGAGTCGTCTATGAGAACCAGGCGCACCGTGACCTTCTTGGCAACCATGTCGGCGAACATTGCTATCGTGCCTATCAGCACAGGGATACGGTATGTGATGATTGCGCGGTATACAGGTCTTTTCTTGACGGAAAGATCCATAAAGATGTGAGAAGTGTCATGACCGATAAGGGGACTCGATACGTTGAGGTAACTTCGTCGAATCTGCGTGATGCTGCCGGCAATGTCATCGCGGGCGTCGAAATAGTCAGAGATGTGACCGATAGACAACTGCTGGAGGTCGAAAGAGAGAAACTGATCGCCGGCCTCCGGGAGGCGTTTGACAAGATCAAGACATTGAAGGGGCTGATCCCGGTCTGTGCCTGGTGCAGGAAGGCGCGCAACGACAAAGGGTACTGGGACGACCTGGAAAACTATGTCCGGGAGCACACCGACGCCGATTTTACGCACGGCATCTGTCCGGAATGTCTCAGAAATGCGGTTGTCGAACTGGAGTCGACGGAAGACGAAAAAAGCGGCTGAACGCCGCCCGGAGCGGAGTCATTCGGGGCCGGCGGATATTGCAGAAGGAATCCGGGTATTGGAATACTATATCACTGTACAAAGAGGGACCGCGGGCGGCAGGGCCGTTCGCGCCCCATGAGGGAAAGGAGCAGGGCAAGATGGAAAAAGTTAAGACCGCCTTTGAAAAGGCGATGGAAAAAATACAGGGGATCGAAGCGCTGACACCGGAAGAAAAAGCGGAGATGAAAGACCGCGAAAAGATACGTGAGGTGCTGTCGGGGCTTTACAGAGGCGAACTTAAGCGGGATGAAATATGGGAAAGGCTGAAGGGCAGCAAGCCTTCCCTCCTGACAGAAGCGCAGCAGGGGATGGCCGATTCTCTGAGGTTATCGAATATGCCGGAGGAATTCACGCTGAGAAAAGAGGGATTGCTTGCCGTGGAGGCGCTTAAGGACAAGCAGAATATCGCTGCGATCGAGGCCGTGCTCAACGCGATCGATAAACTGCGCAGGGAATATAGCGACGTGAAAGAACGCGCGCTGCAGCAGGTGCGGCAGGCGGTCGAGCAAAACCCCCACCTGAGGATGCGGACCGTCAGGACCGCGGACGGGAGGGCGGGACAGGTGCCCATGTCGGTCGATGAGGCGGTGCTGGAGAAGGCGGCCGAGTTTCTTCCCGAACACGAGAAGCGATATGAGGCGATGTTCAGTCAGGCGGTCGAGAGGTTAAAGAAGGAGCTGAGGTAACAGATGACCCGGTGGGTTTGTCAGTCTTCGATTGCCGATGCTGCGTCTCCTTCCGGCCTTTGAAACAGGACTGCGCTTTGTAGTAAAATTGTTCGTCTTTTCGCAATCTAATTTAATAAAGGAGGATGTCGAGTGGAATCAAAGAATAAGGCCAGCGGGGTAGCGATATTACTGATCGCGTTCAGCGTTTTGTCGAGCATTGCAGGCGCCTTCAGTCTCGATCAGATCATGCCCCATCTCAAAGGATGGCAGGCAGGCGCATACGCGGCTGCGGCCGGGGTATTCATTGCGTTGACCGCTGTCATACTCACGCAGATATTGTCTTTTTTAGCAACGGAATAACGTTGGCGTCGCCCGGCCGGGTTCAGCGGCGCTTTCACGCTGCAGACAGATGGGGGCGGCAGCTCCGATGAAGACCGTCTTCATCGACTATTCCGGAATGTATTATTCGGGCGGAAAGAAGGCGTCCCTGCCTGACAACCGGAGCGGCAAGTTCGTCCAGTTGAGGAAGGACGACGTGGAATATCTTGTCTTTTCTCCTTCCGGTCTCACCGCCTATCACGCCGAAATCGTCGAACGTTTCTGCCGCGACAGGGATATAGACGGCGTCTACAATACAGAGAAGAAACGTTTCGACATCCATGATCAGACCTGGGTCGTCGCAGGAGGCGGCAAGTTCGAGATCGACGGTCCGGGGAAACGGCTCCGTCTCTACGACAACTCGATGGCGTACGGCAGATTCGATCCGAGGGGATTAAGGGAGAGAATCCTGCAGGTGGAGGCGCTGAAAGACTATTCAGTTATGATAGAATAGCGCTGCCGAATCGGCCTGCTCTCCCTTTGTGCGGGTTCGCTCTTTTTCTATGGGATATCTTGAAACGGACTTCCATCAGAGGTAAAATGCGCATATGAGTTTGATGCTGCGGAAAGGAGAGACGTGGTGAGACCTAAAAATGAAGCGAGCGGGATTTCATTGATAGTGGGTGTTGTCTGCATCGTTCTTGCTGCGGTGGGAGCCGCGAGCCTTCATAATATTTTACCCCATATCAACGGATGGCAGGCGGCCGCATATGCGATTGTCGGCGGAATATTCATAGCGCTGATCGGCGTGATACTCAACAGTATTCTGTTGTTTTTTCTTGACAAGTAGTCCTTCATACCCGGATAAGACTCCCCTCGCATCCGGATCTAATGGATCCCCGAAAGGTTTCGGGTATGGCTTGCGTAATCGTGTTCCGGGCAGATATCATAATGACCATGTACGCGGCCGGAGATGATTGTGAAGAAGATCGAATGCCGCAGGGGATACAATGTGGCGCTCGAGGCGGTGACCGTCTGATCCGGTGAGTTCCCTTCCGATCGATCTTGTTCTCCCTGAACTGACAAAGACGATAGCAGGAAACCGTTCCGTCGTGCTGAGTGCGCCGCCCGGCGCCGGAAAGACGACGCGGGTCCCTCTCGCGCTGCTGGATCTGATACCGCCTGAAAAAGGCCGCATAGTCATGCTCGAGCCGCGAAGGATCGCTGCGGTCTCCGCTGCCCGGTGGATGGCGCGTACCCTCGGGGAGCAGGCCGGCGGGACGGTCGGCTACTCGATCAGGTTCGAGAGCCGCGTCTCGAAATCGACCCGGATCGAGGTCGTTACCGAGGGCATCCTCACCCGTCGTATCCAGGCAGACCCTGGGCTCGAGGGCGTGGCTATGGTCATCTTCGACGAATTCCATGAGCGGAGTCTTCATGCTGACCTGGCGCTCGCCCTTTGTCTTGATATTAGGCGGGGCCTTAGGGACGATCTTAAACTCCTCGTCATGTCCGCAACGCTCGACTGCGGTCCGATCGCCTCTCTGCTCGGCGGAGCGCCGGTGATCTCATCCGAAGGAAAGTCATTTCCTGTAATGGAATACTACCGCGAAGAGAAGCAAATGCCTCTCAGGGAGAGGATCGCCGATGCAGTAAGTACTGCGATGAGAGAGACATCAGGGGATGTCCTTGTCTTTCTTCCAGGCTCCGGTGAAATCAGGGCCTGCGCCGATGCGCTCGGCCCTTTTGCGGGACGGAAGGGGGCGGGCATATTCCCTCTTTACGGCGATCTCCCGTTCGAGGAGCAGGAGCGCGCCATCCTTCCCTCCGAACAGAGAAAGATCGTTCTTGCCACGAATATTGCCGAGACCAGCCTTACGATCGAAGGCGTGCGCGTGGTGATCGACAGCGGACTCACCCGCAGACTTCAGTATGATCCTTCGACCGGCATGAACAGGCTGATCACCGTCCCGGTATCAAAGGCATCGGCCGAACAGAGAAAGGGCAGGGCCGGCCGCCTTGGCCCGGGTGTCTGCTACCGTTTGTACGGCAGGCATGTCTTTCAGTCGCTGCTGCCTTTTTCTCCTCCCGGGATACTCGTCTCGGACCTCTCACCTCTGGTGCTCGATCTGGCGGTCTGGGGAGTGAAAGACCCCTCCGCATTGTCATGGCTCGATCCGCCGCCGTCGGCCTCATGGGAAACGGGCCGGCATCTGCTCATGGAACTCGGCGCTCTTGATTCGTCGGGTTCGGCAACGTCTGCGGGCAGAGCGATGTCAGGGCTGCCTCTTCACCCCCGTCTTGCACGGCTGATCTGCAGGGCAAAGGAGTTGGGAGTAGCCCGTCTGGGTGCGGACCTTGCTGCGCTCCTCTCCGAGCGCGACATAATCCGGAGAAGCCGCTCCCGTGGAACGGGCGAGGGGCCTGAACCGGATATCAGCTACAGACTGGACATACTTCATGAATGGAGGCACGGAAAAGAACTCCCCGGCTCCGCGGATGTCTGGGCAATACGGGCGGTGGGCAGGACGTCTGACCAGCTCCTGCGGCTGATGCAGGAAAAAGGCAGCTCACGCCACGAAAAGCCTTACGGGCCTGCCATGATATCGCGTCTCCTGCTCTGCGGCTTTCCCGACAGGATCGCCAGTCTCCGTGAGGACGATGGAGGCCGTTTCGTCCTTTCAACGGGAAGGGGGGTCAGGATGTCTCCTGCGAGTGCTGCGGGCAGGAGCGCGTACATCGTTGCCCTTAACGTTGACGCAGGCATAGCCGCCGAGGGGACTGTGCACCTTGCTGGTCCGGTTTCCGAAGACAGCATCCGAAGGGAACTCGGCGGCCGGATAGAGACAACGAAAAAAGTGGAGTGGGACAAGCGGGAAGGGCGGATCGTCGCCGCCATGGAAGAAAGGATAGGGGCTGTGCTCCTGTCTTCGAAGCCCTTCAGCCCCGGTGACGAAGAAACAGTGCCGATCATCTGCGAGGCGATCAGGACGACCAAGGGGATGCTTACCTTCGGCAAGGATGTCCTTCAGTTTCAGGGCAGGGTGGGGCTGATGAGGCGGATTTATACGGAGGAGAACTGGCCCGATCTTTCCGAAGAGCTCCTTCTCTCCGGACCGGCAGAATGGCTCGGACCCTGGCTTGCCGGCGTCCGGTCTGCCCGGGGAATAAAAAATCTGGATCTCCTGCCCGCACTCAGATTCCGGCTTTCGTGGGAACAAAGAACCCTGCTCGATGAGCGCGCCCCTGCATCGGTGCTCGTGCCGAGCGGTCGCAGCGTACCACTCGATTATGCCTCGGGCGATATACCTGTCCTCGCGGTCAAGCTCCAGGAGATGTTCGGGCTTGCGGACACCCCTGCTGTTGGAGCGGGGCGGGTGAAGGTGCTTCTCCATCTTCTTTCCCCGGCACGCAGGCCGGTCCAGATCACGCAGGACCTTAAGGGTTTCTGGAACAGCGGATATCCGCAGGTGAAGAAGGAACTAAAGGGCCGCTATCCTAAGCACCCGTGGCCGGATGATCCATGGAATGCGGCGCCGACTGCTGCGATTAAACGGAGAGGAAACCCTAAAGGCGGATAAGGGAAGCGGCGTGGGAAAAGAGACCATTAAGAAAATGCCGTAAGGGGACAGAAGAAACGGGAAAGCTTGACGAAGATATTTTTTGTGCGATACTTCTCTTATGTCTGGAGGAACGATCTGGAAGGGATATATCCGTTTTGGGGATACGAATCTGCCCGTGAAGCTGCATCCCGCAATCAGGGAAGAGCGGATACAGTTTCACCTCCTTCACAAGCATGATCGCGTGAAATTGCGGCAGCAGATGATCTGTGCATACGAAAAAAAACCGGTGCCGGCGGAAGCGCAGGCCAAAGGGTTTGAAGTGGAGGAAGGGAAATATATCATCGTCGATCCTGAGGAGCTCGAACAGACCGCTCCGGAAAGCAGCCGCGTGATCGAAGTCCACGAATTCGTCAAGACCGGACAAATCGATCCCCTCTTCCTAGATCGCGCCTACTACCTGGAGCCGGATAGTCAGTCAAAGGAATATAACGCGCTCGCTGTGGCCTTGAAGGAGATGGAGGCAGAAGGTATCTGCACCTGGACCATGAGAAAGCGGTCCTATCTCGGGGCCCTTCAGTCAAGCGGAAAGATCCTTCGTCTGAATACTCTGCGGTATGCCGACGAAGTGGTTCCGGTAAAATCTCTGGAACTGGAGAAAATTTCCTTGACTGAAAAAGAACTGAAGATCGGGAGCGATTTGATCAATCAGTGGACCGGTCCTTTTCGGGCGGAGAAATTCGAAAACGAACATGAGAAAAAGCTGCGAAACCTGATAGACAAAAAAGCCCGCGGAGAAAAGGTTGCTGTCCTGCGGCCGAGGCGGCTGAAACCCACAGCGCCGGATAAGCTGCTTCAGGCCCTTGAGGCGAGTTTAAAGAAGGTTGCCTGACGATGATTAACGGAAACAAAGAAGAATGAAATTAAGTAACTCCCCTCATTCCCCTCTTAACCTAAGAGGGGAAGCTTTAGAGTCCCCCCACTTAAGATAAAAGGGGGATAGGGGGCGTTATGAAGAACTATTCCGAGTCAAACAGGAGGCATGAAATGGCCGTGCAGGGGATATGGAGCGGGACGATCAGTTTCAGCCTGGTGGCGATTCCGGTACAGTTGGTGAAGGCAGTGGAGCCCGGTCGTGTCTCTTTTCGCCTGCTTCACAGCAAAGATTACTCTCCCCTTCAGAGAAGAATGTTCTGTCCGGAAGAGGATAAGATGGTCCCCCCGGATGAGATTATCAGGGGATACGAAATCGGACCCGGGAAATACATACTGATAACGGACGAGGAACTGGAATCCGTGTCGCCGGAACGGAGCCGGACTATCGAGATCGTCGAGTTCATCGATTTGAAGGAAGTGGATTCAATATATTATGATCATCCGTATTATCTCGTTCCCTCGAAAGGGGGCGAAAAAGCTTACCGGCTGCTGGTCGAGGCGATGCGCCGAACAAACAAGGCAGGACTCGCAAAATTTGTGCTGGGTGAGCGAGAGTATCTCGTGGCGGTCAAAAGCACGGAGGGAGCGCTGGCCCTGATCACACTTCATTACCGCGACGAAATACTGCCCGATGAAGGCATCTCACCGAAGGAAGAAGGGATCGAAGACGAAGATAAGAGCCGTATGCAAAGAAATATTAAGAAAATGATGGCGGACTTTAACCCGGGAAAATATGCGGACGGGCGCCGGAAAAAGATCGTGGCCCTTTTGAAGAAGAAGGTGAAGGAAAAAGCGCCGGTACAGGCCCCTGAAATAGAGGAAGAAGAGGGAGAAGGTCCTGCCGATTTGATCGCCGCGCTAGAGGAGAGCATGCGCAAGGTGAAGAAGAGCCGGTGAGCCGAAAAGTCGTCGAGGTCGCCGGGAGAAGGCTTTCTTTATCGAACCTTGAAAAGGACCTCTATCCTTCCTATGGTTTCACCAAGGCGCACATTCTGGAATACTACCGGCGGATTGCAAAGTTCATTTTGCCGCATCTGAAAGACCGTGCATTAACCCTGAAACGTTACCCTGAAGGAGTGGAAAAGGATTTTTTCTTCGAGAAGCGTTGTCCCTCCTACCGTCCGGTTTGGCTGAAAACGGCGGATGTCCATCGGCATTCTGAGGAGAGGATGACTGTTTGCCTGGTGAACGATCTGGAAACGCTGATGTGGGTGGGAAACCTTGCATCTGTCGAACTCCATGTGCCTTTGGCCGGGGTCGGCTCTCCGGAGACACCGGATTCAATGGTCTTCGATCTGGACCCTGGTGATCAGGCAAACATACTTCATTGTGCGCGGGTGGCGCTGATACTTCGGGACCTGCTCCTTGAGTTGCGGGTTGCAAGCTACGTAAAAACCTCCGGCAAAAAAGGACTCCATGTGTATGTGCCGCTGAACCGCAAAGAGACGACCTTCGAGGACACCAAGAAATTTTCAAAGACCGTGGCGACCATCATGCAGAAAAATTATCCGGATCTGGTGACTGCAAAGATGGCGAAGGAATACCGGAAGGCAAGGGTTTTTATCAACTGGTCCCAAAACGACTCTTCAAAGACGATGATCTGCGTGTATTCCCTGCGGGCCCGCGAAAGACCGGTCGTTTCGTTTCCGCTTGGATGGAAGGAACTGGAAGGTCTGGCCGGGCAGGGCAACCCTGAAAAGTTGCTGGTCATTCAGTCCGAAGCTGTTCGCAGGGCCGAAAAACAGGGTGATCTTTTTCGCGAGGTGCTCGTGAAAAAGCAGAAGCTCCCGCATTTATGAGGGTTGTCCATGAAATTAAAGGAATATAAATCCAAACGGAAATTTGGGAAAACTCCCGAACCGAAACCAGTGCCACACCCCGGGGAGGCCCAGCTTCTATTTGTGATTCATAAGCACGCGGCCCGGGCCCTTCATTATGATCTGAGGCTGGAGATGGAAGGGGTGCTTAAGAGCTGGGCAGTGCCGAAGGGCCCCTCGCAGGACCCTTCATTGAAAAGGTTGGCCGTGATGGTCGAAGATCATCCGTTCGATTATAAGGATTTTGAGGGAATTATACCCGAGGACAATTACGGCGCAGGAAGCGTCATCATATGGGACAGAGGCTTTTATCATCACCCTTCCGCGCGAGACAGGAAGGAAAGCGAAAAGCTACTTCTGGACGGACTGAAAAAAGGGGACCTGAAGTTTGTACTCGAAGGGGAAAAGCTTCAGGGTGAATTTGCACTGGTAAAAACGGGGATGGGTGAAAAGTCGTGGCTCCTTTTGAAGAAAAAAGACCGATATGCAGTCAAAGGGGACATTCTCAGAGAGAACCGCTCCGTCTTGTCCGGCAAGACCCTGGAGGATGTTTCAAAGGCCAACCCGGTGAAATCTTCCGGACAAAAGATAAACCGGATCCGTCTTCGTGAGGCGATGGAGAGTGAAGACCTGATGGATGCGCCGGTAAAATCGATGCCCCACGGCATAAAACCGATGCTCGCTACACTGGTCAAAGAACCGCTTGATCATCCGGACTGGATCTTTGAGGTGAAGTGGGACGGGTACCGGGCCGTTGCAGAAATCCGGGATGGAAATGTTTCTCTTTATTCGCGCAACCAAATCTCCCTCAATCAAAAGTTTTCCCCAATTGTGGAGGCGCTTCGGAAATTCAGATTTGAGGCTGTCTTCGACGGCGAAATTGTTGTGGTAGATGACCAGGGGCGTCCTGATTTCCAGATGCTGCAGAATTACCAAAAATCCGGCGACGGTCATTTGGTCTACTACGTCTTCGATCTCCTGTACTTCCAGGGGCATGATCTGACGAACCTGCCCCTGATCAGGAGAAAAGAACTCCTGAAAAAAGTTCTCCCCTCTTCCCCGAAAATAAAATTCAGCGATCACATATCGAAAGAGGGCGCCCTGTTTTTCAGCGTAGTCAAAGGAAAGGGACTCGAGGGAGTCATCGCAAAGCATTCTCAAAGCATCTACAGGATGGGCAGGAGGACCAGACAGTGGCTGAAAGTGAAGACGAAACTCACGCAGGAAGGCGTAGTCGCGGGATTTACGGAACCGAGGGGGGGAAGAAAATATTTCGGCAGCCTTGTGTTAGGCGCATTCGAAGGGAGCGAACTAATTTACATCGGTCATTCGGGAGGCGGATTCTCGATGAAAAAGTTGAAGGAGATCCGCGAGAAAATGGATCCTCTGATCCAAAAAAAATGCCCCTTTAAAGTGGAGTCCCGCAGTCCCGCATGGCGGGACTGCAGCGGGATCACCTGGCTGAAGCCTGAACTGGTCTGCGAGGTCGCCTTCCACGGCTGGACAGAAGAGGGCATCATGAGGCAGCCGGTTTTCTTAAGACTGCGCGAGGACAAGGCCGCACACGAGGTGGTGAAAGAAAAGCCCGGGGAAGAATATAGATGAAGAGTTGACCTTCCAGTTGCATAAAGATTGTAAATTAACAGCCACAAAAGCTTGATTGACGGGCTTTTGAGCCTGATGACACTCCTTATGCTGGAGTTCTCCGAATGTTACCTCCAGGTCATAGTTCTTTTTCCGTCATGCCCGAGGTTCTCAGTCGGGCATCCATGTTTTCTTAAGAATGGATTCCCGCCTAAAGACTGCGGGAATGACGGCCTAAATACACACACTTTATGCAACGTTAGGGTTGACTCATCAAAGTCGCCTGCGAGAAGCTACAGTGCCTATGTCATGGAATCGGTTATTCAGCGGCACGGATCTCCCTGACGTCTTCGAAGCGAGCTGAGAGACACCAAAAAACAATTACAGCATTAGAAGCCTATAGGTTTTATTGAAAAGCAGGCTTCCTGTATGCAATACTTATAGACGATGACGCAACGTATTTTTGCATTTTTCTTTCTTACACATTTCGTTTTCTATGCGGTATCCCCTTTTTCTGCTGTGCTGCCGTTCCAACAGCCGCGCGCTTCGGAAACGCGGCAATGTAATCTTCAGGAAATCGTTTATTCCCGGCATGTAGTTTCTGTTCCACTTGAGAGATCTACGGATGTTAAAGGTCGAAAGGAAGGGGACATCAATCCTTTCTTGTTTAACATGGCGCTTTGGAAGATCCTCAAGGAAGGGAAGCCTTCCTTCGATGCGGGCGGAAACAAGTTCGTCGTTGAGAAGACAGGTTCGAAGAATTTCCCCGAAAAGGCGAAATGCTATGTGATCGAAAAAATCAACGTTGTCCCTATGCCGTTCTCTGAAGTTACAGCTCGGGTCCGCACAATCGATATATCGTTTCAGATAAACTCTCCCCTCTTATATTCAGGTCTTTCTCCTCCAGCAGCGTAGTCTTACAATCCAGTCTTACACTTTCTCATTTCGGCAAAAAAGAATCACTCAACCAAAATAACGACCAAAGGCTAACTGCCGCTGGAGGCGTGAAATGTCCGATTTTTATCAAACCGGTGCAGTCGCGACCTTCCATAAACTTGGAAGGGTCGGCATAGAGAAAATCGAAGCGGAACTGACCTGGTATTCTCAGGATAGGCCTATTGCCCTGGTGCTGCCGTCCCTTTACAGCGAACTCGAAGGTGAAGCATTAAAGGGTATCGTAAGAGAACTGAAGGAAGTCGCGTATGTAGGTGAAGCTGTCGTTGCTCTCGGGCCGGCAACCTATGCGGAGTTCAGGCGCGTAAAAGAATTCTTTTCGGTCCTCCCTCAGAAGACGAGCATCGTATGGAATTCAGGCCCGCGATTGAGCGAAATATATACGGAGATCGAATCAGCGGGGCTGCCCATCGGAGAGCCGGGAAAGGGGAGGTCGGTTTGGATGGCTTACGGCTATGTCCTTTCAAAGCGTGAATTCCGCGTCATCGCGCTTCACGACTGCGATATCCTTACTTACAGCCGGGACATGCTCGCGCGATTGTGTTATCCCGTCACGAACCCGAGCCTTGATTACGATTTCTGCAAGGGGTTTTACAGTCGGGTGACCGACAGGCTTCACGGCAGGGTGACAAGGCTTCTCGTCGCCCCCCTCATCCGCTCGCTTCAGAAGATTATGGGATATCACCCTCTCCTGATTTTTTTCGACAGCTTTAGGTATCCCCTTGCCGGTGAATTTTCGATGGATGTGGACATTGCGAGGATCAACAAGATCCCCGGCGACTGGGGTCTTGAGGTCGGTATCCTAGCGGAGGTTTACAGGAATACTTCGCTGAGAAGGGTCTGTCAGGTCGATGTCGCTGAAAACTACGAACATAAACACCAAACGCTCTCTCCGGAAGACGCAACAAAGGGACTCCACAAGATGTGCGTGGACATCAGCAAGTCCATTTTCAGGACCCTCGTATCTGAAGGGATCACATTCTCTGAAGGAATATTCAAGACGCTCGTTGCGACGTACGTCAGAACGGCCCAGGACATGCTCAAAAGATACGAGGATGACGCAGCGATAAACGGCCTCTTCTTCGACAGGCATGAGGAGAGCCTGGCGGTGGACACATTTACAAGCGGTATTAAGATAGCCGCAGAAATGATCATGGACGACCCACTCGGCGTCCCGCTGATAGCGAGTTGGGACAGGATAACGTCGGCCATACCGGATATCCATGTGAAGATCAGGAAGAGCGTTGAAGAAGACAACAGGTAGGCGGTCTTTCGAAGGTCGCTCCGATTGTTGAAGAATTCGGTGCAACCGTAAAGGAGATAGATATGACAAGAAAACTTCCGATAGCAGGTTTGATCATAGTGATGGTGTTTGTCGCGGGATACGCGGAGCCGCTCTGCGTAAACGCCGGGCAGGCCAATGTGAGGACAGGACCGGGCACCGGCTACAAGATCGTTTGGGAGGTTTATCGACATATGCCTTTTGCAAAAGTCGGCGTATCGCTTTCGGGAAGCTGGTATGCCGTTCAGGATGTCGATGGAGATGTCAACTGGATACACAAAGGGCTTGTGACCTCATCTTACCGCTGTGCAATCGTAAAATCGAAAACCGCGAATATAAGGACCGGCCCGGGACTCCTATACGCAGAAAAATTCACGGAGCCGGCAAAAAAGTACGATACCTTCAGGGTGCTCAAGAAAAAGGGTGCCTGGGTCAAAGTCAGGGACGAGTATAGGGATAACGGCTGGATCTACGGAAAGTTGCTGTGGATTCACTAAGGAAAGGGAGGACAGATGAAAAAATCACTTATGGCTGTCTGCGTCATATTGATTGCATTATGGATTATGAGAGGCAATCTCAGCCTTGTCCGGACCGGTGAACAGCAGGCCTCCGGGCAGGGTGACTGTAAAGAGATCGATGGCACCATACGGAAGGGAGAAACCCTTTCCGATGTCTTCAAAAAATGGAAACTCGACGCCGGGGAACTCTTTAGGATCCGTGAAGCCTCTGCAAGCATCCACCGGCTACGGGAAGTCCAGCCTGGACAACCTTACAAGATAGTCCTCGATGACAACGGGGTCAGGTCGTTCGACTATCGGATAGACGACGATTCAATCCTCTGCATCACCCGGCGGCAGGACGGTTTTTGCGCGGCCAGGAAGACTGTGCAATATCAGAAAAGGATCGAGTATGTAAGCGGAGTAATTGGTGACAACCTCGTTTCTTCCCTTGGCAACACGAGGGACGATCTCCTGCTAGCCCTGCAGATGTCCGACATCTTCTCCTGGGACATCGACTTCACTACGGACCTCAGAAAAGGGGACGTCTTCAAGGTCGTCGTCGAAGGATTATATCGTAACGGCGAGTTCAGGAAATATGGAGACGTTCTTTCGGCGGAATTCGTGAACAATGGAGAGGTCTTCCGCGCCTACCGTTTTGAGCAGGACGGAGCGGCCGCATACTACGACGCCGAAGGCAGGTCACTCAAGAAGGCATTCTTGAAGGCGCCCCTCAGCTTCAGGCGCATAAGCTCAGGTTTTTCGAGAGGCCGGTTTCATCCTATATTGAAGACGTACAGGCCCCACCATGGCCTTGATTACGCCGCCCCGAGCGGTACGCCTGTTTCAGCTGTCGGAGACGGGAAGATAGTTTTCGCGGGACATAAAGGACAGTTCGGCAATCTCGTGATCATACGACATCCGAACGGCTGGAAGACATATTACGGCCATCTCTCCAAAATAGGAAAGGGTATTCGGCGGGGCGGGGCCGTCGGCCAGGGCGTGGTCATCGGACGCGTCGGCGCGACCGGACTTGCAACGGGGCCCCATCTGCATTACGAGGTGAGGATTGCAAACAGACCTGTCAATCCGCTTGCGCTGAAATTGCCGCGGGGTGGCTCCGTCCCCAAAATGTATATGACCGAATTTGAACATTTCAGGAATAGCATGAATATACGCCTTGCTTCCATGGCAACGCCTGTTTTAGCTTTTGCCGGAAAAACAAACAAATGACGGAAGAGGGATGATGGAGTTTTGATATGAAGATCACAGTCCGGCTTATCGTGTCCCTTCTTTTTGTTGCGGCCCTGGTAGCTGCCTTTTTTTCGTTTTACCAGGTGCGGGCTGAAAATAAACGTCTAACTTCTGACCTGGAACGGAGGACGATTATCCTGGCTGACAGTCTGCAGGAGTCGGTGAAGGCCCTCGTTCAGAACAATGCATCCGACAAGTTGAAGAGGCTCGTAGAGCGGTTTGGGAACCGTGAAAGGCTTAAGGGCGTTGCCGTATATGACGGCCAGGGGGCTGTCCTCGCATCCAGCCCTAATCTTGATCCGAAGAACCCCGAGCTATTTCCACAGGTTGTAAGCGCTCTTACGGAAAAAAGCCCTGTAAGCGCATCTGCGCATATCGACGGTGAAAATATCTATGTCTATATTGTTCCTCTGGAGGACGATGAGGTAATCGGCGCCATTGGTCTTTTCCATGATGCTTCCTACATAGACGTGAGGCTAAGGGAAATTTGGAAAAACAATCTCTTGCGTTTTTTCACACTTTCTGCGCTTATTGTGGTCATCACCATTGTGACGGTACGATGGAGCATCACAGGCCCTATAGCACAGGTTGCCGACTGGATGAAGGAAATGCGGACAGGAAAAGGGAAGATCGTCCAACCTGCTATTTCCCCAAAAGGTGACCTGCTGGCGCCGCTGATTTCCGAGGCCTCACAGCTTGCCAGGAGCCTTGCTGCAGCTCGCACGAGGGCCGAAGAGGAAGCGAGGGCCAAGGTCGGCTCTGCCTGGACGGCCCAGCGGCTGAAAGAGCACATGAAGATCGAGCTGAACGGGAAAAAACTGTTTCTCGTTTCGAACCGCGAACCTTTTATGCATGTAAAGGACGGGGGAAACAACAAATGCATTACCCCGGCGGGAGGGCTCGTCACCGCGCTTGACCCTGTGATGAGGATATGCGATGGTCTCTGGATTGCCCACGGCAGCGGGGACGCCGACCGTGAAACGGTTGGAGCGGGGGATAAACTGCGTGTACCGCCTGAAGATCCTTCTTATGCCCTCAGAAGGGTATGGCTGACAAAAGAGGAGGAGAACGGGTATTATTATGGTTTTTCCAACGAGGGCATATGGCCCCTGTGTCATATTACGCACACCCGTCCAACCTTCCGCCTCGACGACTGGATCTCATACCAGAAGGTCAACGAAAAGTTCTCTGAGGTCCTGCTTGACGAAATCGCGGACGAGGAAGCTCCTCTGATTTTCATTCAGGATTACCACCTCGCCCTTCTCCCGCTCCTCATAAAGGAAAAGCGTCCCGATGCAAAGATATCACTTTTCTGGCACATCCCGTGGCCGAATCCGGAGGCATACGGGATTTGTCCGTGGCATAGGGAAATCCTGATGGGGATGCTTGGAGCCGACATTATAGGGTTCCATATCCAGTTTCACTGCAATAATTTCCTCGATACTGTGGACCGTTTCCTTGAGTCCCAGATCGATTGGGAGCGGTTCTCCGTCACCCGGGGAGGACATACAACGATCGTAAAGCCTTTCCCTATAAGCGTGGCCTTTGACGCCGCCGTTTCGGAACAGCCGGATGCTGACCGCAAGAAAGAGTTGAAAGTGAGTCTGTTTAAGAAAATAGGGGTTGCGTCGGAATATCTGGGGGTGGGAGTGGACCGCGTGGATTATACGAAGGGGATTCCCGAACGGCTGAGGGCGGTCGAACGCTTTTTCGAGAAATACCCCGATTTCATCAAACGGTTCACTTTTGTGGAGCTTGGCGCCCCGAGCCGCACGCATATTAAGCGCTACCGCGAACTTACGGCTGAAGTGGAAGAGATGGTCGACAGGATCAACTGGCGTTTCCAGAACAAATCCTGGAAACCGGTCGTATTCCTGAAGGCGCACCACGGCCATGAGGAGATAACAAATTTTTACAAAGGGGCCGACGTCTGCATGGTCACTTCTCTCCATGACGGCATGAATCTCGTGGCAAAGGAGTTCGTGGTTTCACGGAACGACGATGATGGAGTGCTAATTTTGAGTCGTTTTGCAGGGGCGAGCCGTGAGCTCGCAGACGCAATCATTGTGAACCCTTACGACATCGAGGAAATGGCCGACGCAATTCAGTTGTCACTCACCATGGATGCGCAAGAAAGAACAGCGCGTATGGCCAGGATGCGGACCTCGGTAAAAGAGCATAACATATACCGTTGGGCCGGCAACTTGATCACTTCATTGGCGCGCCTTAGGCTCCCTGAGGAGGGCTGCAATGTCGAAAGATCGGAGTAAGTAATGCCAGACTATTATTTTGAGAGAGATTTTCTGATGGACCGCGTTTCACGAGGTCTCAAACTTTATTCCGGCATCGCCCTCTTTCTGGATTACGACGGGACGCTCACGCCTATTCAGAAAGATCCTTCACAATGTGTCCTGACAGAAGGACTGAAAGAGCAGCTTCACATACTGTCCCAAGGCAGACGCGTCCGCATCGCTGTCCTGAGCGGAAGGACCTTGACTGACGTAAGGAAAAGGGTTGGAATCAGGACGATCTGCTACGGGGGGAATCACGGCCTGGATATTTCAGGTCCCGGCATACGATTCATACACGACGGGGCAACAGCGGCAAGACAGCTCATGACTAGTGCAAAAAGGATGCTTGCCCGTGAACTGCGTCTCTTTGAAGGCGCATGGCTTGAAGACAAGAAATATTCCCTCAGCCTGCATTTCAGACGCCTCAGGGGAGAAGAAATTACTGCGCTTAAACGGGCATTTTATAAGACCCTTGGCGAATTTCCGGAGAAGAACTCTTTTTCCGTGATCAGAGGGAAAAAAGTCCTTGAGCTTACTGCTGTTGCGTCATGGGACAAAGGGAAGGCTGCCCTTATGCTTCTCGACCGGCTCGGACGGAACTGGCTGCCCGTCGTAATCGGGGATGACCTGACCGATGAAACGGCGTTCGAGGCTTTAAAGAAAAGAGGGATAACCATAAGGGTGGGGAGGTCCCGCAGGACATCCGCGCGGTTCTATGTGAAAAAACAGGGAGAGGTAGAGAGGGTCCTGGCTCTCCTAATCGACGCGGTCGAACATATGTAAAGTCCGCTCATGAAGGAAGCGCCCGCAATTAATCGCCGCAACCGGCGTATTTCACGGTTCACTATTCCGCCGCTCTGATTTATACTGAGGTGGAAGAAGGCCCAGGGAGGAAATGATGCTTACGAAACTGAAAAAAAATCTCTTCTCCGGCGAGGAGATCGGTGAACGGCTGGTTAGGCCTTTTCAGCGGTTTTCCGAACAGGAGGCGTCAAGCAGTATTCTCCTCCTTGGGGCTGCAGTCGCCGCGCTTGTATGGGCGAATTCGCCTTTTTCCCAACTGTACCACACTTTCTGGCATATCGAACTTTCCCTGTCGGTCGGCCCTTACGCCATAAGCAAGAGTCTCTTCCACTGGATCAATGACGGCCTTATGGCCTTTTTCTTCTTTACAGTGGGACTCGAAATCAAGCAAGAGATGCTGGTTGGCGAGCTCGCCTCATTCAGACAGGTGTTTCTCCCCGCGGCTGCGGCTTTAGGGGGAATGCTCTTTCCTTCCTTGATATTCTTTTTGTTTAACCGGGGCACTCCTGCCCTACACGGATGGGGTATCCCTATGGCCACGGATATCGCCTTTGCCCTCGGCGCGCTTGCAGTCCTGGGGCGGAGGCTGCCCTTGGGCCTTAGGGCGTTTCTCTCTGCCTTTGCGATAGCCGACGATCTGGGCGCTGTTCTTGTTATTGCGCTTTTTTATACGAAGGCGATCGTATTGGATTATTTGCTCGTCGGAGCGGTCTTCATCGGCGGATTGGCCATAGCAAACTTTTTCCGGATCCGCAGGACGCTGGTCTATGTGCTCCTCGGCATCGGCCTTTGGCTGTCTGTTCTGGGCTCCGGTGTCCATGCCACTGTTGCGGGGATTGTTATCGCCATGTTTATTCCAGCTAAGGGCAAGTATGATACGGACAAATTCATTGGAGAAGTAGGGACCCTTATGAATGAGTTACAATGCGATCCGTCTGGTTTCGGACACTCCATTCTTCTCAACGCACGTCATCTGAACATAGTCCAGTCCGTTGAGCTTGCCGCGCACCACGCTGAGACCCCGCTTCAGCGCCTAGAGCATTCCCTCTATCCCTGGGTTGCCTTTGTCATAATTCCTCTCTTTGCCCTATGCAACGCCGGCCTGACTTTTGCGGGAACAGGGGCTCTTCGGGCTTTCACGTCGCCCCTGACATTGGGTATCGTCTTCGGGTTGTTGTTAGGCAAGCCCCTCGGGATCGGGCTGTTTTCCTACCTCGCTGTGAAAACCGGCCTTGCCTCTCTGCCACGGGGGGTGAAGTGGCCGCACGTCATAGGCGCTGGCATTTTGGGCGGCATCGGTTTTACCATGTCGCTTTTTATAATGGGACTGAGCTTTAACGAAGATAAGTTGTTGATCCAGGCAAAACTCGGCATACTTTCCGGCTCCCTGGCATCGGCGCTTCTTGGCCTTGCCTTTTTGTGGTCGGTGTCTTATCGGAAAAGAAGCCTTGATTGAAAAAAAGTTAAGCAATCTAGCTGTGGTCCACCCGTTCTTCTCTGTTTTTCATCTCAGCATCTCAGCATCTCAGTCAACTCCCGCGCATTCTTTGGCGCGTATCCTTGGAAATCATTATTGAAATATATGAACGCATCCTTTCCGTTCTTCACGTAATTCTTTAGGCTCATTGCGTCTCTTTCCAAGGCCTTTTTTGAATAACTCGTGGCGTAGCTCCCGCCTTCGCCGTGTCTTCTTATGTAGACAAAGTCGGACGTGACCGGAAGGTCATCAAGAAATTCAGGCCAGTCAGCCATGCATAGGCCGGCCTTAGCTTCTTTGCACAGATCTATGGTTTTTTTTGTCATCCAACTCTCATTTCTGAACTCTAGAGTATTGCGCACGGGATACCCTCCAAGTAATTTTACAAATCTACTCAACCGTTCAAGGTCGATCTTAAAAGCGGGGGAAAACTGCCATAACACAACCTTAAGCTTTTCCTTCAGATGTAACGACCTCTCAAAGAACAAGTCCAAAGGCTCTTCAGGGTCTAAAAGCCTTTTTATGTGGGTAATGAAACGGCTGCCTTTTAAGGAAAAAGCAAAGTCCGGGGGCGTTTCAGTGTACCATTTTTCGAATGTTTTCACGAGGGGGAGTCTGTAGAATGTAACATTCAGTTCGACAGTTTTAAAAACCGTGCAGTAATATTCGAGCCATTTTTTTTGCGGCAGACCGTCAGGATAAAAATTACCCTTCCAGTCCCGGTAATTAAACCCGCTGCAGCCGATAAGTGATTCAGGCATGTATAGATTGTAGCACCGGAAAGATCGGCTGAAAATTGAAATTTCGGGTGAATGCGCACCTGGACAAGGGAGCGTGCAATATTTCTTCCTTCCGTCGATTGACGGCCCTGCCTTTCCGTGTTATAAGAAATGAGGACATGATCAGATCTGGGATTGCCGGATAGGGGGAGGAAGCTGTGCAGGAATGGAATGTTGTAATTAATCTCAACGAGCGTGGCACCCGACAGGCATATAAAAAGCTCGGTATCTTCGGCACGATAAGAAAGGCCGGATTTTTGAATGTCCTCGTTATGAAAGTGAACGATCTGCCGGGGATGCTCGAAACCCTGCGGCGATGGACTCAGGAAGACCCCCAATCTTTGTCTTTCCTTTCAAGGATGATTCCGGCAACTGTCACCTTCACGTTTCAGGCCCCTGAGGAGTTTGAAGCCAGGGCCGCGGAAGCTGTTTTGCAGTGGGCGCCCGCGCTGTCGGACAAGTGCTTCCATGTGAGGATGCGGCGCCGCGGGTTTAAAGGCAAACTTTCGAGCCTCGATGAAGAACATTTTCTGGACAACATACTGCTCGCCGCAATAGAAAAGGTTGGGCCCCCGGGGCACATTACCTTTGATGATCCTGACGCGATCATTGCAGTGGAAACCATTGGTCCATGGGCAGGGCTTTCAATCTGGAACCGCGAGGAGCTTCAGCGGTACCCGTTCATCAGACTCGACTGACATGGCTGCTTCAAGAGCCTCCCAGGCCTTTCTATTTCTCCTCACCCTAATTGAGATTTTGCACGGTTTTGTTTATCCTATGGCTGGTTGTTTTGAGGTAAAAGAAAGGAGGGACTGGCGATGAACGGTCAGCCGGATATTGTCACTGACGGTCCTAAGTTTCATGATTGTACTGATAGCTGATAGGCTCTTCTTTTTTGCCTTGAAAAAACTGCAGATAATCTGTTATGCATAGCTGTGGGAGAAAAACCTACCGAGATAAGCGGCGAAGTCCTGAAGGGCATGGAAAAGAAGGTCGAGGCACTGAAGATGCTGATGGACCTTTCATCTGTAATCTCCTCGACACTCGATTTCAGCGAGCTGATCCCTATTGTGATGGAGAAGGCGAAGGCGGTCATGGAGGCCGAGGCCTGCTCCATACTCCTCTATAACAAAGACGCGAACAGACTCGAGTTTGAGGTCGCCCTTTGCGAGGAAGGTCCAACTTCAGAGCTGCTGAAAAAACAGGTTACCCTTGAAATGGGGCAGGGCATCGCAGGATGGGTGGCCCAAAACCTTAGGCCCCTTGTCATCCCCGATGTCGGCTCAGACAAGAGATTTTACGGAGACGCGGACAAACTGACCGGTTTCACGACAAAAAGCATAATCGCCGTCCCGCTTATCGGCAGGGGAGGCCTGATCGGGGTCGCAGAGGTGATCAACCACAAGAAAGATTACGATATGGAGATCTTTCAACTCCTCTGCAGGCAGTTCGCAATCGCCATTGAGAACTCTCTTTTTCACAAGGAATCCCTCGAGAGAGAGCGCATGAAGCAGGAGCTCGATATCGCCTCCGCAATCCAAAAGAGCTTTCTGCCCGCATCGCCCGTTTTCAGAAAAGGCAACCTCATTGTCTCGGCGAAGAACATTTCTGCGGCGAAGGTGGGGGGAGACATCTATGATTTTGTGGAACCGGCGGAGGGAAGGGTCGGTGTCCTCATCGGTGATGTCTCAGGCAAGGGTGTTTCTGCCGCCATTTATATGGCAAAGGTGAGCAGCGATTTCAGATACATCGCCTGTCTTGCGGATTCGCCGTCGACGGCACTGGACCGGTTGAATATATCGCTGGCCGGGGCCCCGCGCGGCATGTTCCTGACCGGTATTTATATGATCGTCGACACTTCCACGGGAAATTGCCATGTTTCTGTTGCCGGCCATCCGCCTTTTTTGTGGCTGTCCGACAGCACCGTAAGGGTCATGTCCGTTCCGGCCGGCCCTCCTGTGGGGATTGTTCCGTCGGAATACCCGTCTGCCTCATTCAGGCTAAACAAGGGTGACAGGCTTATTCTGCTTACGGACGGCCTCTTCGACGCAAAGAACAGGGACGGACAGAGACTCGGGTTCGATGCGGTCGTGAAGCTTGTGACGGAACATCTCCATGAAGAACAGCTCATCGAGAGGCTCGTGGATTTCGCCGACGACTTTTCAGGCGGAGGCGACAGGGCGGACGATCTGACGATAGTGGAACTTAAATGGGGGGCCTGAGATCAAGAGCGCGGTGGTAGTCAAGATACCTTCTCATCCGAAATACCTCTGCATTGTCAGAGAGGTGACGGCGAAGGTCGGACATATACACGGCATCAATGAAGATCTGGTGGAGCAGCTAAAACTTGCGGTTGATGAAGCGTGCGCAAATGTAATAAAGTATGCATACGGGGGGGACGCGCGCAAGCGGATTGTTATCCGGTACAAGGTCGACCGTGGGTGGTTCGAAGTCGTCATTGAAGACAGCGGCGTTAAGGCGGACCCTGAGGCGATAATGGGCAGGAGACTTGAGGAGGTCAGGCCCGGAGGTCTCGGCGTCCATTTTATCAAGAGGTGCTTCGACATTTTCGAATTTGACGGGAAGAAGAAAAAAGGCAACCGCCTCAGACTCGTCAGATACCTAAAGGAGAAAGATGAAGATCGATATAACGGAGCATAACGGGGCAAAGGTTTTTTCCTTGTCCGGCGACATCGACCTGTATTCGTCTCCTGCGTTAAGGAAGGAATTGATCTTCTTCATAGGGGAAAAAGTCCCCCTGTTGCTTGTCGATTTCAGAGACGTCTCGTATATCGACAGCTCCGGGATCGCGACGCTCGTCGAGGGGCTCAGGGGTATGATGTCACACGGCGGGAAAATGAAGCTCTTCGGGATACCGGAGAGGATCGTCGAGATATTCGCTTTCTCGAAGCTGGACAAGGTATTCGATATCTGCGGTAGCCTTGACGATGCCGTCAAAGACTGAGGCATTCTTTGGGTCTGTCGGCCGGCGGGTCATCCTCTTCGGGAGGGACGTACATTATGCGTCGAAGATAATAAACGACGCCTTCTATTGGACCTTCGTATCACCGGTGAAAGGGAAGCCGGTCAGGGTCAGAGCGACCATATCCGAGATCGTGAAGGCCGGATATAACGCTGTCCCGATCGTTGCGGTCATATCGCTTTTTGTGGGGATAATCCTTGCCCTGCAGGCGGCGTATCAGCTCAAGAGGGTCGGCGCTCTGATATACGTGGCCAACCTGGTCGGGGTCTCGATCACAAGGGAGTTGGGGCCCATACTGACCGCGATAATCGTCGCCGGAAGAAGCGGCTCGGCCTTCGCCGCTGAGATAGGTTCGATGAAATCGGCCGAAGAGGTTGATGCCCTTGTCACGATGGGCATCAACCCGGTGAGGTTCCTTGTTACGCCGAAACTTCTTGCGCTCATGTTCATGCTGCCGGCACTGACTGTTTTTGCCGACATGATAGGGATATTCGGGGGGTTTCTCCTTTCGACGACGGTAATCGGCATCCACCCCTACAATTATTTCCAGCAATCGGTAAATGCGCTTTTGGTGAAAGACGTCATGACCGGCTTAGTGAAGGCGTGGGCTTTCGGCATCGTAATTACGATAGTCGGCGCGTATCAGGGCTTCAAGGTCGAGGGGGGCGCAGAGGAGGTGGGCAGGAGGACCACGGCTTCGGTGGTCGCATCCATTTTCCTTGTAATCGTTTTTGATCTTTTCTTTACGACCTTGTTCTATTACTTTACATAGATGAAACACGTTACAAACGGCTTGAACTGTTTAAGATGTCATAATCTCATGGTAGTGCATATATGGGTTAATAAAATCCCTCCTGACATCCTTTTGCCACGGGGAGGAATTATACCCCTCTTAGGAGTAACGCCCCCAGGCTCCCTGCCTGCCGGCAGGCACGGCGCCTCTCCCCCTCTTTCCGCACTCAGGCGGATTCGCCGAGGAGAAAAGATAAGAGGGGGTAAAAGGGGAGTTATGATCCAGGGGGTAGAGGAGATTTTCAGGTGATGTCCGCGGTTATGGAAAATGCGATAGAAGTCACAGGTCTCCGGACCCATTACGGCCAGAGGGAAATACTTAAGGGCATAAGCATAGCCATACCGCGCGGTAAGACGTCCGTGATACTCGGAGGGAGCGGCTGCGGAAAAAGTACGCTCCTGAAACACCTCATCGGTCTCTTAAGGCCGACAGCGGGGAAGATCGCCATCAACGGCAGAGACATCGCGGCAATGGATGAGGAGGAACTGAACAGGGTCCGCAGGAAGATGGGGATGCTCTTTCAGGGCGCAGCGCTGCTGAATTCTCTGACCGTTGCCGAAAACGTTGCCCTCCCGATACGTGAACATGCCAGACTCAATGAGTCTACGGTCATGATAATGGTCCGGATGAAGCTCGATCTCGTTGGGCTATCGGGCTTCGAGAATTTTTATCCATCCCAGCTCTCCGGAGGGATGAAGAAAAGGGCGGGACTCGCCCGCGCTATCGCGCTGGATCCCGAATTACTGTTCTTTGATGAGCCCTCAGCCGGTCTCGATCCGGTGACGGCCGCCGGTCTCGACGACCTTATACTAAAGCTCAGAAACGTTTTCGGGATAACGATAGTCGTCGTGACGCATGAACTGCCCAGTGTATTCACGATTGCAGATTATGTTATCATGCTCGATGCCGGAGAAGTCATCTTTTCCGGCATACTGGACGACCTGAGAAACTCTCAAAATGAGAGAGTCAGGATGTTCCTGGAAAGAAGACCCGAAACCAAGACCTACTCGCCCGACGATTATTTCAGATTTATCGTGGGCGACTGACGACTGGAGGTGCCGAGGAGTGAAGGAAGAAATCAAGGCAGGGATAATCGTCGTCTCTTCTTTTCTTGCCCTCAGCGCCCTGGTGGTCCTTATCGGGGGGAGCCATTTTTTCGAGAAGCTCGACAGATACACCGTAAAGATAACGAACGCCACGGGGCTCGAAGTCGGCAGCCCGGTGAAGCTGGGAGGTGTGAGGGTCGGCAGTGTTACGGCTATCAAGGAGCCGGCCGGACCCGGCAAGCGGGTCACGATAGAGATCGGCATTAAGCAGGGGACGCCCGTGTACAATGGAACGAGGGCGATGATAACGCAGAACGGTTTTGTCGGCGATATTTTCATGCTCCTTGCAGTCGACAAGACGACCGACGGAAGGATAACGCCGGGCGGCGAGATCCCGGCGGAGGAGTCGCCGGACTTTGCGCAGATCATGGCAAGACTTGACGGTCTTTCTCAGACCGTGGAAGGACTTGTAAATGACGTCGACAGACTTTTCAGTCCGAAGAATTTAGGCGAGATAGAAAGGCTTATCGGCAACACCAATAAGGCGGTCGTAGACGGTTCCGCAAATATCGGGAAGGTCGCCTCCTCCCTGAAGGCCACGACCGACAAACTTGAAGTTGTCCTGGGCGAGGTCGAAGACCTGGTTAAGACGAATAAGCCCGAGGTCACCGATTTGATAAAGAAGGCCAGGGAAGACCTCGACAGAGCGGGCGACATGATCAGGTCGCTCGATGCCGCGGCGAGATCGGCCCAAAAAACGACTGGCTCCGTAGGCAGGGCGATTGATCAGCAGGCAGCAGGTCTCGGCAACCTGGTGGACACCCTCACGAGGACTGCCGAGGACCTGCAGGACCTCCTGCAGGAGGTAAAACAAAAGCCATGGAGCGTCATATATAAGGAGGGGAAAGTTGAGGGAGAGTAACAGGAGAGCATATCGGAAGGTGTTTCTTGGGTTTGTCCTGGCCGCTGTCTTTGCGGCATGCTCGGTTCCGCAGACGAAGATTTACAGCCTCGCTCTTACTAATGGTGGTCCGGCTGCAAAGATAGAGACGGACGCTTCACTCGATCTCGTTGTGCGGTCGCCACGCTATCTCTCCCAGCCCTATATCGCCCTCAGGACGTCGCCTTATCAGCTCGAGATCGCGAGGTATTCGAAGTGGGACGCCCCTCCCTCAGAGATGGTAAGGGATTCATTCCGGAATGCTCTATCGGCGACAGGTTTATTCAGGGAGGTTAAGGCTTCGAATTTTGTTCCTCCTGCCTACTATTCCCTCGAAATCTATCTTCAAAAGTTCGAAAGACTCGACAACGGCGGTGATTCGTTCGCAGATCTGGCCTTCGATCTGGACCTCTCCTCTCCTGAGGGCAAGTCGCTTTACCGGGGCTATTTCAAGAAGAAAATAAGGCTCGCCGGCCGGGACTTCCGGGCCCTGGCGGAGGCCATGAGCGGTGTTTTAGCAGAGGGGATCGACGAGGCCAAGGCGGAAATCGCCAGGGCTTTTAAAGATCCGCTATGACTTGCAGCCTTTTGAATGCTCTTTACTCTTCACTCTCACCCTGTTTTTTCTGACGTTTGGAAAATAGCGAGGAGATCATTGAATCGATCTCGTTGTCTTCCGTTTCGTGGCCACTCTTCCGGGTGGCAACGGGTGGGCTTTTTGGACGGGGAACAGGCCCGCTCCTCCCACGGGCGGCGTGCTCGATCTTTGCAGCTGGAGACGCCGGCACAGCCTTCTCATGTTCTTTATAAAGTTTCTGCTCCTCGGGGAGCAACAAGGTGTTGAGGAAATTGACATAATGGTGATCATTTTCGCTGATCTCGATCCCCATCCCGGACCTACCGGTCCTCATCGCAGACTTTAAGACCCAACGGACCGTGCCCTTAAGCCTTGAGACAATATTTTCAGGCAGATGAATGCAAACATCGACCTGGGTGTTAGTAGGTAACGGTTTCGTTGTTCTTAGAAAGAGGCCGCCCTCGGAGAGGTTGCTGGACGTGCCACGGAAGCTTGAACCCTCCGAGGAAAACTCGGTATCGAGGCGCTTAATAATTCTCTTGTGTCGTCTTTTACCCGCCATAATAGCTGTCCCATTTCCCCATACTCAAAAATATCATACGTTGCGGCAGAAGAAAGATCAACAAGAAACGTGAGACGTGTCGCGGGCGAGGCCGTTCGCCCCTACTTTTTCTTAAACGCCTCATAGAAAGGATTGTTCGAGAACCTAAGCGGTTTCTTTTCTCCCCTATCTCTTTTTATCGCTTCCTTGGGCGCTGCCACGGCTTCTGTCTTTTTTTGAGGCCTTTCGATCTTTTTCTGCCCGCTCTTCATCGAGAGGGCTATACGCTTTCTCTGAAGGTCTACCGCAAGGACCGTAACCGTCACGTTCTGATGGACTTTTACCACATCCCCCGGAGTCTTTACAAAACCGTCCGAGAGCTCGCTGATATGCACAAGACCGTCCTGATGGACGCCTATGTCGACGAAGGCGCCAAAAGCGGTAATATTAGTGACAATGCCAGGGAGCTTCATGCCGGGCTTCACGTCCTCGATCTTCTGTACTCCTTCGTGGAACGCCACTGTCTCGAACCCCTCCCTGGGGTCACGGCCCGGCTTCGCGAGTTCGGACATGATATCGTTCAGCGTCGGAATGCCGACTGAATCGGTGACATATAGGGAAAGATCGATATTCTTTCTCAGCCCTTCATCCTTCATAAGGTCCGACAAAGAACAGCCCAGATCGCGGGCCATCGCATAGACTATGTGATAGCTCTCCGGATGGACCGCGGACCGGTCAAGGAGGTTTTCACCGTCCCTGATGCGGAGAAACCCTGCCGCCTGCTCGAATGCCTTCGGTCCCAAACGGGGGACCTTCCGCAGTTCCTCACGAGACCTGAACGGGCCGTTCTCATTCCTGTACTCGACAATCCCCCTGGCAAGCTGCGGGCCCAGCCCGGAGACATAAGTGAGAAGCTGTCTGCTCGCCGTATTCACCTCGACACCCACGGCATTGACGCAGCTGACGACAACGTCGTCAAGACTTTTTTTCAATGCGCTCTGGTCCACGTCATGCTGATATTGCCCTACACCGATAGACTTGGGGTCTATTTTCACAAGTTCGGCAAGAGGGTCCATAAGCCGCCGCCCGATAGAGACCGACCCGCGGACAGTGACATCATGGTTGGGGAATTCCAGCCTGGCAACCTCCGAGGCCGAGTATATGGACGCGCCGCTTTCGTTAACCATCACGACGGGAATCTCTCCGGCGAGGCCGAGCCCCCTGATGAAGAATTCCGTCTCCCTGCCTGCCGTGCCGTTTCCTATTGCTATGGCCTCGGTCCCGAAACGTTTGCAGGTGTCCCTGATCTTTGCTCCTGCCTCCTCTTTTTGCCTGTCCGATAAGTGCGGATAGATGGTGTCGTTATGGAGCAGTTTTCCCTGCCGGTCGAGACAGACTACCTTGCAGCCGGTCCTGAACCCCGGATCGATCGCAAGCACATTCCTGTTTCCCAGAGGCGGCGCAAGCAGGAGCTGACGCAGGTTTCCAACAAAGACGCGTATGGCCTCCTCATCGGCCTTCCTCTTTACCGCAAGACGGACCTCGGCCTCCATCGAAGAAGAAAGCAGCCGTTTGTAGCTGTCATGGACAGCGGACCTCACCTGCTCTGAGGCAGGGCCGGCGCCCTTTATGAAAAGCGTTTCGAGCAGTTTGAGCGCCTCGTCTTCGGGAGGCGTGACGCGCAGGATGAGAAACCCCTCGGCCTCTCCCCGGCGGATCGCCAGGACCCTGTGGGAAGGGGCCTTTGATACAGGCTCCTCCCATTCATAATAGTCCCCGTACTTTATCCCTTCTTCCTCCTTTCCAGAGACGACCTTTGATCGCATTATTCCTTTGCCGGAAAAAAGGACGCGCATTCTTTCACGTGCCTGCTGGTCCTCGCTGACCCATTCGGCGATGATGTCCCTGGCCCCGGCGAGAGACCCTTCAACATCCGCGACCCCTTTTTCGGCATCCACGAATGAGGCAGCCTCGGCTTCGACAGCCATCTCAGCCTGACCGAAGATCTTTGCTGCAAGCGGCTCAAGTCCCTTTTCCTTTGCGATCGTCGCCCTCGTCCGGCGCTTCGGCCGGAAGGGAAGGTAGATGTCTTCGAGTATGGTGAGGGAATCGGCCCCTTCGATCTTTCCCCTTAACTCATCGGTAAGCAGGCCCCTCTCTTCCAGTGATTTGAGGACCGCATCGCGCCTCTTATCCAGTTCCCTGAGCTGCTCCAGCCTGTCACTGACGGAAGAGACGGCAACTTCATCAAGGCTGCCGGTGGCCTCTTTCCGGTAGCGCGATATGAAGGGCACGGTGGCGCCCTCGTCCAGCAGTGCCGCCGCAGCCCTGATTTGTGACGGTTTTACCGCCAGTTCTTTTGCGATTGCAGAAATATGCAGTTCGTTCATTATCTCCCCGGTTCTTTCTTAGAGTGTGGAACTTAAGCAGTGCCGGTGTACTCTCACGATTCATAGCAAGATTATGTTGTCGTTGTCCCGAATGCAAGGGACCCGCGGCAATACAACGTTAGGGTCTATTATAATAGTAATGAGTCATATTTATGAACTTTTTGATCTTATTTTTTCGAGGCGAAATGTGGCATTGATGAGTTTGCAGGAGGTGAGGATCGCGTTCGGCGGCCCCGAGCTGCTTGACGGGGTAACCTTCCAGATCGAGCGGGGGGAACGGATATGCCTTGTCGGCAGGAACGGGGCAGGCAAATCCACACTGCTGAAGATCGTGAGTGGCGCGCTGCCCCCCGACTCCGGAGAAATCATACGGGCAAATGGGGCCAGGGTTGCCTTTCTCGAACAGGAAGTGCCGCGGGATCTGCCCGGAACGGTCTTCGACGCTGTCTCTGAAGGACTCGGCGGCATCGTCGGGCTGCTATCGGAGTATCGCGCCCTGGGCCATAGGCTCGCCCTCGGCCATGACGCCGGCATTCTCGCGGAGCTCGAACGGGCGCAGCACCTGATCGAGTCCTCCGGCGGCTGGCGGATACAGCAGCGGGTGGAGACGGTCCTCTCCCGCCTCGGGCTGGACCCTGACGCCCAGGCTGCGGAACTCTCCGGCGGCTACAAAAGGAGGGTCCTCCTTGCGAGGGCACTGGTGAACGAGCCGGACCTCCTGCTTCTGGATGAGCCGACGAACCATCTTGACATCGATTCGATCGGCTGGCTCGAGGAAGTTCTCCTCGAATTCCGGGGCGCCGTACTCTTTATCACCCACGACCGGAGATTTCTTGAAACCCTGGCAACGCGCATAATCGAGCTCGACCGGGGGCGGATCACCGACTGGCCGGGAGATTACAGGACCTACCTGGCGAGAAGGCAGGCAGAACTCGATGCAGAGGCTGTTCACAACGCGCTTTTTGATAAGAAGCTCGCTCAGGAGGAGGCCTGGGTACGGCAGGGGATCAAGGCGCGCCGCACGCGCAACGAAGGAAGGGTGAGGGCGTTGAAGGAGCTGAGGAGGCAGCGGTCGGCAAGGCGTGAACAGACCGGGTCAGCCGAGATGAGACTGAACGAGGCAGAAAGGTCGGGCAGGCTTGTCCTCGAGGCCAAAGGCATAGGACACAGCTATGAGGGGCGCCCCGTTATCCGCGATTTCTCGACAGTCGTCATGAGGGGCGACAAGATCGGCATCATCGGCCCTAACGGCTCGGGGAAAACGACCCTTCTCAGTATCCTGCTCGGTTCGATCGTGCCCCTTCAAGGTTCCGTGCGCATGGGCACCCGCCTCGAAGTCGCCTATTTCGACCAGCACCGGGAGCAGCTGGACGACGGGAAATCGGTAGTGGACAACGTCGGAGACGGATGCGACAAGGTGACGGTCAACGGAAGGACGAGACATATCATCGGCTACCTTGAGGATTTTCTCTTTCCCCCTGAAAGAGCGCGGCTTCCGGTGAAGGTTCTCTCCGGAGGGGAGAGAAACCGCGCGCTTCTTGCGAAGCTCTTTACGAAGCCTTCGAATGTGCTGGTGCTGGATGAGCCGACGAACGATCTCGACGCCGATACCCTGGAGCTCCTCGAAGAGATGCTCATGGAATATCAGGGCACCGTGTTGCTGGTGAGCCACGACAGAGAGTTTCTCAATAACATCGTCACCAGCACGATTGTGTTTGAGGGCGGCGGAAGGCTTGTCGAATACGTGGCAGGCTACGATGACTGGCTGCGGCAGCGCAGTTCTCCGTCCACGGGAGGAACGGAGAAGGCGAAAAAGAAGGAGAAGCCCGAAAGGTCCAGGCCGCAGCGGGAGCGTCCGCGCACCCTGACGTTCAAGGAGAAAAAGGAGATAGAAACGCTGCCCGGCCTCATTGAGTCGATGGAAGCGGAGCGGGCAGGACTTTACGAGAGGCTTGCTGCCCCCGAGTTCTACAGACAAGACGGAAGCAGGATCCCGGCGGTCAAGGCGAGGGTGGCTGAACTCGACAAAGAGATCCCCGCGGCGTATGAGCGCTGGGAACTGCTGGAATCCATCCCGAAGGGGCGGAGTGAGAAAGATCCGGGCTTCGGCGTAGAATAGAAAGAAAGAGGATAGTGTTGCATCTGGCGAAGACAGGAAAAACGAACCGTAACCACCATAAACGCCGGACAGGAACGCCGAAAATGTCTTGTAATGACGACATGATTTCATTTATCTTCCACGTGGCCGATGTTCTAAAGCCAAGTGATTTTCAGGAAAAGGCTGGCCGGCCTTTCGATAGGTCTGCAAGGTGTCGCTACAAGCCATTTTTCAGCGTCCCTGTCCGGCTATGCAAAGACTTGTCTGCAACTGTAAGGTAAATGAAAAACAGAAGATACATGGAGAAGTCAGGAAAAGTTGATAGGGTGAAGGCTGTCAAAAGACTTTCTGACAAAAGAAACCGCACCGTTGCCTCTCCTGAGCAGCACAAGGTTATTGATAAGGAACAGACCGAATTTGAGGAAGGCCAGAGCGTGGAGCTGCTGATCTGCGAACGGACCGAAATAGGCTACAGGGCTATTATCAACGACTCCCGCGAGGGCCTGCTTTATAAAAACGAGGTGTTTCAGACCTTAAGAAAGGGACAGCATATCGCAGGGTTCATCAAGAAGGTGCGTGACGACGGCAAGATTGATCTCTGTCTTCAAAAACCCGGTGCTGAAAAGATTGATGAGGTATCGGGGAAAATTCTCGACGCATTGAAGGCGCAGGGCGGATCTATTGCCGTGGACGATAAGAGCCCGCCTGAAGTTATCTATCGCCTGTTCGGGGCAAGCAAGAAGACCTTTAAAAAGGCGATAGGCGCTCTTTACAAGAAACGGCTTATTCTTATAGAGAGTTCCGGTATAAGGCTAGCGAAGTCGGGGCTGAAACATGACTGAGCGACAATCCAGCGATCCCATTCACGGTGTCACCCTGGAAATGATATTGACCCGGCTGGTGGAACTTTATGGCTGGGAGAAAATGGGAAGAATTATCCGCATAAGGTGTTTTAATAATGACCCGAGTATCAAGTCCAGCCTGCAATTTCTGAGAAGGGCGCCCTGGGCGAGAAGTAAAGTTGAAGCCTTGTATCTGAGGAGCAGGAGGGAGACAAGGAGTAAACCCCTTTAGAAGACCCTCGCTGCCTGCGGAGTCCCTCCGAGGCGAGTGGGCCATAGAAGCTTTCTTTTCCGCGAAGAAGAAGGGTCCTGTCTATAAACATTGCTTTGACTTGTTTTGATTTTCATGATAAGTAGTAATCAAGGATGAAGCAAATATTGAATTGTGCTTTTTTTAAGAAAGGAGGATAGACATGAACCTGGAACTGACAGGCAAGGAGAAAGATATGCTTGTAGGAGTACTCAAGGACTATATACCTGAACTCAGGGGTGAAATTGCTTCGGGCGGTAAACACGATTTTAAAATGGAACTGAAGGAGGAAGAGGCGGTATTAAGAGGCATAATGGAGAAATTGCAGGCGCTGAAATAATGCAGCGCCGTGTGAAGGAGTGCGGATGGAATATGTGGAGATCGGAGGCACAAACTTCTGTCTGGGGACGAAAGCACTTCACATGTTTTTTATTCTATTTCTCCGGTCTTTCTGCGAGCTTGTCCAGCCATAATAAATATCGGGCGTCCATATGTTTATGTGCAAGCTGCAGGCAGTCTCCTGATCTTCAACATTTATTCATTTGCCCCGCCGGAGGTTAGTCGAGCTTCGGTTTCGGAGTGGAATCGGTAGGTGCCGGCAGCACGGGATATTCCACCTTCGGCTGATTCCCGGTTGTCGTGTGCAAAAAAGCTGTGATGTCGCTTATGTCCTCTTTAGTCAGAGATATGCCCAGTTGGACGGAACTCATGATCGATACGGCTTCCTCCGGCGACCATACCCGCCCCGAATGAAAATAGGGCGAAGTGAGTGCGATGTTATTTAGCCGGGTCTGGCGGGCCGGGAGCCCGCTCGGCTTGACAGCGGGAAATCCTGTGCGATGCTTTTCCTATGGACACCGCAGAGGCGTGTAAGGGCCATAAGACATGAAAATCTATGCCGGTACGAGCGGGTATGGGTACAAGGAATGGAAAGGGAGATTCTATCCTGAAAAGATCTCGCCCAGGGAGATGCTTCGCTTCTATTCGGGACGCCTCAGTGCGGTGGAGATCAACAACACCTTTTATCACATGCCCACAGAGGGCGTCCTTACGTCCTGGGCGGAGCAGGTCCCGGACGATTTTGTTTTCGCGCTCAAGGCGCCTCAGGTCATAACGCATCTGAAGCAGCTGACAAATGTGGGCGGTGAGGCCGAATACCTCTTCAGAACGCTGTCGGTCCTGGGAAGAAAACTGGGGCCGGTCCTTTTTCAGTTCCCCGGAAGCTTTCGCGCCGACCGCCGGGTGTTGGAAGATTTTCTCGGACTGATCCCGGGCGATATCTCCTGCGCGTTCGAGTTCCGCAGTCCGTCCTGGAACGAAGTTGAAATCTTCGACCTCCTTCGCAAAAAAGGGTGCAGTCTGTGCATAGCTGACGTTGATGAGAATCCGGCGGATGCGATCATCAGCACGGCGTCGTGGGGATACCTGCGTCTGCGCCGTCCCGATTATACGGATGCCGATCTGTCAAAATGGATGGAAAGGGTCCTTTCGCAAAAATGGGAGAGGGCCTTCGTGTTCTTTAAGCATGAGGAAGGGGCAAAAGGGGCTGAAATGGCGATGCGTTTTCGTGAGCTTGCCGATGCAAGGATGGAGGGAAGTCGCAGGAAGAAGAAATGAGAAAATAGACTCAACCAAGTGAGACCCCGGAAAGGGTAGGGAGAGTATCCTATGACAGACTTGCATAAAAGGGGGCGGCGATGGCTTTAAAAAAAAACACGGCTGAAGAAAAAAGACTGGCCGAAAATGCCGCTCATGTTGCCTTCTGGAAAAGATGGGGACCCTATCTGAGCCTCCGCCAATGGGGCACGGTCCGCGAAGATTACAGTGAAGACGGTGGGGCCTGGGACTATTTCCCCCATGACCACGCACGGTCGCGCGTCTACCGTTGGGGTGAAGACGGCCTTGGAGGCATATCGGACGTCAACCAGGACCTCTGCTTTGTACCATAAGGACCACCCCTTTGTCTTCGAATACGGTGGAGCAGAATTCAGGGTCGACTACGAGCCGGACGAATCGACGAGTGACATTTTCGGCGGAAACTCCAACTGGCGTGGTCCTGTCTGGGTGCAGATGAACTACCTTCTGGTAGAATCCCTGAGAAAGTACCACCGCTTTTACGGAGATTCACTGAAAGTGGAATGCCCCGCGGGATCAGGGAACATGATGGACCTTTGGGAGGTGGCAAAGGAGATTTCCCGGAGGGTGACCGGCATATTCATCAGGGACGAAAACGGCAGAAGGCCGGTCCATGGCGGGACGGAGCAATACCGGGTCGACCCGGCATGGATGGATCTCGTCCTCCTCTACGAATATTTCCACGGAGACACCGGAAAAGGTCTCGGTGCAAGCCACCAGACCGCCAGACCGGATGGACAGGCCTTGTGGCAGAGATGATACAGTGGTGCTGGTGCGAGTAATTACATAATGAAGGCGGACACGCATAACAGGCAGTTGGCCTGTAGCGGAGGGGAAAGGGTAAGCTCTTTCCCTTTTTGTTGCGAAAGTTCTGATTGAGGATCAATACCCTGGTGCGCTGTGCTTCATCGGTGCTTTTTCTCCCAAAGACTTGATATAGGCGACGAGGTCCTGCATCTCCTGGGAATTCTTGTCGAGGGCCTTGCCCTTCAGGGCCATGGTTATGCAGATGTTAACGGCATCCTCAAGGGATTTTTCGACGCCGCCGGGGGTCGTCCATTCCTTCTTGTCCGCGGCCCCGGATTTTTCGAGGCCCTTTCCGCCAGGATGGCATGTGCCGCAGGTTGAGCCGTTTGTACCCAACTTCGGGTCGTTAAACAATGCCTTCCCTTTCTCCACATCGCCTGCTGCAAAAGCAAAAGAGGCGATCAGGGAAAGGGCTATCAGTGAAAACAACAGAATCTTGAAAAGTGTCATCGTATTTCACCTCCTTTCGCTGGAAAATGGCACAGTCCGTTGCAGGGAATTCTGGGACGGCAATCGGGTAAACTCCTCTTCTATGGAGTGTATCGCCGATTAATCGTTGTCCACAGCCTTATTCCCATGGTATCAGATATAGGGAGGCCGTCAAGTGGTGCTGCTTTGTCATCCACCAGAAAGCCCTGCGAGGACAATGGCTGTTACGTAACCGTGGCCTGCGTATGGTATAGTATAGTCAAGACGACATAGGGATCATTGTAGTAGAGATGCAAGGCATTACATAGGGATAAAGTTCCCGGGGGAAAATGGCTGAAAGACTGCTCTTAGTAGAAGATGAGGACACCCTCTGCAAGTCCCTGCAGAGAGTGTTAACAGCCGAGGGGTATGAAGTGGACAGAGCAGACAGCGCCGAATCGGCCTTTAAACTCCTCCAGGGAAAATCATACGACCTCATCATCACAGACATCATCCTCCCCGGCATCAGCGGCATTGAGCTTCTGACGAAGTACCGGAAGGAAAATCCTTCTCAAAAAGTGATTATCATCACGGCATATGCATCGCTTACCACGGCCGTCGAAGCCATTAAGGCGGGTGCCTCCGATTTCATTGTGAAACCGCTGATGCATGACGAGATGAAAAGGGCTGTCAGGAACGTCCTTGATAAGCCGGGTGGATAACTGATCGTAGATCGACTATATGTCCAGCGAAGACGTATTCACGCTTCTCAGAAGAACACCCCCTTTCAGCTTTCTTGATCCCACCGTCCTCCGTACCATCGCCGGGGAGATTCTGGAGGAGCATTATCCCAAGGGACAAACCATACAGCACCAGAACGGACCATCAGCCGCACACCTCAGCATCATACAGAGCGGAGCGGTAAAGGTATTCGTCAAGACGAATGAGGGCGAGGAGGTATTAGCGGACTACCGGACGAGAGGGGATTTCTTCGGTCTGCTTTCCTTTGCCTGCGGCGACGTTGCGAGGGACACTGTCGTTGCAGTGGAAGACACCTCATGCTGTCTGATCAAAAAGGAAATCGTGCTCGGGCTTTTGAAAACGGATGCAGAATTTTCCGAGTTCTGTTTCAGATCACGGCTGAAACGGCTCCTTGACATGACCTATCGGGAAATACGCGACAGGACCCTTCTGTATGGGGGAGGAGACAAGCTCCTTTTTACGAATGTCCTGAAAGACCTTGCCACCAAAGAGGTGATCACGGCCCCGGAGGACATAAGCATACGGGAGGCGGCTGAGATCATGGCCGAGCGCAGGATCAGTTCGCTGGTCCTGCTCGATTCCCACGGTTTTCCGTCAGGCATGGTAACCGACAGGGACCTCAGGAACAAGGTCGTATCGAAGGGCAGAGACATTACAGGAAGGGTGGGGGATATTATGAGCGCCACGATCATCAAATCGGAGGCGCGCGATTACTGCTTCGAGGCGCTCCTGAAAATGATACGGTATAACATACACCACCTTTTGGTCGTCGACAAGGGGGAGATGAAGGGGATCATTACCAATCATGACCTCATGATGCTCCAGGGGACATCTCCTCTGTCCGTCGCCGGGGAGATCGAGGGCCAGGACACGATAGACGGGCTGGTACCTGCATCGAAGAAGATCGGAAAGATCATCACCCTGCTGATCAGGGAGGGGGCAAAGGCGAGTCATATCACGAGGATCATGACCGAGATAAACGACAGACTTCTGAAAAAGGTCCTCGAGATTACTGAGAAGAAACTCGGGCCGCCACCACTAGGCTATTGCTGGATCGTATTCGGCAGCGAGGGGAGAAAGGAGCAGACCTTCTGGACGGACCAGGACAATGCCATTATTCATGAAGACCCGAAAGACAACGCCGAAGAAGCGGTGGCGTATTTTCCCGAGTTTGCCGTGCATATGAGGGAGGCTCTTGCAAAATGCGGTTTCCCTCCCTGCAGTGCCGACTATATGGCGAGCAACCCGCAATGGTGCCAGCCATTGAGCGTCTGGAAGAAATATTTCTCGGACTGGGTAAACAGCCCTACCCCGGAGGCGATACTCAGGTCCCTTATCTTTTTCGATTTCAGACCGGTCCACGGTAATCTCCTGCTCGCTGAGCAACTGAGGGCGTTTCTTGGCCAGCAAATTAAAGGGAACGACCTCTTCCTTGCCCATATGACCAATATCGTGCTCCAGAACAGACCCCCCCTCGATTTCCTGGGAAGGATCAGCTGCGAAAAGAAAGGCGTACAGAAAGGGAAGTTCAATATCAAGGTCAACGGGCTCTGTCCCATCATCGATATTGCAAGACTCGCCGCGCTCGAAACAGGGATGTATCACACCTCCACCCTTGCGAGGCTCGCAGGACTGAAAGAAAGGGACAGCGCGGTCGGCAGGTTCTCGCTTGAACTTGAACAGGCCTTTGAGTTCCTCATGTCACTGAGGCTCCGGCATCAGTTCCAGCAGATTCAGGAGGGGACCGACCCTGACAATTTTATCGATCCCCATGACCTCGGTGATATGGAAAGGACAATGCTGAAGGCCGCGTTTAAACTCATCCTGTCCGCTCAGGAAGCGTTAAGGAAGAAACGCGGCACAGAGGTGCCTGCTTAGTCCGCGGCCGGCCCTGTCTAGCGCATATCGACTTCAGCTGGAAGGGTTTTCAGCTTGGAAGGATATTATTATGACGAAGCTGACTCCTGTTCGAATCTAGCCTCGGTGACAACCTTAATGACTTTTTCTTTCGAACCGTTCCATTGAGTAAAACATCATCCCGGCCATCAGGACCACAATGGCTATCACGACCCAGTGATTCACCCCAAGGACACTTGGCAGCGTAGCCGTGCCCAGGCCTGACGACATATAAAAATGTTCGAGGGCCGGATAGACTACGGCAAACAGCAGTGACCCGGCAATCATCCCGAACATGGCGACCAGGGCGTCGAGTCTCCCGCTTGCGAGACCGGCGACGGCCGTACCGGGACAATATCCTGCAACCAGGTAGCCCAGGCCGAACAGTGCCCCTCCGACCAGCTGCGGCCAGAAGAATGTCGGCACGATCCAGATCCTCGTCATGTCGAGGAGTTTCAGGTCCCCAAGCAGGTACAGGCCCGAGGAGGCGACGAGGATCGCAGTGAACATCGCCTTCGGCACTGCAAAATCTTTCAAATAAAACACGCCGGTAAGCTTGTGAGGATTACCGAGACCTCCTCTTTCGAGAAACAATCCGAAGAAAAATCCTACGACCAGGGCCACAATAAGGCTTGCGCCCTCACCGAAAAGACCATATTCATAAAGTGGAGAGTTCATGACCACATCCTCCTGAAGACGGCGGCGAATATAAAGCCGCTTACGAACATCGCTATCACAAATACCCATCCTGCTACCGCCAGTTGGGCACCCCCGGTAAGGGCGACTCCGCTGGTGCACCCCCGCGCAAGCCTCGCGGCGAAGCCCAGCAGGATGCCGCCGCTCAGAGCGGTGAAGAGCCTCCCGCCGCCGGTCATGTGTGACGGCTTGTCAAATTTCAGCCTGAAGCTCCGGCTGAGAAGCGCTCCGGTGAGCGCGCCTACGAAAAGGCCGAGGATCTCGAAAACCATCCAGTCCTTTAGCGGAGAACCGCCGCTAAGATAGCGCGAGAAATATTTCAGGCCTCCCGCGTATTCCGGATCTATTTTCTGCGTGGCCACCACAGAGAAGATCGAAAACGCGCTCGATGCTCCGAGACCTTTTCCCATTACGTAAAATGTGGCGAGAAGGGTCAATCCGAGGCCGATACCCGATACATAGGGGGACCAGAAACTGTTCTTTTCCATGCTGCAGTCCTTTTGTAAAGGTTTACATAGCTTACATTTACATAATACCACAGGAAATAAAGTTTAGCAACAATGCAACTTAGATTCCGGGGCCTTGGGCAAGCGAGTGTTCAACTGGAATCAATTGGACAACGGTCTAAATCTTTCTTCTGTATTCTTCCCGTAAACCCACCGAAAAGAGCTAACCGCCATCCCTCTGGACTCCGCCTTGCCCAGGGGGATTCGGATTGACCCACCTCGCGAAACAGGCTCTCTTCTGCCCAAGGTTGACCGGACCATTATCTTTCGCTACCATATGAGCAAAAGGAAACCTTACGTACCATCATGCGCTCATTCAGGGAAATCAAACACGATTACCGTTTCACGGAAGACGATCAAAAGCGCCTCGCAGCGCTTCAGCCTCTTATGGCCGAGCACACCGAGGAGATCATGAGCACGCTCAACCTCTGGTTCATGGGTACCAAAGGCGCGTTGACTTTCTTCACGGCCGGGACGCTTAAAACCCATGTCTTCAAGACTCAGAAGATGTGGTTTGAGGAGCTTTTTTCCGGGATCTATGACAACCGCTTTTACGAACAACTCATAAAGATAGGTGCCGCCCATGTGCGCCGAAATGTCGACGTCCACTACCTGCAGCGCGCGGCCAACATCATCAGGAACGCATGCACCGGTATTCTCGCCGGGGTAGACCATCCGGTGGCTGATATCGCAAGCGATATTATCAGTGTCGGGAAGATCATCGACATCAGCATGAACGTGATCGTAAGTGCATACATCGAGGAAGAGATACGCCTCTACTCACCGGTTTATAAGGTAAAAAGCGCCCTGCTCAGCTTTTCTGAACGCTTCTCCCAAGCCACAAATTTCATGCTGGTGTTTGCGCTCATTGGTCTGACTCTCGGCGTCGTTTGGCTTTTCCTCCGGGACGTAATCAATATTTTCTCCGGTGATATCGAGCAAAGCGTTATCTCTTCCCTCGGGTCAATGCTCCTCCTCTGGCTCATGATAGAACTCATGAATACCGAGATCTCGCATCTGAAAGGCGGCAAATTCCACATAAGCGTTTTCGTGGGTGTTGCACTTGTGACGATGATCCGGGAGACGATGATCGCCACCCTCCGCCATGAAAAACCGGAGTCAGTCTATTACCTTATAGCCGCAATTCTCGTGATCGGCTTTGTATACTGGATCGTCACCAAGACCGAAGAGCCCCATAAATAAACCTCGGATGTCGATTGCGCCACATACTCTTAAGGCTGTGGTTTTACACTTCCTGTTATATCGAGCATCTTCCTCCTGCACATGGTGACATTACATTGATTCGTCAGGTACTTACGAATCTCCTCTCCAATGCTGTTAAATTCACTGGGGCCAAGGATTTGGTTTGGCACTCATCATGGTCGGCGGACGCAGCAAAGACAGCGAAAATGTTTATTACGTTAAAGACAATGGTACTGGTTTTGATATGGCTCTCTCCAGTATTCGTCCCGTAAACCCACCGAAAAGAGTAAACCGCCGTCCCTCCGTACAGGTCACGCCGGGCATTAGGCAATCTTATGAGCCGATCATATTTTTAAACCTTCACGAGCAAGGATTTCCGTGGTAAAAAGGAAAGTAAGGGGACAATCCATGAAGGAATTACAGGAGGCTCATTCGGATTTGCAATCCATCTTTCTATTAGGATACTGGGGATTTGATGGTTCGCCTCCTGTTAAAGAACGAACTTAGACAAGAAACCTGAAAGAACAAGGAGGTGAGATTATGCCGAGATACATAATTCTGATGAATTTAACCGAACAGGGAGCCAAGACTATCAAAGAAGCGCCAGCACGAATCCAGGATGCTGCCAGGGCACTGGAGGCTGCGGGTGGGAAGATGGTTGACTTCTATACGGTACTGGGGCAATACGATTATGTTTGCATCGCGGACGTTCCGAGTGACGAAGTCGGGCTGATGCAGTTGCTTGGAATGGGGGCAGTTGGAAATGTAAAGACAGTCACACTCAGGGCATTCACAAAGGACGAATTCGCAGCAGCTGTCAAGAAGCTGCCTTGAGTCTATGAAGACCGCGTCTGCGGGGTCAAACCCATAAATAACGCTTAAGGAATATGCGGGTAACAGGCGGCTGGCGGCAGAGACGGGAGATTGAAAAGCTGAGGAGCGTGTTAACTGTTGAATAAGGGTTTGACCCCTTTTCATTGATTTCAGTACGCCCGACAATTAATTGAAGGGTTGATCCCAAAAATTCTCTTCTTTTGCCTGCTACCCGCTAACAGGAAGCCCCTTTGTCCACGGCAGTAAGCCGGAAGCCCCGAGGAAATACTTCTTTAAATGGCAGTGCGTAAAACATATAAGTAGTATAGGAAAGTTGTATTTTTCTTGCAAGCCGGCACTAAGTTGTATAGCGTCTATTTCTGTATCGTGATAATCACCCTACAACTCCACATACTTTTTTGGAGCAAGATTGGTCTGCATTCTCCATATTGAAGCCATCCCGTCTTTGATGGCGTACACAGCTAGAGGATCATATCCTGCCTGCTCCACAAAGGGTTTCAGAAAGTCACGGTTTTGCACTATCTCCTTCTTCAGCTCAAGGTCCTCCACAAGCTCAACTGTACCGCTGATCCTTACCTGGATGAGATTTTCGGCACTACCATTATTGAAAGAGAGCTCTACATGAGGGTTGGCAGTAAGTTGTTTGCAGAGGTCTCTCATTTTTCCGGTGTGGAATAAGATCCCTTTTTCATCGGCTCTGTACAGGAGCATGCCCCGGACACGGGGCTTGTCCCCGTCCAGGGTCGCAAGGTGGAAAACCGGATTGGTATTCAGAAAGGCGAGTATCTCAGACTTATTCATATCGATTCCTCCATATAATTATGTAACAGTTTCGCTAATTATACGGATTTTCATAATTTTAGGCTTTCAGTATTCTGTGATATGTTTTAGAAATCCTGCTTTCCTTTTATTAACTGTCTTGAAATTCGAAGGTGTGATTTTGAATCTTTTGTAAAAACTTGCCGCAAGGTATGCCGGGCTGCCGAATCCGCACTCAAGGGCGATCTCTGTAATTGACCTGTCCCCCGCAATCAGGCACTTTTTGACCCGCCGCATGCGCACCTCATTTAAATAGTCCAGAGGCGTTTTCCCTGTTTCGGCCTTGAATACGTGTGAAAAATGTGAAGAAGACATGCAGGCGACCTCGGCCATTTTTCCTATGGTTATCTTGGAGTGCATATGTGCATGGATATATTCGATGACCCTGCCGATTTCGACGCGGCCGGAAATTCTGTCTTCTACGGCTCTCACATCGAAGATACCCCTGATAATTGAATGGGAGATTTCCAGGCCAAGACCGTGCAAAACAGCGTCGCAGACCGGAACAGAGTTATCAACCTCTATCATGAACTTATTCAGAAGACTAATCAGATTGGAAGCTGTATTATGGAACTCTCCAGCGAAACAGATCTCTCTTTTCACCGGGTAGAACGAAAGCTGCCTCTCAAAGAAAGACTTCTCGATCAAAATTGCGATATAGCGAGGAGGGAAGTCTGAAGGGAGCTCCTGGTGGGCGATCCCGGGTGACAAAGAGAAGATCTTTCCGGGTCGCGATGTTATAATGCGGCCTTTGAGCTTCACGCTGGTCTGGTCATCGAAATGAAGGACGAACATGTACGCGGGATGACTGTGCTCGGGAGTCAACGCATAAAAGCATGCCCCGCCGACCGGCATGAAGAGCCCGATTTCGCCGCTGATGAAAGAATCCACGTAGCGAAGTTGCTCACTAGTAGCGTTGCCGACTAGTCCGCGGATTTTCTCGAACTCCTCACTCTCTTTTGTTTTCATTCAAGTCGGTTGCTGTAGTAGTCTGCATTAGCACTTCAGCGTCCCGCACTGGATTCGAGCGGGTCAATGGACCTTTGTGTCTCCGTTGCAATCGGCCGACGATTTTTTTCATTAACGGCAAAGTGCCTGTTTGTCATCGCTTTTTATTATATAACCGAGAGACAAAAAAATCGGGAGAATAGGCTATCGAGATTTTAACAGACACTGGCGTGGCTGGGAGAGGGATAGGTACTGGGCAAAAGACGAACGGTGGCGGGCAGGAAGAGGCCGAGAGCGACATGAGGAAGGAAGAGAATATAGAGAAAGAGAACGCGGCGAGCACAGGGAAGGGGAAAGACGCTACTGATTAAGAGATTAGTGGGGGTGAGGTGAGCCCCCCCTCACTTAGGCCATGGAGGGAAAAATTGAAATCAGGTGCGTCCCCAAATTTCCTATATTCCTATAATTGACAAGGAAAGGCGGCATGATACTATTGGCTCAAAACCGAGCCATCGAAATCAAGCGTCGCCCGAACCAGCCGAAGGGCCTGAAGTCTTGCAAGCAGCATCTCCCGGCAAGCCTGCCGAAGCTTGAGGATACTTTTGTCGTCAACGCGGGCCAAG
>JAJZPM010000022.1 GCA_021811105.1 Nitrospirota bacterium | reverse complement strand
ACGTCTCCGGAGCGCAACACGCTGTATCCCTCTTCTGAGAGTATGGCCGACAGAACCGTCAGTGCATTCGGTTCATCGTCTACAATGAGAATGTCTCCCTTACCGTTCATTTTGTCCCCCCTTATCGTTGGCAGCGATATACAACTGTGCAACCGTGCCCTTCCCTTTCCTGCTTTTTATCTCGAGATGTCCACCGTAACCCTTCAGAATTTCACGGGTAATGAGCAGCCCGAACCCCTTCCCCCTGTCTTCCGTCAGCGCCTGAGGCGCAAACTGCCGGAAAGCATCGACCGACGTCCCCGGGCCGGTATCTGAAATTTCGACCACGATGTAACAGCCTCCGGTAAAGGGCTCCAGGCGCGTTTTTACTGTCAGCCTCCCGCCTCCCCGCATGACTTCTATAGCATTGTTGATGATGTTCAGAATCGCATGCTCAAGCTGAAAGGAATTTGCCATGATGGCCGGGATGTCTCCGTATTCATATACAGTCCGTATCTGAGAGAAGTGCGTTTGGTAGGATGTCAGGACTTGTATCTTTTTCAGCAGGGAATTGATGTCCGTAACCGCGGATTCGGCCTCTGTAACAGATGCGACGAGGAACTGCGAAATAAACTCATCAAACCTCTTTATCTCATCTTCCATAATCGCCGCAAACTCGACAAGGGTGCGTTCGTTCCCGTATTTTTCGCTGAGATAGAGGACGGCGCCCTTCATCGCGTTGAGCGGGTTCCTCACTCCGTGAGCGAGCGTTGATGCCGTTTTGCCGAGACCGATGAACCGCTGTGCGTTCCGCATGTTCTGTAACACCGGGCAGATCACGTTGGACAGCGTCACCTTCGCGCCCCTCCCCTTTTTCCCCCTGGCGTCTTTCACGTTTTCCAACGGCTCGATCCTTATGTCCGCCGTAATGGCATCATAAGGACATTTGAAGGCATATTTCCTCAGGATGATTTTTTCGTTCCCGGACAGGGACAATGATACCGCATCGTTGCTGTCCTTTAACAGTCTCGGGAATACCTCGTGGTAAACCTTGCCCAGGGCCTTCGGGGACGCTTTCCCCATTACCTGTCCAAGCTTTTCTTCCCAGGAGATGATAAGAGAATTCTTGTCTACTGTAAACGAAAACCCTTCTTCCACTTTATACCCCTTGATTCATTATACCCCAGAAAATGGCAGCTTCGACTGCCTTATCGCAGAGGGCCTCAAATACCTTTTTCCCCGGGAGCTCGGTAGAGAAACCGTCTCTTTCCTCATGAAGCAAATCAAGCCCGGCATTTCGGTTTTCCCGAGTCCTTAGCCCATTATTAAAAAAATTTAATCTAAAGTCAAGCGAAATCTATTATTAGAATACCTTTATCGAAAGTCAAGCGAAAAACATCGCGGGCAATCGTCATAACTCGGAATGGGTACATTTTTTGCATCTAAAATTAAGGAAGATGAAAAAAGCCCGGCGGCTATTAACCCTGATGTCGAGAGGAGGACCCCATGTGCGGCATAGTCGGATACATAGGTCACCAAAATGCGCTGCCTATTTTGATCAGCGGCCTTAAGAGGCTGGAATACCGGGGGTACGACTCATCAGGCATCGCTTATAAGAACGGCAAGGGTATAGAAATATACAAGACCAAGGGGAGAATAAGGGAGTTGGAGGAGATCGTCCCCTTCCCTTACGAAGATGCCAATGTGGGCATAGGACACACGCGGTGGGCCACCCACGGGGCACCCTCTACCACAAACGCCCACCCCCATTGCGTCGGCGGGGTAGCGGTGGTGCACAACGGGATAATTGAGAACTATCGTGAGATCAAATCCAGACTCATCGCAGAAGGGCAGACTTTCAATTCGGAGACCGACACCGAGGTAGTCCCGCAGCTGATTTCATGGAACATGAAGAGAGGGCTGCCGCTTTATGAGTCGATCATAGAGTCGATTTCCGCGCTGAAGGGGTCCTTCGCGCTTGGAATCATGAGCGAAAGCGACCCTGCGATTCTCTACGCTGCGAAGAAGGGAAGTCCGCTCGTGATCGGATACGGCGAGGGGGAATTCTTCTTTGCTTCCGATATCCCCGCGATGCTCAGCCATACAAAGAGGTTCCTTTTCCTTGAAGACGGCCAGATTTGCACCATCACGGCGGCAAATGTCGATATTCATTCCTTCGGGCAGCGCGAGCCCGCCGCAAAAGAGCAGTCCATAGTGGAAGTAGACTGGACCCCCGCCATGGCGGAAAAAGACGGCTACCCCCATTTCATGCTCAAGGAGATCCACGAACAGCGGCGGGCGGTGGAAGACACGCTTAAGGAGTGGAACGACTGTTCCGAAAAATTGTTTGAAGATCTGAACCTTACATTGAAGAACACGTTCGGTCTCCGGCGGATCCACATTGCGGCCTGCGGCACGTCCTACCACGCCGCGCTTGTCGGAAGATATGTCATCGAGGAGCTAGCGCGCATTCCCGTCTCCGTCGAGATCGCTTCCGAATACCGTTATATGAAGCCGATTATCGAACATGACACCCTTTTTATTTCCATCACCCAGTCCGGCGAAACGGCTGATACACTCGCCGCACAGCGGGAGGCCAAATGCAAAGGGGCCAGGACACTCACCATCTGCAACGTCGTCGGCAGCACCGCTTCAAGGGAAGCAGACCTTGTGCTCTACACGAGGGCCGGACCGGAGATAGGCGTGGCCTCGACCAAGACATTTACCTCCCAGATGGCGGCCCTTTGTCTTCTTGCGAGCGGACTTGCTTTGAAAAGGGGACGCCTGATGAATGGGGAGCTGAAGGTATTGATGTCCCAGCTCCTCAAGATCCCGGAGCTCATAGAAAAGGTCATGAAGAAGAGCGGAGAAATTGAGGCCCTTGCCGCAACGCTCATCAATGCGCGGGATTTCCTCTACCTGGGCAGGGGGATCAATTACCCCATCGCCCTCGAAGGCGCTCTGAAGCTCAAGGAGATATCGTATATCCACGCAGAGGGGTATCCCGCCGGTGAAATGAAACATGGTTCCATCGCGCTGATCGATGAAGCAATGCCAGTGGTGGCGTTGGCCCCGATGAACAGCCATTTCGACAAGATCCTCTCGAACATCGAGGAAGTCAGGGCGAGAGGCGCCCGGGTGATCGTGGTCACCGACGAACCCGGGGCTGTCTCACACAAGGCAGATGATGTTGTTGTGGTCCCATCGGCTCATCCCCTGTTCTCGGCGTTCGTAACGGTCGTGCCGCTCCAGCTTCTCGCGTATCATATCGCCGTACTAAAAGGGTGCGATGTCGACCGGCCGAGGAACCTGGCAAAGAGCGTCACGGTAGAATAATCCGTATGTCGGGAGTGCATGAAACATGCAGGCCCTGTAATTGGGAGGTTGCCCGATGCGTGGAATAGCAGGATATGTCGGCCGTAGAAATGCGCTGTCGGTTTTGATAGACGAGCTGAAAAGGCTGGAATACAGGAGCTATGCCAGCACCGTTATCGCCTATCAAAATGGTAAGGGGATAGAGAGCTGTAAGACCTGGGGGGGCGCCGCAAAACTTCGGGTGGCCCTTCCCTCACCTCTCCCGGATGTAAGGGTGGGAATCGGGTATGCCGACTGCACAGTCGCCGATACGCCCGCCCCGCACAACGTAGACATGCATCGCGAGACGGGGATGCGCGTCGTCTGCGCGGGGACCGTAGATGTCCCGGAAAAAATGAGGACACAGCTTGTCCCGATGGGGACTGCGTGTCGGCCTCTTACAGAAGTGGGACTCATATCAGCATCAATCGCCGAGTCGCTGAGGAGAGGCCTTGCGGTAAGGGATGCAATCGGGGAGACAGTCGCGATGCTGCAGGGACGATACGCACTGGCATTTCTCTTCGAAAACTCCCCGGAGACCATCTATCTTATAAAAAATGGAAGCCCCCTTGTTGCCGCCCTTGGGGATAATGAGGTCTTTTTCGGTTCGGACATGCTGTCCATTTTTCCCTATACGAGAAAGTTCATCTTTCCGGAGGACGGGCAGATATGCGGGCTTCGACGGAACGGGATTGAGATGATGCACCTTCATACCTCCCGGGTAATCTCCCTGAAAGATCGTGTAGCGGAAGTCGGGGAGAATATCCTGCCCGCCCAAAAAGCAGGGGATGCGGACGTGCTTCTCAAAGAGATACATGAGCAGCCCAAGGCGGTGATGGATACCGTAGGTGAATGGGTAGACGACCCTGAGGGGCTCATGGATGCGCTCGGCCTGAGACGAGACATCCGGAACGTCAGAAGACTGCATATCGTGGGCTGCGGTTCGTCGTATCATGCGGGACTCGTCGGACGGTATATTATAGAGAAATTCGTCCACATCCCCGTGAGCGTCGATATCTCTTCGGAGTGCGTCTACATGAAGCCGAACATCACCAAAGGTACATATTTTGTGGCGCTCAGCCAATCCGGCGAAACTCACGACACTGTCGAAGCGCAGCGCGATGCCCGCAAGAAGGGAGCGTTCGTTCTCGCCCTCTGCAATGTGGCCGGCAGCTCATCCACGCGGGAAGCGGATTCCGTCCTGTATACGCGGGCGGGCCGTGAAAGAGGAGGAGCATCGACGAAGGCGTTCGCGGCACAGCTCGCGGCCCTCTGTCTCCTGGGTATGGCCCTCGGAAAAAGAAAAGGCACGCTGCAAGACCTGGAAGTCGAGACTCTGAAATCTCTCCTCTTCAATCTGCCGGGGCTTATCGCCCGGGTCCTCGGGAATGAAAAAAAGGTGAGGGACATCGCCCGGATGCTTGTGCCTTCAAAAGGGTTCGTATATTTGGGGAGGGGCATCAATTATCCCGTTGCGAAGGAAGGGGCGTTAAAGATGATGGAACTGTCTTCCATCCATGCGGAAGGGTATCCGATAGGAGAGCTGAAATTCGGGCCCCAGGCACTCATCCGGGACGGCGTTCCCGTGATATTCGTATCCCCAATTGAAAGTCTCGATGACGAGATACTGCACGAGATAACGAGGGTAAAGGCGATGGGCGGCAGGGTAGTGATCGTGACCGACTCACCCGCATCAGTGAGCAAGATTGCGGACGAAATACTGGTTGTCCCTTCTATTCACCCGGCGCTGCTGCCTTTTCTCACTGTCATCCCGCTCCAGCTTCTAGGATACCATGTGGCAGACTTAAAAAGACCGACACGACAGGCCACCCGGCTTGGCAAAGGCCGAAATGGAGGTCCACGAAGCCCGCGAATTTCCTCCTGTCCGCAGCTTTGGGAGATTTAAGATGAGGACAACGGGAGCGGCCGGATGTAGTACGGCAGAAGTCCTGGACTTACAACGGCATGTCAAGCTGCTTTATTACGGCACCTCATTCAACAGAAGCCAATACAGCCCCAGCTGCTGGACTGCTTTTGCAAACTGGTCAAAGTCCACCGGCTTCCTGACGTAGCTATTTGCACCCAGGCGATAACTTTCGACCCGGTCGGCGTCTTCAATCGACGTGGTGAGAACTACAACAGGGAGCAATTTCGTCCTCTCGTCGGCGCGCATGCGCTGCAGCACCTCAATGCCGCCCACCCGCGGCATATTCAGGTCGAGCAGTATCACCTGCGGCGTTTTACTCATGTCGCGGCCTGCGTATTCCCCTGCGCCGAAAAGATAGTCGAGGGCCTTGATCCCGTCGTTTGCTACGACCACCTCATTCACTATATTGTTCTTCTTGAGCGCCCGTAATGTCAGCTTGACGTCATCGGGATTGTCTTCCACCAAAAGAATGACCTTGTTCTTCATCCTACTTAAATCCTTTCTCATGCAGTCTCTCTGAATCAGCGAATTACTTTAAAGTAAAATAAAACGTTGTCCCTTTTCCAACCTCGCCTTCGGCCCAGATCCGGCCGCCGTGACGATGTACGATGCGCTGAACAGTCGCCAATCCTATCCCCGTACCGGAAAAGTCGACTGTGTCATGGAGCCTCTGAAACGGCCTGAACAGCTTTCCTGCAAAGGCCATATCGAAGCCGGCCCCGTTATCGCGTACAAAATACGCTTTTTCCCCGTCTATCTGATTTACTCCGAATTCCAGGCGGGCCTCGGCAACCTTCCCGGTAAATTTCCATGCGTTGCCGAGCAGGTTCTGCAGCAAGACATAAAGCAGCCTCTCGTCCCCCTCCTCCATGAGACCTTCGGCGATGACGATCTCTACCGATCGTCCGGGCTGGTCCTTTCGGAGGTCCCCGGCGATATCGTGGGCCACTAAGCTCAGATCCACCGTCCCGCGGACAATCTCGCTGCGTGAAAGCCGGGACAGATTCAGAAGGCCGTCGATGAGAAGGCCCATGCGCTGGCTTGCCGCGCGGATCCTTCGGAGGGCGTCCACGCCGTTGTTATCCAGCTTGTCTCCGTAGTCTTCAAGGATTTCCTGACTGAAGCCGTCGATGCTCCGAAGCGGGGACCGCAGATCGTGGGAAACAGTATAGCTGAACGCCTCCAGTTCCTTGTTTGCAGAGGACAGCTCTTCGACATTTCGTTTCAGCTTCTCGTTGAGGGTCGTAATGTATTCCTCCGCCTTTTTCCTCGCCTCTTCCCCCCGCTTGCGCTCTGTAATGTCACTTAACGTCACGGCAAAAAAGCCCTTGTGCGGGCTGAAGGCCGATACGGAATACCACCTTTTGAGCGATTCCGAGTAGCTCTCGAAGTGCGCAGGTCTTCCGGTCATGGCGACCTTCCCGTATTTTCCGATCCAGTCTGCCGGGTCTTTCTCTATGCCTGGGAGGGCCTCAGTGACCCTTTTCCCGATGACGTCTTTCCCTTTAAGACCCGTAAGTCTCTCGAATGCATCATTGACCTCAAGGAAGAGGTAGTCGGAGGGCTTTCCCCTGGCATCCAGCACCACCCTGTGATAGGCAAACCCTTCAGACATATTGCTGAAAAGGGATTGCAGCTTTTCTTCGCTCCGTTTTAGTGCGTCTTTGACTGTCCGCGCTTCCGAGCTCTCGATGACCTCCCATCTGTCTGCATTCCGGACGAGCGCAAACCTGTGGTTCTTTACGACCTCCATAAGCCCTATTGCATCGAACTCGTTGCGTGGGTAGGTGAAGACTGCGATTGCGTTATATCTGCCGATGGCATCGGCCCCATAACAGGAATAGGCTTTGCTGCCCTCCTTCTCACGGAAGGCGTTGCACGCCATCCTGAGGCCGTCAAAGCCCGCGGAGACCGCCTTGTCGACCCTCGACACGATTGCCTTGCCGGACTTTCCGCCCCTGGCTAGCCACATTCTATCGGGGATTATCTCGATCTGCCCGCTCTCAGCATAGTTTTCGAAATTGGGCACAGCCTTTTCCAAAGCCTTCCTTACATCTTCAGCGCTGAGGGGTTCTGTGGTGACCCATACACAGAGTTCATTGCTCTCCAGCCCCGCCCTGAAATAGGGCACAAGTTTATCAAGTAGGTCCTTCCCGGCCTGATAAAACTGGCAGAAATGACTGCCCCACGGCAGATCGTCGATTAAAGAGATGCCTGATTTTCGTCTATCAAACTGCACAGTGTCCGCATCTCACGTTAGGCTGAAGTTATATAACACTTTCCAGGCTTTCGCTAAAAGGCCGCCGGACAAAGACTTATGAAGCATGGGGGTGACCGAAGGCAGGCATGCTCACAATCTGCCATGCGCCGCGGTTCATGGCAAGAGCAAACTCATGGTTCTTTACTACGTCCATAATTTCGACCACCCCGCACTTCTTAAGCGAGTATGTGCAGAGCACCAGCAGCTTGGTGCCGCCGATGACGTTGTTGATCTCCGCCTCGTAGCAGGCGAAATCGTCCCAGTCCTTCTTATTGTCGATCCAGTAGGGATTACCGCTCACCCTCATCCCCGCAAAGCCCCTTGACAACGCCTCGTCGTGCTTTTCCATCCACATGTCGAGCGTCCTCCTGAGGTCGAACTTCCCGCCCTTGAGGTACCAGTCCGTATAAGAAAATATCTCCATCTGCTTTTTCGCCTGGTATTCCGGGAAGCCAGGTACGCCCCTCTTCATGGCCCTTAAGGCACCCGCATCGTCGACGAAGTCAGACGTGACCCAGACGCAGAGTTCGTTGCTCTCGAGCCCTGCCCTGAAGTAAGGGACAAGCACGTCCGTCAAATCCTTCTTTGTCCGGTAAAACTGACAGAAGTGGCTGCCCCAGGGCAGATCCCCGATCAGGGCTATTCCCGAATTCCTTCTCTCTGCCGAAGGTTTCATTTCACGCGCCTCCTGATTCACTGTATTTGCTCCCAAGAGGGTAACTCCTCCCTGAAGCCACCCTTGGGTAAATCAAAAACAATTTCATACAGCCTGCGAATTATTTTCCCTTTTTCTCAAATAAAGTTTCAAGTCTTAAATTCCAGGTCTCAAGTTCTGCCTTTAGCGAGAGAAAAGAAATGCAGCATGTGCGCCGCGTAACCGTTTGGTTCTTCAGGAGATGTGGTGCGAGAGAGGGGAGTTGAACCCCTACGGATTTCTCCACTGGATCCTAAGTCCAGCGCGTCTGCCAGTTCCGCCACTCTCGCGTCATTGATATTATCGGATATGCGGATATTCGGTCAATGCGCGGAGGATATCAGATCCATGCTCCCTGCGGCCCTAAGCCCCCAGAAGCCGCTGTTGGAGAAGCTCTTCGCAGTTGCGCCGGCCGTCGAGAACGGCATGGATAAACACGGTCCCGCCGCTTATCTCATATATGATGCGGAAAGGCTTGAAGAAGACCTCCCTGAAGTCCAGGATGCCCCAACGCCTCAACTCGGGGGGACAATTCCCCCGGGCCGGCGTGTCCTCCAGAGAAGACATGACCTTCTCGATATGGGCGAGCAGGATAGCCGCCTTTGCCGGAGAGTCCTTGACTGCCGCATACCGGTAGATCGCGAAAAGGTCGTCGGCAGCTACGTCGTCTATCCGGACTTCGTATCTCACCGGTCCCCGGTCAACCGTATCTTCTTCCTTAGTTCGCCGAAGGCCTGCTTAAGGGGCTTGTGCCTGCCCTCCAGCATGTCCTTCCTTCCCATCGCCAGCATCTTCAGCATCGCCATGCTTTCGCGGTCCCGCTCATATTCCTTCAGGTCCTGGATGATCACCCTGGCCTCGCCGTTGACCGTCACGATCACGGGATTGCCGGTTTCGGCTATCTCGCTGATGACCTCCGACGCGTGGGACTTGATATGGCTGATGGGCTTGACGGCAGTGCTCAGCTTCATCGTTGTTTCCTCCTGATAAGGATCAAATTAAGTCTTTATTGTAGTCTAGCAGATCGGCAGGGAAAAGCAAAGGGAGAGACGGATGTTCAGATGCGGCTGCGCCCCAGATGCTTAAGTATCAAATATGGGCTTGACCTCGGCTTTTTCCACACCGTCTCTGAATTCTGAATATTGTTGCTTTGCCGATCGCACGCACCATGATGTGATGCAGAGCGCCTCGGACATCTAGTCGGGCTTATCGTAGAATGAAGGGAGTTTACGCAATTTAGTCGTCCTTGTCAAACATATTGACACTTACCCGCCGGTCGCTCTGCGAAAAACAGTCTTGCCCCGGAGAGTATCGGAGCGGGTATTGCGCCGACTTCTTATCTGCTCAACATCATTCTAACAGGTCCCCCCCGCCGGTCGTCGGCCACGACGAATGAAAGTCTACGACCGAAGTGGAACGAAGCGGAGTTGTTTGTCATAGGCGGGTGAGGGCAGCCGGCGAAGGTGCGGAGCAACGAAAACACCCGGAACGGAGCGGAAGCGGAGCCGTGGAGCGAAGAGGAGCGGGGTTATGGTTGCGGGGGGACCTATGAAGGTTTAATATTTTTCAGGATGCCTCCCACTACTCCATCCGGGAGGGTAGGACTTCCATCTCCCTTGATTAGGCCCGTATCGGAACGGCTGAATATCGACTGAAGCACTATGACTCTTTCTTCGGGCGTGACGGCTCCCTCGTGCATTAGCGAAAGATAGACATGAGTGAGTTGGAACCTTTCCCGCGCATCGCGGGCCATGTGATAGGAACTCAAAGACATCTTAACCAAGTAATGAACGACGTATATACCAACCGACGCCATAAATGCCAAAAGCAAGGTCGATTTCACGCCGCCTAACCCGAAGCGCTGTCCTGGGAAAAGGGTTTCGGGCAGGTTGTAAAGAACGGAAACGAGGAAGACAAGGAAGAGCGAGGATGAGGCTGTAAGCCAAGTCCGCCAGGATTTTCCTCTGATCTCATACTGAGTAGCCAAGTCCTCCCAGTATCTCGCGGGTTCCTTTAGTCTCAACTGCTCGCTGTGAAGTTTTTTCAGGTCTTCAAGTTCTTGTTTCTTTTCTTTCAGCATTGCATCGGTATTTTCCTGAATGCCTGCCTTCCAGTCGGTCATACCCTTGCAGAATTCGCCATACTCTGACGCTGCTATCAGGGAACAACGTCACTTTGACATTTCTATTCTTGAATCTTGCTTCGACTTCTTCTTTAATCCCCATTTTCTCTCCTTAGTTCCCTGTCAGTTTTATGGGCAATATGAATGCTTCCGGGTTCTCTGTCTGGAACGTATATTTTCTCGCCAAGCTTTTGAGTGCATATACATAATACATTTCTTATCTTATGCGCGCCTGCCTGCCGGCACCTGTCTGCCGATAGGTAGAGGCGCGTCTGCCAGTTCCGCCACTCTCGCGTGATTGATATTAAGACATTGCCCGGCATTCGGTCAAACACGCTGTGTGTTAAGCATACAAGCAATCGAACAATCCACACAAACTGCATTATCAACACAAACGAACAAAGGTAATGACGGAACCGATCCCCCCTCAGACAAAGGGGCCAGGGCAACCTCTTGTTCATGAATGCGCTGCAATAAGATCCTGCATAACCACTTGACTTTTCCTCTTCTCAGATTATATATTTGGAATAACTGATTCCAATTATCGACTATAAATGGAAACAATTAAGAGATTTCTCACATCAGAAAAGCAGAGCTTTTTTCTCCTCGGACCGAGAGGAACAGGCAAATCGACTTTCATCAAAAAGGCGTTCCGGGATGCATTGTATGTGGATCTTCTCCTGCCCGATGTCTTCAGGAGCTATAGCGCGCGCCCTGAGAGGCTAAGGGAGTCTGTGCATGCCCAGAAAGGGAAAAAGAGTATCATCGTTGATGAGATACAGAAAGCGCCGCAACTCCTTGAGGTTGTGCACAGCCTGATCGAGGAGAAAAAAGGCTACCAGTTCGTTATGACAGGCTCCAGCGCGAGAAAACTCCGGAGAGCAGGGGTGAACCTCCTTGCGGGCCGTGCTCTTATGAAACATATGCATCCTTTCATTGCCGCCGAACTTGGAAGCAGGTTTGATCTGACAAATGCCCTGAAGACCGGCCTGATACCGCTCGTTATGGACAGTGCGGATCCCCAGGCGGCCCTTCATGCCTATGTGGAACTGTATTTGAGAGAAGAGGTTCAGATGGAAGGGCTGACGAGAAACATAGGGAACTTTTCGCGTTTTCTCGAAGCCGTCAGCTTTTCGCATGCCTCAATGCTCAATATGAGCAATGTATCCCGGGAATGCGAAGTCGAAAGGAAGGTAGTGGAAGGGTATATCGGGATCCTTGAAGATTTGCTTCTGGCTTACAGAATACCGGTTTTTACGAAAAGAGCAAAAAGGGCGATCGCCTCCCATCCCAAGTTTTATCTGTTTGATGCGGGGATCTATATGACCTTGCGGCCGTCAGGCCCCCTTGACCGTCCGGAGGAAGCGCACGGGGCTGCGATCGAAGGGCTCGTCGCGCAGCATCTGAGGGCCTGGATAGATTATCGCATGCCGGACTGCAGTTTGTACTACTGGAGGACAAGTGCCGGTTCTGAGGTCGATTTCATTATCTATGGGAAAAATACCTTCTGGGCGATAGAGGTGAAGAACTCCCCTACGATTCATCCATCGGACCTTCGGTCTCTGAAGTCGTTCGGACAGGATTATCCTGAGGCAAAAAAATACCTGCTTTATCGCGGCACAGAACGGCTGAAAAGGGACAATATACTGATTGAACCTTGCTCTGATTTTCTTTACGAACTGAAATAGAGTTTTCAAGCCCTCGGTCCAGTAGTGAATTTTCAAATTTCCAACATTGCTGTTTTCCTGTAGGTAAATGCCAGGGATTGCCCGCTCTTCCTCACTGCCTGGGCAGAGGAAGACAACTCGCTGCATGATCTTTCCTGATGTCTTCAAGGAGATCGGCATACTCATTCGGCGCCAGATGCCACGCACCGGGCCTGAATGGACTGTCGAGGTCGTCAATGACGAGATAAATGGTATACGCCAGTACGCCGATGCTCACAGTAAAGATGTAGTCCAGCAGGGGATTCCTGACGCCGATAAAGAGAGAAAGAATAATCATGATAACGTCGGCGAAGACGAGGGTATTTTTTAATATTTTCGGGATGTGACTTCTGCTTTGAAAGATCCTTTTATTGCGGCTCCTGATAATATCACTGAACAGCGGCAGCAGCAGCATCTTTCCCGGTTCCGTCGTTACCTCCATAATATCACTGCGAAGCAGAGCGACAATTTTATCTCCTTCCTCACTCCGTATTCCCTCCTTGATCGTCGGCCAATATTCAAGAATATGTGAAAGATATTGTTCCGTGTGTGCAGCTATACTTCCGGCACAATCCGGTACATACCGGCATCGCAACAATAATTCTTCCAGTGCATTTACTTCGCCGTGGATCGCCTCGACCAGTTCGTTCCAGTGCTCCCATTCCTTCTGTATTGTGAACGCCGCAAGGATACTGAAAATAAGACCTATCGAAGAGTAGAGCCATGGAAGCCCGCTTAATTCAGAGAGATCGACAAACAGGACCTTTCCCCTGTCGATAGTCCTGAATATCCAGAATATCGATGAGAAAGAGACGACAAAAAGAAAAAGTTTGTTCCTCACGCTCATCCTGCCGGTCCTTTATTCGCTATTGAACTTCTCCATATCATATAAAAATGACGGGGGTCGCGGCAAACACTCCGGCCGGGGCCCACGATTCTGTAGCCGACCCTTTTTTGATTGCCGGCAGTATCCGCAGCAAGATTCAGAAGATGAAGTCACGGCGACCGACAAGGGCTACGGCGGAAACCAGAACAAGCGACATTGTTGAACTCAGAAACATTCGTGACGTTAAAGAAGGGTACAGGACTTTTCCAACATCGAGAAATTGTTTTCCGGGATTTATTTGATGATGAGGTTGTCGATCGTAATCGTTCCGCTGGTGATGGTGAGCGATCCTATGAGGGCCGAGTATGCTGATGAATTGGTTGTGAAGCCGCAGTTGTATCCGCCGCTCAGGGTTATGGCTGCTGTTCCGCCTGCCCCGCCGTTATAACTCAGCGAAGGCTCGGAGAAGGTCGTAGCCGCAACTATGACTGTGTTGTCTGGGTTGGCGTTAGTGAATGCATCCTGTATTGATATGTATGGCTTAGTTCCGATTTTCACCATATCGGTGCAAGTCGCAAAATTGGCAGTGCAGATTTTAGGTCCGTCCATGACTATCGAGGCAGCGGCGTTCGATCCGCTCCCGCTGCATGCGTCGCTCCATGAACTGAAGACATACCCGGCGCTGCCCGTAATCGCCGTCAACGTCGCAATTGCGCCGCTTGGGTACCAGCAACCTAATGAGCAGTCCGGGCTGATTGTGCCTGCGTCTGCAGGGCCTTCCGAGGAGAGCAATTCATAACCGCTTGCGGCAAAATTTGCGGTATATGTCGTAGGAGTGTCGGGGACAACGATCGAGTGACTCTGTGGCTGACTGTCACTCCAGGACGTAAAGACATATTGAATACCTGCGCCATCACCCTGCGGCGATACCGCCTTGAGCGTATGGGTTGACCCCGGCGCCCAATCAAACGCGCAGGGGGTCGTGCAGGAGGTGCCGTCGGCTATTATCAGCAGTCCCTGAGGAAGACCGTCTATCGAGACCGGGGCAACGTCACAGGTATAGATGCGGAAATCGTCAATGTACCAGCCCATTGAACCGAAGGAGTCGTCTGTGCCAATCCCGAACCTGAACCTCACGTTCTGATCATGCAAATCTTTCAGGTCGAGACGGCTCGATATGTAGCCGTTGCTCGTCCCAACAAATGCATTGCGGCCAGTATAGGGATTTGTAGAAGGGGAAGAGACCACACCGCTGTATCCATTGACCGGGGTGGAAGGGAGCGTCCCGACGTCCCACCATTGCGTTCCTCCGTCCGTCGAATACTCGAGCACGCCTCCGTCGCTATCCGGCGCTTCGAAATCATAGGCATGACGAAAATGCAGATATGCGCCAGCCGGAAGAGGAACGTCTGAATTCATCGTAACATATGATTCAGAGCGACTATCAAGATCCTCTCCCCAGATGCTGTTGACGCCGCTCGTCGCATACTCCAGCGAGGGAATATGCCATGCGTTCGCCCCGACAACAAACGAAGGCACCCAGCCGCCGCCCGATTCGAAGTTGTCGAAAAAGACGTCCTTCGGCACCAATCCAGTCCCGCATAGAGGTGCCTCGGGCGCGGCGCAGTTCGTCGGCTGGAGGTTCATCTCAACCGCGTTGACCGCGTTCGTCACCTGAACACAATCGGCATCCGTTATGCCGGTAGTCCCGATGAGGTTCTCGCACGCCAACTGGAGGGCATTGTAGAGATCTTCGTAGTCGCTTCCTGAGGTCAGCAGGTTCGTCTGGGCCTCGTAATAGATCTTTGCCACTTTATCTGCCCCGATGCCTGCTACGGCATATCCGTTAAAAATACCGCCAAATTCAGCCGAACTTCCGTCGACCATAAGATAAGCCGCCTTGTTATTCACTCCGGCGTTGCGATGTAGTCCGTCCGTACCGAGCGAGGAACAGTAAAAGTTTGCGCTAGTCATCCTGTCCGGGTCTTTGTACCAGGCACCTCCTATGTGACTTCTCGGGTTCTTCATATCTCTTAGCGGCCCGATCCCAGAGGGCAGATTCTTTCCGATCAGCCAGCGGTCGGCAAGGGCAGGCGGCTCGTATTGCAGTTCGACAAGCTTGCCGAAGACGTCGGAGAGGGACTCGCTGACCGCTCCGGACTGCATGTAATTAAAGAGTCTCGACGTATGCCGGGTAATCCCGTGGGTCATTTCATGTGCGACGATGTCGAGGGCGGATGCATATCCTTGCCCATATACCATCTGCTCGTGAGTTGTGTCCCAGTAAACATCTGTGAGAGGACACGGATGTATTCCGTCACAGTAGCGGACGGTACTGATCAACTGCATGCCCAAATTATCGATGCTGTCCCTGCCGAGAGAAGAGTAGAAATCATAGGTCCACCCAGCGTATTTATAGGCATTATCGGCGTCCGCGATACCTGTTGCTGCCTGACCTTCTATGCGGACAGGTCCATTACCGGGCAGACCGTATGATGAAGAATCAAGATTATCGTAAATTATCCTGTTCTTCGCCAACCCTGTTTGACTGAAATGAAGCGCAACTCCGCCGCTGTGCGCGTCGACAAGGACGAGTTCGTCGATCGGCCGGAGCTCGACCGCCTTCACTTCAAGACGCCAGACGAGTTTATTCACATTGGGACCGCTGCCGAGCAGAGACGGGTTGTATATCCACAACTCCGGCGTTGTTGCGGTCAGGGCCGCGCGATCAAGACGGTAGCTCTTGCCTGCAAGCTGAAGGGCCTTCTCCGCTGCGACAGAAGAGTCGATCGAAGGCGTCGTATCCACGACAACATGAGGCGATGTCTTGCCGCTTACGCTCACGACCCCGCCGGAAGGATCTATCTGGACGATCAACTCACCACCGAAGACCGGGATATCGTCGATCTTTTGCTGAAATCTCGTGAAGGAACGGCCCCTTTCCTCTGTCTTCGTGAGCTCCACGGAGAGTTCCCGTGATTGATCGCTCAGTCCGAACAATTCGCCGTATCTGCCAAGAAAATCTCTCGCTCGAGTTTCAGCCCTGTTGCCGCTCGCCGAAAGCGCGCGTATCTGTGGAGAGCGGACCGGTTGTTTCAGATGGAGGAACCGGACGAGTCCGGTTGCTGAATGATAGGAGACGTCGACCTGATCTCCGGTCGCACGGGACAACTCATCTATTAGCGGGGAGGCTGTCCCCCCGGCCCATGCCGGAGAGACGAAGGCCGTCAAAAACATTAAGGAGAGCACCGCACCTGCATACGATGCTTTGCAGAAACTCTTGAGAGAACTGGGCATTATGCGATTCAAAAAAATAACGACACTTGTAAGATTTTTTGACGTGATTACAATAATGAAAAATTATGCTTTTTGTCAACCTCTCAGGGCTGGTAAGGACAGACTTTGTAGTGAAAATGAACGACCTCCGACCGGTCTTTGTAATTACCCTGTAGGACCCTCGCCTGAGGCAATCTTCGGTCTGATTACGACATTGAGCCTCCGTCTCCAGCCGGACTTCTCCGGAGACCGGGTCTTCTGGCTGTCGGTCATCTGGAGCGCGTCGATCAGCTTCAGCATTTCGTAAAAATTCCTCTCGGCGTTCAGGGGAATATAGAGCTTCACCCTCAAAATGCCCTTCGGGTCGATGATGAATACCCCTTTTTCCTCGTACGGTCCGCCTGCACATTCCGAAGACAGGCCATATTCGGCCGCAATCTTTCCGTTCGAATCATCGACGATCGTAAGGTTATGTTTGAGGATGTATTTCTTAAGAAGGTTCCTTCCCGTCGAAAGGCCCTCCGTGTTTCCATCTCCCAGCGCGATGACCTTCGTTTTACGCTTGCAAAGAAGGTAATTGATCGTCCGGGTCTTGAACACCGGGAGAACGTCTGCGGGACCTGTAAAAATGATGACCCATCTGCCTCTGAAGTCATTAAGACTGATCTTGTTGCCGGCAATTTCCGTCTCGAAAAAGGGTGCCGGTTCGCCGAGTGACGGACCCCGGCTAACCTTTATATCATCTTTCATTTATTGTCCCTCGCGCTCGTATGGGAAAACTGCAGCCACCTACTTTTAATTATAGGGAATGCATCGCAGTTGTCAAGGTCAAAATGTCGACAACGAATAATCGTTCACTTATGGAAATACCGGAACCTATCTAAAAATCAATCTTTATTTGAAAGACTGTCATGCTCGCGAAAGCGGGCATCCAGAAAAGCCTGAACGGACTGGATTCTCGTCCCCCGTAATTGGGGGGAGAGGGGCTTCCCGGGGGGGGGAATGGGAAGCCCCTCAGGGGGAAAAGGGAAATTAGAAATCTTTAGAGGAAGACCGCCTCAGGAACGCAGGGAGGTCGATGGCATCCTCGTAATTGAAAATCTCTTCCTTCGGGGTATTGGCATCGAGATGCGTGCTCAGACTCTTGGCCAGCACCCTTTCAGATCCTCTAAAACTGACCGGCTCTTTTACCGGGGTCCATTTCTTGATCTGCGGGAGCTCGACTTTTTCCTTTTTTTCGTCGAACCCCGTCGCGATGACCGTTACCCTCACTTCATCTTTTATGTCGGGGTCGATGACCGCGCCGAATATTACGTTGACGTCCTCATGCGCCGAATCGTGGATCAGGGCCGTTGCGTCCTGCACCTCGCTCAGCGAGAGTTCGAGGCCGCCGGTTATGTTCATCAAAATGCCTCTCGCCCCTTCGATCGACGAGTCTTCGAGAAGCGGATTAGAAATCGCCTTTTTGGCGGCCTCAAAAGCCCCTCCTTCGCCCTTGCCGGTTCCGCTCCCCATCACGGCGCGGCCCACGTTGTCCATGATGGTCTTCACGTCCGCGAAGTCGACGTTGATAAGGCCGGGCACGAGGATGATGTCGGATATCCCCTGGACCGCCTGCCTTAGTACGTCGTTGGCGATCGAAAAAGACTTCAGCATCGGCGTGCCCTTTTCCACCACAAGGCTGATCCTGTCGTTGGGGATGACGATCAGCGTGTCCACATGCTTCGTCAGTTCTCTTATCCCCGCTTCCGCGTTCATCAGCCGCTTCTTCCCTTCGTAAAAGAAAGGCCTGGTCACCACGGCAACGGCAAGCACTCCCAGCTCTCGCGCTATTTCGGCGATCACCGGGGCCGCACCGGTACCGGTCCCTCCCCCCATACCCGCGGTGATAAAGACCATGTCGCAGTCGTCCATGCAGTCCATGATCGCGGCCTTGTCTTCGAGCGCGGCCTGCCTGCCGATATCGGGATTGGACCCCGCGCCGAGCCCCCTGGTAAGCTCCCGCCCTATCTGCACCTTCACCGGCGCCAGCGAAGTCTCGAGCACCTGAAGGTCGGTGTTGATCCCTATGAACTCTACTCCCTGCAGGTTCGACGCGATCATATTATTGATCGCGTTGCCCCCTGCGCCGCCCGCGCCTATTACCTTGATCTTGGCCTTCTGCCCCTTTATCTCCTCGATTTCAAACATAGTACTCCCCCTTCCTTTCTGTTATTCAAATGAAAATGGTCTGAGTGCCTGAATATATCTCGTACCAGGTCCGTCACCCTGGAGAATACACTGTGAATGGCGTCCGTCTCCGCCGTCCCCGGTTCGGGTTCCTGCCCGTAGGTTGCAAGACCGACGCCGGCTGCGTACGCGGGACCTTCGGAAACAGCCGCCAGGCCCTTTACATGCCCGGGAGCGCCGGTCCTCACGGGAAGACCGAGTACCACCTCTGCCATCTCGCCGAAGCCGGTCAGAAGGGAAGCACCTCCTATGAGCACGACGCCGCAAATCGCGTTTCCGTATCCGCCGCATTTTTTTATCTCTCCCTTGAGAAGATCGAGCATCTCCTCACATCTAGGCTGAAGTATCTCCGCCAGATATCTTCTCGGAAGTGTCCTTCTCTGGCCGCCCGCCTGGGTGATCTGTATCTCCTCGGAAGAGGGGACGATACCCTCGTACGCGGCGCCTGCCTCCTTCTTCAGCTTTTCCGCCTCGTTCATGGTGACGTGAAGTCCCACCGCAAGATCGTTCGTGAAATGGTTGCCGCCCACCCCGATAACCGACGCATACCGAAGAATCCCGTCTTTGAAGAGAGCGATGTCGGTCGTACCGCCGCCCAGATCTATCAGAATGGTCCCTGCCGACTTTTCCTCTCTCGTAAACACTGCATTGGCGGAGGCGAGCGGATTGAAGACGACCTCCGCCACTTCGAGCCCCGCCTTTCCGCAGCACTTCAGGAGGTTCTGCATCGGCGACACCGCGGCGGTGACTATATGGACCCCGGCCTCCAGCCTTACGCCCGACATCCCTAAAGGGTCGGTGATGCCGTCCTGTCCGTCGAGCGTGAATTCGGCAGGGACCGCATGCAGCAGTTCCCTGTCGAGAGGGATGTACACGGTCTTTGCGGAATCTATCGCCCGCCGTACGTCCGACGGACTCACTTCCTTCCCCCGTATGCCCACGGCCCCTGAGCTGTCGAAACCCCTGATATGACCTCCCGATATGCCGACCGAGACCGACTTGATCCTTACCCCCGCAGACGATTCCGCCTCCCTTACCGCCTTTTTTATCGAATCGACGGTCTCGTCGATATTGATTACGATACCCTTCCTGAGCCCCGTTGAAGGGGACATCCCAAGGCCGAGCATGTCCGGCCCGGAGTCGTGCAGGCCCGCGACCACCGTGCATACCTTTGTGGTGCCCACATCAAGACCAACGACGATGTTCTGCCTCGTCATCTGATCACCTCGTTGACGGGTTTCACGACGACCCTGTTGGCGAACCTCAGATCGATGTAATCGACGGGTATGTGCCGGTTCTCGATTTCATCTTCAAGTTCGGCAAGGCGGGAGAGTTTGTCTTCGTATTCTCCTGCACCCACCTTCACCACGAGCCCGTCAAGGTTTACCGCCAGTTCGTTAAGCCCTCGGGCGATGACCTCTATCCGGTTTTTTCTCTCCATAAGTCCCGTTTCCTTGATCGCGCGCACCAGGCGAAGCGCCTCAGAAAAAACCTCCCTGTCTCCGAACGGGTCCCCTGTAATAATCGGGAGAAAGGGCATAAAACTCTCTCTCAGTCTTTCGAGCATCTTTCCTCTCTCGTCTACAATGAAAAGCCGTCCCTTCATATCGAGAAGGGCAAACGGCTCCGTCTCCTTCACACGGATGATGAGCCTGTCGGGGAACTCCTTCCTCACCGAGACCGACCTGATCCACGGAGAGGCCAAAATCTTTTCGTAAATCGCGGCGCTCGACAACGTGATCAGGTTCTCGCCGCCCTTGAGACCCGCAAAGCCCCTGAGTTCATCGTCCGAAAGGTGCGCGTTGCCGCTGAAGACGATCTTGCGCACGACAAAGGCGGACTTAGCCGAGACGAAGAGGAGGTATCCGAGGCCGACTACAAGCAACACCGGCAGCACCACGAGGAGGAACCTCTTCATCGTTATCAGTGAGTGGGACCATTTTCCCCGCTTCACGACCGTGTTTTTTCTGACGTGCTTCTTAGTCCGCACCCGTGACGCCTCCTAGTATCTCTTCGAGGAGATCTACAAAGTCGAATCCGGCATGTTTCGCGATCTTCGGCAGAAGGCTCGTCTCGGTCATGCCGGGGATAGTATTGACCTCAAGGACAAACGGCCTCACGCCGGCAATTATCAGGTCGACCCTCGTCGCCCCGCTGCATCCGAGCGCCGTATGTGCCGCAAGCGCCGCGGATGCCGCCTTTTCGTATGTCCTCACGGCAAGCCGCGGCGGCAGGATATATTCGGTCATGCCCGACGTATATTTCGCCTCGTAGTTATAGAACTCAACGGACGGCTTTACCTCCACACCCCCGAGCACCTTGCCGTTAAGGATGCCTATCTGGACCTCCTTGCCGGCAATGTATTGCTCGACCAACACCCTGTCACCGTACGCGAACGCCTTTTTGAGCGCGCCTGCCACCGCCGCCCGGCTCTTTACGATCTCGACGCCTACGCTCGAGCCCTCCGTCGCGGGCTTTACGACCCAGGGCAATGAAAAACCAGTTTTGAGTCTTAAGTTTTGAGTTTTAAGTTCTCCAGTCTTTTTTAAACCCGGAACTTTGAACTCGGAACTTGGAACTATTTTAAAAGGCGGCACCGGGACGCCGTGATAGAGGAAGGCCTTTTTCGATGCCTCTTTGTCCATGGCCAGCGCAGAGGCAAGGACGCCCGAACCGGTATACGGGATCCGCATCACCTCGAGCAGGCCCTGGATCGCCCCGTTTTCGCCGTGGCCGCCGTGCAGGACGATAAAGGCTATGTCGATCCTTTCCCTCTTCAGAAGACTGCAGACATCGCCCGCAGTATCGATCGCCGCGACCCTGTATTTCTTCGCCTTGAGGGCGCGGTACACCGCCATACCCGACTTGAGCGAAACCTCTCTCTCCGCCGACTTGCCGCCGAGAAGGACCCCGATCTTCTTCGTCTTCAGCGCCTTAATGTTCATTTCACAATCTCCATTCCTTTATCTCACCATTACATACTCAGTCTGAAAATAAGGGGCGAATGTGATGAAAAAGGTCCATAACCTGAGGCTCCATACAGCCATCGCACGCAGCGAAATACTTTTTCTCTGAATGTAACTCAGGGCCAAGGCTGCGTTTACGTGAATCGGATAGATAATTGCCGAATTTATGGACTTTTTCAGCATGTTCGCCTCCTTCTTTTTATTCCCTTCCTACCACCCGTATCTCGGTTTCCAGCGCGACACCGAATCTCTTCTGCACGACAGACGAGACCCTGTCCATGAGTTCGAGATAATCCGAAGCGGTGCCTGCTCCGGTATTGACAAAGAAATTCGCATGCAGCGGGCTCACCTCAATACCGCCGACCTTCATCCCCTTGCAGCCTGCCTCGTCGATGAGACGACCCGCAGACGTTCCTTCGGGGTTCTTGAAGACGCAGCCGGCAGATCTTTCGGCTATCGGCTGGGTCTGTTTTTTTTCGGCAAAAAATTTTTCCGTTCGCGCGGTGACCGCCTCTTTTTCATCGCGGCCCAGTTTCATGTTTGCGCTAAGCACGATATCGGTCGGGGCTATGCCGGAACTCCGGTACCCGAAGCCGAGGCCTTCGGCCTTAAACCGGTCCAGTCTTCCTGAGGCGTCCATGATCGCAACCGACACAAGAGTGTCCTTCATCTCGCAGCCGTAGGAACCGGCGTTGCCGAATATGGCACCTCCCACGCTGCCGGGGACCCCGGTGAGGCCCTCGACACCCGCATATCCGCGCTCCTTGCAGAAATTCACGAGTTTCTGGAGCGGGACACCAGCCTCCACGAACAGTTCCGCATAGTTTTCGGCTTCCTTCAGCACCTCGATCCTCCTGAATTCCTTCAAAGACAGGACGACCCCTTCGATCCCGCCGTCGCGGACCAGAACGTTCGTGCCGCCGCCGAGTGTAAAAAAGGGCACATTCTTTTTTTTGAGCGTCACCATAAGGTTCCTTATCGAAAGAGGGTCCTCCGGCCTCAGGAAAACATCGGCGGGCCCGCCTATCAGGAGATTGGTATACTCCTTCATCGGGATGTCGAACCCGACCTCTCCCTGATAGATGCCCTTGAATGTTTCAACCCATTCCTGTTCGCTAAGACGCATGTAATTTCTCCAGGGCCTCTTCGCCCAGTTTCCAGACATCGCCCGCGCCGAGGGTTAGCAGCAGATCGCCCCTCTTCATCTCCACGATCAGTCTGCGCAGCGCCGCACTCCTGTCGGCGAAATACGTTACGTTCCCGCCGGCGAGGGGCTTAATCTTCTCGTACAGGGCCTTCGACGTCACCCCTTCGATCGGCTTTTCGCCTGCGGGATAGATGTCAAGGAGCAAAACGGAATAATTCCCCGTGAAGGAACGCGCGAACTCTTCCATCAGGTCGGCCGTTCTCGTGAAACGGTGCGGCTGGAAGACGACGAAAAGCCTCGCGTCTTTCCCCTGGTACCGGAGGTTCTCGGAAGCTGCAGCCAGCGTAGCCCGTATCTCGGTCGGGTGGTGTCCGTAGTCATCGTAGACCTTTATCCCCTTCGCCTCGCCCTTGAACTCGAACCGCCGCTGTATGCCGCTGAAAGACGCAAGCGATTCCCGTATCTTCGCGGCATCCATCTTCAGTTCGCGGGCCACACCGATGCAGGCCAGGGCGTTCAGTACGTTGTGCGTCCCCGGGACCGGTATCGAGAACCTGCCGAGTCCGGCGCCTTTTGCGATCACCTCGAAGCTCGTCGACATGAATCCCTTTTCGATGTCGTCGGCGTAGATGTCCGCCGCCGAAGAAAGACCGTAGGTAAGGAACCTCCGGTGTATGTCCGGCAGCAACTCCTGAAGATGCTCGTTCTCAGCGCAGAGGAAAGATACTCCGTAGAAAGGCACCTTATTGATAAACGACAGAAAGGCGTCCCTGAGGCCCTTCATGTCCCTGAAGAATTCCATATGCTCCCTGTCTATGTTCGTCACGACTGCGATCGTAGGGGAAAGCTTCAGGAAGGACCCGTCGCTTTCGTCAGCCTCGGCCACGAGGAATTCACCCTTTCCGAGTTTTGCGTTGCTGCCGATCCCCTTCAGCTTGCCGCCGATGATGATCGTCGGGTCAAACCCTCCGCCGGCCAGGACAGTGGAGATAAGAGACGTAGTGGTCGTCTTGCCGTGGGCGCCGGCCACAAGGACGCTGTATTTCAGTCTCGCAAGTTCGGCAAGCATTTCTGCGCGCGGGATTACCGGAACATTGCGCCTGTGGGCGCTCTCGATTTCCGGATTATCGAAAGGGACCGCCGATGACACCACCACGACATGCGCACTGTCGATGTTCTCTTCCCGGTGCCCGATGTGGATCCTTATACCCATATTACGGAGCCGCTTCGTGGTGTCGGACTCCTTCATGTCCGAACCGGTGACTTCGTATCCGAGGTTTACCAGCACCTCTGCGATGCCCGACATGCCGATGCCGCCTATCCCCACAAAATGTATGACCCTGTATTTTTCAAACACTTGCGCTCTCTTTTCTTTTCCCCGATGTGCTTCGTTTTTTATTAACCCGGCAATTAAATATCGTCATGCCCGAGTTTCTTTGTCGGGCATCCAGGGACTCTGTTCTTTCTGGATTCCCGCCTAAAGACTGCGGGAATGACAAATTACGGAATTTTGTTCCCGGAGTAATAATTTTCATTTCCTATTTTTCACTCTTCACTGTTTTTGCGAGGCTCACCGCAATGTCTACGATCCGTGCGCAGGCGTCGGGCCTGCCGAGCCCTCGGCTCGCCTTCTGCATCTCGGTCCGCGCGGACTCGCTTTCATAAAGCGTCCTTATTCTAGCCGCGAGCGTTTCGCCCTTCATCTCGTCCTCGAGTATCATGTATGCGGCGCCCATCTCCCTCAGTTTCACTGCGTTGAATTCCTGGTGACGCCCTGCGGCATGGGGATAAGGAATAAGGACAGCCGGCTTCCCCAGTGCGGTAATCTCGGCTAGCGTAGTAGCCCCCGCCCTCGAAACGACGACGTCGCCGATGGCATATGCCTCGGCCATCTGATAGATAAAGGGAGCAACCGTGCCCTTTACACCGGCCTTGCGGTATGCGTCCCGTATATTCTCGAAATCCCTGTCTCCCGTCTGGTGGAGGAACTGTATCCTGTCTCTGAGGTCGGTGAGGTGGTTCAGGGCGTCAACCATCGTCCTGTTTATCGACCTCGCGCCCGAACTGCCGCCGAAGATGAAGACGGTGAAGAGGTCCTTGTCGAGCGAAAAAAGCCGGGAGGCAGCTTCCCGGTCACCCTTCAGGATCCTGGCGCGTATCGGGTTTCCCGTGAAGAATGTCCTGCCCATCGGAAAGGCGGTGATACTCTCGTGATAGGTCACGCAGACCCTCTTCACGACCTTTCCGAGCATTCTGTTCGTCAGGCCCGGAACGGAGTTCTGCTCATGGATCATCGTGGGGATCGACTTGAGCCCGGCAATCAGGACTACCGCGCCCGACGAATAACCGCCGACACCGATCACGATGTCCGGCACCACGGCGTTGAGTATCCGCCGTGCGTCCAGCGCGGAAAGCAGCACCTTAACGAGGGCCCTCGCCTTCTTTCCAAAGGACTTCCCTACGATCCCTTCGGACCTGACAAACTTGATCGGGTATCCCTCCCTCGGGATTATCCTTGCCTCTATCCCGTTTTCAGTGCCCACAAAAAACACTTCGTTGCGTTCGTCCCTTCTTCGTAATTCTTCCGCGATCGCCAGTCCGGGGAAGAGGTGGCCGCCCGTGCCGCCCCCGGCGATGAGCACTTTCATTGGCCGTACCCCTTTCTGCTATAGATATTTCTTCTGGCGATCCTCCGCGCCTTCGCACTGTCGTCTTCTGCGGCCGCTTTCTCGCTCTCACCCTTTGATATCTTCAGGAGTATACCCACCGCCGCCATGTTGACGAGGAGTGCGGAGCCCCCATAACTCATAAAAGGCAACGGGAGGCCCTTTGTCGGCACGAGGCCGGTGACCACGGCAAAATTGATAAGCGCCTGGACAGATATCATCAGGGTAAGCCCGTACGCGAGATACCCCACGAATTTGCCCTTTGCCCTGCCGGCTATCCTGATGCCCCGCACGAAGAGAAACACAAAAAGAGCGATGAGGACCGAAGCTCCGATCAAACCGAGCTCTTCGCCCACAAGACAGAAAATAAAGTCAGTGTGGGACGCCGGCAGGAACGAGAGCTTCTGTTTCGACTCGCCGAGCCCCAGGCCGGTGAGTCCGCCGCTGCCGAGCGAGATAAAAGACTGTACCAGCTGAAAACCGCTGCCGAGTGGGTCCTTCCAGGGATCGAGGAACGACGTGATCCGGCGAAGCCGGTAGGGTTCCATCGCAAGTTTGTAGACCACCGGGATCGCGAGCACCAGCACCGAGGCGATGTACCTCAGCCGCATCCCGGAGATGAAGAGCATAGCGAACGTGAGAAACGCGAGGCTCATCGTCGATCCGAAATCGGGCTGTTTCAGAAAGACCGCCTGGAATGCGGCCATCACTATAAGAGGCTTCACGAACGAACCGAAACTCTCGGTGCGGTAGCCGGGCATCGACATGTATCTCGCGAGAAATATGACCATCGCAAGTTTGACGAGCTCCGAGGGCTGAAAGGTCGTCGGCCAGAGCCTTATCCATCTCCTCGCCCCGCCCGCCGTGACTCCTATATGCGGCACGAACACAAGGCCGAGGAGAACAAAGGAACAGACCAGAAGAGGAATGGACATCTTTTTCAGCGTAGACGGCTTGATCGAATAGGTGCAGAGCATCGCGAGACACCCGAGGGCCATCGTAAGAAGGTGCCGCTTGAAATAGTAAAATTCCGTGATATTCTTTTTTGCGCTGAGGGGTGTCACCACAGACGTCGAGCTGTAGATCATGAGCGCCCCGAAGGCAAGGAGCAGCATCATGCCGAAGAGGAGTACCCTGTCGTAGGTCCCGGCCGAAGACCCTTTTATGTCGTGTACGTCGCTGTTCACGTGCCCAGATCCATAACGATCTTCTTGAACTGCCTCCCCCGGTCTTCGAAATCCCGGAACATGTCGAAACTGGCGCAGGCGGGAGAGAGTAGGACCACATCTCCTTTTCCGGCCCGCGCACGGGAAATCCCGACCGCTTCCCTGAGATCTGCCGCCGTCACCGTATCCGTCGCATCCCCTACCGCGTCTCTGATCTTTTGGGCGGCCTCGCCGATCAGGACGAGCGTCTTGACCTTTCGCGATATCAGCGGCCTCAACTCGGAGAAGTCTCCAGCCTTGTCCCTTCCGCCGGCGATCAGGATGACCTGCTCTTCGAAACTCTCGACCGATTTCAGGACCGCGCCGACGTTCGTCCCCTTCGAGTCGTTGACGTATCGCACACCGTCGAGCTCCCGCACGAACTCCAGCCTGTGCTCAAGTCCGCCGAATTCCCTCAGCGATTCCCTTACCGGCCCGGCGGGGCAACCTGCAAGGAGAGCCATGGCCGAAGCGGCCATGGCATTCTCCAGGTTATGGACTCCTTTGATCATTATCTCCTCCGACGCCAGAAAAGGACGATCGGGTCGCATCGAGAGATGCGGGATGTCGCAAAAGACGCTCCCGTCCCTCCAGAAAACGCCTCTTACTTCCTTTTTCCGGCTGAAATAGAGGACCTCCGGCTTTTCTTTCCTGCGCTGAAGCAGCTCCCGCTCGACCTTCATCGTTTCAGGATCGTCCGCATTCAGGACGAGGAAATCTCCGCTCCCCTGGTTTTCGAATACCCTCGCCTTAGAGCGGCCGTATTCTTCGATCGAATGATACCGGTCGAGATGGTCCGGCGTGATATTGAGGACTGCGGCGATATGAGGCCTGAAAGTCGCGATCGCATCGAGCTGAAAGCTCGAGACTTCCAGGACGATGTAATCAGTTAAAAGATCAATAGTGAAGGGCACGCTTTTCCCTGAATTTTCACTTTTCACATTTAACTTTTGACGCTTCACGAGTTCTTCCGTCAGCGCGTTGCCGATATTGCCCGCAAGTATCGTCCTGAAGCCGCCCTTCTTCAACATAAAATCGAGGAGCGTCGTGGTCGTAGATTTACCGTTGCTGCCGGTGACCGCCAGAAACGGCATCTTGCCCCCACTCTTGCCATGAGCCATGAGCTTCGCGCTTTCGAGTATCTGGAATGCGAGTTCCAGTTCACCGACGACCGGGACACCGGCCGCCCTCGCCGATGCGATCTGCTTCATCTCGAGGGGAACGCCGGGGCTCACGACCAGAATATCAGCGGAAAGGAATATCTCCTCGGGGTGACCGCCGAGCGCGCGCTTCACTCCGGGCAAGAGTCTTCCCGCGTAGTCCGACAATTCGGCCTCCGGCTTCCTGTCCGTTACCGTCACGTCGGCCCCAAGCCCGGCGAGCAGGTTCGCGGCGCCGACGCCGGACCTGGCAAGACCGACCACTGTGATTTTTCTACCCTTCGTTTCCATTTTCCTGTTTTTTGGCGACATTCGTCTTCTTCAGCTTATTGCTTTTGGCGGCCATTCCGGACGCCTCTTTGTGCTTGACGGCACCTTTTTTCTTATGTAATGCAACGATATGGCGGCCATGTTTTCTTGCAGCCAGACGGCTGGATTTCTTCGAGATACGCTTGGCATGGACCACGCTCCTCTTTCCCCTTTTTATCTTCTGTTTCTTCACGACGGGCGCATCTTCACCGGTGTAGAGGGCCTTCGTCGCCTTCAATGCGCCCCTGTCGTCTTTCGTCAGATAAATGACCGGCTCTTCTGTCTTGTTGACCACCTTGATGCCGAAGTTCATGAGTTCCTCCGACTCTTTCCAGAGCAGGTCGCGGCTCGGGGCGCCAAGGAGGGCCACGATGATCGTCTCGTTTTCGCGTTCTCCGGCGCAGACAAAACAGTGTCTCGCCTTGCGGGTGTAGCCCGTCTTGCCGCCCAGCACCTCTTCATCCGACCATAGGAGCTTGTTCGTATTCTTGATGAACATCGTCTTGCCGGTTTCGGTGGATACCTCGGTAATTCGCGTACCGAGGATCTCCTTTATGACAGGGTACTTGATCGCCTGTCTCATGATCTTCGCAAGATCGTAGGCAGTGATATGCTGACCCTCCGCCGGGAGCCCGTTTGCATTGACAAAATGCGTGCCGTCGGCGCCGATCGCGATCGCCTTCCTGTTCATGAGCGTCACAAAAGCATCTTCGGACCCCGCCGTCGCCTCGGCGAGCGCGACTGCGGCGTCGTTGGCGGATTTCATGAGCGCGGCATACAGCAGCGCCTCGATTGTGACCTTGTCGCCGGCCTTCAACCCGGCCTTCGTCGGCGCCGCTGAAGCGGCCTTAGCGCTGACCGTCGTCACGCTGTTCAGATTAACCCTTTCGAGCACCACGAGAGCGGTCATGAGTTTAGTGGTGCTCGCAGGCAGAAGTCTGAGGTCCGGGTTCTTTGCATACAGCACCCTGCCGGTCACGGCGTCCATCACCACGGCAGCACGGGATTTGATCTCCTCGGCCGAAGCAGTGAAAAGTGAAAGGTGAAAAGTAAGAAGTAAGAAGACAAAGGAGTACAGTATCTTTTTTCCGGCAACCAGAGACTTTGATCTTTCCATGTTGAACCGCTTTTTCATGCTCACCTCAATTTAAGCGTCGCCAGACTCAGCAACGCCAGCATTATACCGACGATCCAGAACCTCACAATGACCTTCGATTCGTGCCATCCCTTCAGCTCGAAGTGGTGGTGTATCGGCGCCATTCTGAAGATCCTCTTGCCGGTAAGTTTAAATGATGCAACCTGAAATACGACCGACAGCGTCTCTATCACAAAAATCCCCCCTACGAGGGTGAGGACTATCTCATGTTTGGTGATGATCGCAAGCGTCCCGAGCGCGCCGCCGAGGCTCAGCGAGCCGACGTCGCCCATAAAAACATCAGCGGGATAGGAATTGAACCAGAGGAAACCGAGGGAAGCGCCGAGCATCGCCCCGCATACCACGGTGAGCTCACCCGTGCCCTGAAGATACAGGACCTGAAGATACTGGGCAAATTTGGCGTTGCCGGAGATGTAGACGAGGATCATGTTCGCTAGAAGAGCGATCCCGACGAGACCAATCGCCAGGCCGTCGATTCCGTCCGTCAGGTTGACCGCGTTCGACGATCCGACGATGACCAGAATAGAAAAAGGGATATAAAACCAGCCCAGGTCGAAGATCCATCGTTTGAAGAAAGGGATGCTCAGCACGTCGGTATAAGGGTCCTTCGGATTCATATATAGCAGCACTCCAATAGCAAGGGCAAGAAGTATCTGCGCACCGAATTTGTAGCAAGCCCTCAGCCCCTTCGGGTCCTTTCTTATGACCTTCAGATAGTCGTCCAGCAGGCCGATGCCGCCGTAGCCGAGAAGAGAAAGGACCATGGTCCAGACGTACATGTTTTCGAGGTCCCCCCACATCAGCAGCGATGCGAGAATACAGACAATGATGATAATGCCGCCCATCGTCGGCGTGCCGGATTTCTTCAGGTGGGTCTGCGGGCCGTCGTTGCGTATCTGCTGCGTCACGCTCACCTTCTTCAGCCACGCGATAATCCTGGGGCCGACAAAGAGCGTCAGCAGCATTGCAGTGATCACCGCGAGGGCGGTCCTGAAGGTGATATACCTGAAAACGTTCAGCGGGGAGAAGAATGCATGCATGCCGTAGAGGATCTTATAGAGCATTTGTCTTCTCTCCTTCTGTGCGCACACGAATGCCGGCCGAGACCCTCTCCATGCGCATTCCCCGCGAGCCCTTTATCAGCACGGTATCGCCCGCAGACAGCACCTCTGAAAGCATCGAGCCTGCAACAGTAGCGTCGTCGGCCCTGTAGCAGGCCCCCCTGAACGCGGAGGAAGCCTTTTTCATCTCGCTGCCCACAGCGATAAGAATGTCGACGCCCGAAAGCGTAAGCAGGTCGACGAGTTCTCTGTGCGCCGATTCCGCATAGCGCCCAAGTTCCAGCATGTCGCCGAGCACCGCGACCGTCCTCTTCCGTTTCAGCCGTATCAGTTCCCTGACCGCCTCTTCCATCGACGCCGGGTTCGCATTATAGACGTCGTTTATCAGCACTGCCCCAGCCAGTTCCTTCACCTCGAGCCTCATCGGCACCCCGCCGAAAGATTCCAAACCCTCTCTGATGTCCCGCCGGTCGGTGCCAAGTGCATCCGCAAGAGAGGCGGCCGCAAGGGCGTTGCGGACATTGAACTCGCCCGAAATCCGGAGGTTGACAGGGAGCCCGCCGCCGTCGGGGAAGCGAATCACAAAGCGCGAACCCTTTTCAGCGAGTTTGATATCCTCTGCACGCACATCAGCCCTGCTCTTTATTCCATATGTAATGATCTTCCCGCCGAACCCTTTCAGTCCTTCACAGAGAAACGCGTCGTCGGCGTTCACCGATACGGCCTTTACATATGCAAGTATTTCAAGATCGGTCTTGAGCACGGTTTCGAGACTCCCGAACCCCTCGAGGTGTGCGGCACCGACGTTCGTGACTACCGCGAAGTCCGGCCGCGCGATATCGCAGAGCAGGGCGATATCCCCCTCCGCGTTCGACCCCATCTCAAGCACCATCACCGACTCATCCCCTTTCATGCGGCAGATACTGAGAGGAAGGCCGATGTGGTTGTTGAGGTTACCCTCCGTCTTAAGCACCCTGTGACGGACGCCCAGGACCGACGCGATGAGTTCCTTCGTGGTCGTCTTTCCGTTCGTCCCGGTCACTCCCACGACCTTCACGTCCTTCGCATGGCGCAGATGACGGGCGATGTCTTGCAGAGCAGTGAGGGTATCCTTTACGGCGATGACCGTCCTGCCCGCGAAGTACCCAGCCTGAGCATGGTCGACTACCGCCCCTGCTCCCTTTTCGAGCGCATCGGAAAGGAACTGGTGACCGTCGAACCGTTCTCCCCTGATCGCAAAGAAGAGTTCGCCCTGTTGGATCGTCCGTGAGTCGATGGACAGGCCGGTAAATGCCCTGTGATTACCGTAGAGTATCTTTCCCCCTGCCGCCTTCACTATTTCTTCGAGTAATAACTGCGCCATACTGTATTTATATTGCCCCCCTCGAAAACGCCTGCTATGTTTCAGTCATTTTTTACGAGTTGCCGTATCGCCTCTTCGAGCACCTCCCTGTCGCTGAAATGGAAACTTCTTCCCCCGATAATCTGACAATCCTCGTGCCCCTTGCCCGCTACAAGGACCACGTCCCCGTTGTCCGCAAGGAGTATCGCCCGCTTTATCGCTTCCCTTCTGTCGGGCTCGACGAGATAATTTTTTTTCACCGCGCCCGCTTCCACTTCGGCGATGATCTTCCCCGGGTCTTCCGACCTCGGGTTGTCGGAAGTAATCACTACAAGGTCGCTCAGCCTGGTGGCGACCGCGCCCATCCTCGGTCTCTTGCCCCTGTCCCTGTCGCCTCCGCACCCGAAGACGGTGATGATCCTGCCTTCGGTCAAACCCTTGGCGGTGTAGATAAGCCTTTCGAGTGCGTCTTCGGTATGCGCGTAGTCGACGACGGCGAGGAACTTCTGGCCCGCGGCGATCTTCTCAAAACGTCCTGTCACCGGCCCTGCGTTCCTGATCCCCCTGAGGATCACTTCCCAGGGCACGCCGAGGGCCAACGCAGCTCCGGCCGCCGAAAGGATGTTGTAGACGTTCGGCAGCCCGACAAAAGACGATCGCACCCTGTGCTTGACCCCGTCCGCGATGATCGTAAACTGCAGTCCTTTAAAAGAGTCGTGGATATAGGAGGCCGTCAGGTCAGCTCCTGTTTCGAGTCCGTAGGTGAGCACTTCCTTTCCCGTGGTCTGCAGGCCGGCGATATCGGAGAGCAGTCTTCTGCCATAGACATCGTCGTAATTGATGACCGCCGCGCCCGCCAGCAGCTCCCTGAAGAGCCGCTCTTTAGCGAGAAAGTATTCTTCCATGGTCTGATGGAAATCGAGATGGTCCCTGGTGAGATTAGTAAAGACGCCCGCCCTGAACACCGTGCCGTCCACCCGCTTCTGCGCGAGCGCGTGAGACGATACCTCGGAGACCACATGCGTGCAGCCCGCCACACGCATTTTATTGAGAAGCCCCTGGAACTCGGGCGCCTCCGGCGTCGTGTGCTCTGCCTCGGACACCTCGCTTCCGATCATGCTCCGGATCGTTCCGACCAGTCCCGTCTTCTTTCCCCACGTTTCAAGGATCGACTTAATCAAGTAAGTGGTAGTTGTCTTTCCGTTCGTCCCGGTCACCCCAATGATGCAAAGCGCCTCCGATGGTCTTCCGTAGAAATTGTTAGCGATCGCTGCAAGGGCATTCCTGCTGTCTGCCACGCGGATGAACGACACACCCTGATATCGGCCACCCGCCGGTACCTGTTCGCACACTACCGCGACCGCGCCGCGTGCAATCGCGGCCCCTATGAAATCGTGACCATCTGCATGCTCACCACGCACCGCGACAAAAAGGTGGCCGCCTTCCACCTTTCTCGAATCGTAGGAGATGCCAGTGATTCCGGCATCCAGTGCACCGGTCGCGCTCAACTTTTCCACCCCTTCCAATATTGCTCCGAGTCTCATTTCGACACCAGCAGCAGGTTCTTTTCAGAGACGTCGTCACGAGGGACGTTCAGATACGACAATGCCTGATCGGCGATGTTCCTGAATGCCGGCCCCGCAACCACGCCGCCGTATATAGCCCCCTTCGGCTCATAGACCACCACGATCATCGCAATCCTTGGCTTATCGGCAGGGACGAAACCGACAAAGGAACTCACGTATCTGCTTTTCGAATACCTCTTCGTCACCCTGTCGATCAGCTGAGCGGTGCCGGTTTTGCCCGCGACCTTGTTGCCGTCGACCGCCGCTTCTTTGGCGGTCCCGCCCTCCTCGACAACCGTCTCGAGTATCTGTTTGAAGATCCCCGCGGTCTTCGCCGAGATCACCCGCTTATTCGCTGCTTTGTCGAAGGACATCAGGACCTGCCCGCCATGCGTCCTGATCTCCGAGACGACGTGCGGCCTCACCAAATAGCCTCCGTTGGCGACCACGGAATAGGCCCGCAATACCTGCAGCGGCGTCACCGCGACTTCCTGACCTATCGGTATGGCGCCGATCGAGGTGGCCGACCATTTCTCCGGCTTTCTGATCCACCCCGAGACCTCTCCCGGAAGGTCGATACCGGTAGGCTCTCCGAACTCGTAGCGCTTTGCATATTCATAAATCTTTTCTTTCCCTAGTCTCATCCCGATCATGATAGAGCCGACGTTCGATGATTTCTGTATCACTTCCCTGAATGCGAGCACGCCGTGGCGATGGGCGTCGTGGACAACCTTGCGTCCCACTTCGATACTGCCCCTGCTGACGTCGAAGGTCGACTCCGGCGTAAATATCTTCTCTTCCAGCGCCGCGGTGCCGATCACAATCTTGAATGTGGAGCCCGGTTCATAGACGTCGGTGATCGCCCTGTCCCGCACCTCGTTCTTGCCCGCCCTTATAATATCGTTCAGATCGTAAGACGGCCTGTTCGCCAGTGCCAGGATCTCGCCTGTATAGGGGTCCATCATGATCACCGAGGCAGCGACCGCCCTCCACTGGGCCATCATCTTATCCAGTTCCTTCTCGACAATATACTGGAGCCCTTCGTCGATGGTAAGAACTACGTCATTGCCTCTGGCCTGCATGTCGATACCGGGAGAAAGCATCCTGCCGCTGGCGTCCCTTTCGAAATACACCTTTCCACCGGAGATCTTGAGGTACTTGTTGTATTTCAGTTCCACTCCTTCAAGGGCCTGATTGTCGAGACCCACGGCACCGATCACGTGCGAGGCGAGCATCCCTTTTGGATAAAACCGCTTGGCCTCGGGGATAAAGCCGAAACCGTCTGCGGCCACGGTCCCCGATTTTCCTTTCATGCCGAGTATCGTCTTCACTTCCTCCGCCTTTTGGGGCGACAGCTTCCTGTCGATCCAGATGAACCTTTTGTCCGGTTCGAATTTCGCCTGCATCGCCTTCGGTTGCATGCCGAGCACCGCCGAGAGTCTTCTCACCTTGTCCCTGTCGATACCGACCTCCGTCGAGTCGCAGTAAAGCGATTCGAGCTCCAGGTTCACGGCGAACTCCCTGCCCCTGCGGTCGTAAATGTTCCCCCTCATGACTTGAATGTTTTCTCCCTTGATCTGCTGCAGTTTGGCCCGATCGGAAAGGGCCTTATGGTCGACTATCATGAGGGAAGAAAGGCGGAGAAAAATCGCGAAGAACCCGAAGATGATTGCCGTGTTGAGAATAATCGCACGTTTCCTGTTCAAATGCCGTTCTTCCTTCTTACTCCTTATTCTTCACCGCAAGTGAAGCCCGGTAAGGACCGGGCATGGTATTCCTCTTTATATGTATGACCCTCACCCTGTTCGAAAACATGTTCTCCCCGGCGGCAAGCCTGGCGTTTTCCTGTGTGCTGCCGCGGAACGAGGCGTCGATCTTTTCAATGGACATGAGCTTTGCCCTCTCGGCAAGGAGTATGTTTCTGTCATTGAGCGACCCCATCTTATTTTCCTCAAGGTTCCTGAGGTCGTACGCTATCGCCACTACGCTGGATCTGAGCCATATGAGCCCGAACAAGCCCAAAAGGAGAATCACTGCACACAGCGGTTTATAGAGTAATGATAACATATTGGCATCTGTTTTCGAACCTATCATATCCGCTCAGCTCCTCTCAGTTTTGCGCTCCTTGAAGAAGGGTTTTCTCTCATTTCACGAATGTCCGGGACGACCGGTTTCTTCACGAGGGGCCTCAGCCGGCCTTCTTTCGCCCCGTCCCGTATAAAATTCTTCACGACCCGGTCTTCCAGCGAGTGGTAGGAGATGACGCAGAGCCTCCCGCCGTCCTTCATGACCCTCATCGATGCATCCAGCCCGGCCCTCAGTTCCTCGATCTCCCGGTTCACCTCTATCCTGATGGCCTGGAAGGTCTTTGTCGCCGGGTGTATCCTGCCCCGCCTCCCGACGGCCCGGAAGATGATGTCGGCGAGTTCAGTGCAGGAGTCGATGGGCTTCCTGCTCCGGTAAGTGACGATCGCCCTTATGATCTTCGGTGCCTGGTACTCCTCGCCGTATTCCTTCAGGATTCTTATGAGTTCTTCTTCTTCGTATGCGTTGACAACGTCCCAGGCCGAAAACACCTGTCCGGCGTCCATCCTCATGTCGAGTCTTTCATCGGAACGGAAACTGAACCCCCTGGCAAGGTCCCTAAGCTGCATCATTGAGACGCCGAGGTCTAAGAGCACCCCGTCCACCTCCGCGACACTCAACGAACCGAGTATCGTGCCGATGTCGGAAAACTTTCCCTTCTTCAGTGTGACCCGGTCGTCGGCAAGCCGCGCAGCGGCCCTGGCCAACGCCTTTTCGTCCCTGTCGATTCCGATAAGTCTTCCATTCCGGCCGATCATCTTCACTATCTCCTCAGAATGTCCCCCAAGCCCTACCGTAGCGTCTATATAAATTCCCCCTTGCACCGGGGCAAGCATCTCGACCACCTCCCTCAGCAGCACAGGGAGATGTTCCGAGGTCATTTAAAGGCCGTAGGCTGCGAGTTTTTCCGCCGTCGCCTTCTTGTCGATCCGGGACAGATCATTTACCGCATCCCACTCTTTTCTGTCCCAAAGGTCGACCTTGTCCAGCTGACCGACTATCACGATGTCGGAATTCAGGCCGGCGTCTTCTCTCTGCGCAGCAGAGACCAGGATCCTGCCCTGCTTATCTATTTCCACTTCCTGGGCAGAGCCTATTACCTTCCGTATGAAAAGCTTGACGTCCTCGTCCATCTTCGGGAGCGTCCGGACCTTCTCTTCGAGTTTTGCCCATTCCTCCTGCGGATAGATATGGAGGCATTTATCAAAAATATCGTTGACAACATAGAGTTTGGGACTATAATTAGTGGAAATTATTTCTCGGAAAGGAGCCGGTATGATGACTCTCCCTTTTTGGTCCAGCGAGTAGTAATATTTTCCTGAGAATGCTGGCACGTCGCTCTCCTCCACTTTCTACCACTATCTACCACTCAAATATAAGGGAGAATGTTTTGTATGTCAAGGGGAAAATACATCCAAATCCTCTTACCCTATATTTTGTGTTGCTCAGGCAGCGCTACCACGACATATTGCTGTATTCATCTCCTTTGATTTCCCATTCAACAATGTCCGGCTGCGATAAAACAAGACAGGAAAGCTAACGGCACCTCTCCGACCGCACCTGGAGCAGGCAGATGGCGGTCATCCACCTTTCTTCTGAAGTGAAGCTTGTGTAATATAGGTATGTGAAAGAAGCTCTTTTATTGATCGCATGCATTTTCTTCACTCCCATCCCAACCTATGCGCAGCCCGCAATCCACTTTGATCATCCGGACCACGATTTCTCTGTCATATCGCAGGAAGAGACCGTCGAACATACTTTTGAGTTTGCAAACAGGGGCGACAGGGAACTGGTGATAGAGAAAGTCACCCCTTCCTGAGGCTGCACAGCCGTGATGGCCAGTTCGGACCGTCTCAGGCCCGGGGAAAAAGGAAAGATCAATGTCTCGGTCGACGTCAGGGGAAGGCTGGGGAAGATCACCAAGACAATAACTGTATACACTAACGACCCGGTAAAGCCGGCTGCCACCCTTTCCGTAAGAATGAACATAAAAGACCGGGCACATCTGGACCGTTACGCCGCCGGCGAGATATTCGGCGAAAAATGCAGGGGGTGCCACGTCGATCAGGGGAAGGGAAAGACTGGATGGGATTTATTCAAGGCCGACTGTTTTATGTGTCACAATGCGGGCACAAATGCTTCGCTCACCGCTATGAGTAAAAAGCCGCGGGAATACCTGCGCAAGGCGATACGGGAAGGGGTCGACAATACCGTGATGCCGGGATGGGAAGAAACAAACGGAGGTCCTCTTGATGAGGGCGATATCGAATCGCTCGTCGATTTGATATCGCGATAAGGGAACAGCCGGCTTTACGGCTTTTGGGAAAGAAAGACCGACATCTTTGCGTCAAGCACTAACGCCCCGTCGGGATAAAGGGCAACGGGATTCAGGTCTACCTCTTCGACCAAACCCGTGGCCATAAGCCGGGAGACAGTGATGATAATTCCGGCAAGCCCCTCCACGTTCACCCGTGGTCTTCCCCGGAACCCCTCCAGGAGCCTGTATCCCCTTACCTCCTGCACAAGGCGCAGCGCCTCATCATGCGAAAGGGGCGCAAGTCCGAAGGAGACATCCTTGAACAGCTCGACGAAAACCCCTCCGAGGCCGAACATCATGACAGGACCGAACTGCTCGTCCATGACCCCGCCTACGATGACTTCAACTCCTTGCGGGGCCATCTCTTCGACAAGCACCCCCTCTGCCCCGTCGATGCGCATGAGTTCATCCACGACCTTTTGCAGCGTCTTTTTGTCGGGGATCCCGGTGCGAACCCCGTGCACGTCGCTCTTTGAAGCGATCTTCCGCGAAGAGACCTTCGCCACAAGAGGATAACCCAGACGCGCCGCCGTTTCTGCGGTGCCTCCCTTCGCCAGGTAGATCCCCTCGGGCACGGGCAGTCCCATCTCTTTCAGGATGCCTTTGACCTCATGCTCAAGGAAAACCTTTCTTCCCTTGTTCTGCTCTATGAACTCAATCACCTCCGGCGGGACTTCCCGGACAGAAGCGACTGTATCGTCTTTAGACACGGTATACCTTCTCACGCGAGTACCCTGCGGAAATTATATCACGAAAATATTATGCACATCCTGCGAACTTCACGGGAAGATGCGTTCGATGGTGCTCCGCAAGAGACACACCGCATCCCGCAGGTCCCGGAGACTTGTTTTGTGCGGAGGGGATGGAATATAGTAAAAAATGTCACGGAGACCCCACAGAATGCGGAAGTCGATACCGCTCTGCGAAGAGACGTCGAAGATGGCCTATTTCGACTGCTCCTCCGGTATAAGCGGCGACATGTGCCTCGGGGCCCTCGTCGATGCCGGCGTCCCTCTCAAAGAAATTTCGGGAATCTTGAGAAGGTTGCCTCTGCGGGGCTACAAACTTTCGGAAAAAAAAGTGCTCCGCGCCGGTATCGCGGCAACGAAGGTTGACGTGGTTTTGACTGCAGACAGCGACAAGAGAAAAAACCTCTCTACATGGGAAGGCATCCGGAAAATCATCTTTTCTTCAGCGTTGCCGGAGGACCTCGGGCAGAAAGGGCTCGCTGTCTTCAGGCTGCTTTTCGAGGCGGAAGCGAAGGTGCACGGTGAGACATTCCGGAAGGTGCACCTCCATGAACTGGGCGCGGTAGACTGCATGGTCGACATATTCGGCACCCTCATCGGTCTCGACCTTCTCGGCGTGAAGGACGTTTATGCCTCGCCGGTAAACCTCGGGGGAGGTTTCGTCAGGGCCGAGCATGGGACCCTGCCGGTTCCCGCGCCGGCAGCCGCCGAGATACTGAAGGGCATTCCGGTCTATCCGTCGGGCATCCCCTTCGAGCTTGCCACTCCTACGGGCGCAGCCCTGCTGAAATATCTTGCGCGGGGATTTGTCAACACTCCGGCTTTTTCCTCTGAAAGGATAGGTACCGGAGCGGGCGACAAGGACCCTGCGGACAGCCCGAATATTCTCCGTATCTTCATAGGACATACGTCTGAAATTAGATCGGCAGAAACGGTTACGGTGATAGAAACAAATATCGATGACATGAGCCCGCAGGCGTATGAATATGTAGCGGAAAGGCTTTTTATGGCGGGCGCCCTCGATGTCACACTTACCCAGACGATCATGAAGAAAATGAGGCCGGCAACTATTCTCGGCGTGTTATGCAGGAAGACGGTCAGGGACGAGCTCGTCCGTCTCATCCTGAGGGAAACAACGAGCATCGGCGTACGCTATTTCGAGGCCTCAAGGGTAACGATGGACAGGGAGGTAAGAAAAGTGGCTACGCGGTACGGTAAGGTGCGCGTAAAGATCTCTTCGGCCGGCGATATCCGGAAGATTACGCCGGAGTATGAAGACTGCCGCTTGATCGCAACAGAAAAGGGGGTCAGCCTGCTCGAAGTTATCGAGGAGGCAAAGAGCGCCGCGCGCTGCGAAGCAGAAAAAAAGACCGGTCTGTGCAGGTCCGATCGGCCGCTTCACAGTGCAAAAAGTCAAGAAAGGAAATATGGAAAACGACCTGTTCAGGAAGGCTGATTTTCTGCATCATATTTTCGACACGGTCCCTTCTTTTTTATTCGTCGTCGACAGCGATGTCCGCATCTTCCATCTGAACGCCGCATCTCTGAAGCTGCTCGGGACGGAAAGGAAGGCGGTACTTATGAAGAGGGGCGGAGAGGTATTGCACTGCATCCATTCGCGGGAAGTGGCCGAAGGCTGCGGCAGGTCGGACCACTGCAGAGACTGCGTCGTGAGAAACAGCGTCACAAGGGTCTTCCGCGGCGAAGAGGTCAAAAGGGAGATGACGAAGATGACGCTGCTTGCCGAAGGGAGGAGCACCGAGGTCTACCTGTCCGTTACCGCGAGTCTGATGGAATATGAAGGACGGAAATTCGCACTCCTGATCATGGAGGACGTCTCCGAACTCAAGAAAGCCGAGGCCTCGCTCAGCCGGCGGACAGAGCAACTCGAGGCGCTCAACAGGGAACTCGAAGCCTTCAGTTATTCTGTGGCCCACGACCTGCGCGCTCCCCTCCGGTCAATAAACAGTTTCAGTAATGCCCTGCTCGAGGATTGTTCGGACGGGCTCGATGCAACGGCCAGAGATTACCTCACCCGCATTGTCAGGGCGGGCGGGCGCATGTCGGAGCTTATCGACGATCTTATGAAACTTTCTCGTCTCAACGGCGGCGGGATGCGTCCGGAAAAAGTCGACCTAAGCACACTCGTCCGGGAAGTAGCCTCGGAACTCGGCAAGTCGCTCCCGGACCGTGAAGTCAGTTTCCATATCGACGAGGGCATAAAAGGCATGGCAGACGCGCGTCTCATGCGGGTGGCCCTGGAGAACCTCCTCGGAAACGCCTGGAAGTTCACGGCAAAGACACGTCCTGCGCGCATAGAATTCGGGACACTGAAAGAAGGCGGGAAGACCGTATATTTCGTCCGTGACAACGGCGCCGGCTTCGATATGAAGTATGCCGGCAAACTGTTCAATCCCTTCCAGCGCCTCCACTCATCCGAAGAATTTCCGGGTTCAGGCATCGGTCTGGCAACAGCGCGCCGCATTATCCATCTCCACCGCGGAAAGATATGGGCTGAAGGCGCCCCGCGCAGGGGCGCTACGATCTTCTTCACCCTTAACGAAACCGGTTAAAATTCCGGCGTCCGCGGGAGAGATCGCGCGTTGCAAGCGTGATGAAAAAAGCAGCGGCTTACCGTCGCGGCAGATTCAGGCAGCCTTGAACTTTTTCAGTCGAAGGGCGTTCGTCACCACAGTCACGGAAGAAAAGCCCATCGCCCCGGCCGCAAGCATCGGATTAAGAAGGACCCCGAAGAACGGAAAGAGCACCCCGGCGGCAACAGGGATCAGTATCACGTTATAGGCGAAGGCCCAGAAAAGGTTCTGCTTGATGTTCCTCAATGTCGCCTTCGAAAGTGCGATCGCAGTCACCACACCCTTCAGCCTGCCCCCTATCAGCGTGATGTCCGCGGCCTCCATCGCAACGTCGGTCCCCGTGCCGATCGCGATCCCCACATCGGCCTGAGCGAGCGCGGGGGCGTCGTTTATCCCGTCGCCGATCATAGCGACCACCTTTGCTCCCTCCTGCAGTCTCTTCACCTCCCCGGCCTTGTCCTCGGGCAGCACTTCAGCCAGAACCTTATCGATCCCCACCTGGCGCGCAATCGCCTCGCCTGTGCGCCGGTTGTCCCCTGTCATCATCACTACCTCGACGCCGAGGCTGTGGAGCGCCCTGACCGCCTCGATCGAATCCTCCTTTAGGGCATCGGCGACCGCCACGATACCCGCGGCCTTGCCGTCAACTCCCAAATACATCGGGGTCTTGCCCTGTTCGGACAGTGCGGATGCATCCCGTCCGAGCCCGCCGACCTCGATGCCCTCTTCCTCCATGAACTTTCGATTGCCGAGCAGGATCTTTTTCCTGTCTATGATCGCCCTGATCCCATGTCCGGGTACCGCTTCAAAGTCCTCGGGATCTTTGATCGCGACGTTCTTTTCCGTCGCCTTTTTTATGATCGCCTCTCCGAGCGGGTGTTCCGATCCTTTCTCTGCGGAGCCGGCATAGAAAAGAATTTCTTCGTCACTGTATCCACGTGATACAAGGTCGGTGACTTCGGGCTCGCCCTTCGTCAGAGTGCCTGTCTTATCGAAGACGACCGAACTTATTTTATGGGCCGTCTCCAGGGCCTCACCGCTCCTGATCAGAACACCGTTTTCCGCCCCCTTGCCCGTCCCCACCATGATCGAGGTCGGCGTTGCAAGGCCGAGCGAACACGGGCAGGCGATGATAAGGACCGCAATGAAATTGAGGACCGCATACGTGAACGAGGGCTCGGGACCGAAGAAGTACCAAACGATAAAGGTCACCGTTGCGACCCCGATCACGGCGGGTACGAAATAGGAGGCGATAAAGTCCGCGAGTCGCGCGATCGGCGGCTTGGAGCCCTGGGCGGTCTGGACCATATCGATGATATGGGCGAGCATCGTGTCCCTGCCGACCTTTGTCGCCTCGAACCGGAAAGAGCCCGTCTTGTTTATCGTCGCGCCGATCACCTCGTCTCCCACGTTCTTCTCGACCGGCATCGACTCCCCGGTCACCATCGATTCGTCCACGGACGAATACCCTTCCCTGATCACGCCGTCGACCGGGATCTTCTCGCCCGGCCGCACGATGACGATATCGCCGATCTCCACATCTTCGATCGGGATATCCGTCTCGCTTCCGTCCCGAAGGACGCGCGCCGTCTTTGCCTGAAGGCCGATCAGTTTCTTGATCGCCTCCGAAGTCTGCCCCTTTGCCCTGGCCTCGAAAAGTCTGCCGAGAAGAATGAGCACGACGATCGTTGCGGCGGTGTCGAAATAGACTTCCGGCGAATAGCCCTTCAGTGCGAAGACAGACGGGAAAAAGGTCGCAACCACGCTATACAGATACGCCGCCGAAGTCCCCACGGCGATCAGTGTGTTCATGTTAGTTGTCCTGTGGCGGGCCGCGGAGACGGCGCCGGTGTAAAACTGCCACCCGATCCAGAACTGCACAGGCGTTTCTATAAGAAGCTGCAAAATGAAATTTGCCTGCCGTGAAAGAGGCAGAAACCTCGAAATCCCGAAACGGTCCCACTGCATGAGGATGAATATCGGCAGGGCAAGGAGCGCGCCGGCGATCACTTTTTTCTTCAGAGTCCTGTATGCCGCCTCCCTTTCCCTCTGCTCTTTTTCGACCGCATCTTCGCCCTTCTCCGTTTCGACAATGTCGTACCCGGCGTCTCTGACCACTTTCCTGAACTCCCGCACCCCCACCTGGGCCGGGAAGTATTCTATCGCCGCCTTCTCGGTAGCGAAGTTCACAGAGGCCGAGATCACGCCGTCGAGAGAAATCAAGGCCCTCTGCACCGCATCCACACAGACGGCGCATGACATGCCTTTGATCGGGAGGATCACTTTGGAGACCGATACGCCGTACCCAAGGTCTTTTACCACCTTAATGAAGTCGTCGACCGAGACCTTCGCCTTGTCATAGAGGACCGTTGCCTTCTCGGCGGCGAAGTTCACGGCGGCATCATCGACCCCTTCAAGCGCCGCGAGGCCTTCCTGGATATGTGCCGCGCACGAAGCACAGGACATACCGGTCACCGGCAGCTCTATCCTCGAAGATGATTTCTGACTTTCGGCCATTTATTTGGCCCCACCTATCTTGTCGACCAACTTTTCTATCTCCTCCCTGTTTTGCTTGAATCCCAGGAAGACCCTGCCGTCTATTACGAGCGTCGGCGTGGCCAGCCGTCCATGCTTCGAGGCGAGTTCTTCTCTGGCGGATTTGTCCGTCCCGACATTCTTATGCACGAATTTTACGCCCTTCGCCGAAAGAAAATCTTTCAGTGCATGACAATCGTGTCAGTTCGGGGCGGTGTACAGTACGATCTCCATTCCTTTTCTATCTTCCTTCCACCCTTCGCAAGCCGTAAAAAATAGTTGCAAATACTCTTAATTATAACATCTTTCGACATCGGCCCGGAATACTGTCCAATGCTCACTCACTAACCGACTCAAAAAAGTATGACAATAAAATCATAGTCATTCCCCGGCGCGACCGGGGAATCCAGAAGGCACTGGATGCCCGCTTACGACCTGCGGGCATGACAGAAAAGGAGAATGAATAGAGAACGGGTGTACTGAAAAAAGGCATAGTCGAGTTCTGAAGGCCTTCGGGATCTGCCGCAATGCAACGATAGGATAGGCTGTTCTATTTCCCCTTCGCCTCGACAAAGACCTTCTTACAGGCGAAATGCCTCAGATTGCCGTCATAATCTCCGACGGCGAGCTCGATCCCTCCGTTTCCTGTCACCGCCGATGGAGAACTGTGGTCTTTGACGAGGATGCCCTCAATAAAACCATCGGGCTTGAACACGTGTGCCTTTGAAGGGTCGTCTTTTGCCGTAAAAATGGAGATCCTTCCATCCTGCTCCCCCACCAGCAGATAAATCGTACCTGCGTCCCGCACGAAGGCCGGTGAAGCGTACCGGCCGACCTTCACCCGGTCAAAGACACCGCCTATCCTTTCCCATGACGGGCTTCCATCAGATCCGGTCCTATAGCGGAACCCCTGCACACGGCCGTCGACATCGCCGACAATCAATTCCCAGCTGCCGTCCCCGTCGAGATCGAATATCGCGGGCGAGGCGTGCAGCATCTTTGGGAGTCCGGCGAAGAAATTCTTCTGTTCGTTCCATGAAGGTCTTTCCATATTGCCGGAATTCATGAAGGCCCTAACAAGGCCGTCCTGCTGCCCGGTGACCAGGAGGGTCTTCCCCTGCCATTCGGTGAGCACCCCTTTAGAAAACCCCGAAAGCTTGATACCTTTGAAAAACTGTTTTCTTTCCACGGGCAGCATCCCTTCGGCCGGGGAATTGAATTCGAAAAATTTCATTTCGCCGTCGATATTTCCGGAAGTCATCCATCGTCCGTCGCCGCGGTCAGCCATCACGGGCGTGCAGACAGGACCAGGCATAATACGTCCGGCAAAGAGGGACGGCGATTCTTCCCATTCCCGGAAATTGCCTTTGGCGTTTCTGAAATACCGGATCTGTCCGCTTCCGTCAGCCACTACCAGGTCCGGACCCAGCGGGTCGGAAGTTCTGGTGAAAGACGGTGAGGCAAAACTCGGGGTCGATATCCTGAGCGTTGTCCTGCTCCAGCCCCCCCTCTTTCCGTTTGCGTGCTCGAAAAGATAGAGTTTCCCCATGTCATTTCCCACCATGAGATAGGTCCTGTCGCCCTTCGCGGATACCGCGGGCACTATGTACATTCCGAGACGGACCCCCCTGAAAAAGGCTGCATCTTTCCTGAACTCAATATGCCCGTTCTTCGAGACGTTCCTGAAAAGGAAAAGGTGGCCCTCCGAATTCCCGACGATAAGGTCCGGCTTGCCTTTCTTGCCCGTTACGACGACCGCAGGGGCCGCATCGTTGCCGACCCGTATTTCCGGCATCTCCACCTTCCTCCACATGGGCTCGGCTGCAGTACCGACATTCCTGAAGATAAGCACTCTTCCGGAGTCGGACGAAAAACCTCCAGTGCCTACAATGATCTCGGGCTTTCCGTCGTCATCTATGTCACCTGCGGCAGGAGCGGAAAAAGCACCGGACGATACGCCCCGAAAATAATCCTCGTTCAATCTCCATTCAGGGTCCAGGGCCGTCCCGTGATTCTTGTAGAGACGGAGCGATCCGTCCTTGCTGCCGGCTATCAACTCCTCCGCCCCATCGCCGTCCATATCATAGAATGTCGTTCTGACAAAAGGAAGCGCTTCGATGCCGCAGCGGTTAAAGATATGCCTTGTGTCCTCCCGGCATTGCAGGGAAACCCGCAGTTTCGGGGCGGAAGGAGGCGTTGGTACCGGCTTTTTGACAACCCGCGGCGGAGGCGGAGGCGGCTCGACGGGCCGCACGATCTCTTTTTCCGTCGAACACGAAGAGAATACTAAAAGTAGGGCCGAAACAACAATCGTCCACTTCGAAAAAAATTGGGCTGCCAGGTCTCTCATTATTCTGTCCGTTGCAAAAAGGCAAAGGCCCCGAGATGTTCCACGGAGCACTCATCCCGTATTGTCCAATTGTATACTATTTTGCGATTATTTCAAAGTGCACCCGCCTGTTGATCCGGTCGACCCTTAGATCGGCGAAAAAGTTTCCGCTTTTACGAAAGGGAACATTTCGAACAAAAAAATAGACCCCTGATCGTAAAAACCGGTCAGGGGTCTTTCATTTCGAGGCTATTTTACGATGACTACAAAATGCACTCTTCTGTTGGCCTTCGCCTCTACGGACTCCTTGTTGTAAGGAGTAGGGATCTCGGGCATCGCAAGCCTTGTCTCGCCGTAGGCGATCGTGGTAAGCCTGTCCGCGGATATGCCGCTCTTCACAAGGTATTCCTTCACCGCATTCGCCCTTCTTTCACTCAGGGCCATGTTATACTTGTCCGGCCCATGGGCGCAGGCGTGTCCTTCTATCTCAACCCGCATTCCCTCGTCCGCTTTCATCTTCCCGATGTTGTCGTCGAGAATTTTTTTAGCTTCGGCCGTAAGAGTCGCCTTGTCGAAGTCGAAATGAATATCCTCGAGAGAAATGACCTTTGCTTCCTCTTTCGGCGCCGGCGGAGGAGGCGCAGGTTTCTCTTCAACCGCAGGAGGAGGCGGAGGCGGAGGCGGCGGCGGAGGTGGTGGCGGCGGTGGCGGAGGAGGCGGTGGCGCCGCGGCAGTCTTCCCGCCGAATGCTATCGTAAACCCTGCCGTCACGGCCACGCTGTTGAATTCTGTGAACACCCCCCTGGTGTCCAATCTGAAGGCGATATTGTCGGTCAGGAAATATTTGAACCCGAGCCCAATGTCCCCCATCAGATGGGTTTCGGTGCCCTCACGGATGAAGGCGCCGCCCGCACCGGCAACTAAAAACGGATTAAATGGCCCGTCCGGTGTAATATGGTAGACCAAATCAGCGTGATACATCTCCGCCCTCGAGACGAAATGATCGAACGCTGCCTCGACCCCCCAATTCCTGGTAAAATTGTACCCTGCGCGGATACCGAGGGTCCCTTTGTCCGGGGTCTCATTCGAAGGAAAATAATAACCTGCATAGGGGTTGACCTCGAAGCTTCCCTCCTTAATTTCAGCGTATGACAGCAAGGGTGCGACAAAGACTGAGATAAAGACAAAGGCCAATAAAATTCTTCTCATGCTCCCTCCTTAGGATATGGATTTAGAGTAATATTATATCGGAAAACGGTATCTGTCAACTGCAGGCTGAAGATTTTGGAAGGTATCGCAAATATGATTCCTTTGCATGGAGACGCGACTTCTAAGGCAGGACCGGAAGGCCGGACGGATCAGTATTTCAGTATTTCGAGATAATCGGCAATGTCCTTCTCCTCGTACCCCTTAGCCGCCAGCTTCTTGACGCGCAGATCTTCCGCCGCCTTTTCCCGGTCGCCGAGATAAAGAGGGTCCAGTTTGACCGCCTCTGTGATCGCAGTCGACGCCTCGCCGTATCTTCCCATTGCGTTCAGACAGAGCGCCAGCCGCCAATACCCGAGGCTGAGACCGGGCGCCCTTTTTATCGCCTCTTTATAGGACTGCAGCGCAGCATCATTCTTCCCGAGGCGATAATATGCATTGCCCATATTAATATATGCCTTTTCCGCCGTAGGATATAAGGGATTGGAAAGCGCCTTCCGGTAAAAAGAGAGCGCCTTTTCGAAATCACCGAGCTTCTCATAAGAATAGCCGAGGTTATTATAGGCCTCGGAGAACGAGGGGTCCTCTTTCACCGCTTTTTCGAACCATTCGATCGCCTTCTTTGTCTCATCGAGGTGCAGGAGATAGACTATCCCGATGGCGTTGAGGATTTCTTTGTTGTTGGGGTTCAGGTCATAGGCCTTATGGAACTCCACGAACGCCTGCTGGACCTTGTCGCTGTTGAGATAGGCGATACCGAGTTTATAATGCGCGTCCGAATTTTTGATGCCGTCGGTAGTTGCGCAGGAGGCCGAGAGAGAGAGAATCACGAGTATCAGAAAAAGAATTTTCGATTTTATCAAAAGGACAGCCTCCAGAAATCCGAATTCGAGCTGCTTTTCACTATCCATAACCTATCAGAAGGCAATCAGCCAAGTAAAGAGAAATATGAGAACGAATTAGAACTTATCTCAAAATGCATTTTCTTCAAAAGTGCTCCTCTCGCCGTGAAGACGGGAATCCAGTGTATTCGAGGAGTCCTGGATACCCGCCTCCGCGGGTATGACAAACTTAGCAAAGGCAACTCGATTTTGAGATAGATTCTAACCATGGTGGTGCGTAACGCAGAGGAAGGCATTACTGCAAAAAGCCATAAAGGCGACAAGATTTGGGTCAATGCTCCGCCCTCAGTTGTCCGCATGCCGCCAGGATATCCTGCCCCTTGCTCTCTCTGACTAAAACAGTCAGGTTAAGGTCGGCAAGAATATTCCTGAATTCGAGGACAGCCCCTTCGGAAGGACGTTTCAGTCCGCTCCCTGCGTAAGGGTTGAGGGGGATGAGGTTTATCTTGCATCTGATACCCTTTACGAGCTTCGCGAGCCGTAGGGCGTCTTCGGCCGAATCGTTGAGGCCTTCGATAAGGACATATTCAAAGGTGATCCTCCTCCTTGGACCGAGCGGAAAACGCCGGCAGGCATCGATCAGCGACTTAATGGGATACCTCTTGTTGATCGGCATTATCCGGTCCCGCTCCTGATCAGTTGTCGCGTTCAACGATACTGCAAGGTTCACCTCCGGTCCCCGTTCCGCAAGGAGCGCCATCTTCGGGACGAGGCCAGCAGTCGAAAGGGTGATCCGCCTTTTTGCTATGCCGACGAATCCGATGATCCTCCGGAGCGCCTCGGTCACCTCATCCAGATTCGCAAGCGGCTCTCCCATTCCCATCAACACAATATTCGTAATCTTTCGGGGGAGCGCCGATCCCCCGACCGAAATCACCTGGTCGACAATTTCATGTGCCTTCAGGTTCCTGATCAGACCCAGTTTGCCGGTAAGACAGAACCGGCAGCCCATGGCGCAGCCTACTTGCGAGGATATGCAGAGGGTAAGACGGTCTTTGTCCGGGATAAGTACGCTCTCGACCGTCTCACCGTCCTCAAGAGAAAAAAGGAACTTTTCTGTCCCGTCTGATGACGTCAGCCTCTTTGAAAGCCGGAGGGAACTGATGTACGCAACATCGGAGAGTTTCGCCCTTAATTCCTTGGAAAACTCAGTAATGCAGTGTATCTCCGTAGCGCGCTTCCGGTAGATCCAGTGGATCAGCTGGTCAGCCCTGTATTTGGGCAGACCCTGTTCCGCGGCAAAATGGAGGAGTGCTTCGCGTGAAAGTCCCTTCAGGTTGGTTTTTTGCGGCATCCTCGATTACTGCGCGACAATCTCCTCGAGCGTAATCTCGAATATAAGGTCTTTGCCCGCAAGAGGATGGTTGCAGTCCATTGTCACGGTGCTGTCTGAAAAATCCATAATCGTGACCTGAACAGGCTGACCGTCGGCGCGAAACATCTGCATCTGCTGTCCGACCACCGGGGCAAACCCCTCAGGGAGCCTGCTGCGGTCGTATTCGAAGACCTTCTCTTTGCGATGCGGACCATATCCTTCCTCCGCCTGGATCGCTACGGTCTTCTTTTCGCCGACACTCATACCTATGACGGCTTTTTCGATGCCCGTGATGAACTCCCTCTGCCCGAGTTTCATTTCGAGCGAAGCCCCTCCCTCGGACGAATCAAAAACCGTCCCGTCTTCCAGTTTCCCCACATAATGTATCCTTACTGTATCGCCCCTTTTAACTGTTGTCATGCCAGACTCCTTTCCGGTTTGGATCTCTTATTATAACCCAATTCTCCTTTTCTTAAACGAGGCGTGGCGGACGGGGTTATTTTCGCTTTTTATGGTCAGGCGGGCGGCGGCGAGCATCTTTCCGGACCAGAATCGCCTCGGCTGGAACTGCCCAATCGAGTAGGAGGCAGGTGATTAGTTCACCTGCCGTCCTCTCACACCACCGTACGTGCCGTTCGGCATACGGCGGTTCGTAAATTATAAAGATCTGTAAATATCGAGAAGTCCGATAAGACCTGCTCGGCTAAAGTACCTGTTGCTAAGGGTTGTGGATAAGATGGGACTATTGGAAGTGTGCCAGCAGCCTTTCCTTGTGTTGGCAAACTGCCACGCCTTTTGGTCGTCCAATCCGAGACGCACGAGATTATCGCGTTTCGTCCTGATCTTCTTCCATTGCTTCCAATAGCACATGCGCAGACGCCTTCTTATCCACTTGTCCAGTTTCTCGCAATGCCCCCGCATGTCCGCTATCCGAAAGTAGCCGAGCCAGCCATGTACCGCCTGATTCAGCCTTCTAATTCGAGCCTCCATGCTCCGTGCCTTGCTCCTCGACGTAATCTCCCTCACTTTATCCTTAAACCGTTTCAGAGATTTCGGGTGCATTTTCACCCGTACTCCCTCTTCCTTCCGGTAAAAGGAAAAACCGAGAAACTTCCGCCTCTCAGGATAGTCCACCGCGCTTTTCTTCCCGTTGACCTTCAACTTCAACCGCTCTTCTATGAACCTGCTTATTCCGGCCATTACCCGCTGCCCTGCCCTCATGCTTTTGACGTAGATGTTACGGTGAGTAGACCGGCGGAGCTGCCCCGCCAGTCCCTCGCAGAACCGGACGTGAACCTCTCGGCTCATCCGGCTCCCATCATCCAGCCGCAGGAAGCGTTCCCATCTGCCAGTGCGCAAAAAGT
>JAJZPM010000021.1 GCA_021811105.1 Nitrospirota bacterium | reverse complement strand
GCTCCACATGTACCCTCACGGGTACCCATGCCTGACTCAGGGTCATCGTGGTTGGCTAATCCTTCGATGTGAGACTCTTTCATTCTCAACTCCATGCCGGTTTATCCCGGCGCTCCAACGTTAGGGTCAATCCGGCGGGCGGGGGGGAGAGGCCGAGATCAGCGGTCTCCGGGCATGTTTCTTTCGCAGAACTCCATGTTCAGCAGCACCATCTCCTGCTGGATCTTCCGGTAGTCGATGCCGAAGGTATCCCGCAGCACTGCGGCGATCTCCGTGTATCTGCCGAAGACCTCTCCTATGCCGGATGCCGAATACTGGTGCCTGAAATTTTCGCAGAGCCGGTGGGCCGAGTCCGTATCGACGTGGGGTGTACGCTCGAAGGCGGCGGCGACCTGAAGCGCGATCTCCTTTTTCAGTTCCTCGGTCTCCTCACCGTTGGCCCGCCTTTCGAAAAGGCCTCCCACTGCCAAATTTCCGATGTCGAGGCATTCTTCGAAGCAAGCGCAGTTCGGGCAGCAGCATCTCAACTCGTCCTTCATCGTCTCGACAAGGTAGGTCTCGAGGACCTCCCTGAACGCGGCATCCTGCCCGGGGTCCATCATCCCCAGAAGCCTCGCCACAAATTCTTCGCCGTCTTTGATGACCGCCCCAGGGGTCCCCTCGACTCTTTTTGCGTTTTCGGCCCCTATAATGCTGTTTGCCAGGATGACATAATATCGGAGTTCCTCGGGGAAAAGGCCGAGTTTCTTCCTGAACTCCCTGTTGTTGAGTTCATACATGATCGCATAAGATGAGTATTTTCTGAGGTCCGGCATTTCCGCCTCATTATAGCCTCTCCCGCGGGACGTTGTCATTCCAGTTGTAGGGCGTCATTAATCACGCCCTACAACTGTCCCTCAGCTTTTCTTTGTGCCTTTTTTTGTCTGCCACCAGTTCGCCGATGACGATCTGGCCGATGCCGGGCGGCCGGCATGGACCTCCCCGAGGAACGAGCGTGCCGGCTTCGAGAAGCCATGCTGCGGCAGCGAGCTGGCCGGGGCTAAGGTTTCATCCCGCTTCCGACCCGGTCTTAGTGGGCGCAGCCTCCCCCGTCGGAGTGTCCTCCGCAGACATGTATCATCCCGAACTCCTGAAGACCGTTCGAGAGATAGAGCGCCACGTTACCCTTCACGTTTTCGACCGCGGCCCGGTATACCCTGATGCCGGCCTGGTTCAGACGGTTCAGTGCTCCTCCGCCGATACCGCCTACTACCACCGCGTCGATGCTCTGGTTATCGAGCGCCAGGACCGGATTGCAGGCACCGTGCGCGTGGTGCTGGTCCCTGTTGGTGATCGTCGAGACTGCATTCGTAGAGGTGTCGACGACGATAAAAAAGGGCGCCGATCCGAAATGGTTGAACACCCTGCTCTTCATACCATCAACCTGTTCTACCGGGAAACATACTTTCATGACAAGCCTCCTATTTGCATATGATTTCTTCCAAAACAAGGGCCTTGCATTCCGCAAGGGCGGTCGCCGTCTTTCTTCTGGCTTCCGACAGGAGCCTCTGCACGGTGCCCCTCGATATTCCCATCTTCTCTCCTGCCTCTTCCTGCGTGAGTCCGTCCATGTCGCAGAGCTTCAACACCTCGAGTTCGTCCCTGTAGAGCGCGATCTTTTCGATCTCCTTCAGGGGCACGCCGGTAGGCTTGAACGCCTTGCCCTTCATCGGGCATCCGCAGATACGCGGCTTCTTATATCTCGGGGACATCGCCCATCTTCTGCATTATGTGCATATGCACATTTTAAACGGTAGGGGGAAAAAATTCAATAGGCAGGCTGAACACCCCCTTCAAAAAGGCTCTCTGCGTTGCTTAATGCTACCTCTTCGTCGTCATCGGCTTTCCGCAACAGATGAGATGGGCGGTCTCTGCACAGCCGCATGCTGTGTCGACAGTGACGGCGAGTCCGCAGACTCCGCAGACGTAACTGCTCCCCTCCTTCATCCCCGCAGCCTTTTTTGCAGGTTTCCTTGCAACAGTCTTCTTTGCCTTGGTCTTCTTTGCAGCAGTCGTGCCTGCCGCTTTCCTGGTGCCGGTCTTTGCGGTTGTCTTGGATTTAACCATGTCTTTTCCTCTCATGCTTAAGATTATGTCGCCAACGGCGATCACTCAGCCTTTGACAGAAGTATATCGGGAAATCGCCCGTTTTGCTACCCGCGGAAGCGAACAACGAGGTTTGTGATTGACCGAATATATATCTGCACTATAATGAAATTAAGGAAGGAAGCGTTGGTTATTGCCAAGAAAGATAGAGTTAGCATGAACCACAAAAGGATCATTGATGACAGAAGAAAGCAGTCGACGCCGTTTCTGTCCGGGCAGACAATTTTCGGCGGCCGAAGAAGGACTATCAGGAGAGAAGCGGACAAGAGGAAATATATTTTTTTTGACAGCTATGATCTGCGGCTGTTCATAACACTTTTGCTTCTTTTGATTTTGAGTGTATCCGACGCTTATTTGACCCTCACACTGGTAAAAACATACAATGCAACGGAACTCAATCCGATTATGGCTGTTTATCTGGAACACGGCAGTATCACTTTCTTCCTGGAAAAATTCTTGTTCACTTCAGTGGCGGTCTTTATATTTTGCGTCTTTAATCATTTTGCTGTCGCAAGAGTCTCCTTGTCACTGGCAATAATAATTTATATTGGCATTGTTTATTATGAACTGATTATCATGAGCGGTCTATTGCGCTAATATTATCTGTGATCTGCTTTCAAATACTTTCATTGCGGGGCCGCTCGCGGTCACGATATCTGCCTGCGGCAAATGCCAATTCAAAATACTGTCTTATGTATGTCAGTTCCAGGAGGGGCCCTGGCTGAAGACTCTTAAGGCCCTCTCCGAGGCATCGGCGACTTCAGAAAGTTTCTCGGTCAGAGTCGTGAGACTTGTCTTTAAGTGCATCGACTCTTCCCGCAAGCGTTTAAGACTTTTCGCATAATTCACGGCGCGCGCTTTCGCCTCAGTGAAAGTCTCTGCAGTCTCTCTGTCCAGTCGAAGGGCACCTTCTATGAGGTGCTTGTATTTTTTCCTTTCCTCATCCGACAGTGACGCTATGTACTGTACTAATTTATCATTGTCCACAAGAACCTCATCGTGCCGCTCAGCGCATTGCCCGTTATCGGTATCCCCCGCAAAAATTATAACTTACACCGGACATTCACGCAAGGAATTGTCTTCATTGCTTCTTCATCTGGCGGCAAGGCGACAATAGATGGTCGCCCGGAGAGAGCGAAATCGTCTGACGTCTACGCACACTTACCCTGGCAGCTGCATGCCGCGCCGCGGGCCTTTCCGAACGCCTCCCGGCCTTCCCTGAATGAGAGGAACGCGATCCCTGCCGCGCCGAGGGAATCGAGCATGCCGATGCCGGTGAACTCGAAACCCAGGCTGGCCGCAAGAAGCACTACCGAAAGGTAGATGCAGGTCTTCGTACAGGCGGCGTCCGCGAGCAGGGCCTGCGAATTGAACCGCTTCCCGATCTTCACCTTATACTTCATGAGGAAGACCATCGAGCCTATCGAGATAAGCGATACCACGATGCCCCAGAACGTCGTCTCCGGTTTCTGGCCCCGATACAAGTTCACGGCTGCAGTAGCAACAAGCCCGGCCGACAGCAGGTAGAAGGCGCTGCCGGTGACCCTGAGCGCGGTCGCCTCGAATCTGTCCGGGAGACTGCCGGTATTCTGCCGCATGCGCCGGACCATATGCCATATGCCGACGCCTGATATCACCTCGACGAATGAGTCGACGCCGAAGCCGAAGAGGGCTACGGTGCCGTCTTCGAACCCGAAGAAGACAGAAACAACCCCTTCGATCATGTTATAGAATATCGTGATCAGTGCGAGGGCGGACGCCCAGAGGTAAAACGTTGAGTAATCTTTTTGGCGCGGTTGCAGAAGTATCGTTTCCACGATTTATGATACCACGGCGGGAGAAGAGACAGGGTTCATCCTATCTACTTGACAACGATCTGATCGAACGTGACAGTACCGTCGGCGATGGTGAGCGGGCCTTCTATGATGGTGTCGGGGATGCGTGTTTCGTGATATGCGCAGTCGTAGCCGCCCCTGAGAATCACGTCTTCGTTTTGATCAAAGGTGGGCGCTCCGGCCGGACCGCTGAATTCGACGGCCTGGATATAGATCGTGTCCGCGCCGCCCGGTCCGATCGCGGTATAGGCATCCTGAATCGACGTATAATCGGGGAACCCGGTCCTCCTGACCGGGCCATTGGCGCAAGAGGAAGCGGTGATCGTCTTCGTAACCGAATCGGAGCCGTTGATGTTCGTAGCTGTAAGAGTAACTGCAAACGGGTTTCCGGTTGTCTGGTACGTATGCGTCGGGTTCTGCAAAGTACTCGATCCGCCATCGCCGAAATCCCAGAGCCAGCTTGTCGCATTGCCCGATGAATCCGAAAAAAACACCTGGAAAGGCGTATTCCCGGAAGCAGGAGAACCAGAGAAATTTGCAGTCGGCAGCAGGCCGTGCTGCGTGATCGCGAATGACTTGTCTGCCACATTGATATTGCCGGACCTCCAGGGAACGCTTGAATATGGATCAACCGTATACGTCACCGTACCGTTGCCCGTCCCGCTTGCGCCCGATGTAATCGATACCCATGAGAGACTTTCGGCCGCAGTCCAGGGGCAGATAGTCCCGTTAGTTGTCACCGAGAAAGTTTGGCCGCTTGCGCCGGCGGAAGTGAAAATTGGACTGCTGCCGGGACTGAGCCCATAGGTGCATCCCGTCTGGTTCACGGTAAAGGTCTGCCCGGCGATCGTCATTGTGCCCTGCCTGCTGCCTGTCCCAGTATATTGGTCTACGGAATAGCCGACAGTGCCGCCGCCTGTGCCGGAAGCGCCGGAGGTGACATGAAGCCAGGACGCATTATTGCTAATTGCCGTCCATGCGCAGCCTGCGCCTGCCGTAATGCTTACACTGCCACTTCCGCCGTTAAGATTGAATGAGTTGATCTGCGGATTGATAGAGTATGTACATGTCTCAGCCAGGGACCACCCGATATCTTTAAGGACGCCGAGGGTCACAGGCCCGGGGTCATGGATGGAAGTGCCATAGGAGATCATATATACCATTAAGGCATTTGGTGTGCTGGTATATGTATCATAGTCCAGATGGGCATAGCTGGATCCGGGAGACCAAGGTGCCGGCGCGTAAAGCTTTGCCGACGACCCGCCATTTGCTGCAACCGCACTCGTCCCGTTGAAATACACATTATTATTGGTAAGCGCCGTTCCCAAGGCGGCAGAAGGATTCGGGAACATGGCGGTATTGATAAGACTCTGGCCAGCCCCATTGACTGCGAAACGATCGTAGGCATATGGTATTCCGCTCCAGCCCCAACTGCCCTGGTTTCCGGAGACATTCATGCTACCCAAAAAGCCGAGTCCGTGGCAAATCTCATGAAGAACAACACTAACAAAATCCACATTCGCTCCGGGGTTGCCATCAGTGCCGAAATACCACGAAAAGTTCTTGTTGAAGGCAACCGCGATCTCGGGCCAAGAAGGTGCGCCGTCACTACCTGAGAGTGCGTTGACAAGCGCTCCCGGATACAAGGTATTCGCAAAAGGGGCACTAGAGAAATTGTAATCAGTCCATACCGTTCCACCATGACCAAGAATGAAATTGCTTCCCATATCAGTCCAGCAGGCCTCAACTACAATCGGGCCCGACGCGTTCAGATAACCCTCCCAGATCCCGACCGCATAACTGAACGCGGTTTGAGCAGCCGGAGGCCATGCCTCGCAAAGGTCGCCCCAAGTCCCATAGCTGCCCGCCGGGACATAACTCACAGTGATCGCGGTTGCCATCGGCCTCATAATTTGAGGATGCGACTCTGGAGCAACACGGAATTTGGATACCGTTGGATCAAGGATAAGGGGGACAGGACCGCCCGGCATCAACACCGGTCCCTCCTGTCCGAAGGCTGGCGGCAAAAAACAGAATGCCGCTTCCGCAACGGCCAGCAGAAGAAAAACCGGGAGGAGCAACCTCTTCAGAAAACTGGTCATATGGCCCGCCATCAGTTCATAATGTTGCAATTCCCATACCCTCAAATACGGGCGGGAAGGCGCCTACCCCATTGAGAAAACGGAATCAAAAGGAGACGAGATTGACATTTTTTGGCTTTGCACTTGGGAACATGCCCATAATTCGGCAGCAAAAGGTTCACTGTGTTGTCGCCTCTAATCAAGAAGTTTGTCTAAAATCTCGACGGCAGTCGCGATATAGGTAGGACACCTTGAAATGAAATAACCCATTTGTTCCGCTTTGCTAATTCCATCAGGCATTCCCATATTTGTCCCAAGCAGGGCAGAACATCTCACCTGGCTGTACCTAGCCTTAAATTCTTTGCTGAATTCAGCCGACTTGACGAAAAGTTTTGAAAATGGCCCGCGAACAGTTCATTGATTTCATAAAGCGATTAACCGCTTTGGCTGCTCTCTTATTTTGCTTTTTTTTCATGGTATATCTCCCTCAGAAGCTTCCGCGTACTGCCGCGCCCGGAATGAGGATTTGATGGGAAACTACGGATTCGACTCCTTCTCTCGCACCACTACGGATAAAAAAGGCGGGGGATTTCCCGCCCTTTTTATCCATTGGCTGCCGCCCTGCGCTACTCAACCTTCTTCATTTCCATACCGCAGGGGCATTTGCCGGGGTTCTGGCTGATGGCTTCGCACTTGCAGTCGGCCCCGCAGGCGCAAGCATACTTGCCCGTGGTTTTGAAAGAACGTTCCTTCTCCCATGAATCGGCCTTCAACATCACCCGGCCCTCTTCAACCTTCATTACCTTTGCCTTTACCATCTCGTTGCCGCAGGTGCATTTTCCAGGCATCCTCGCCATGGTCTGGCACGGGCAATCCGCGCCGCAGTTGCAAGCGTAGACCTCGTCGCCCACCTTTAAGTCCATTTTGCCGAAGGTACCTGCGAATGCCACTGCGGCGCAGAATAGGACAATGACTGTAAATAAAATGCTTTTCCTCATGATTTTCACCTCCTTTAGGTTATTTCTAAAGCTGCAATTATAAGGCATGGTTCCACTTTACGGCACAACGCAGCCACTGTCAAGGGGAAAGAATTTATCTGACCGGCTACCGGATTATCTCCCACATGTCCTCGAAGGCTGCGGTCATAACATTGTGGAAGTCTGCGATTGAGCCGCCGAAGTCACGCATGAACTCCTCGGCATCTTCCTTCTTTTCGAAGGCCCATTTGCCTCTGATCGACATGGTCCCATGTTTCGCCCCCCCCAGCACCCATACCGCTTTCTCCGCGTCGACAAGGTTCCCGCGGTCGTAGGTGCCTACCATAATCCGCGCGGGTACTTTTTCCGGGTGAAGCGCAAGGTCGAGACCTGCGCAATGAACGCTGCAGAGACCTACTTCCGAGCCGTCCCGGTATTTGAGCAGCACTCTGCTGTATGCGTACTGCTTGCGGTCCATTCCGCAGTAGGCACATTTAGGATGGGAGGTGATGTCGTCTCCTATCTCCCGTCCGGCAACCATCGCCACTTGCTGAATCTCGTTGTACATCCCCGAGAAGAGTGCGGCCATCGTATCCTTGAAATCCGCGACTCTGCCGCCATGGGCGGCTGAGAACGACTCGGCATCCGATCTCTCCGAAAAGGTCTCTCTGCTCCCCTCGCCGGGACCGAGCACCCAGAATGCCTTCTTTGCATCAAGAAGCTTTCCGCTTATGTGCTCCCTGATCCAGATCGTCTTTACATCCTTCCCGCGGTATGCCGCAAGCATCGCCCCTGCGCAGCGAAGACCGCATGCGGACCTTGCCGTCCCATCCCGATATTCGATGCGCACCTCTAGTGGCGACCCCGGATTCACATCGTCGCATGTGCGACATCCCGATGTGTCCGCCATCGAGCGTGCACACAGGACGGCGAGCACGAGCACCACCAAAATGGTACCGACGATCTTTAGACTTTTCTTCATATGATTCCCCTTTCTTTCAGCGAACTCCATCCCTACAGCGAATCATAGCACCGCAAATGGTGATCCTCAAGCGACCGGGGTTCGCAGGTTGCCGGAGATGCCCCGCATTCAAACCACCCCACCCCCCGCTTCCATGCTAAATCATGATACGATTGAGAGCGATGACTAAGGATCGGCTGGATTATCTGGTCAGGCTTGACTATTGACAATGTATCAGGAAAAATATGGCGAGAGGGTGAGATTTCCGCCACAGGCGGACTCGCCGGGGCGAGCAAGACCGTCGCCTTCAATTCAATGTATCAGAAAATTATGGCGGAGAGGGTGAGATTCGAACTCACGGTAGAGTTGCCCCTACAACGATTTTCAAGACCGTCGCCTTCAACCGCTCGGCCACCTCTCCGGGAACAGTATTATATCAAATGTCAGGGGATAAATTTAATCGTACGGATGTTATATACTATATACGTGCGATATAGCATTGTGAAATATTCTTAATTTGACTTTTGGGGTCAAATTTTTTTAAATTTATCGAAACGCAGAAGAGGTAGTATATGAATGAGTCTGTCTTCTCTCTGATACTCCACGCGGGCATCGTGGTCAAGGTCGTCCTGTGCATTCTCTTGTTCTTTTCGGTCGTCTCATGGGCGATCATTTTTTTCAAACAAAGATACTTTTCGAAGGCGAACGGCGAATCGGAACAGTTCCTGAGGGCCTTCAGGGCAAACAGAGACCCGAGGAATCTCTTCAAGGCCACAAAGAACCTTTCGCTGAGCCCTATCGCGAATGTTTTCAAATCAGTGTACACCGATGAGGTGAAAAGGGAAAGTGGTGAGGTGAAACGGCTGCTCCGGCGATACGAGACACTCGAATCGGTGAAGCTCGAGAAATATCTGAATTTCCTCGCAACAACCGGTTCCACTTCTCCGTTTATCGGCCTTTTCGGCACGGTCTGGGGCATCATGAGTTCCTTCCACGGGATAGGGTTTGCCGGCTCGGCGTCCCTCGCAGTCGTTGCGCCCGGCATTGCGGAAGCGCTCATCGCAACCGCGGTCGGCCTTGTGGCCGCCATACCGGCGGTCATCGCGTATAACTACTACCTGAGCATGTCCAGGAAGATGATCATCGAGATGGAAGACTTCTCCGAAGACCTGCTCGAGATCTTCACGAAGACAGGCGAATGAAGACGAACAGGGACAGGACGGTCCTTTCCGAGATCAATGTGACCCCCTTTGTGGACGTCATGCTCGTACTGCTCGTCATCTTCATGGTAACCGCCCCCTTGCTCCAGCAGGGGATAGATGTGAATCTTCCCAAGGCAAAAGGCAAAGATCTTCCGCCGGAGGAGAGGATTTCTCTCGTAATCAAGAAAGACCGGACGATTTTTATGAACGATACGCCGATCACGATACCTCAGATGCGCCAGAAACTTGAGGCGATCAGCAAATTGAACCCGAATATTTTTCTGAAGGCCGACAGGGACGTCCCTTATGGTCTGGTGGTCGAAGTCATGGGCGAGATTAAGGACGCAGGCATCGAAAAACTCGGGATGATTACGGAACCTCAGATCAACGTAAAATGAAAGGTCCCAGCCTGCAGAGGTCCGCGGCCCTTTCTGCGGGTCTCCACGTCACCTTCTTTCTGCTGACGTTTCTTGTCCTGAGACAGTCCCATGACATCGTCATGCCGTCACCCTATGTGGTGAGCCTCGTAAGCCCCGGGAGAAGCACAAGCATACAGAATACTGCGGTCCAGCCCTCCACGGCAAACGAGCGAGCGGTCAGTCCGGCGGCCAAAAGTAAAAAAGATGAGCCCGGGTTCGATGAAAAAAAGGCGGAGAAATTGATCAACGAGAGCATCTCCGAGATCGCAGCTAAAAAAAGGGTAGAACGTCTCGCCAGACTGCGGGCCCTTATTTCCGTTCAGGGAAAGGGCGGCCCGAAAAAAACACCGGCGGCCGCGCAGAGTGGCATAGCCGGCATGCCCGACGGCTCAAATGCGGAAGGTTATATGGGAAAGATCACTGGCCAAATACAGAGCCACTGGTCAGTACCCGAATTTTTTATTAATAAAAATCTCGAAACTATTATCTCTGTGAGAATAGCCAAGGACGGAACGCTCTTTGTGTTACGCTTTGAAAAAAAATCTGGCGACAGAATTTATGACAAATATGTCATGGATACTGTCCGGAAAGCAAGTCCTGTAATCCCTCCCCCTAAGGAAATGGAGATAGGAATAAGATTTTCATCGAATGAAGGAAGAAAGGGTTAAGGTCTCCTCGTGAGTAATCGTTATAAGGGGCAGAAGAAGTACGTCGCTCATGGCTCAATAGGGAGAATTATTTTAATTGTTTTCTTATCATTCACTATTTACTTTTCACTTTTTCCTCTCGCCGAGGCAAAAGTTTACATCGACATCACTTCCCCCGCCGCGATGAAGGTCCCTGTCGCCATCTTCGACCTCCCGGGCAGTTCCGGCACGGAAATCTCCAGGGTCCTCAGGGACGACCTCGTCTTCACCGGGCTTTTCACTTATGTCGATAAGGCGGCGTATGTCGAGTCGCTGTCGCAGCCCTTTAACCCGGCCAACTGGACACCCCTCGGGGTCGAAACAGTCGTCAAGGGGACCGTTTCCGAAGGGAAGAATCTGACGGTATCCGTCAGACTGTACGACGTCACGGACGGGAAAGAGGTGCTCAACAAGGAGTACCAGTCCGAGAAATCGCTCGTCAGGCCGCTCGCTCATACGATTGCGAACGATATCTACTGTGCGTTGACCGGACAAAAAGGCGTGTTCCGCACGAGGGTCATGTTCGTGGGAGAGCGTGCCGGCGCAAAGGACCTCTACCTCGCTGACTGGGACGGCCACCGGAGCAGGAAACTCGGCCTGAAAGCGTCCATCATCCTCTCCCCGCACTGGTCTTTCGACGGCAACAAGGCTGTTTACTCGTCGGAGCGGGGTAGACAATGGGGCATATATTTGTTAGACTTTCAACGGTTGACGGAAAAGAGGATCTTTGTTTCCAGGGGAACAAACTTGGTCGGCGACTTCCTCCCCAACAAGAATGCTTTTGTTTTTTCCTCGTCAAAGGAAGGTACGCCGGACCTGTTCACCTACAATATCGACAACGGCAGCCTGACGAGAATCACGTCTTCTTACGGCATCGACGTCTCGCCGGCGGTTTCCCCTGACGGGAAATTTATCGCGTTCGTTTCCGACCGGGGCGGAAGCCCGCAGATTTATGTCATGCTGTCCGACGGCAGCGAGGCCAGGAGAGTGACATTCGAAGGCAACTACAATACCTCCCCGGTCTGGTCGCCGACCGGAGACAGAATCGCTTTTTCGGGACGCCGTGGAGGCAAAAACCAGATATGCATAGTAAAACCCGACGGGTCGGGACTGACGCAGCTTACTGAAAGCGGCAACAATGAAGACCCTTCTTTTTCTCCTGATGGAAGGTACCTCGTTTTCACCTCCGACAGGGACCGTACGAAGGGCGTATATATAATGAGAGCAAACGGGGAATCACAGATGAGAGTGACCCCTAAAGACCTGAAGGCCTTTGGCCCGAGATGGTCGCCTAATTAATTTCTATCATAATTTACTTTATTGGGAGGAGGAACAGGATGAAAAGGTTACTGGTTTTATTTGCATTGGTTGCTCTTGTATCGGCAGGGTGCGCGAAGAAAGAGGTGACAAGGCCGGAGGCCGAGAAACCGGCGGAGAAGAAGGAGGCCGTTCAGAAGGCGCCGGAGAAGGTCACCGAGCAGAAGTTGGCATCAGGCAAGGAATCTGTTAAATCGCTGGAGAAAGAGACTGCCGGCGTGGAAGAGAAAGAAGGCCTGTTCAAGGACATCAACTTCGAATTCGATAAATATGATGTAAAAAGCGAATACAAGTCGGAGCTGAAATCCATCGCCGAATGGATGACAAAAAATTCCGGCGCGAAACTGTCGATCGAAGGCCACTGCGACGACCGCGGGACCAACGAGTACAACCTTGCACTGGGTGACAGGAGGGCGAAAGCGGTAAAGGATTATCTCGTGTCACTCGGCGTCCCTGCGGCGAGACTTCAGACGATCAGTTACGGCGAAGAAAAGCCCCTCTGCACCGAGCAGACCGAGGAATGCTGGGCGAAAAACAGGCGGGCGCACTTCGTAGTGCTCGGAAAGGCGGGCAAGTAGTGAGGAGGCTGTTCTTTTTACTGCTTTTGTGCCTTGTCGCTTCCGCATGCGCTTCTTCGAGTGACTTTGATGCGCTTCAGCGGGATATAAACGACGTCAGGCAGCAGACCGTCGATACCCGGAGGGAAGTGAATTCGCTGAAGGAAAAGACCACCGGCGTCGTGAAGGAAGATTCATTATCGGCGATGAGAGACAGCCAGGTCCAGATAAATTCGAGGCTTTCCGAGATCTCAAACAGCCTGCAGGAACTGCGGGGCAGGTTTGAAGAGTACAAATACAATACAGAAAAAGCCCTTAGGGACATGATCGCGGAGAGGGACCTTGCAAGGGCACAGATCGCAGCCGTGGAGTCCCAGGTCAAGACGCTGAAGGACAAGCTTGCAGCCATCGAGGCACCGGCCAAGCCTGCGGAAACCCCGCAGGCGGCCGCTCCGCCCACGGCCGGCGCTGAAAAAGAGAAGGCCGAAGCGCCGGGTGAGGAACCCCATGGAGAACCCGCGGCAGAAAAGGCAACAGACTATGACGCGGCATACCAGTTGTTCAAGGACAAGAAATATAAGGAGGCGAGGGAAAAATTCGAGGCCTTCCTGAAGGATTTCCCAAAAGACAGGCTGGCCGGAAACGCCCAGTTCTGGATTGCCGAGACCTATTATGCGGGAAAGGACTACGAAAGCGCCATCCTCTCGTATGAGACGCTGCTCAAGAAATATCCCGGAAACGAAAAGGCGCCAACCGCTTCTTACAAACAGGGGCTTGCGTTTATCGGGATAGGAGACAAAAAGACGGGTGCGACGATCCTCAGGAAGCTCGTCGATAAGTATCCCGACTCGAAAGATGCGGCCCTTGCGAAGAAGAAACTGGCAGAGCTCAACAAAAAGCCTTCCGGCAAAAAGCGATGAGCGGACTGAAGGACGATTTCCAACGGGGGATAGATTACCTGAGGCTGTCGATCACCGACCGCTGCAACCTGCGCTGTGTCTACTGTATGCCTCCCTCCGGGGTCGTTCCTTCTACGCACAAAGAGATACTCAGGTATGAAGAGATTATCAGAATAGTCGGGATAGGGGCCGGACTGGGAGTAAAGAAGGTCCGGCTCACCGGCGGCGAGCCGCTCACCAGGAAAAACGTTTCCTTCCTGGCATCCTCCCTGAAGAAGATCCGCGGCATTGAAGACCTGAGCATGACGACAAACGGCACGTTCCTTGAGCGACATGCGCAGGAACTGGCGGATGCCGGACTCGACAGGGTCAATATCAGTGTTGATTCATTCAAACCCGATCGGTACCGGGAGATTACCAGGGGCGGTTCGCTCGACAGCGTCATGCGGGGGATCGCCGCTGCGGAGAAGGCCGGACTCACGCCGATTAAGATCAACGTGGTGCCTGTCCGCGGTGTCAACGACGATGAGGTGAGCGACTTTGCACGGCTTACCCTCTCCACTGAGTATCATGTACGGTTTATCGAGTTCATGCCCTCCGGCGATAACGACTACTGGAGCCCGGAGAAGTATATTTCGACCGAAGAGTTAAAAGGGAAAATAGAAACAATCGCCCCACTGGTCCCTGTCCGCATCAGAAAAAACGGCCCTTCCAGGTATTTCAGGCTCGGGGATGCCAGAGGCGTAGTCGGTTTTATCAGCGCGATCACACACCATTTCTGTGCGGACTGCAACCGCCTGCGCCTGACTTCGGACGGCAAGCTCCGGCCCTGTCTCTTTTCCGAAACCGAGATCGACCTGAAGACCGCCCTCAGGAACGGCGGATCCGATGCCGAACTGGAACGCCTGCTCAGGCTTGCGATCAAGGTAAAGCCGGAAGGCCATAACATAGGCGACGCGCTCGCCCGTAAAGGACCCTTGGCCCTTAGCGGACGCCAGAGAAGACCAATGGCAAAGATCGGCGGATGAAGAGATTCACCCATTTCGACAAGCGGGGGCAGGCGCGCATGGTCGATGCCTCGGCCAAATCCGAGACGAAAAGAGAGGCGGTTGCAAGCGGCTCCGTTTCGATGAACAAAGAGACTTTTGAAATGATACGGGAAGGCGGGACAGCCAAGGGAGACGTCCTCGGGGTGGCGCGCGTTGCCGGAATCATGGCCGCGAAAAAAACCTCCGAGATCATCCCAATGTGCCACCCTCTGAACATCGCCTCGGTCACTGTCGAATTCGAATTCGACGAAACGCGCCGCAGGATAGGGATCGAGGCAAAGGTGAAGAACACCGGCCGGACAGGGGTTGAGATGGAGGCGCTGACCGCGGTGGCAGCCACAGCCCTTACGATCTATGATATGTGCAAGGCCGTGGACAAAAGAATGGTAATCTCCGACATCCTCCTCCGCGAAAAGCGCGGCGGCAAGAGCGGCATGTTCCGGAGATGACGGCCCTTCCCTGCAGTCACACCTGCTGAGACCATGACTGAAAGAGACATCGAAAACTTCAGGACCTTTTTTGCGGACTATGTCCGGTCCTTCTATTCGCATGTTCCCGAAGATCAGAAGAACATCACGCTGAAGGAAGAGCATTCCCTCCTGGTGTGCCGAATCATCCGCCTTCTTGCCGGGGAGCAGGGTTTGGCCCCGGACAAAATCCTGATCGCCGAAACCATAGGACTCTTTCACGACATCGGGAGATTCCCCCAGTACGCACGGTACAGGACGTTCAGGGACAGCCTTTCGGTGAACCACGGGAATCTCGGGGTGGAGATACTGACTGAAAAGAATGTCCTCGGTCCGCTTCCCGGTCAGGAACAGCGTATCGTCCTCAATGCAGTCAGGTTCCATAATGCCTTTTCCGTCCCGCACCTGCCGGACGCGGAAGACGTTTTTTTTCTTCGTTTGGTCCGTGACGCGGACAAACTCGATATATGGCGAATCTTTCTCGGGTTCTTCGAGAGCAAAAACAACGACATAGCCTCAGCTGTAGGGTTAGGTCTGCCCGAAACACCGGGATATTCGCAAGAAGCGGTCGCCTGCCTAAGAGACCGGAAATCCGTCGCGCTTTCACTCCTGAAGAACATGAATGATTTCAAGCTAACGCAGCTCTCATGGGTGTATGATCTGAACTTCTCCTCGTCGTTCGCATTACTCGCGGAGAATGACTTCATCCGCAGGCTTGTTGCGCTCCTGCCTGATACCGAAGAGATCAGAGAAGTGGAAGCGCTACTGAGCGATTATGTGTCCCGCATGCGAAAGGCTGCGCCGGCAGAGCGCGGATATGCGGCCGGAAGACAGGGGACATGATCATCCTGCCTGTATTGCCGGCGCTCTTCTATCTTTTCGGGTACTCCCGGACCGCTTTTGTTTACGCGGGCTTCGCGGTCCAGGCTGCCTATATGTTTTACCGGGGCTTACAACTCGGCAGGCTGCCGATCATAGGACCCCACGACACGCTCTATTTCCTTTCCTTCGCAACGGTGCTCTTTGCACTGCCGATGACCTTCAGGATGAGAAACAGGGGCAGGCATCTTTTCCCGATGCTGGGCCTGTCGGCCGTCTTCATCCTCCTGTCGCTTTTCTTCCCGCCGCACAGCGCACCGCTTCCCCCGGTACTGAAGACATTCTGGTTCGAGTCTCACGTTGCCCTGTCTTTTTTCGCATATGCGCTCTTCGGAATCGCGGCGGTTTTTGGTACGACCTTCCTCTTCGTCAGAGAAGAGGACAAAGACGGAGGGCCGGCCGGGGCAGGTCTCCCCGATGAAGCCGCTGAAGTCCTTCAGTACAAGGCAATCCTCGTGGGCTATTGCTTCTTTTCCGCTGCCATGGTCTTCGGTGGGATATGGGCGTATTTCGCCTGGGGCACCTACTGGCTTTGGACACCGAAGGAACTATGGACGGTAATTCTCTGGCTCTTCTACAGCCTCTACCTGCACACCAGGCTGAGACAGTGGTGGTCGGGCCGGCCTTCGGCGATGCTCGGGATAATCGGCTTCGGGATCGTGATGTTCACGTATCTCGGGGTAAGTCTCTTAATGAAGAGTTCGCATACGTTTTGATAAACGCTGCATAGGAGGAACGGGAGATGTCCTGCGCAAAGACGCAAAGAAAGGAAGAAAGTGTGCCTATCCTGAATCATCATGATTTATTTTTTGCTTTGTGCGCTCTGCGGCTTGGCGCGAGGGAATTTTTTCCGGTTGAGCCGTATTAAGATATGGGCATCTTACAGAAAATCGTCAGGTTTCTTACATCGTTGAGGACTGCCATATGGCTGCTTCTCGCGCTGTTATGCATACTCTTATACGGTTCCATCATCATGCCGTTGCGGGAGGAGTTTCAGGGCCTGCATATGGCGCCGCTCTTCCAATGGCTTGCGGAGAGTCCTGCCGGCGTGACATGGTGGCTCTGGGCCACGATAGGTGTCCTGTCGCTTCTCACCGCCAACACGCTCTTCTGCAGCGTCGAATCAATAATCAAAAAAAGCGGCACAAGGAATATGCTCCTGGTGCTCTCACCCCAGGTGATCCATATTGGGTTTCTCTTCGTGCTGCTCGGTCATCTCCTGAGTTCCTATGGAAGCTTCAAAGCCACGGCATACGTAACGCAGGGCACGGTCCTGCCGCTGCCGAACAACGAATCGGTAGTCTTCGGTGAAATACATGCCGACGCAGGACCTTCGGGGTATATCGCCGACTGGTCGGCGGACATACGGTATCTGAAGGGAGGCGGCCTTTCCAGGATGGACGTGATCGGGCCGAACAGCCCGTCGTTCCATGGCGGCTTCGGGATCTATATCAAGACAGTTGAGTTCCGGCCCTTTCCGGTTGCGCTCGTCGAGCTGAGCAGGGACCCGGGAGCGATATGGGCGCTGGTCGGCGGTATCCTTTTTCTCATCGGGATGACGGCACTCCTTGTTCTGAAGATAAAGAGAGAGCGGCCGTCAGGGTGATCATGCACGGAGTTTCTTAGATTCTTGTTATAATTTATAATTTGTAAAATCCCTCCCAACCTCCCTTTGCCAAAGGGAGGAATTATTCCCCTCTTTGGCAAAGAGGGGCGAGGGGAGATTTTTCAGTCAAGATCGATCCAGTACACAGCAACGTAACAATTGAGGTTTTTATGCCGATATTTGTAGTCCACGAACATCATGCGAGAAGGCTCCATTTCGACCTCAGGCTCGAAATGGAAGGTGTCCTGAAATCGTGGGCGGTCCCGAAAGGCCCTTCGATGAACCCGGCCGAGAAGAGGCTCGCAGTCATGGTAGACGACCATAGCCTCGATTACGCCGGGTTCGAAGGTACGATACCCGAGGGAGAGTACGGCGCCGGCGAGGTCTTCATCTGGGACAAAGGGACCTACGATTTGAAGGGCGGAAGTGTGAGTGACGGGAAACTGGAGTTCGTCTTCAAGGGCCGGAAGCTTAGGGGTATGTTCGTCCTCGCCCGCATGTCCGGCAAGGAAAAGGAATGGCCCCTCATCAAAAAGAGTGACGAATTCGCCGACCGCGACTTCAGATTGAAGGCCGTGAAGAAGTGACCATGGTGAATCACCGCCCCCTCCTCCGGTCGGTCCTTACGCAGCTGCCGCTGCACGCCTTCGCGTATTTCTTCATCTCCGAGGCGACCTCTGTCATCTCCCCGTAATGAGTGTACGCCCTGCGGGCATTCGTGGCGATGCCGACCGAAAGAGTTATGATGGGGAAGGTCTTTGGGTGCCCTTCCCTGTCGATGGACTCTATGCAGCGTCTTGATCTGTTCTCCCCGTCATAAAAAGAAGGGATGATCTCGTCGAAATTGTCCGCAACATCCTCCGCGATCTCCGCGACCGTCTCCGCGCCCGAAATGAACACGAAGTCGTCGCCGCCGATATGCCCCACAAAACTGCCGGCAGGCTGCTTCGTCCTGACGATATTAAGGATAAGACGCCCTACCATTTTCAAGACCTCATCCCCTCTGCTGAAGCCGTATCTGTCATTGAAGGGTTTGAAATTGTCGAGGTCCGCATAGGCAAGGCCGAATATGTCCCCCTTGCTCAGCCTGTGCTGTATCTGCTTGATAATCGCGATATTGCCGGGCAGCCGCGTCAGAGGGTTGATCTCCACCACGCGCTCCGCCCTTGCGATGCAGAGCTCGGCCCTGGCGCAGATGTCGGCGCCGAGTTGCGAACGCTTCACATAATCATCTGCAAACAGCCGCCCCCATCCGGGAAGGGGTAATTCATCCCCGATCACGGCGAGAACGGGCAGCTGCCCGAACAGGGGATCTTCCTTGAAGTCGTTCAACAGGCATGAGGTCCCCGCGTCGCCGGGATCTATTGAAATGATCAGAAGATCGGGGACCGAGTTATAAATGTAATCGAATGAAGACCGGATGTCCGTAAAGCTTACTACCCTGTAGGGAACGGCCGCAAGATCCCTTTCGATGATGCTCTTCAGCGCGACCTCGGCCGCGATAAGGACGACTGTCTTCGGGCTACTCATCGGGGAAGAGAAAGTCGCCGGAACCGGCGAGTGCCTCATCCACTTCGCACACGATCTCCCGAAGGTCCTCCTCCGCAAGGTCCAGAAGGCGCCACGCCGACTGACTCAGGGGCGGCACGAAATTATCTCCCCCGAAACCGAAGCCCTTTGCCCGGATGAGGACGTCCGCCAGGTGCACGACCGCTGTCTGCACCGGCACGTTCTTCGAGAGATGGGGCTTGTGGTGATAGCCGATCATCTCGACAAGGCCACGCGGAAAATTCCATTTCTCGCATATCCAGGCCCCGGCCTTTGCGTGCGTCACCCCGAAATGTTCTTCCTCCGCCTCGAAGAGAAACATCTTCCTCTCTGCGGTCGCCCCGATGAGCGCCCCGTAATCTTCAGGGAACTTGAGACTGAATGCGACCTTGCCGATATCGTGCAGGAGGGCTGCGACGGAAATCTCCTCCGGCTCTTCCAGCCCCTTCTTTTGCGCGATTATCCTTGCGGCCACTGCGCAGCCCATCGAATGGCCCCAGAGTCCGACCATGGTTTTCTCCATGATCTCGAAGACGGAAACGCCGAAGAGCATTCCGCGGACGATGCTCAGACCAAGGAGCAGCAGCGCCTGGTTTACCGATGATATCCTCCCGGAAAAGCCGTAAATAGGGGAATTCACCACTTTGAGAACACGCGAGACAAGCACCGGATCTTTCGATATGAAGCTCCCGATCTCGCTCAATGAGGTCCTGGGGTTTTCGACGACCCTGACGATATTCCTCAGCGCGCCGGGGATGGTCGGAAGGGCATTGATCCCCTCGATATGATTTCGTAATTCCCGGGCATCCATGGTTAGTCGTCCGGTTTCTCTATTTGCTCACTGACAATCTTTTTGAGTAGTCCCATGAGGGGTTCGTCTTCCGTTTTCCTGAATCTTTCGTCGAGCTCGCCCAGCAATTCCGTCTTCGCCTTCTCCGGCATCCCGGGCATTTCGACATGCACACTTCCGATATTCATGGCTGCAAGCCTTGCGATCAGCGACTCCGTCAGTTCGGTCCCCTCGCCGAGAAGGACCATTCCGCTTTCGTTCCTGACCGTCCTCGACAATTTCATGCCCGGTACGATCTTCGCCACTTCTATTTTCGGCATCTTTCCCCCGAAACTTAAGATCAAACTATTCTATCACAAAAGAGCCCCGCCTTCTCCGCGCGCTTCGGATAACGCTGTCCCGGATATTCCCTCGCGGTTTCTTGACAAAGTTCCGCCTTCCCCATATAGTAAATATGTATGACTGCAACCTTGCATGAACTCTACGAACTCGGCACGAAGCTTTACAACGAAGGCAAACTGAGCGAGGCAGAACCGCTCCTGAGAGAAGTGATCGCCAGGAACCCGCAATATGCCGACGTCCACAATAAGATGGGGATCATCTGCAATATGAAAGGTGAAATGAGGAAGGCGGCGAAGCACTTTGAGAAGGCACTCGAACTGAACCCGCGGTATACCGAGGCCTCTCTCAACCTCGCGGTGACCTACAACGATCTCGGCGAATACAAGAAGGCCCAGGAAGTATTTTCGATGGCGGCCCAGATTGCGCACCCGGACCCGAATGCCGTGGACCCTTATATCGCCGGGAAACTCGCCAACGAGCATTACCGGTTGGGCAACATGTACCTTGAGTTCAACATGAACGACGAGGCGGCCGAGGAGTACCGGAAGGCGATAAAACTCCATCCGAGGCTTGCCGATGTCCATACCAAACTCGGCATTGCACTGAGAAACAAAGGCCTCGTCGAGGAGGCGATTATCCATTTCTCGAAGGCAAAAGAGGTCAACCCGGGTTACGGGCCTGCATGGGTGCAGTTAGGGCTGAGCTACTATATGCAGGGCCTCTCCGGCCTGGCTTTCCAGGAATGGGAAAAGGCCCTCGAAATCAATCCCGGGCTGAAAGAAGCCGAAAACTACCTGAGGCTCCTAAAAAAAGAGGACAAGTAATAGAAAGTGTCCCTGCTTGATGTAAGGGATTTGCATGTCTACTTCAGGACAGAGGGCGCACCCGTCCCGGTCGTATCCGGCCTTAATTTCTCCATAGAAGAATCCGAGATCTTCGGCCTTGCCGGCGAGAGCGGCTGCGGCAAGAGCATCACCGCACTTTCGATCATGGGGCTTCTTCCCCGGAACGCATACGCCACGGGGGAAACCGACTTCAGGGGGAAAGACCTCCTGAAGATGGACGAAGAATCCAAGAGACGGCTCAGGGGCAACGAGATATCCATGATTTTCCAGGAGCCGATGACCTCCCTCAACCCGGTGCTCACGATCGGCTACCAGATCGCTGAGGTGCTCGTGACCCACCGGGACATGACGAAGAAAGAAGCGATGGAGCGGGCGGTCGAACTCCTCGCCTCGGTCAGGATCCCCTCCCCCGAGATACGGGTAAAGGAGTATCCCCATCAGATGTCCGGGGGCATGAGGCAGAGGGTCATGATCGCGATGTCGATCGCCTGCAACCCGGCACTCCTGATCGCCGACGAGCCGACGACCGCGCTTGATGTGACGATCCAGGCCCAGATACTCGAACTCATCCAGAGGCTGAGGGAAGAGCGCCGGATGTCTATCCTTTTCATCACCCATGACCTCGGCGTGATCGCCGAGAACGCAGCGAGGGTCGCGGTGATGTACGCCGGGAAGCTGATGGAACTCGCCGACACCGGCGAGATATTCAATAACCCGAAGCATCCCTATACGGTCGGCCTTCTTGAATCCATTCCAAAGGGAAGGGGTGTCCCCCTGAAGCCGATCCGGGGCACCGTCCCGCGGCCTGAAGATTTCCCGGAAGGCTGCAGGTATGCGGACAGGTGCGGGAAACAGCCTTCCGCCGAATGCAGGGAAAAAGAGCCACCCCTTTTTGAGGTCTCAAAGGGCCATTTCGTAAGGTGCGGGCTGATCTGAGGAGAGAGATGGAACTTCTCAGGGCTGAATCGTTAAAAAAATTTTTTGAAGTCAGGAAGACGTTCAGGTCCGGCGGCCATGTCTTGAAGGCGGTCGACGGGATTGACTTCGCCCTCCGCGAGGACAGCGTCCTCGCGCTGGTAGGGGAAAGCGGATGCGGCAAATCCACCGTCGCCAGGCTGGTGCTGAGGCTGATGGAGCCGACCTCCGGGGCCGTGCTCTTTAAGGGAAAAAACATCTTCTCGATGGACCGCGCCGAAATTAAGGCCTTCAGAAAATCGGTCCAGATCATATTTCAGGACCCCTTCGCCTCGCTGAACCCGAGGAGGACCGTATACGATACGATATCGGAGCCCCTGCTCATCCATAGACTCGCCGGCCGTCCGGGGATGAAGGACGCGGTAGTCGGCGTCCTGGAGAAAGTGGGGCTCGGCGCAGAGACCCTGAACCGCTATCCCCACGAATTCAGCGGCGGACAGAGACAGAGGATATGCATCGCGCGCGCACTCGCCGTGTCCCCGGAGCTGATCGTGGCGGACGAGCCGCTTTCGGCGCTGGACGTGTCGATACAGGCGCAGATTATCAACCTGCTCACCGACCTGAAAAAGCAGACGAAGATATCCTTCCTCTTCATAAGCCACGACCTGAGGGTGGTACAGTATTTCAGCGATGCAGTCGGGGTCATGTATCTGGGGAAGATCGTCGAATACGCAGGTACCGACGGGCTCTTCGAAAAACCCTTTCACCCTTACACAGAAGTACTTCTCGCTTCCGCGCCGAAGATCAGGCCCGATGGGTGGAAGAAGATCAGGTCCGCGCCGCTTCAAGGCGAGGTGCCGAGCCCTATCAACATCCCTCCCGGCTGTCCTTTCCATCCGAGATGCCCCAGGAGGTTCGAGCCCTGCGACAGGATCGTTCCCGAGTTGAAGGAGAGCCACGGCCGATTAGTGTCGTGTCACCTCTGGAACCCGTATTGATATAATTAAGTATCGGGCATGCGATGATCGAATGGACCGGATACATAAAGATATTTACGACCCTTCTGGCGATCGTGAACCCGCTCGGCGTGATCCCCATCTTCGTAAGCCTCACAAGCGGGATGGGCGAGACCGAGAGGCGGCATATCGCCAGGACGACAAGCGTTGCCGTCGCAATAGTGCTGGTGATCGCAACGCTGCTCGGGAAGCCCCTTCTTAACTTCTTCGGCGTCAGCATTGCTTCCTTCAGGGTCGGAGGCGGCATCCTCTTGCTTCTGATGTCGATCGCAATGATGCAGGCCAAGTACGCCGAGAGCAAGCAGACGCCTGAAGAGGCCGAAGAGGCCGAGGAGAAAGAGAGCATCGCGGTGGTGCCGATAGCGATGCCCCTGCTTGCAGGGCCCGGCGCGATATCTACGGTCATTATCTACGCGGACCAGTCGTTTCAACCGCTTCATGTCGGCCTGATCATCGGCAGCAGCCTTATCGTCGCACTCCTCACGTGGTTTGCGCTCAAGGCCGCGATCCCCGTAAGCAGGATGCTGAGTAAAACCGGTATCAATATCGCGACACGGCTGATGGGACTTCTTCTGGCCGCAATTGCGGTTGAGTTTATTGCCGGCGGGCTGGCCCAGTTGCTTCCCGGGTTGGCGCGATAGCGAGATTAATTATGAGACATGGGCGTCATAAAAGACCTCTCCACGGGAAAGACAGCGGAAAATCAGTCGAAGAGATAGTGCGAGAACTAAGGCAGGCCGGCAGCCCCGCAGAGGATTACCGCGAGCAGTCCCTCAAAATACACGGCCTCGTCTGTGCAAAGTGCGGAAGGGAGTTCGAATACAAGGACCGGCATCTCCTGACGGTGCATCACAAAGACGGCAACCACAACAATAACCCGCCCGACGGATCGAACTGGGAGAACCTCTGCATCTACTGCCACGACGATGAGCACAGCAGGGGGATGCTCGGGGATTATCTCGGAGGCAGGGACAAAAAATAGCTCTTATCGAAGCCCCGCTGCTTGCAAAATATCGGCGATGTAATGCATCCTTTATTGCAGGGATACGGCCATCCTGGCAATTAAACGCTGAAATCATTTCCCCCACTGCTGCTATAATATGGTTAATCTATGGCAAAGCCTCCTCAAGAATGGTTTTCGCAGGCGTCTGTATCCGCGCTCGATACCATCGGCCAAACGCCGCTGGTTCAGATCACGCAGCTTGCACGGCACCTGGGTCCGCGACTTTCCGTTTTTGCCAAAATGGAGCGCGTGAACCCCGGAGGCTCGGTAAAGGACCGCGCGGCCTGGCGCATGATTAGCGATGCCGAAGCCGCGGGCCTTCTGACTCCGGGCAAAATTATTCTCGATTCCACATCCGGCAACACCGGGATAGCCTATGCCATGATCGGAGCCGTGAAAGGATACCGCGTTCGGATCGTGATACCGGAAAATGCCAGCGCAGAACGGAAGAAAATCATGACGAGTTTCGGCGCTGAACTGGTACTCTCGAGTCCCTTCGAAGGGGCGGACGGCGCCATCCGGATGGCAAAGGAGATTCTCCGGAAGCACCCCGATAAATACTATCAACCGGACCAGTACAACAATCCGTCCAACGCGATGGCTCACTATCTGACGACCGGCCCCGAAATTATACGCCAGACAGAAGGCCACATGACCCACTTCGTAGCCTGCGTCGGAACCGGCGGCACGCTCATGGGCACGGGACGTGCGCTCAGGGAGTTTCGTCCGGCAGTAAAGATCATAGCTGTTCATCCCGACGACGCATTCCACGGCATCGAAGGCATAAAGTTTTTGGGCGAAGGCGCGATTATCCCCGGCATCTTTAATATGAGCTTTCCGGATGAACGCCTGTTAGTTGATACGGACACCGCTTACGACATGACAAAAAGGATTATCAGGGAGGAAGGGCTCTTCGTAGGCCACTCCTCGGGCGCTGCCCTGGCCGCTGCGCTCAGGATGGCTGAAAAAATGACGGAGGGCGTCATCGTGGTCATGTTCCCGGATGGCGGGGACAGGTATCTGAGCATGGGATTCTGAGACTTGCGACTCACCGAGGAAGCCGTAGATGTCGTCACCAGACATGCTGTCGCCGAATATCCGGCGGAATGCTGCGGCATCGTAACAGGAACAACGGACGTACAGAGCGTCCATCGATGCAAGAACATGCAGGACAAACTTCACGCGAAGGATCCCGAAAGCCATCCGCGCACCAGCCGCGAGGCTTATGCCATGGACCGTGATGAAGCGGAGCGGATCATGAGGGACGCAGCAATAACCGGTGAGAAGGTCATTGCCTTTTATCACTCCCACATCGATTGCGACGCCTATTTCTCCCGGATGGACAAGGACGTTCAGACCGTCTTCGGCGAACCCGAGTTCCCCGATGCTCTGCATATCGTGGTCGCTGTCTATGCAAACCAGGTGCGGGAGATCAAGGGCTACCTGTGGGACGGGGGGAAACAGGACTTTGTCGCAATCCCTGTTACGTGATTATGCCGGATGATTCCGGGATTATAAGAAACAGGCATTCATGCAGTGGGGATGGTAAACGATCACGTGGTAGGTTGTTTCAGGCACCTGGGACTCAAACAAAGGGCGAGCATAAAGGGTCAGTCCGCCGAATCGCCAGGAAATCGGCCTTCCGGTAAGAGGGCGGGATGGGGAAGCTGAAAAGACTGATCGTCGCAGCAGCGATCTTTGCCGTCATAGTCGTGATGGCGCTCCGGGGTTGTCCCAGAGTTCGGAGAAGCGCGGACATAACACGCGACCCGGCAATGGCTTACGCTTGCAACAGGCACTTTGACGAAGCGGGTTACTGTCAACTATGACGGCTCATGTAAGAAATAGATCGCCACAGATAAGGTAACAATGAGGAGAGAAAAAGCCGCCTGAATTCTATATCAGGAAAGGCCTGCCACCAATAACTTACAACAGCTTCTCTATCTTCTTCACCATCTCAGTGTCGGCCCATTCGTAATCGCCGAAGAACTTCTCGACGACGACACCGTTTTTGTCGATGAGGAAGGTGGTCGGCATAGAAAAGACCTTGTAGGACCGCGTAACGGTGCGGTTTTCATCGTAGAGCACCGTAAAGTCGATCCCGTTCTTGCTCACAAAATCCCTGGGGTACCCGATCGAATTGTCGGTGGAGATCGCAACGACATGGAGACCGCGGGGACCCAACTTCTTGTGCAGTTTGTTCAGCTGCGGCATCTCCGCGATGCAGGGCGGGCACCAGGTCGCCCAGAAGTTGAGCAGGACGACCTTCCCCTTCAGGGCAGAAAGCGTGAAGGTATTCCCTCTCAGGTCTTTCAGCGTAAAATCAGGGGCCTTCTGCCTGTCGAGCCTGTCGATTCCCTTCGGCGAGTAAGGGGTCCTATCGCCCGATTGCGAGCTGGGCGCCATGGCGGTCAGCCAGAAAAAAGCCGTGGCAAGCACAAACGCTGTTCCTATCTTTTTCATCTCTACTCCCCGTTCTCTTATAGTTCTTATTTTACTTTTTCCGGCCCTAATTCACAACATCCTGCGTCACACGGGAAATATCTTCCCCGGGTTCAGAATATTTTTCGGGTCGAAGATGCCCTTTATCTTTTTCATGAGTTCCAGTTCCGCGGGAGGTATCTCCATCGATATATAGGCGGACTTTGTAAGTCCTATGCCGTGCTCTCCGGAGATGGTGCCGCCGAGATTGAGCGTCGCCCTGAATATCTCGGCGACGAGTCTCTGTGCCTTCTCGTATTCTTCCTTGTTGTTTCTGTCGATCATGAGGTTAACATGGATATTGCCGTCGCCGGCGTGGCCGAAATTGATGATCGTGATCCCGGACTCGTTCCCGAGCCGTTTCAGTATCCCGAGCATCTCGGTGATCCTGTTCCTCGGGACGACGATATCCTCGCTTATCTTTGCCGGCTTCAGGTGATAGAGCGCGGGGGACACCGCCCTCCTCGACTTCCATATCTTCTCCCTCGCCGCTTCGTCCTCGGCCATGATCACCTCGCCCCCAAGCTTCCGGCATACCTCGGTAACACGCGCCGCCTCTTTCACGATCCCCTGGGGATGTCCGTCGAGCTCGATCAGGAGCAGGGCGGCGGCATCCTGAGGAAAACCCACGGGGCTGTACTTTTCGACCGCATGCACCGCCCCGCTGTCGAGAAACTCGAGGGTCCTCGGGATTATCCCCTGGCCGAGTATCAGCCTTACGGCATCGCCCGCCTTCTCAACTTCCCTGAAAAGAGCCAGAAGCGTCACGATCTCGTCCGGCATGGGCAGTACCTTGAGTCTGATTTTCGTGATCACGGCCAGCGTCCCCTCCGATCCCACGAGAAGGCGCGTAAGGTCGTAGCCGACCACGCCCTTTGCGGTCTTCACCCCGGTGTGAATGATGCGTCCGTCAGGCAGCACCGCCTCGAGGCCCATTACGTAATCCCTCGTGACGCCATATTTCAGCGCCCGGGGGCCGCCCGAGTTCTCGGCGACGTTTCCGCCGATTGTGCAGAATTGCATGCTCGCCGGATCAGGGGGGTAGAAAAGTTTATGCCGCTCAAGCTCCCTCTGGAACTTCCCGTTGATGACCCCCGGCTCCACCAGAGCGGTCATGTTTTCGCGGTCGATCTCGAGTATCCTGTTCATCCGCTCGAGACTCAGGATGATCGCCCCCTTCGACGGCACGGTCCCCCCGGTCATCCCGCTGCCTGCGCCCCGGGGGATTATGGGGACGTCACCGGCAAAGGCGAATTTGACTACCTTCACCACATCATCCACGCTCTGGGGCCAGACAACGGCAGAGGGTGCCGCCTCAAGACCGGACGCGTCGAATCCGTAACAGAGAAGGTCTTCCGGCTGGGTCGACATCCTGCCGGGAATCAGTTCAGCCAGTCTTTTCATCGGTACTGATTATCAGGAAGGTGAAACATTCGTCCTATGCCGCCGGGACCTCGGAAAGCTGCATCGAGATCACCTTGGAGACGCCGGCCTCTTCCATGGTGATGCCGTACAAATGCTGGGCGACGCTCATCGCGGTCCTGTTGTGCGTCACGACTATGAACTGTGTATGCGAGGATAGGTCTTCAAGCATCTTCGAGTACCGCTCGGTATTGGATTCGTCAAGGGGGGCGTCCGCCTCGTCCAGGATGCAGAGGGGGGTGGGTTTGATCAGAAAACTCGCGAACTGGATCGAGAGGGCCGTAAGCGCCTTTTCCCCGCCGGACAGTAGGTGAATGTTCTGGAGTTTCTTGCCGGGTGGCTGGGCAACGATCTCGATGCCGGATTCAAGGATGTTGTGCTCGTCGGTCAGGATGAGCTCGGCCTTGCCTCCGCCGAAGAGGTTCGCGAAGACCTCGCCGAACTTTGCGTTCAGCATCTCATAGGCCTCCCTGAGTTTCCTCCTCGTCGTGCTGTTGATCTTCGATATCGCTTCTTCGAGCTCGGCAATCGACCTGGTGAGGTCCTCATGCTGTTTCGTCATGAACTCGTATCTCGTGCTGAGCTCTTCGTATTCCTCGAGCGTCCCCAGGTTCACCGGCCCCATCTCCTGGATCTTGTTCCTGAGTTCGCCGAGCCGCTCCTGCTCCTCCGAGGTGACTTCCGCGATTTCGATCTCGCCGATCTCCTTACCGTAGTTGTTCCGCACGTTCCCGGCCAGGTTTTCGAGTCTAAGCTTATGCTCGGCCCTTGCCACTTCGAGGTCGGATATCCTGTGTGCGACTGCGGCGGTCTGCTGCCTGAGCGCCTTCAGCCCCTGCTCGACGCTTAAGAGGTCCTGGTTCTCCCGCTCGATCTCTTCCTTCTTCTGCGAGATCTCCATCCGGACCGCGTCGGCGTCCGCGACGAGTTTCCTGAGCCTCCCCTCCTGTTCGAGTATTTCGGACTCGCGCTGAGAGATGCGGGCGAATACGGACTCTTTCTCCGATTGGAGGTCCGCTTTTTTCTGCGTGAGCTCTTCGAGCGTCCTGACCGATGACTCGATCTCGTTTCTGACCGCCTCCAGCCTTTCCCTGTTCGAGGTGATAAGGAGCCTGAGATCGGTCACCTCGCCACGCGAATCCTCGATCTCGGACTTTCTCTGGGAGATGCCTTCCTGGATAGCAAGGCTTTCGCCCTCCAGTTCCGCCTTCTTCGCCTCTACTTCGCGGATCTGTGCATCCTGCACCGTCATCGCCGCGCGGACAGCCTCTTTTTCCCGGCCGATCTCCTCGATCTCGAGGGTGAGATAGGAGAGTTTCCTGTTTGTCCTTTCCCTCTCCTCGGAGTAATTCTCGACCGTCAGCCGCGAAAGAGATATCGCCTTTTCGATATTGTGGAGGGACGTATCGGCCTCCCTGACCGACACCTCTTTTTCGAGGATGACGTTCTGCGCCGTCTGGACTTCATTGTACATCCCCTCGATGAGGCCCTTCTTCGTCCCGATCATCTCCTGGAGTTCCCTGATCTCCCTCTTCCTCCGGAATATGCCCTTCTCCCCCCCGATCACGACCGCGCCCGAGGGTTCGATCACCTCGCCATCCTTCGTGACGAAGCTGTGGGTCGTGTCCTTCTCTCTCAGCGCAAAGGCGGCCGGGATGTCCCTGACGATAAGGACGCCGTCGAGGAGGTTCTCCGCGACCCTTTCATATCCTTCCTTTACCTTCACGAAGTCGAGCGCTCTGCCGACTATGCCTTCGGGGAGCTCTCCGTGCGCCGGGTTCTTCACAGGATTCACCGTGATGAAACACGTCTTGCCTACGTCCTTGCCCTTCAGTGAAGAGACCGCCTTCAGGATGTCGTCGGGGGAGCCGGTGATCAGCGAATCGGATTTTTCTGCAAGGGCGATTTCGATCGCCCGCTCGTATATTGCATCGACCTCGATGACATCGGACATCGATGCGAGGAGCGTGACGTCCGTTTCCGAGGACAAGAGTTCCCGCGTCGGGGTATCGAAGACGATCTCCCTGAGCGAATCGAGACGGGATATGCACGACGCGAGTTCCTCGCGCGTATCCGCAAGCGACCTGGTCAGGAGTTCGACCCTGCCTTTGGCAGACAGGAGTTCGGCGGCCAGCACCTCCTTTTTTTCCTTCAGGAGGAGCGCCTCGTTGTTGCTGCCGTGGATACCGGACTCGACTTCACTGATCGACGCCTCGATCCCGGTGAGTATCTTCCCGGAATCCTCCGATTCCCTCTGTGCAGATGTCTCGCGCCGTTCGAGCGATTCGAAGGACGACTGCTGCCGCCCGAGTTCGTTCCGGAGGCCGCTCAGCTTTTCGGAGACCCTGAAGATCTCCCTTCTCTTGTCCTCGATCTGTTCTTCCTTTTCGGCGAGTTCCTCTTCTATGACCCTGAAGGCCTCGGTCTTTTCCTTCAGGGTAGCGGTCTGGGCCCCGATCTCGTTCGCAATCCGCTCCTCGCCTGATCTGAGCTCGTCGCACCTGGCGTTGATCTCTATCGTTCTGGAGTCTATCTCGCCTTCCTGGACAGTCAGCTTGGTCCGATACTCGGCGAGGTTGGTGATATCATTCCTGCCGACCGCAACCCCCCGCTCGATCTCGGATATCTCCCGCTCCATCTCCTGGAACTGCTTCTGGACCACCTCGAGCGCCTTTTCCTTTTCAAGAAGCACGAACCTCCGCGATTCGGTCTTCGTCTCGGCCTCGGATATCTCGGCATTCATGAACGCCTCTTTTTCCCTGAGGCCGTTATATTCTTCGAGTATCGCCGCCAGCGCGTCGCTGATCTGCTGGAATTCGTTCTTCGCGATCTTCAGCTCGATGGCGTGCATCTCGGCAGAGAGCTTCTTGTACCGCTCAGCCTTCTTGGCGAGTCTGTCGAGGATGTTGATCTGCTTCTTCACCTCGGCGATGATGTCGTTGATCCTCACGAGGTTCGCGCGGGAGGATTCCAGCTTCGAGAGCGCCTCTGCCTTTCTGATCTTGTACTTCATCACCCCGGCCACTTCCTCGATGATGAACCTCCTTTCGAGCGGCTTCGAGTTGAGGATCTCCCCGATCCTGCCCTGCTCGAGGATCGAATAGCTCCTGAAATCGAGGCCGGTATCGAGGAAGATGTCTTTGATGTCCTTCAGCCTGCAGGGGGTCTTGTTGACCATATACTCACTCTCGCCCGACCGGTAGAGCCGCCGCGAGACCGTGACGAGGTCCCCCTGTCCGCCGTTGCCGGAAGCGCCTGCCCCGTTCAGACCGGATATGACAATGGAGACCTCGGCCATGCCCTTCGGCTTCTTCTGGGCGGAACCGTTGAAGATCACCTCTTCCATCTTTTCGCCCCTGAGGCTCTTGGCCGACTGCTCTCCGAGCACCCACCTGAAGGCGTCGACGATGTTCGACTTGCCGCAGCCGTTGGGCCCTACGATGCCGGTGATGCCGGGATGTAGGGCGAAAGTGGTCTTGTCCGCGAACGACTTGAATCCTATGAGTTCGAGTTTTTCGATGCGCATTATTTACAAGGGGATGAGCTACCCGTTTCTTAAGTGAATTAGTATACCCTAACGCCAAAAATACTGACAAGCGATTTCAAGGGCTAAAAATAAACTCTCCCTTGACAAAAGATTCTCTTTTTTTTCAAGGGGCGGATCTGAAAAAGGGTCTGACGGGGATTCCGGCCAAATGCCTGCCCGGACGCCCGTTTTGCCCTCAACCCGGGGGGTTCTCATTATTCCGTTGATTACCATTTCTTCGGCCTTAAGTTCGACCCCCTGATTTCCGATATAAATATAAGTGGTACGCCGCGAAGAACTGCTAAACTTCCCGGCGGCGTCACCCGCAAAACCTGAAAGGGACTGAAATGTTCGTGACTTTGGATGTTTTTTTGGCATGCAGATCTGACGATGCCGGTTTACGGCAATATTCGCTCGCACAGCCCCGGAAATGCCGCCGTGCACTGATGAAGGGAATCTGCCGTTGATGACCGGAGAAGCCGGACTGAGATTTCCCGATCAGCATTTTCTTCACGGGGGAAGGCGAATGCGGTTTAACGGGATCGAAAGAAGAAGACATCCGAGGCGGCCTCATTGCCAAAATGTCGAGTTCTGTTTAGGTTCGCGGACCGCGGGAGAGATACTGGTCGGCGCCAGCGTCGATTTGAGCGATTCCGGACTCTGCATGTACACATTCGACGAACTGGCCCAGGGTGAGGGCATCGAAATAAAAAATGCGCTTCCGGTCCCTTATCGGAAGGCGGTAGTGAGATGGGTGAAGAACTATGCGATAGATTTATATAAGGTAGGCATAATGTTTGTCGCATAGCCGCCCCTTGCCTGTTTTCGGCATGGCCATCGTATGGAATGAGCAGTGTGTAGAGGGCACCCCGGACTGGACAATAATCCTCAAAATTGCTATGTTTAAGTAGTGGAACGATCTTCGGAATTTGCCTTGTCTGTCGGGGATAGATCAAAGAGGGAGCCGGTGAAAGTTGTCATCCGATATGCCGATGGCAGGCTCATGAAGGGCTATACAGACGGCTTCTTTCCCGAAAAGGATATGTTTCATGTTCGGCCGGCTGACTCTGCGCTTGAGGAAAGAGGGGTCGAGGTTTCCGTGAAGGAACTCAAGGCCGTGTTCCTGGTGAAGGATTTCCTGGGAAGCCCGGCGTACCGCGAGAAAAAACATTTTAGCGAACCCCAGCAACCTCCCGGACGGAAAGTGGAGGTGACATTCATGGATGATAATGAAGTATTGGTCGGGTCAACCATGGATTACGATCCTCAGCACCCGGGGTTTTTCGTCACCCCCGCAGACCCGCAGTCCAACAATTTGAGGGTATTTGTCGTGGCCGCATCCATGAGCAAATTCCGGTTTCTCTAGGCGCATTTTCATAATCCCGTCCCGCGCCGGACATTACGCACCTTTCCCCCTGATTTGTACCGGACCATGGCCGCAGGGGGAGCCCCCGGCCCTCAAGAGATTTGCGTCGAAAAAGCTCCTTGCGTCCTTTCGCCGGCCGTAGTTACAATCTTCCTATGCCCAAGGGTTCCTATGTCACTGAAATACGTTATATGTTATTCTTTATTACTGGGAAACAGGATACTTACGTCTGCAACAGGGGTGTTACGGTCCCTACATGGAAGAGGCAAAAGAGAGTAAAGCTCCGCTTGATGCGGCCGACACAAGGCTCCTTTTGGATGCGATCAAAGAGCTGAATATATCCAAAAGGAACGTAGGTCTGTATCCTAGGGATCATCCGCAGACGAAGGAATCCATGGGCAGGGCCTTCAATTTTCTCCGGAAACTCTTCGAATCCAGAGGTAGTCTGACTCTCGGCGTCGCCAAGGACGCCCTTATGATCGATGAGACACCGCTGAGCAAGAAAATCTTTGCACTCAAAGAGTTCGCGCTGACCCTGCACCACAAGGGGATAGCCTCCGTAACATTTCCGACAACGCTTAAGATCGAAGAGCTTTTCGGTTTTCATGAGCTGCTTACCGCAAGGGAGACGCTCACGGGAGCCGCCCTCGTCGAGCTGGCCAGAGAGAAGGGGCTTGGCGATATCGAACTTACCCCTCTGGACATATCCAAGGTGAGGTTTGTGGAAGGCATCACCAGGGAAGAAGGCGGCGGCGACAAATTTTGGGAAGAATACGTTTCCGCCCTTCTGGACGGCCGGCTGACCGAAGAAGACAGGGAAGATGTCGTAAACAGCCTCTCTGCGGATGAGATGGCGCTGTTCATCATAAAAAGCGCGGCCACAGGCATGCCTGAAAAAGCGTATGACGCAGTAATCTCTGCATATCTTGGCGGCAAAAAGAGACCTAGCCCGGCACTGTTCGGAAAATTCCTTGCAATGGTGGACAACCTGACACCGGCACTGAAGGAAAAGTTACTGTCCCTGTCCTTCTCTTCCCGCTGGATGGATGCAGCGGAACTTAAACGGCTGCTCACGGAACTCACGTTCGACGACATCAGAAAAATGATGAAAGTCTTCGACGAACAGTCGTCCCTGCTCCCTGAAAAGCTGAAGACTCTGGTCGAGAAAATGAAGCAGTCCAAGACAGATCTCTTTATGGATATCCAAGGCGGCAGCTCATATATTGACGACATTGAGGTGAATGAAAGAATAGTTTCGTCGTTCAAGAAGGACCAGGACGGCAGGTTCATGGACCAGGGATATCGGGAAGAACTGAAAAGGATTCTCGAAAATCAGGGAGAAAAAAGCTACGGGACAGCAATTCAGTTTGAGGAGGCATGCAGGGATGAAGTCGTCGACAGGAGCGCATCAAGGATAGTATTTGCACTCCTATCCCTCGAATCGACCAGCAGGGAAGAATATCGCGAGATTCTGTCCAACCTCACGGGTTTTGTAACCGGCTTCGTCGAGACCGGCAGGTTTGCCGATATCGCCGAGATTCACCGGCAGATCTATTCCCATTCGCTCAAAGGTCTCTTCAGGGAAGAGGCTGCTCGCATGATAAAGGGGTTTTTCGGTTCCCCGGAGTTTCTCCGGAGACTTATAGCCGCCTTCAGGATCTGGGGAAGGCACAGCAGGGAGGAAGTCTTCGGACTCTCCGTCACCCTGAAGGACTGCGTAATCCCCTTCTTGCTCGATGCACTTACGTACGAACGGGAGGAGTCCATGAGGAAGTTCTTTCTCGATGCGCTCTGCCGCATCGGCGGCGATGTCGTCCCTGAAGCGGCCCGGAGGCTTGACGATAGCCGCTGGTATGTCGTGAGAAACATGATCTACCTTATCAGGGAGTGCAACGGCAGCCAATTCGTCAAATACGTACGACCGTTCACGAGACATCATGAAAAGAAGGTAATCGTAGAGACGGTAAAAACCCTCCTTCACTTCAGGACGCCGGATTCGCTCTCGTACCTAAAAGTTTATCTGGGCGGCAAAGACCCCTCTCTCAGGGAACTTGCGGTACGGCTGTCGGGTATGTACAAGGTAAAGGAGGCGGTGCCGTATCTTGTCGAGCTTCTTGAAAAAAGGGATTTATTCGGGTCAATATGTTCAGGCAAGGCAGCCGTTGTCGATGCTCTTGCCGACATCGGCGAGCCGGAAGTGCTGAAGACGCTTTTTAAAATCTGCCGTGCGAACGCACTGCTTAACAGGGCCGAGTCTGACAGACTGAAGATCGAAATATTCAGGAACCTTCATCGCTATCCTTTTCAGGAGGCGAGACCTTTGCTGGAATTCGGCCTGAAGTCAAGAAACAGGGAGATCAGGTCTCTCAGCGAAAAAATGCTTCATAGCGGCGGAGGAAGATGTGACTGAGGGCAGGATCTCGGATTTTACGGCCAGCCTGATGGCCGCCTTCTCCAATTGCGCCCTTTACTCGGCGAGCCATCCCATTGTCGGCGAATTCGCGGCGAAGGCCTTTGTGCAGCTGAAGGACCTTTATGAAAACGGGGCACTGAGCATCACCTTGCTGGGTGAGGGCCTGGTCTTCAACAATACGCCGCTTGCTGAAATGGGTATTCACTTTGGCAGCCTGGCAAGGAAGCTCCGGAGAAAGGGGATCGAGAAGATCGAGATCAGGGAGGGGTTGTCGGCTGACGAGTTCCGGAAATTCATCTCCGGCATGGCCTCAAACGAGCATGTCCTGAAGAGTGAGCATATATCGGTCGGCATCATAGAATTGCGGACCCGGTCCGACGACTGCAGCCTGACAGCGTTTGTCGAGGACAACCTCGCAAAGATCAAGGAGGCCTTTAAGAGGATTTCCAACAAAGAAAAACTGGACATGGGAAGACTTGAAGACTCGGTGGCCGGGCTGCTCACTACCCTGAAAAAGGAGGCAAACGTCCTCAGCATATTGAGCCCTGTAAAGGCATACAATGAATACACGTATACACATGCCACCAATGTCTCTGTACTTACGATATTCCAGGCAGAGACGCTTGGGATGCACGAAGAGCTCGTCTGCGATGTAGGCCTTGCAGGACTCCTTCACGATGTGGGCAAGCTCTTTGTTCCGGTCGAGGTGCTGGAAAAACAGTCGAAGCTCGATCCGGATGAATGGGAGTTGATGAAGCTTCATCCCCTGCGCGGGGCGAGATACCTCTCCACCCTTCCGAACATGCCCAGACTTGCGATGGTCGTTGCCTTCGAGCACCACAGGAAGTTTGACGGGAGCGGCTATCCCGGAACAAGGGAAGAGGAAGAGAAGCAGCACCTTATCAGTCAGATGGTCGCGATATCGGACTTTTTCGATGCGTTGAGGACGGAAAGGCCGTATAGAAAGTCGGTCGGTGTCGCGTCGATTGTGAATCTCCTTAAAGAGGGGGCGGGGACAGAATTCAATCCCTTCCTCGTTGATCACTTCATAGCAGCGCTCACCCGAAGTAATACACTCTGATCCACTCTGTTTTCGGCATTCTGAACAAATCGAAATTCCCCGATAAATCATCGACTTTAGTTCTTCTGGTAATTAAAATTACCTAATTGACATCGGTGCGCCGACAGGAGTAAGGTTAAATTAAGTATAGGGCCGGATCCCCGACCAGTCGTGGGTCCGGGAACGAGGAATGATAGACTGGGTGGGAAAAGGCAAATGCCCACCCGAAGGGCAGGACCGGACGCGCAACGCCTCCTTGGGAGGGGAGGTCAAAGGCCGAACCGGAAACTGCATTACTGCTGGCCCGGACTGCGGTGATACCTCCGCAGTTCGGCTTTTTTTTCCGGGATGGACCCCTAACGCAGAAGGGAGGAACGATACAATGATAACAGTCAGGAAGATCCTTGGGACAAAGGGCGGCAGTGTATGGTCGGTCGGGCCGCAAAGGACCGCATACGAGGCACTGCAGTTGATGGCCGAAAGGGACGTGGGTGCGCTGCTCGTGATGGACTGCGACAACGTCGTCGGCATCTTTTCGGAGCGGGATTACGCCAGGAAGGTGATCCTGAAAGGAAAGTCATCCAAGAGTACGTTTGTGGCAGAGTTGATGAGCGCGCCGGTCTTCTACATCGAGCCGGACAAGACGATCGAGGACTGCATGGCGCTCATGACGGCAAAGCGCATGCGGCATCTGCCGGTCATCGAGAAGGGCGCGTTGATAGGGCTTGTGAGCATCGGTGACGTGGTGAACGCCCTGATCACCGCGCAGAAGGTCACGATCAGGGACCTTGAGAATTATATTACGGGCAACGAGTACGCGGCTGAAGCCGGGCTGCTGGCAGCGTCCGGCGAGAAGTAGAACAAATAATCCCGGAAAATGCAGCGGGAATTGCTGACCTTCGTTCGCGAGGCGCGCTCTTCCAACTGCCTGATTTGGGATACTATCAGCATAACAAGGAAGTAAAACGAAAGAGGGCCCCTTGCAGGGCCCTTCTTATTTACTCACCCGGTGAGAGATCAATCTTTAACGGGGTCTGCATTTCTTTTCGGTCCTGCCCGGGACCTTCGGGACCGCTCAGGTCGGGACCCCGAGCTTCGGAAAGACAAACAACTGGAGAACCAGCCAGACTGCGACTACTCCGAAAACCGCAAGGAGGTCGCTCACGCCTTCGACTCCTTCTTAACGGCTTTCTTATCAGGCTTCTTTTTCTCGGCCTTTTCTTCTTTTGCCGCCTTGCCCTTCGCCTGCTTCACAGTCTCATAATCTATGAATTCAAGAATCGCCATCGGTGCCGAGTCCTTCAGGCGCTGCCTCGTCTGGACGAGTCTGAGGTAGCCTCCGTTTCTGCCCTGAAAGCGCGGCGCGATGTCGGTGAAAAGTTTCGAGGCAGCGGTCCTGTCGGTGACATACGACAGCACCTGGCGTTTCGAATGAAGGTCGCCCTTGATCCCGAAGGTGATCATTCTCTCGGCAATTCGCTTGGCCTCCTTAGCCTTAGGAACGGTCGTCTCGATCCTCTGCTGGTCGAACAGGGCGGTCACGATGCCCCTCAAAAGGGCCTTCCTCTGGTTGGCAGGCCTGCCGAATAATCTTCCATCAACTTTATGACGCATTCTGTTTAATACCTCCGGTCTGTACTGCTTCTTTGCTCAGATTGTCGACATCGACCTTCATGCCGAGATGGAGGCCCATCCTGCCGAGTATCTCTTTGATCTCGTTCAGCGATTTCCTGCCGAAGTTCTTCGTCTTCAGCATCTCCGGCTCTGTTTTCTGGACCAGTTCGACGATCGTCTTGATATTGGCGTTCTTCAGGCAGTTATACGACCTGACGGAAAGCTCCAGTTCGTCCACGTTCTTGAAGAGGTTGTCGTTCAGCGAGGCGGGGATCGCCTTCCCCTCCAGGTGCATGACCCCGGTATCTTCCGAAACAGGCACCTCTTCGTCTTCATCCTCGAACACGAAAAGGTCCATATGTTCGATGATGATCGATGCTGCCTGCGACACCGCCTTCTCGGGCGTGATGCTCCCGTCGCTCCAGATCTCCATAATCAGCCTGTCGTAATCAGTCTCCCTGCCGACCCTTGTTTTTTCGACCCAAAAATTGACCTTCTTGAGCGGCGCAAACACCGCGTCGACAGCGATCATCCCCACCGGAAGGTCTTCCTTGTTCAGGTCGGATGAGACATACCCCTTGCCCTTCCTGATATAGACTTCCGCCTCGAACGTCGCCCCCTTGTCAAGCGTCGCAATAGGCAGCTCCGGGTTCAATACCTCAATCGAGGAGTCGACCTGCAGATCGGCGCCGGTCACCTGTCCCGGACCCTTCACATGAAAGGAGCCTATCTTGCTTCCTTCCCCGTAAAACTTCAGTCTCAACTTCTTGAGATTCAGGATTATGTTGATGACGTCTTCCTTTACGCCATTGATCGTCGAAAACTCATGAAGCGCACCGGACAATTTAACGGCGGTGATCCCGGCGCCTTCAAGGGAAGAGAGCAGCACCCTCCTGAGTGAATTCCCCATCGTGGTCCCGAACCCTCGCTCCAGCGGCTCCACAATGAGCTTTCCATAGGTACTGCTCAGCGTTTCTTCATCAAACCTGATTTTGTCAGGTAGTTGAAAGCCTTTTTTCTTCAGATTCATAAGGCCTCCCATCTGCCTCAAATTTATATTTTTTCTCGTTCACGAAGTTATCAGGGAAATCCCCGACTCCGGCCCTGCCTTACAGCCCTACTTCGAATAAAGTTCGACGATGAGCTGCTCCTGCGCCGTAAGCTGGATGTCTTCCCTCGTCGGCACCTGGAGAACCTTACCCTTAAAGTTCTGAAAATCCATCTCCACCCAGGAAGGGAGGCCCCTCTGTTCTGCCCTGGCGATGCTGTCCTTTATCATGTCCAGCTCGCGGCTCGGCTGCCTCACCTCGACCATGTCTCCGGCCCGGACATGATAGGACGGGATGCTTACATCCTTGCCGTTTACAAGAAAATGGCCGTGTCGCACCAGCTGCCTTGCGCTGTTTCTGTTCGGTGCGAAACCCATCCGGTAGACCACATTGTCCATGCGGGTCTCCAGGAGCTGCAGGAGCACCTCGCCGGTGACCCCCTTCTTACTTTCCGCTTTTTCGAAATACTTGCGGAATTGTTTTTCGAGCACGCCGTATGAATTTCTCACCTTCTGTTTTTCTCTCAGCTGTACGCCGTAGTCGGACAGCTTGCCGCGGCGCTGGCCGTGCTGGCCCGGAGGGTACTGCCTCCTCTCGACGGCACACTTTTCGGTAAAGCACCTGTCGCCCTTGAGAAACAGCTTTTCCGTCTCCCTGCGGCACAATCTGCACTGAGGACCAGTATATCTTGCCAATTTACACCCTCCTTCTCTTGGGCGGCCTGCAGCCGTTATGGGGCACCGGCGTCACGTCCTTGATCAGATTGATATCAAGGCCGGCCGCCTGAAGGGCGCGTATCGCGGATTCCCTTCCCGCTCCGGGTCCCTTCACATAGACATCGACCTGCCTCATACCGTAATCGATCGCCTTCTTCGCCGCGGCCTCCGCAGCGATCTGGGCGGCATAAGGGGTGCCTTTCCGCGAACCTTTGAACCCAAGGTTACCTGCAGACGACCAGGTAACTACGCCGCCTGCCGGATCCGTGATCGTTACGATTGTATTGTTAAAGGTGGCCTGAATGTAGGCGGCACCGCTCGTCACATGTTTCTTTTCCTTCTTGACACCCTTTTTCCTCTGGGCCATTCCTTACGCCTCCTTCTTCTTACCGACGACTGCTTTTCTCGGGCCCTTTCGGGTGCGGGCGTTCGTCTTTGTCCGCTGTCCCCGCACCGGCAAGGAGGCCCGGTGTCTGAGTCCTCTGTAGCTGCCTATATCCTGAAGCCTCTTAATGCTCATCCCTATGTCGCGTCTGAGATCCCCCTCGACCCGGTAGTCACGCTCTATAATCGCCCTGAGCTTAACCGCATCGTCGTCCTTCAGGTCCTTCACCCTTGTATCGGGGTTCACCTGCGCTTCGTCGAGTATTTTCCTCGAGACCGACCTCCCGATCCCGAATATGCGCGTAAGTCCTATTTCGATGCGTTCACTCTTAGGTAAATCAACTCCAGCGATTCTCGCCAACTTAAACCTCCTTGGGTAAATAGTGAAAAGTGAATAGTAAACAGCGAATAGTGATTGATAATTGCCTTCTGCAGCCGAGTCCTTTACTCTTCACTATTGACTGTTCACCTTCCACTGCCTTCTATCCCTGCCGCTGCTTATGTTTGGGGTTATCGCAAATAACCCGTATCACGCCTTTTCTCTTTATGATCCTGCATTTTGAACAGATCGGTTTCACGGATGAACGAACCTTCATAGTTGCTCCTCACATTATATCATCATTTTATAACTATTTGAATCTATACGTAATTCTGCCCTTAGTCAGGTCATAGGGCGACAATTCTATCGTCACTTTGTCGCCGGGCAGGATCTTGATGAAATGCATCCTCATCTTGCCCGACACATAGGCCAGTATGATCTGGCCGTTTTCAAGCTCGACCCGAAACATCGCGTTCGGCAATGTCTCGAGGATCGTGCCCTGGACTTCGATATTCTCTTCTTTCGCCATAAACAAAAATTATAACTTTCTCACTTGTATTTAGTCAATATTATCGGCTCATCTGTCGTCACCACCACCGTATGCTCGAAGTGCGCCGACTTCTTACCATCAACGGTCACCGCCGTCCATCCGTCATCCAGTATTCTTACTTCGTGACTGCCTGCGTTCACCATAGGCTCGATTGCAAGGGTCATCCCGCTCTTCAGCCGCGGACCCTGCCCGGGCACCCCATAGTTGGGGATCTGCGGCTCTTCGTGAAGTTCCCTGCCGATACCGTGACCGACAAACAGCCTCACTACGGAAAACCCGCTTTGTTCCACATTTCTCTGGATCGCCGCGGAAATATCATGGAGGCGATTTCCCTCTACGGCATTCCTGATGCCCAAATAGAGCGCCTCTTCGGTCACCCGCACCAGCTCGGCCGTCTCTTTGTCCACTGCTCCCACAGGGACTGTGATCGCCGCGTCCCCGTAAAACCCTTCCAGATACACGCCGAGGTCTATGCTGATTATGTCTCCTTCCCGCAACCTGCGCGAGGAGGGTATTCCATGCACCACCTGCTCGTTCACCGAGGTGCAGATGCTGGAAGGATAGCCCCGGTATCCCTTAAAGGCCGGAGTGCCTCCGCGGGCCCTGATCTGGTCGTCAGCAACGCCCTCCATCTCTTTGGTGGTGACTCCTGCCCTCACCATGCTCCTGAGCAGCTCAAGCACCTCCGCTACTATGCGGCCGGCCCTCTCCATTTTTTCGATCTCCTGCGGCGACTTCAGGAAGATCACATCAACTCTCAAATATCAATGTATCTGAATTCACTCTCATCGGCGACAGTTGCAAGCCCAGCGCGGCGGGTACCGGCCGCACGCGGCCTCAGCTCCGCCTGCCCTTTAATCTACCCTTCTTAAGAAACCCTTCGTAGGAGCGGGTCACCAGGTGCGATTCGACCTGCGATACGGTATCCAGTGCTACTCCTACAGCTATCAGCAGGGAAGTCCCGCCGAAATAGAAGGGGACCCTGAATTTGGTGATCAGGATCTCGGGGATGACGCATACGATCGCCAGGTATATTGCTCCCACGAATGTCAGCCTCGACAAGACACGGTAGAGGTATTCCGAAGTCTTCTGGCCGGGCCTTATGCCCGGAACAAACCCGCCGTATTTCTTCAGATTGTCCGCAATGTCAACGGGGTTGAAGACGATGGCAGTATAAAAATAGGCGAAGAAAAAAATCATGCTAACGTACAGCAACGTATACACAATCGTACCCGGGGCGAGTTGTTTCGCCATGGACTGGACCCAGGGAACCGGGATAAACCCCGCCACCGTTGCCGGGAACATGATTATCGACGAGGCAAAAATCGGCGGGATAACGCCGGCCGTATTTATCTTGAGGGGCAGATGCGTCGATTGCCCGCCGTACACCTTCCTGCCGACCACCCTCTTCGCATATTGCACCGGGATCTTCCTCTGTCCCCTTTCCAAAAGCACGATCCCCGCGATGACACCCACCATCATTACGACAAGGAAAAGGACAAAGAAGAGCGACAACTCGCCCGCCTGCACGAGCCTGACCGTACTGAGAATCGCATTCGGAAAACGCGCGACGATTCCCGCAAAGATGATCAGGGAAATACCGTTGCCTATCCCCCGTTCGGTGATCTGCTCACCGAGCCACATGATGAAGGCCGTGCCGGAGGTGAGGGTGATCATGGTGATAAGCCGGAACGACCACCCGGGGTTCTGCACAAAGGCCCCGTGGGACATGCTTTCGAGACCTGCGGCGATGCCGAAAGACTGTATGGCGCTGATGACCACCGTGCCGTACCGCGTATATTTTGTGATAATCTTCCTTCCGTGCTCGCCTTCCTTGGCGAGTTTCCCGATCGCGGGAATGACGACGGTCAGTAACTGCATAATGATCGACGCGCTGATGTACGGCATAATGCCGAGGGCGAAGATGGTCACCCGCGACAGGGCACCCCCGGAGAACATATCGAAAAAATTCATGAAGGAACCGGCCTGCTGCGTAAGAAATTTGCTCAGTTCCTCGCCGTTGATCCCTGGCGTAGGGACATGACAGCCAATCCTGTAGACCGTAAGAAGTGCGAGCGTAAAGAATATCCTCTTCTTCAGCTCCTCGACCTTGAATATATTCTGGACGCTAGTGAGCAGGCCCAATTACAGCACCTCAGCCTTGCCGCCGGCCGCTGCAATCTTCTCCGCAGCCGAGCTGCTGAAGGCGGTGGCCTTCACCGTCACGGGTCTTTCGATCTTCCCGTCGCCGAGGACCTTGAGCCCGTCTTTTAAGTCTTTGATAATCCTCTTCTCGAGAAGGACCTCAGGGGTGACCACGTCCATGTCCTTCAGGGAGTTTATCCTGTCGAGATTGATTACTGCATATTCGATCCCGAACCTGTTCTTGAATCCCCTCTTGGGGAGCCTTCTCTGGAGCGGCATCTGACCGCCTTCAAAGCCGAGTCCGGTCGTGCCGCCTGATCTCGCCTTTTGTCCTTTGTGGCCCTTGCAGGACGTCTTTCCGTGCCCGGAACCGACGCCTCTGCCGACCCTCTTATTCCGTTTTCTGCTGCCCTCGGCCGGCCTTATCTCTTCTATCTTCATGGTAACCGTCAATCCTCCAGACTATTTGTTGTCGACCTTCTCGACCGCTATCAAATGGGCCACTTTGCGGATCATACCCTTCGTGGCTTCGTCGTCCTTCTTCAGGACGGTGCTTCCTATCTTCTTGAATCCGAACGACGCCAACACCTTCTTCTGGCTGTCCGGAATACCGATATACCCTCTTTTGAGCGTAATTTTGAGCATCAGGCGCTGACCTCCTGCGCTTCTTCTTCGCCTCTGCCCCTCAGCTTGATTACCGAATCGGGGTCCTTGAGGTTCAGCAGCCCGTCGATCGTTGCCTGGACCGTGTTGAAAGGATTGTGATTGCCGAGGGACTTCGCCACGATGTCCTGTATCCCCGCGACTTCGAGAACCGCACGGACCGCGCCGCCGGCGATGAGCCCCGTACCCTTCTGGGCCGGGTTCATCACGACCGTGCCCGAACCGAACCTACCGATGATCCGGTGGGGGATCGTTCCTTCTTTAAGAGGGAATTTAAGGAGGGACTTCTTCGCCTGTTCCACCGCCTTGCGTATGGCTTCAGGCACTTCCGAGGCCTTGCCTTTCCCGGTGCCGACGGTTCCCTCGCCGTCGCCGACGACCACGAGTGCGCTGAAAGAAAACCTCCTGCCGCCCTTGACGACCTTGGCAACCCTATTTATGTATACGACCTTGTCTTTTAAGTTCAGTCCTTCCGGGTCAATCCTTCCCACCTTGCCTCCTTAATTCGTAATCTGTGATGAGCGATGAGTGATGAGTAATGAGCAGCATGCCGTATACATCTTGCATATTACCCATTACGCGTCACGCATCACAGCCTTAAAATTCCAGTCCTGCTTCTCTCGCCGCGTCTGCAAGCGCCTTTATCCTGCCGTGATACAGATAGCCGCTCCGGTCGAAGACGACCTTTGTGATGCCTTTTTCGAGCGCCTTCTTAGCAACGAGGACCCCGACTTCCTTCGCCGTCTTGCAGTTCCCTTTGTGCTGCTTCAGTTCCCTGACAGAATTATCGAGGCTCGATGCGGAAATCAGGGTATTCCCGTCAGCGTCGTTGATGACCTGTGCATATATATGATTCAGGCTCCGGTACACCGAAAGACGAAATCTCTCGCCGGTACCCGCCACTTTCTTTCTCGTCCGTTCGTGGCGTCTCTCTCTGCCTTCTTGCTTGCTCTTCGCCAAAATAGCCTCCTACGATTTATCCGTTTCGGGTTTTAAGTTTGTAGTCTTGGTTTTTTGCCTTAACTTAAAACTTTCAACTTAAAACTTCAACCTGTCGTTTATTTCTTCCCTGTCTTGCCGACCTTCAGCTTCAGTCTTTCGCCGGAATACCTGAGTCCCTTCCCCTTGTATGCGTCCGGACTCCTTAACGCCCTCAGGTTCGCCGCGACCTGACCTATCTTCTGCTTGTCCACGCCAGTCAGGGTGATCTGGGTCTGTTTCTGATCTACGGCGGCGGTGATGCCCTCCGGCAGCTGGAACTCGACCGCATGGGAATATCCCAGCGTAAGCACGATCTTTTTGCCCTGCACCTGGGCCCTGTAGCCGACGCCCGTAATATCGAGGACCCTCTGATATCCCTGCGTCACTCCCTGGACCATGTTAGCGATCAGGCTTCTGGTAAGGCCGTGGAGCGCCCGGTTTTTCTTCTGATCGTCGGCCCGTTCGACAATGATCGCCTTGTCCCTGACCGAAACAGCGGTGTTCGCCGGGAAATTCCACTGGAGTTCCCCCTTAGGTCCTTTCACCTTTATTTCGCTATCCAGCAGCTTCACATCGACCCCGGAGGGAATCTCTACTGGTTTTTTACCGATTCTCGACATCCCGATTCTCCTTTACCAGATATAGCAGAGCACTTCTCCGCCGACTTTTTCGCGCCGGCATGTCTTGTCTCCGAGCACCCCTCTCGAGGTCGAGAGCACGGAGATGCCGACGCCGCCCATGACGGTCGGAATCGAATCCTTGTCGGCATATACCCTTCTGCCGGGCTTGCTGACCCTCTTGATGCCGGAAATGATAGCCTCATTGTCGGCAGCGTATTTCAGGGTAATTCTCAGTACGCCCTGCTTTTTGTCTTTCAGTATCTTGTAAGCCCTGATGAACCCTTCCTCTTTCATGATCTTTGCGATCTCGAGCTTCATCCTCGAGGCGGGGATATCGACCTTCTCGGCCCTGATCATCACGGCGTTCCGTATCCTTGTAAGCATGTCTGCAATTGGATCTGTCAGCATCAATTCACCCCTACCAGCTTGATTTCGTCACTCCGGGGATTTGACCGCGGAGGGCAAGTGTCCGGAAACATATGCGGCACATGCCGAACTGCCTGAGATAGCCCCTCGGCCTGCCGCAGATCTTGCAGCGGTTGTAGGCCCTGACGCCGAACTTCGGAGGCCGTTTCGACTTTTCTATCATACACGTTTTCGCCATTCCATCATTCCTCTCTCTAATTTCTAAAAGGGACGCCAAGATGACGCAGGAGTGCCTTGCTCTCCTTATCGGACTCAGCCGACGTGCAGATGATGACGTCCAGCCCGTGAACCATCTCGACCTTATCGTAATCTATTTCCGGGAAAATGAACTGCTCCCTGATGCCGAGCGCATAGTTGCCCCTGCCGTCGAAGGACTTTCCGGAAACCCCTCTGAAGTCCCTGATCCCCGGAAGCGCGATGCTGATCAGCCTGTCGAGGAACTCATACATGACCGCGCCCCTGAGGGTGACCTTGCATCCGATCGGCATCCCTTGCCTCAATTTGAAGGTCGCGATCGATTTCTTTGCCTTCGTCACCACCGCCTTCTGGCCGGTGATCATCGCGAGTTCCTTCTGTGCCGCATCGAGGAGTTTAATGTTCTGGATCGCCTCGCCGAGTCCGACGTTGAGGACCACTTTTTGCACCTTCGGGACCTGCATGATGTTCTTATAGGAGAACTCCTTCATCATGGCAGGTATGATCTCGTTCTTGTATTTTTCTCTCAGCCTTGGAGTCATTCTCAGTCAATGACCTCCTTGCACTTTTTGCACGTTCTGTGCTTCTTTCCGCCTTCAAAGACCGAGGAGCCTATCCTGGTCGGCTTGCTGCATTTGGGACAGACAAGCATCACGTTCGACAGGTTGATCGGCGCCTCTTTTTCGATGATGCCGCCCTGCGTATAGGTCTTGTTCGGTTTCATATGTTTTTTGATGATGTTGATCTTCTCGATCAGAACGGCACCTTTGCCCCTGTCTACCCGGAGCACCCGTCCCGCCCTTCCTTTATGCTTGCCCGTGATCACATGCACCGTGTCTTCTTTTTTGATTCCTAACGCCATGTATCCTCCTACAATACCTCTGGGGCAAGAGAGATGATCTTCATATATTCTCTCCACCTCAGCTCTCTTGCCACCGGTCCGAATATCCTCGTTCCTACCGGCTCTCCGGCAGGGTTGATCAGCACCACTGCGTTCTGATCAAAGCGAATATAGGAACCATCGGGCCTTCTCGTCTCTTTCTTGGTACGCACCACGACCGCCTTCGTCACCGAGCCTTTCTTGATGTTGCTGTCCGGCAGGGCCTCCTTTACACTCACGACGACGACATCCCCCAGCCTTGCATACCGCCTGCGCGAACCGCCCAGCACTTTCACGCACTGGACCCTCTTTGCGCCGGAATTGTCCGCTACTTCAAGTGTGGTCCTCAGCTGAATCATTTTTCGCCGCTCCTTGCCGCCTTATTCAGGATCTCGAGGACCAGCCATCTCTTGTCTTTGCTGGTCGGCCTCGTCTCGATAATCTTCACGTTGTCGCCGATCCCGCATTCGTTCTTTTCGTCGTGGGCCTTGAACCGCGCCACCTTCTTCACGGTCTTTCTGTAAACCGGGTGCTGAAACTGTCGCGTGACCGCAACCACGACGGTCTTGTCCATCTTGTTACTCACTACTTTTCCGGTATAAGTTTTATCAGTCATCTTTACCTTCCAACCAATTTTTTATAACCAGTGGTTTCATTTGCTCTTTTTTTTCTTCTCGGTGATTACGGTCAGCACCCTCGCGATGTCTTTCCTGATCGCCCTGATACGCATCGGGTTTTCGATCTCACCCGTCGCCTGCTGGAACCTCAGGTTAAAGAGCTCCTTCCTCATGTCATGCTCTTTCACGGACAGCTCGCCGATCGTCGATTCCCTGAGCTCGGAGACTTTCATAGCACGCCCTCCTCACGCTTCACGAACTTCGTCGAGACAGGAAGCTTATGCGAGGCAAGCCGGAACGCCTCTTTCGCGAGGGTCTCGGTCACGCCCGAGATCTCGTAGAGGACCCTTCCCGGCGTGACGACGGCAACCCAGTATTCGGGCGCACCCTTGCCCTTTCCCATTCTCGTTTCGGCCGGTTTCTTTGTAATCGGCTTGTCAGGGAAGACCCTGATCCACACCTTGCAGCCCCTTTTCACATGCCGGTTGATCGCGATCCTGGCGGCCTCGATCTGCCTCGACGAGACCCAGCCCGGCTCCATCGCCTTCAGTCCGAACTCGCCGAAGGAGACCTCCGAGCCGGTGTAGGCCTTGCCGTTCATATTCCCTTTCTGCATCTTCCTGAATTTAACCTTCTTCGGCATCAACATAACAAAGTCCCCTTATATCGCCGCTTCCGTCGCGGGTTTTGCAGCCTCGGGCAGCACATCGCCCGAATACACCCAGACTTTCACGCCTATGATTCCGTATGTAGTCCTCGCCTCGGCGAATCCGTAATTGATATCGGCCCTAAATGTATGGAGGGGCACCCTTCCCTCCCGGTACCATTCGGTCCTCGCGATTTCTGCGCCTGCGAGCCTTCCCGAACAGGTGATCTTGATTCCCTGCGCCCCGAACCTGAGGGCCGAAGCGACCGCCTTCTTCATCGCCCTCCTGAAGGCCACCCTTTTTTCGAGCTGCAGCGCGATATTCTCGGCCACAAGCTGGGCGTCGATCTCCGGCTTTCTGATCTCTTTGATGTCGACCAGCGCCTGCTTCCCGCTCATCAGCTCGATGTCCTTGCGGAGTTTTTCGACCTCCGAGCCCTTTTTCCCGATAATGATGCCCGGCCTCGCCGTATAGATGATCACCCTGATTTTCTGACCAGCCCGCTCGATCTCGATCTTCGAGACTCCCGCATGGAAGAGCTTATCCTTGATCTCCTTCTTGATCGTGATATCTTCAAGTAACTGGTCGGCGTATCCCTTCTTGAGAAACCACCGTGAATCCCATGTCCTTGTTATGCCTAATCTAATCCCTACGGGATGCGTCTTCTGGCCCAAAATCTCCTCCTGATTATTCCTCTGTTAATATCAAGGTTATATGGCAGGTCTTCTTCCGGATGACGTTCGCCCTGCCCATCGATCTTTGTTCTACTCTCTTCATCATCGAACCCTGGTCGACAAACGCCTTGCTGACGACCATCGCCTCGGAATCGGCGTTGGCATTTTTCTGTTCCGCGTTGGCCATGGCCGACTTCAGTATCTTCTCTATGTGATGTGACCCCCGGTAGGGCATGAACCTGAGGGAAATCAGCGCGTCACCGGCCTTCTTCCCACGGATGAGGTCCACGATCCTCCGTGCCTTCCTCGGGGTGATCCTTGCATATTTCAAAATCGCCTTTGACTCCATCTCATCAACCCTTTACCGTTGTAGTCTTTGCCGAGCCCGAATGGCCCTTGAACGTCCTCGTCGGCGAGAATTCACCGAGTTTATGCCCGACCATATTCTCCGTAACATATACGGGGATGAATTTTTTCCCGTTGTGGACGGCGAACGTATATCCGATGAACTCAGGCAGGATCACAGAACGCCTTGACCATGTCTTGATCAGCTTCTTCTCGCCTGAGTTGACCATCTCTCTCACTTTCTTCATGAGCTTCTCGTCGACAAACGGGCCCTTTTTTAATGACCGTGGCAATTTACTTCCTCCTCTTCACGATGTACATGTCAGTCCTCTTGCTGTTCCGCGTCTTAATGCCCTCGGGCTTGCCCCACGGCGTGCACGGAGGTCTTCCGCCGGAACTCTTACCCTCGCCGCCGCCGAGCGGGTGGTCGACCGGGTTCATGGCGACACCCCTCACGTGGGGCCTCTTCCCTATCCAACGGTTCTTGCCAGCCTTGCCGAAGGAGATGTTTTCGTGGTCGGGGTTGCTCACCTGTCCGATGGTGGCCATGCATTTTGCCGGCACGAGCCTCACCTCGCCCGACGCCATCTTCACCTGAACATAGTCTTGCTCCTTGGCAATCAGCTGGGCCTGCCCGCCGGCGCTTCTGACGAGCTTCGCGCCCTGTCCGGGGCGGAGTTCTACATTATGGATGAACGTACCGAGCGGGATATCGCTGAGCGGAAGCGCGTTGCCGGTCTTTATTTCCGCCCCTTTCCCTGAGACGACTTCATCGCCGACGGATATCCCCACCGGCAGGACCATATATCTCCTCTCGCCGTCCCGGTACTTCAGAAGTGCGATACGCGCAGAACGGTTGGGATCGTACTCAATGGTCTCGATCACGGCAGGTACGCCGAATTTGTCTCTCTTGAAATCGATGACCCGGTATTTCCTTCTGTTGCCGCCGCCCCTCTGCCACGCGGTGACACAGCCGCTGTTGTTGCGGCCTCCGGTCTTTCTTAAAGGCCGGACGAGCGACTTGCGCGGCTCGGTAGCTGTGACCTCCGCATAGTCCATGACGGTACGAAATCTCTTGCCCGGTGATGTCGGATTGTATTTCTTAATTCCCATTATGCACCTTCGATGAAATCAAGTTTTTCTCCCTTTTTCAGGGTAATCAGCGCCTTCTTCCTGTCGGACTTCTTTCCAATCGACTTGCCGTATCTCTTCCATTTGCCGTGCGACTTGATAGTGGCCACCTTTTCGACCTTCACCTTGAAGATCTCCTCAACGGCCTTCTTTATATCGAGCTTGTTCGAGTCCTTGGCGACTTCGATAAGGAGTTTATTTTCGGATTCTTTCAGTGCGCTTCCTTTTTCCGTGAACAGCGGTCTCTTTACTACCGTATAAAGATTCTTCATTTCTTTGCATCCTCCGACAACACCTCAACAGCCCGCTTCGTCATCAACAGTCTGGCATGCGCGGCCACATCGTAGGAATTCAGGTCAGTTACCCTCTTCACGGTCACGCCCGGGATGTTTCTTGCGGAGAGCGCCACCCCTTCATTATGCTCCGGGACTACCACCAAGGTGCTTTTGCCTTCCAGTTCCAGCCCTTTCAGGACGGAAACCATATCCTTCGTCCTGGGCTTATCGAACGCGAGTTCGTCGATCACGATAATCTCTCCGTCCGCGAACTTACCCGAAAGCGCAGCCTTCAGTGCCAGTCTCCTCGCCTTCTTGGGAAGCGAATACGAATAGTCTCTCGGCTGAGGCCCGAATACCGTGCCTCCGCCTCTCCAGAGCGGCGAACGGCTGCTGCCGGACCTCGCCCTGCCCGTATGTTTTTGCTTCCAGGGCTTTTTCCCTCCGCCGCTGACGAGACCCTTGGTCTTCGTGGCATGGGTCCCCTGTCTTTGGTTCGCGAGAAAATTGACGACCGCATTATGAATAACGCCGTCTTTAGTCTTTACGCCGAAGACACTGTCGGGGAGACTTATCTTGCCTACCGGCTTGTTGTTTTTATCTTTTATGTCGAATTCTGGCATCTTAGCTTTCCTTTCGGATTTCGAGATACGTCCCTTTGGAACCCGGGACCGCTCCCAAAATAAGAAGAAGATTCTGCTCGGCCTTTACGTCGACCACCCTCAGGTTCTTCACTGTAACCCTTTCGTCGCCCATATGGCCGGGAAGACCCTTGTTTTTCCAGACCCTCGAAGGGTATGAACTGGCGCCTATCGACCCCGGTGCACGGTAGAACATAGAACCGTGCGAAGCAGGGCCACCGGCGTAGTTGTGCCGCTTCATGACGCCCTGGAAGCCCTTGCCCTTCGAGACGCCTGTTATCGAAATCACATCGCCCTTCTTGAACTTCTCGACCGTCACGAACTCGCCCACCTTCACATCACCCATCGGAAATTCCCTGAGCATCTTGTAGGGTTTCAGACCCGCCTTCTTGAAGACGCCGCCCATAGGCTTGTTGATCTTCTTCTCTTTCTTGATTTCGGAAAACCCGATCTTGACCGCCCCGTAGCCCTCTTTCTCTTTGGTCTTCACCTGAATCACGCAGCACGGGCCTGCCTCGACCACGGTCACCGGCAGCATCCTGCCGCCTTCGTCGAAGACCTGCGTCATGCCGAGTTTTCTTCCCAAAATCCCGATCATAGCTTTATCTCCACATCCACCCCTGCTGCAAGTTCGAGCTTCATGAGGGCGTCTACGGTCTGAGGTGTCGCATCGTGTATATCGATCAGCCTCTTATGGGTCCTTATCTCGAACTGCTCCCTCGATTTCTTGTCAACATGGGGAGACCTGAGGACCGTTATCTTACTGATGTGAGTGGGAAGCGGAACAGGTCCCGCAACCCTCGCCCCGGTCCTCTGGGCGGTATCCACAATCTCCTTCAGTGACTGATCAAGGACCCTGTGATCGTATGCTCTTAGCTTTATCCTTATTTTTTGATTCACGGTTACTCCAATACCTCGGTAACGACGCCGGCTCCGACGGTGCGGCCGCCCTCACGGATTGCGAACCTCAGTTCCTTTTCCATCGCGATCGCCGAGATGAGCTCCACCGACAGGCTCACGTTGTCCCCCGGCATCACCATCTCCACCCCGTCGGGAAGCTGCG
>JAJZPM010000020.1 GCA_021811105.1 Nitrospirota bacterium | reverse complement strand
GCAAAGGGAATAAGCAAGTAATCGAGCAATACATAAAGAATCAAGGAAGAGAGAAAGACCTTGCGCAGATCAGGCTGTTTGAATTTTGACTTTGACGCCCTGCGGTCTCTGCCGCAGGGTATTCACACAACGAACAACAAAAAAACCCCTTGTTAGCGTCAATGGACGCTAGCGTTACTCCCCAAGCGTCCCCTTGCACCTTTCGTCCCTATGAGCGGAGCGCCACATTTTGTCTGCAATCGAGCTATCAGCCTCGGGGAGATCGTGGCAAAAAAAGATAAGCGGTTTGCCGGCCACACCGGAAAGCATCAGAGAGACGTGACATGTCCTTTGACTGTTCTTCTTTGTAATACATGCCACGCTTGCAATGACTGAGCCGAGGTCTATCTTCATCGATGGTACATTCTCCGGGGCCGCCGGCGCGAAACTGCTATGAATTCTTTCCCCCTCGAAATCCCTATCCCCCCCCTTCTTCTTCGCTTCGGCCGGAGCCATAAGCTGGCGGATAGCGCCAAAAATGGCCTTGATCTCCTCGTCGTGCTTTTCTATTCTCTTTTCAAGCAAAGACAATTTTGCACCAAGCTCTTTGTTGAAAGACAAAAATTCCCGCAAGCTGACAAATGTGAGAATGATGGCAATGTTGATCTTTATAGCTTGTTCGCTTTTGAGAATGCTGGAAAGCATCGAGACGCCCTGCTCAGTAAACGCATACGGCAGAGAGCCACCCAAATGCTTCTTGCGTGGTATCACATTTTGTGATACCAAGTGATCAGCTTCCCTTTCACTTATTTGAAACATGAGGTCTTCGGGAAATCGCTGGATGTTTCTTTTTACCGCCTGATTCAATGCCCTGGTCTCGACCCCGTAAAGCGGGCGAGATGCATGCTCAGCATCACCTTCTGACCTCGAATCAGGAAAGGATTTATTGAAGCGAGCAACCGCTTCTGCACGGTTTGCATATCGACATGGCTCACATCTCGCCTTGTTTTGGTCGCAACAAGACGGCGCGGCTTCTTCTTATCTCCAAGTCCTGCAAAACTTCAAATCCCGCACTTTGGGCGATGGAAACGGTTTTCTCGAAATCCGCCTCCGACACATGTCCCCTGGGTTCTGCCAGCAATAATTTCCCTGTCTTTTTCATGGCAGCGAGTATTTCGGAAAACAGCCTTTTCTTATCAGGCACCTCATGGGCCAGGGCAAAGATCATCGCAAAATCGATTCTGCCGGCAATGTCACTCAATCCAAGGGAGTCCTGGCTGCACACCCTCGCATAGATTCTCTCAGACACCCCGGCCTTTTCAGCTCTCCCTTTGAGACCCCGAATCATTTTTTCCTGCAGATCAACGCATACAACTTTGCCTTTCCCGCCCACCAGCTTTGCCAGAGGGACCGAAAAAAATCCCATGCCGCAGCCGACATCCAGGACACTCACTCCTTCCCTTACATATGGCCCCACAATCTCTTCGGGGTCCTGCAAAAGACGTCTCACGGGACTGGCCAAAAGATACCCTAACCACCAGGGACAGACTCTGTTACTCAACTCCCACCTCCCATTGAAAAAGGTACCCTATCGCTTCGTATCGGGAAATCGACTCTCTATGGATTGTATCAGATTTCAGGAGCGGCACGTTATAGCGGTGTCTAAAGAAATCGCCGGATAAGCATCGCAAGCGCATCCATCTCCTCATCCGGTGCGAAATGGCCGGCGTTCAGGAGATGGATCTCGACATCAGGAACTTCGCCCCCGAATGTGCATAAGAACCTCTTACCTCCTGGCGCGTGCCCGCGCCTTTTCACCTCAACTTCACGGCTCCTCGGGGGCGCACTCGTCTCAAGCGAGCTCAGGAGGTTTCTGCAGGCGGTCGCGGCCGCAACTTCGTCGACAGCCGCAAAGAATGGAGCTTCGTTGACCTTCGACGGTCTGTTGAAGCCGCTCACTTTTCTGACGAATTGCAGTGCGCCCCGCGAATCTCCTCGTCCGTCACAGGCGGTTCGAAGTTAAAGAGGGTCTTGATGTTTCTGCACATACGCGTTACCTCCCGTATGCAGCCGCCTTACAATAGCCTGTAGATCATATCGTTGTCGCCGTAATCTATCGGGACATCGATGATGACAGGCACGGTCTTTGTCAGCGCGTCCCTGAGGACGTCTTCGAATTCCTTCGAGGACTGAAGTCTGATGCCGACGGCCCCGAAGCTCTCGGCGAGCCTGACGAAATCCGGGTTAGAAAAGTCGACGCCGAAAGAAGTCCCGAACTTCTTTTCGGCCTTCCACTTGATGAGGTTATATCCGTTGTCGTTGAAGATGACCACGACGATATTGAGCTTCAGCCTGCATGCGGTCTCCAGGTCTTGAAGATTCATCAGAAAGCCACCGTCGCCGCAGAGCGCCACGACCTTATGCTCGGGATAGATGAGTTTTGCCGTGATCGCCGAAGGCAGCGCAAAGCCCATTGAGGCAAAGCCGTTGGAAAGGATAAAGGTATTGTTCCGGTAGACAGGATAGAATTTTGCGGCCCAGAACTTACAGGACCCCACATCGGATATCAGGATATCGTAAGGCCCGAGCACCTTCCGCATGCCATATATTATCCGCGGCGGCCGCGGCGGCCAGGAATCGACAGTCCCATCCTTCTCAAAGCCCTCGACGAACTCCCGTCTGGCCGACACGAGAAACTCGCATGTCTTATTGGTGCTCATCACCCCCTGGAGCAGTTCGAGGGTCTCCATGATATCCGAGATTATCTCTACTTCAGGCACATAATGGAGGTCGACCTCGCTCGTGGTGAAGTCGATATGGACCACCTTCTTATCGAGCTTCGGGTTCCAATTCTTCGGGCTGTACTCGACAAGGTCATAGCCTATGGCGACGACGAGGTCCGCCTTCGAAAAAACATCCGCGATCTGTCTGTCCTGGGCGAGTCCGAGGGTCCCTATGCAGGAGCGGCTTTCAGCCGATATCCCGCCCTTGCCCATGAAGGTCGTCACAACCGGCATGCAGAAGAGCTCTGCGAACGCCCTGAGACGGTTGCCTGCGGCCTTTCTGACTACGCCGTGGCCTGCGAGTATGAGCGGAAACCGGGCTTGTTCGATGAGATCCGCCGCCTTTCTGAGGGACTGCCTGTCGGGAGAACTCCTCCTTGGCTGGATTGGGGCAATCATCGTCCGGTACATTTCGCCGACCTCCATCGCCGCCACGTTCTCGGGAAGCTCCAGATGCGCCGGGCCCGGCTTCTCCGTGGCTGCCACCTTAAAGGCCTTGCGTACCATTTCGGGGATCACATCGGGCATATCTATCCGGCCGTTCCACTTGGTCACGCTCCTGTACATCTCCACGATATCTATGTACTGATGCGACTCCTTGTGGATACTCCTGAGGTCGGCCTGTCCTGTTATAGCAACGACAGGGGATTTGTCGAGAAACGCATCGGCGACTCCGGTAAGAAGGTTTGTCGCACCGGGACCGAGGGTCGAGATGCAGACACCGGGCTTGCCCGTAAGACGTCCGTAGGCATCCGCCATAAACGCGGCTGCCTGTTCGTGCCGGGTCAGAATGAAACGGATCGAGGAGTTCCTGAGCGACTCCATTAGGTCGAGCGTCTCTTCACCCGGCAGACCGAAAATGTACTCAACGCCCTCGTTTTCGAGGCACTTCACCAGAAGATCAGAAGCCTTCATCGTAATTCACCTTATCATAATATATCAAGAGCCTCATAATTGAATGCACAATTTTCCAGAAAATCTCCCCTCACCCCTCTTTGCCAAAGAGGGGCAACTTTCCTCCCTTTAGCAAAGGGAGGTTAGGAGGGATTTTCTGATAGTTGATGTATTACTATTTCGAGACTGTTATTACCTTTAATCCTGTTAATAAAAATGGCATCCCTGCTTACCCTGTCATTCCGGATTGTCCGGTCATGCTCGGCGACTCGCTATGGCGAGAATCCTTCTTGTTTTCGGAAAGATCCCCGACTGCCGAGAATATTCGGGCTCTGCCGTCATGCGGCATTAAAACTCACTCCCTCACCACAACGGTTTTGATATTGACAAATTCCTTCAGCCCGTAATGGGACAGCTCTCTGCCGACGCCCGATTTTTTTACTCCCCCGAAGGGCAGTCTGGGGTCGGACTTTACCATATCGTTTATGGCGATACAGCCGGCTTCGATCCTCGCGGCGATCCGTTCGGCACGTTCCAGGTCCCGGCTCCAGATGGATGCGCCGAGACCGTACGGCGTGTCATTTGCCACCCTGACAGCCTCATCCTCGTCTTGTACGGTGATGATAGGGGCTATAGGGCCGAAGACCTCCTCGGTAAGAATCTTCGTATCCCGCCTCGGACCATAAACTGCACAGGGCGGGAAGAAAAGTCCTTTTTTGAAGGAATGCCCCATTTGTACAATTTCAGCGCCCTTCGCCTTCGCATCGCGGAGCTGCTCATTGAGAGAATCGAGGATCTCTCGCTTGGCAACCGGGCCGATATCGGTGGTTTCGTCCATCGGGTCGCCGATCTTCAGTTCCTTCAGCCTGCCGAGAAAGACCTCCTTGAATTCCTCTCCTGCCTTTTCCATGACGATGAAACGCTTCGCCGCGATACAACTCTGGCCGGTATTGATCATCCTCGCGCTTACCGCCGTCCTGCCGGCTTTTTCGATGTCCGCATCGTCGAGGACGATAAAGGGGTCCGAGCCGCCAAGCTCGAGGACAAGTTTCTTTATCTTCCTGCCTGCGTGGGCACCCACCTCCTCGCCCGCCTGATTACTACCCGTAAGGGATACGGCGTCGACCCTGTCTTCATCGATGAGCCTCAGTGCGTCTCCGGCACTAATGAGAAAGGTCTTCAGAACGCTTTCAGGGAAACCCGCCTTTCGGAACGCCTCCTCGATCGCAAGCGCGCACATAGGCACGTTCGACGCATGCTTCAGCGCCACGACATTTCCGGCGGTCACCGCGGGTATGCCGAAGCGGAATGCCTGCCAGAAGGGGAAGTTCCAGGGCATGACGGCAAGCACGATGCCTAGTGGCTGAAACAGGACGTAGCTTTTCTTCGCCTCGGTCCTCACCTCTTCGGGCTCCAGGAATTTTCCGCCGCTTTCGGCGTAATAGTCGCAGAGCCACGCGCATTTCTCGATCTCCGATACCGACTCCCCGATGGGTTTTCCCATCTCGCGGGTCATGATCTCTGCGTATCTGCGCTTTTCCTCCCTGAGGTGATCACCCAGCCTCCTGATATAGTCGGCCCGTTCGGAAACCGACAGGTCCCTCCATGTCGAAAAGACCCGGCGGGACCTGCTGATTTCACCGTCGATCTCATCGGGTGTCAGGAGGTCGAACTCTTTCATCACCTCTTCGGTGTAAGGATTAATGGATTGGATCTTCATCTGCTCTCCGTTTATTCATTTCAACCATCGGTCAATTCAGAAGCTGCAGGCGCATGCCGGCTTTCTTTGTGGCCCTTCGGACTTGTCCGTGAGTATTCCCCTGTTCCCCTCTCTAGCAAGGGATAGGAGATTTTATGGATCATAAGTAACTCCAAATTTTTTCCAAAACCGCATCGGTATTTCCAATACTTCTTTGTCCGCTTGTCATAGTGAAGCATTATTTGTAAAATCCCCCCTCCCCCCCCTTTGCCAAAGGGGGGCTTCTTCATCCACGCGACTCCCTAAAAATCCTTCTTTTTTCATTATATCCCATAAACAGGAAAGTTCATCTTTTAGGAGCTGCAAAAGGCGACATGGCCGCGATTCCAACTACCGGATCCGGCTGAATGGCGAGGCATGAAGGCTATTTCTGATCTCCCCCGGCGGAGAGAACCCCGTCCCTGATCACAAGAAGGGTGTCCGCAAGTCTCTTTGCCTGGCCTTGATCATGAGTGGTCATGATGACGGTCGGCCCGTTCTCCTTTTTCATCGTCAGGATGATCTCTTCTATGATCAGGGAATTCTTCTGGTCGACGGAAGCGGTCGGCTCGTCAAGGAATAGTATCTCAGGCTCGATCACGAGCGCCCGTGCGATGCCGAGACGCTGTGTCTCCCCGCTCGATAATGTCAGGCCGTTCTGGTCTTTCTTGTGACTTAGCCTCACAAACTCGAGGGCCCTGTTCACCTTCTCTTCAACCTCTCTCCGGTGAATTCCCCTTATCTTCAGCCCGTAAGCGATATTCTTGAAAACCGTGGTATTAAAAACACCGACTTTCGGAAGCACCAGCGTGATCCTGCGCCTCAGCTGAAGGTCGGCAGGCACTGGATTGCCGTCCGAGAAAAAACTTACCATACCGCTGTCGGGCGGTTCGATAAGGGAAGAAATTCTCAGAAACGTGGATTTGCCGCAGCCATTGGGGCCGGTCAGGATGTAGACGCCCGGTGTTTTGAACGAGAAAGAGCAGTTCCTGAGTATCGGGTCCCCGTTATATTTCTTAGTGATGTTCGATACCTCGATCCCGAGTCTCATCTGTTCACCCCCTCGACGCCGCGCTTTTGGATGAAATAGAGCGCCAGGTTTATCAGGAGGGAAATCATGAGAAGAATAATGCCGAGTGCCAGCGCAAGTTCGAAGTTGCCCTTGTCCGTTTCCATTGCAATGGTGGTGGTCATGACCCTCGTGAACCCTGCAATATTACCGCCTACTATCAGGATCGCTCCGACCTCCGCCATCACCCTGCCCAGGCCGGCGATAACCGCAGATATAATCCCGTAGCGGGCCTCTCTGATGATCGCTAATGATATCTGAAAGGGCGTCGCGCCGAGCGTCATCGAGGCCTGCCGGATGATCGGGTCGACGCTCACGATTGCGGAATGGCTGAGAGAGGCCACAATCGGAAACGCTAGGATCGTCTGCGCGATGATCATCGCGGTCGGGGTATAGAGCAGGGCGAGAAACCCCAGCGGGCCGCTCCGGGACAAGAGAAGATAGATAAGGAGGCCGACAACAACGGGCGGCAGGCCCATGAAGGTGTTGAGGGCGGTGATGATCATGCCCCTCAGGGGGAACTTCTTAAAGCCGAGAAGCGCGCTCACCGGGAGCCCAAGAATGGTTGCAGCGACCAGCGCGGTCCCCGAAACCTCGATCGACAGTAAGATGATCCCCCACAATTCCCTGTTGAGACTCAGGATAAGGGACAGCGCCTTGGAAAAACTCTCTATGATCGAATCCATAATGGGCTCTTCAGACTTGTCTTTGGGTATCCCTCTGTCACCCTCTTTGGCAAAGAGGGGTCAGCGGAGATTTTTTATCATAAGTCCAAAACTGCATCATGTAAAATCCCCCCCCTCCCCCTTTGCCAAAGGGGGCTTTGTATTCGTCCGTATAACTCCTCAAATAGCCCAGTATTACCAATTAGAGTCTATGTATAAAGTAAGAAGTCGTCATCCTCGGGCTTGACCCGGGGATCCAGAACACTATGACAACTATAGATTCCCGATTAAGGACTTCGGGAATGACGGACAAAAAAGCAGACTTTATAAACAGACACTAATTAAGCAACGCTATGTCTACTTGGCGTTAGGGATAAACAGCGCGTTCCCGTTTTTGTCTTTATAAGACCCGATAACCTGCTGCCCTTCCTTCGATATCACCCAATCGATGAATTCCTTCGCCTCTTTGTATTTTACATGTTTGAATTTTGCGGGGTTTACCGCCATCACTCCGTATTGATTGAACAGGATCGGGTCGCCTTCGAGGACGACCACCATTTCGAGTTTGTCCTTGTCTTTTGTGGCCAGCCATGTCCCCCTGTCCGTAAGGGTATAGGCCCGCTTCTCGTTGGCTATCCTCTGGGTCTTCTCCATACCCTGGCCGACCTCGAGGTACCACTTCTGTCCCTTGGGGTCTATGCCGAGCTTTTTCCATATGGCAAGTTCTTTGGTGTTCGTCCCCGACTTGTCGCCCCTCGACACGAAGAGGCCAAACTCCGAAATCTTTTTGAATGCATCGGCAGCGGACTTCATACCCTTTATCTTCGCCGGGTCGTTCGTAGGGCCGATGATAACAAAGTCGTTATACATGACGTCGTGGCGGTCGACGAAGTAGCCTTCCGAGACGGCCTTCAACTCCTGCTCCTTCGCATGGACGAAGGCAACGTCTGCATCGCCCCTCTTGCCCATCTCGATCGCTGCGCCTGTCCCGCGTGCGACAACCTTCACTATGATCCCGGTCTTCTTTTCGAAAATCGGCAGGATATAGCCGAACAGGCCCGAGTTTTCGGTGCTCGTGGTGGACGAACAGATGATCTCAGCAGCCGAAGCAGCCGCGGTGCCTAACACAAAGACAGATAATGCCAATACCAAAAGAATACTGCAGATTCTTCTCATGTCTCCTCCTTATTCATATTGCTGCGTGCAGGCAGCTCGTGATGTAATCTTCCGTATTCTAATCTCTGATAACCGATGGGACCGCATCAGGGGAAAAAAGGCGGGAGCCGTGCTTCACATACGCGGCAATTATGCGCTGCCCCTCTGGTGAAGTGACGAAGGCGATGAACTCCATCGCCTCCCTGTACCGGGCAGCAGGAAACTTGTCCGGATTCACGGCGATCACACTATACTGGTTCTTGAGAAGCGGATCGTCCTGAAACAACGTCCTCAGACTGACCTTCTTCTCATAATTAAGGTACGTCCCCTTATCGCAAAGGGTGTATGCGTTCTTTTCATCGGCGACAAGGAGCGTGTCACCCATCTTGCCGCCCGTCTCGAAATACCATCCCTTCCCCTTGGGATTGATCCCGGCATCATCCCAGATATCGAGTTCCCTGATGTTGGTCCCCGAATCGTCGCCGCGGGAGACAAAAGGGGAGCCGCTTTCAGCGATCAGTTCTAAGGCATCGACCGCCTTTTTCACTTCCCTGATGCCGGCAGGGTCTTTCTTCGGGCCAAGGACGACAAACACGTTATGCATGACGATCCTCCGGTTGACGCCATATCCCTCGGCCACGAATTTTTTCTCCCGGAAGGGGTCATGCACAAAGAGCATGTCCGCCTCCCCCTTTTTTGCCAGACGCAGGGCCTTGCCGGTCCCTACCGCAATTACTTCGACCTTCACATCGTATTTCGAAGACTTCTCATAGGCCGGGATGAGCACGTCAAACAGCCCTGAGTTTTGCGTGCTGGTAGTCGAGGCGATTACCATTTTTGTTTTGCCCTTCGCCATGCTTTCAAAATAAGATTTCTCAACTGAGAAGTCAAATACATTTTCTGCATGCATAGCATGAATACTTTTCATGTACTTCAGTACCCCGTAGGCCGATTGACGCTGCGTCGTCCATCTCTATACAATAATGCGCATGGAAGACCATCGTTTAAAGGCATTCTGTCTCGTCTTTGAGATGAAGAGCTTTTCGAAGGCGGCCGCAGCAAAGCTGATGTCCCAGTCCGCAATGAGCCATCTTATCAAAAACCTCGAAGAAGAACTCGGGGTGAAGCTCCTGACGAGACAGGGCAAAACGGTTACCCCCACTTCTATGGGGAGACTTTTTTATGAGCATGCCCGCAAGATCCTCGAACAATACAAGAATTTCGAGAATGCGCTGAATACCGCGGCCGGCCTGATCAAGGGGCCTCTTCATCTGGGGGCAGGCGCCACAGTGTCTTCCAACCTGCTGCCCCAGGTCTTCTACAGCTTTTCGAGGGAATATCCGGAGATCCAGATAGAACTCTCCGTTTCGAGTGAGGACCGGATCGTCAGCGACCTCCTCGAGGGCATGGTCGAGTTCGGCATCATCCAGGGAAGCATAAAGAACCCCGTGATCATCGCGCAGGAGATCGCCGATGATGAAATAGTCATCATCGCTTCCGAAGACAATCCTCTAGTAAAAAAGAAGACGGTGACCGCCGCGGACCTTGAATCGCAACGGTTTATAATGCCCGACATAGGGTCAGGGACAAGGGAGTTTGCGGATGAGCTCTTCCGGGAGGCCGGCATCGATCCTGAAAGGATAAAGATATCGATGACCATCGGCAGCCCTGAGCTGATAACCCAGTTGGTGAGGGCAGGGGCGGGGATATCCTTGGTCTCGAAGTGGTCGATCTTCGGGGCAATAAAAGAAGGCTCCATACGGCTGCTGAACCTGCGCGGGGGAAGAATACGGAGAAAATTCTACCTGATCAGCATGGAGCGGGAACCTTCAACGGCGGCAACCAGGGCCTTTGCCGACTTCATCAAGAAATACAGGTTTTTTGTCCCCTTCTGAAGCAACGGCAACCCCGAGCAAAGGGCGGATATTCCCTCGATCTCAGAGAGACAAACAGGACTGCTCGAAATGTGCACTCGCAAGGAAATTCCGGATGCAGGTTTCGATATCGGCGAAACACGACCGGTATTCCCGGAGGCTGCAGCCGTAAGGGTCGGCTATTTGCTTGAGTTTCTTTTCGCTTCCCGCGAATTCGGCAAGGTTGAATGTCTTCGTAATTGCCGAGGGGTCGATTTCGAGCACCCATTCCACATGAGAGAGCTCCATGCAGAGGATGCTGCTGCTGCCCCGGATGATTTCCTGCCCGATCATACGCGCCCGGTGGCCCGAGATGTCGATGCCTCTTTCCGCAGCGGCGATGATCGCAAAATCCGCAGCGGAGTTTCCGATAAGGGCATGTGTCCCCGCCGAAGAGACCTTGGCCGCGGGCCCGCCGGTCAGCAGCGCCCGAAGGATACCCTCAGCCATTGGGCTCCGGCAGATATTGCCTGTGCAGACCGTCAGGATATTCTTCTGCTGTTTTAAAATATCTTTCATCTCTTCATCGCGATAGACGAGGGTCCCGGGTCCTTCCGGCGTTTGTAAATAAAAGTCGCCTCTGTTTATAATAGCAAATACCGGAAGGATTCGAGAAACCGTACTGCAATGACAGAAACCACAGACACTTCTGCAGCAATACTCGGGCTTGACGACACCTTCAGCTTCGGCTGCGACTCAGGCCTCACATGTTTCAACAGATGCTGCAGGGACATAAACCTCTTTCTGACACCGTATGACATTCTGAGGATGAAGCGCAGGCTGCGCATCACGTCGTCCGAATTTCTGAAGACATATACGTTTCCGCTCTTCCCAGAAGAGATCGGTCATCCGGTCATTCTTCTTAAGATGATGCCGGACGAGACCAAAAACTGCCCTTTTGTGAGCGAACAGGGGTGCCTGATCTATGATGACAGGCCCTGGTCCTGCAGGAGTTTCCCGCTGGAACCGGTGGCGGACACCCTGCCGCCCGCGTTCGGGATTGTTAAAAGAGATTTTTGTCTCGGTTTCGGCAAGGGCCGAACAAGCCGGACGGTGAGAAAATGGCGCGACACGCAGAACATGGCCTTATACGAGGAGATGAACGGGGAATGGAAGAAGATTACCCACCATAAGGACTTTACCTCGAAAAACTTCCTGGATGGTTATTTCCGCGACATCTTTTTTCTCGGGAGCTATAATATTGACGAGTTCAGAAATCTCGTCACAAGCGGTGAGTTGCAGAAATATTTCGATATTGCGAATAGCGTGCTGAAACGCATCAAGTCCAACGAGACCGAACTCCTGCGGTTCGCATTTCGATGGATGCGCTGCGCGATATTCGGTGAAGACATACTCAAAAGGAGATAACAGACCATGCTGCCTCATTTCAGGCGGGCGATCTGTTATAATAAATAAAGTTGTTTATTTGTAAAGTTCCCCAAGAGCCGGACAGGAAGCCTTCGTTCGGGCGGCATGTCCGGGGTCTCATTTGAGGCTTTTTTCGCGGAAAAGGAGAAAGAAATGGCACAGGTTTTGGAAGAAAAAGCGGTCTGTCCGCACTGCGGACAGAAGTTGAATAAATGGAGCACCCCCACTTTTAATTTTGCTGACGGGCTCGGATGGTGCAGCACCTTTCTTTATGTCTGCTTCAACGACGACTGCACGTTCTTCAAGAGCAGTTGGAAACACATGTACGATACGTACGGACAGGAGATGGGGTACCGGTTCATGCTGCATCCCGATTCAGGCGAGTCATCGAGCCTGCCCTGCGGCAGTAAATACGCAATGAAGGGCGACATCATCGACGAAATTAAGGAGGCCCAGGAAAAGGCCGACCTGGAGGCGAGGAAAAAGGCGTTCCAGGCCCTCACGGATTATTACATCAGCAAGGACGTGGATTCGCTGCTGAAGGTGCTCATGGACGAGGAAGGGTTCGGAAGCGTTAGGGTGAAGGCGGCCGAGCACCTCGGGGAGATCGGAGAACTTAGGGCTGCAGAGCCCCTCTCGAATTACCGCTGTACCAATGAGGTAATACAAAAGAAGATCGCCGAGTCGGTCCAGAAGATCCACAAGAAGAACTTCACGATGGAGTGCCCCTACTGCGCCGAAATCATCAAGATTCGCGCTAAGATATGCAAACACTGCGGGAAAGAACTTACAGCGTAAACTGAAGCGCGTTTGATTTTTTGGGAAAAAGGGCCGCGATCCGATCGCAGCCCTTTTTTTTTATCGCTAAACCTTGCTGTAACAGATGGACAACTTTCCAATGTGAGGGGAGAAGCGCCGGGAAGAGGCTTGTCTGCGACACCTTCCAGACTTCGGGAGTGGCCAACCAACCTCATTCTGAAAATCTGCGAGTTTTGTCTGCATTTATGTGGAGAACAAATAGGATCCTGTCGACATTACAAGCCTTTTCCCGGGGTTTCTCCCCTCACAGTATGCGCCGTTAAGTTTTGTTGAGCTTCCGCCTTAGGGTGCGAAGGCTGATCCCCAGCAGCTTTGCCGCCTTCGTGCGGTTCCCTCGGGTCTGATTCAAGGCCTCATTGATCAGCACTTCCTCCGCTTCATCGAGTGAGATACCTTGTCGAAGCACTATCCCGCCAGCACCCCTATCGGGCACGGGAAACCGCTGAAGTTCGCCCACATCCCCAAGATGGGGCTGCATGTGAAAAGGGAATATCCTCTTTGTGTCAGGGGGAAGCAGCGTCGCAACGCGGGTCATGATGTTGCGGAGCTCCCTGACATTGCCCTTCCACGGGAAGCCTTCGAGAAGATATATCGTCTCGGATGAAAGGCTCGGGTAGGGGGGCACCCTGCCCATCTCCGCAAAGGCACGGTCGAGAAAGTGAACGGCCAGCAGGGGAATGTCTTCGACCCTGTCACGCAGGGGGGGCAGGTTGATGCGAAGGACGTTCAGTCGGTAGTAGAGGTCCTCCCTGAAGAGGCCGTCCCTGACCGCCTTTTCGAGGTCCACCCTTGTCGCCGCGATCACGCGCACGCTGATGCGCACCGGGTTTTCACCGCCGACCCTGAAGACGTTGCCTTCTTCCAAGACCCGCAGCAGCCGCATCTGGAGAAGGAGGGGCATGTCCCCGATCTCGTCGAGAAAGAGGGTCCCGTTGTTCGCCATTTCGAACTTCCCTTTCCTAGTGGCGTATGCGCCGGTAAAGGCACCCTTCTCATGGCCGAAGAGCTCTCCCTCGATCAGGCTTTCCGGTATAGCCCCGCAATTCACCGGGACAAAAGGCCCGTCTGCGCGCGGACTCAGCACATGGACCGCGCGGGCGACAAGCTCCTTCCCCGTGCCTGTTTCGCCGGAGATAAGTACGTTCTGCCCTGATGTCGCAATCACGGAGATGCCCGCGAGGGCGCGCCGCATGGCCGGAGAGCGGAAGACGAAATAGGGCTTTGTCTTTGCAACAAGGGGCTCGATAACGGCAAGGGACGTACTCCCGGTGCCGGGCCTTCCGGTGCTCGTTTCCACCATCCTCGCAAACCGTTCAGGAGCCAGGGGTTTCGGGATATAGTCATCCACCACCATTTTGACCGATTCCAACGACGGCTCTATCGACTCGTATTCCTGCTCAGTGAGAATGTAGAAGAAGCTGTCGGCATAATTCGATTTGTAATCTTTCACGATCCCTATGAATCTTTCGTCCGCCAGATTCAGGGAGGCAACGACTATATGAATACGTTTGCGTGACAATAACTCCACCGCCTCCTGTGCCTGGGTGGCGACATATACCGTGGCGCCGAAATCTTCCAGTGCACGCTCCGCTGCCCGGAGGACGCGGACATCATCGTCCAGAATCAGCATCGAGAGGCCCCTGAGGTCAGGCTTGTTTTGTGTCATGAGTAGGTTCCGTAAAAATAGGCTGCAAACCATATACTAAGAAGTTCATAAGTACGAAGACATTCAATTAGAAAATCCCTCCTAACCTCCCTTTGCTAAAGGGAGGAAAGCTGCCCCTCTTTGGCAAAGAGGGGTGCGGGGAGATTTTATATACAATGTTCTTTTACCTTTGCACCTATTAGTAATTATGAAAACACCGGCGCATGAAATGCAAGTCTTCCCCACGGCTGTTGAGCACCGCCCCCCAAAATATTCGTCCTCTCTGTGGTATTATATTTTTCGATATGTATCGATATCTGCGGTAAGGAGGTCAGAGTGAGCAAAGCGGAAGAAAAGGATGCTAAATTGCTGGAGGAATCCCTCGAAGGATACAAGGGAAAGATCATGCCCGTAAACAAGGGCAGTTTGACATGGGACAAGGACCTGATATTCGTTGCCCGGACTCAGCGGGGCTACGAGATCGAATTCGACGCAGCGGCCCAATGGGGCTGCATCCCGACCGAAAGCCTCCTGCTGAGCGTTGCGGGATGTATGGCCATCGACGCGGTCTCCTTCCTGCAAAAGATGAAATGCGTGATCTCGAAGTTCAAGATGGATATAGCCGGCGAAAGGAACCCAACCCCGCCGCAGTACTACAAGAAAATCGATATGACCATACATATCTCAGGGGAGAACATAACCCCGAAGAAGATGGAGCGGGTCATCTCGCTCTCACAGGAAAAGTACTGCTCGGTATACCATTCCCTGCGCAAAGACCTCAATGTAAAGGTAAGCTACGTAATCGAGGAATGATGTCTTAGTAGATAAACGTCGCGGGGTCTCTGAACGCGTGGCAGCGGCTGCAGAGGCCCCTCGCCTCTTTCCTGTCCACCTTCCAGGTATGCGCCTTGTGGCAGTCGAGGCAGTTCAGGTTCGCCTTTTCCATATGGAGGTTGTGTTGTCCTACCTTGGCCTCGCTCCCGTGACAGTTTTTCAGACAGTCCTGGCTTGAGGGCTTTATCTTGCCGTGCGGATGATGACAATCGAAGCACCTCAGCGAGGACATCGTCCCCTTCGTCGGGATGTTCTTGTGGCACGTGAGGCATCTGCCCAGAGGTATCATCTTCGGCGTCTTTTCGCCGTAACTGTGGCATTTCAGACAGGAAAGTCCCTCCATGCCCATGCCGTGAATCACCTTGTCTTTGTGGCAGCCCGAACATGCCTGTTCGTTCGGTTTGAAGTTGTGGCTGCTGCCGGTATGGCACTGGCTGCAGTTGATATGCTGCATAAACACGTGCCTCGCATGCCCGTATGAATTGCTCAACGTTACCGAACCCTGCTCCACGTCGGAGAGGTGGCAGTCCTTGCAGGCGTTCCACGGAGAGATGCGGCCGTGGGTCTGCTTGGTCGTCCTTTCGGTTCCCTTTACCACATAGGAAATGAGCATTTTGTTCTCCTCGAGCATGCTCATTTGGTGGCATCTTTGACAGGGGAAATCCCTGTGCTTGCTCATCTGCCACGTCTTGAACGCCTCCTGCATCATGTGACAGTTTGTGCAGAACTGCGGGTCATCTTTCGTATATTTATAATAGCGGAATCCGACCATCCCGCCCGTCATCGTCAACAGCAGGAGGAGAAAGACGATCGCCTTTTGGTTTTCCTCGATGAAGGTCTGGCAGAATGAAGAGAGAGGGTTTTTCTTAGGCATTCCTCAGAAACGGCGCCCCTTCCCGGACATCGGCACATTGTCGGGCCTTCCCTCTCGTACAGCTGTCTGTGTGAGACTGCAGCCCATCTTCTTTCCTCGCCTCGATAGCAGACCTTTCCCCTTCTTCGAGGGGCTTTTAGAGCATTCGCCGGCTTTGCGGCGATTCGCTTCGCCCCGCGGGCAAAATAGCTCATCTTCGCCCGACCGGGACCACTTTTATTATAACATCCCTCACAAGCCCGTTGAAACTCGGCACGCCCCCGGTGAGGGACTTTTTGAACTGCCGCTAACTGCTCAGGAAACTGAAAAATTTGTAGAGAAAGAAAGAGAAGATAAAACCGATAAAGGCGCCGAAGGCGGCAAGGATCGCGAGTACGACAACGAACAGGAGGTTCACTATGACGCTATGCACGGTGACCCCGAGATGGAGAAAGGTATTTACGTCCTTTGCTATCGCGTCGCGCCAGGTGCCCTGCAGGGTGTCCGCCAGCAGTACATCCATCAAAAGCGATATCGCAACGCTTATTATCCCGCCGAATATCGCGCCGAAAAGAAGAAACTTCTTGGCCCTTCTTCGGTCCTCCATCAATTATTTGTTCATCAAATCCAGGAAGTCCTTGTTGCTCTTCGTGCCGGTAAGCTTGCCCAGCAGGAACTCCATACTTTCGACGGTATTGAGCGGGTTGAGGACCTTTCGCAGTATCCACATCTTATTGAGGACATCCCTGTCGACAAGGAGTTCTTCCTTCCTCGTTCCGGAGGCGTTGATGTCGATCGTCGGGAATATCCTCTTGTCGACCAGCTTCCTGTCGAGGTGGAGCTCCATATTGCCGGTGCCCTTGAATTCTTCGAATATGACATCGTCCATCCTGCTTCCTGTGTCCACGAGCGCCGTGGCCAGGATCGACAGGCTTCCGCCGTTTTCGATGTTTCTCGCCGCGCCGAAGAACCGCTTCGGCTTCTGGAGCGCGTTGGAATCGAGACCGCCCGAAAGGACCTTGCCGCTCGTCGGCATGATCGCATTATAGGCCCTGGCGAGCCTTGTAATACTATCCAGGAGGATGACGACGTTCTTCCTGCTCTCCACAAGGCGCTTTGCCCGCTCGATCACCATCTCCGACACCTGGCAGTGCCTCTGCGGAGGCTCATCGAAGGTAGAGCTTATTATTTCTGCGGTATTTACCTGACGTTTCCAGTCCGTCACCTCTTCCGGACGCTCATCGATGAGCAGGATAATAAGGTGAATGTCCCTGTGGTTTTTCTTGATCGCCTTGGCGATCGACTGAAGGAGCATCGTCTTTCCGGTGCGCGGAGCGGCAACGATCATCCCTCTCTGTCCCATGCCGACCGGGGTGATGAATTCCATCACTCGCGTCGAATAATCCGTAGAGTCGTATTCGAGTTTGATCCTCTCTGTGGGGTAGTATGGGATAAGGTTATCGAAGAGCGGTCTTTTTACATTTTCCTCGGGCGATTCGTGGTTGATCGCCTCGACCTTGAGCAGGGCAAAATATCTCTCGCTTTCCTTCGGCGGCCTTATCTGGCCGGACACGAGATCACCCGTCCTGAGATTGAACCTCCTGATCTGGGACGGCGAGACATAGATATCGTCGGGGCCCGGAAGATAGCTGTAGTCCGGGGACCTCAAAAATCCGAATCCGTCGGGAAGAATTTCCAGGACCCCCGCAGAAAACACGTTCCCCGTCTTTTCAGCCTGGGCCTGCAGGATCGCGAAGATAAGGTCCTGCTTGCGCAAGCCGGCGGCGCCCTCGACCTTCAGCTCTTTGGCCACGTCGGTAAGCTCGTCGATAGTCTTTTCTTTTAATTCGGAAATCGAGATATTGCCCATGCTATGCTCCTCATTTGGGTTTACTTTAAGGATATAAATTTCCCGGTAGGTTTTTGCCTATCCATGTGGGATTTGTTAATTCAAGAAGAACTCTTAATAATGATTCTAACATAAATTACAGGAAAAGAAATACCTTTGTCAATACCAATCAGTAATAAAGTTGAACCGCGTCGTCCCCTGTGTTAGACTCCAATTCGGGAAAGGGCGATATGTCATATCCGGCGATACGCAGCAAAAACCCGATCGGCATGATGGTAGCGGTGCAGGCCGAAGGCAACCTCGTCGCAGGGCAGCTGAAGGCGGCCGCCAAGCGATCCACGGGCCCAATCGAGTTCCGGACCGGGGCGATCAATGACACGCCTGTCGTATATTCCGTTTCCGGCCTGGGGAAAACAAACGCTGCCCACTGTGCAACCTCGCTCATCCTGAATTTCGCCCCTTCCATCGTGATTAACTTCGGCATAGGCGGAGCATACCCGGCCTCGGGACTGATGCCTGGTGACGTCGCAGTAGCAACAAAGGAAGTTTATGCGGATGAGGGAGTGTTGCTTGAGGACGGCCTTCATCCGCTCGAATTCATCGGGGTCCCTCTTTATAAGACCGCCAGGCGCAAGTATTACAACGAATTCCCGCTTGATACCCGTCTTGGGAAAAAGATGCTCAAGGTGGCCCGGTCAGCCGGGATGAAGGCCTCGGCCGGTATCTTTGCTACGGTGTCGGCCTGCTCAGGGACGAAACAGAGGGCGGCTGAGATTTCTGCACGATTCGGAGCGATTTGCGAAAATATGGAGGGCGCTGCGGTTGCCCACGTCTGCATGCTTTACGGCGTTCCTTGCATCGAGATCAGGGGCATCAGCAATATCGTTGAGGCAAGAGACACCTCGAAATGGGACATTCCGCTGGCCTCTGAAAACTGTCAGCGGGCGGTGATCGCATTCCTGAACAATATCGATCTGTAGCCGGCCGCGTCAAGACTTTCAGGGATGCGGAAAAATCTTTTTGTTCCGCGATATTGGCGCCATTTTCATAATAAGACGATTTATTTATTGGTATAATATGATTAGGTCTATATGGCTAAAACAGCAAAGGGAAAGTGTATTGAAAGACTCGATATTTAAATACAGTCTGGCGAGAGGCTTTGGGGAGTTTTTCTGGAATGTATGCCCGGTATGCGGCGGCACATCCATAAAGACGACTTTTTGGGAGGACGGGACTGTAGAGCACGGCGAGTGCCTGATCTGTAACAGGATGTCTGAGTTGATGGAGCTTGAAGAGCTTTTCGACAGAAAAGCCGCATAGGTCATGAAGACCCTTTCCCTCGGCTATTCGCCCTGTCCGAACGACACCTTCATCTTTTATTCCCTGATACACGGCAGGATCGATACAGACGGTCTGCGCTTCGAGGAGGTCCTTGAAGATGTAGAGACGCTCAACCAGATGGCGGTTCAGTCAAGGCTTGACATCACCAAAGTGTCATTCCACGCCTTCGGTCATCTCAGGGACGACTACTGCCTTCTCCGGTCTGGTGGCGCCCTCGGAAAAGGGTGTGGACCCCTTGTCGTGGCCCGCGGGGAAGCGGATATGCGCGCTCTCATAGGAAAGAGGATCGCTATCCCGGGCAGACTTACCACCGCCTTTCTTCTCCTCCAGAGCTTCGACCCCGCTTTGAAGGAAAATATAAAAGTCATGCCTTTCGATAAGATCATCGACGCAGTGAAAAACGGCGAGGCCGACGCAGGACTGATCATCCATGAAAGCCGTTTTACCTATCAGCAGGCGGGGCTAAAAAAAGTGATCGACCTCGGCGACTGGTGGGAAAAGGAGACAGGGTGGCCGATCCCCCTGGGAGGCATTCTCGCGAAACGCAGCCTCGGCGCCGATCTGGTCCGGAAGGTCGACTTGCTTCTCAGGCAGAGCATCGAGTATGCCTTCGGCCACAGAAACGAACCGGTTTCGTACATCAAGCGGCACGCGCAGGAGATGGAGGACGGGGTGATCAATCAGCATATCGACCTCTACGTGAACGACTACTCCCTCGACATAGGGCAGGACGGTGAGCACGCCGTCGAGGAGCTCTTCAGAAGGGCGGAGGAAAAAGGGATCATAAAAAGTTCAAAAAAACCCCTGTTTATTTCCTGAGAAAGTCTTCTTCTCAGTTTTCTTCAGGTCACGGCATCCGATTCAACAAAATTGAGTGTGGAAGTAATCCAAGCAACTCCCCTCTCGCCCCTCTTAACCCAAGAGGGTGCCTATGTCCCTCTCCTTAAGGTAAGGGGAGGTTAGGAGGGGTTATGTTTTTTTGATTCGGCGATCGTTGTGCATTCTGTTGTGTGACCCTCGACATGTTCTTGCCCGGCATCTTTTCAGGTATAATTGCAGGAGGAGATCGCACGATGCCGAAGAACACTGAAGACAACCGGCCGGTAAGGGTCAAAAACCGGCGCGTCCACTTTGCGAACGAACGCACCTTTCTTGCCTGGATCAGGACGAGCATCGGCATTATGGCATTCGGGTTCGTCGTCGAAAAGTTCGCACTCTTCCTGAAGCAGGCCGCCTATTACCTGGGTGCTGCCGGGGTTCGCGGGGGGGGCGCCCATCCGGGAGCACTTGCCGGTCCCCCGTCTCCCGGGTATTCTTCGGTCCTTGGGATATTGCTCGTGGGACTCGGAGCGCTCATGGCGCTCCTTGCATTTGTCCGGTACAAAAGGGTCGAGAAACAGATTGATGAAGACCTCTACAGGCCTTCAGTAATACTGGACACGCTCCTCACCATCTCGGTCCTTGCGATAGGAATATTTCTGATGATCTACCTGCTTCACAGTATCTGATCAGCAGCAGTTATCTTTGCTGTCGTTTCCGCCGCAGCCGCAGGTCGGCTCCCCGCCGGTGATCATGCTGTTGATCAGGGCAGCCGCGCAGCCAACTCCCTTGTCAACGAAGAGGGCTCCGGAGGGGCAGTTCATCATGCAGGCGCCGCATTCCATGCATCTGTCCCTGTCGACAATCGAGGCCCTTCGGTTTTTAATTATGAAAACGTTATGCGGACAAACTTCCACGCAGGTTCCGCAGCCGCTGCATTTCTCTTCGGCGAGTTTTACGGTCGCCACATCCCGGAGATATTTCATAGTGTCCCCCAGTGTCCTGTTTTATAGAAAACCAGCAGTATCAGCGAAGCCGCAGCCGAAAGGATATACACCGGCACAGAGATCTTCAGTTCCTTCTTCACGCCCGACATCCCCGTAAAGGTGGTCGAGCCGGTAAACTGAAGTGCGATATAGGAACTCGCCATCGGGAAAAAGAGATAGACGAAGAAGAGGAGCAGGCCGTTAGACGGCTCGAAAAGGCGGAATATGTTGCTGGTGAGCACCACCGAAATCAGCCCTACCAGCCATCCCTTCACCGCAAAGGACCTGGAGGGTACCCACGGAAGAAGCAAAGGGGTGAGGAACCCTCCCGCAAATACCGATATCAGACCAAGACCGAGAAAAGGCAGCCCGCCCACGACCGCCCCTTTGAACATGATCCCAGTCGGCTGAAGACCAAAAAAAACTAATATAGCGACCGCATACCAGGGATAATATTTTTTCATTGCCGGATTGATCTCCATAGGCGTCAAGACGAGCCTGTCGGTTGTGGTAAACCTGACCGCTCGCATCTCCGGCGTTGCCTTGCGGCCCGCCGCAACATATGCGGTTATGTCCTTAGCATACACAGGACCGTAGAGGACCTTGAACCCTGCGGCACGGCGCACCTTATGGGCACTGACGCCCGGCGCACCCAGCTGAGGCACGATAATATTCCTGTGATCGACCACCTCATGTAACCGGGCAAGGGCGATGCGCCTCACCAGTTCTTCAGTTCCGAAGGTCCCCTTCCCCGCAGCGCACCAGACGTTGATGCCCTTTGTATCGAGAACAAGGATCCACGCGTTCATCCCTTTCAGTTCTTTCCTGAGATGGTCGAAACTGAGTTTGTAATTGGCGCTCACGAGGACTTCCGAAGTTTTGTCCGGCTCGCCGACTGCGTAGAAGCCTGGTTTTACCGTATAGTTTTCGCGGAACGCGCTTATCCTGCACCGGATGTGTTCCCACAGGTCGGTATTCGTAAGGTCCGTCGAAACCCTGTGCACCAAGCCTTCGCCGGCAGAAACAGTGCCGGTGATCCATCGGGGTTTTTCATCTTCTGCGGCCGGGGAGGTTGAACAGCCGCATTCGGACGACATGCCGGCCGCCTTGTTTCTGATGAGTTCAGTCCTGAATTTCAGCTCTGCCATGCTTCTTGACCTACAGTATCTCTTTGATGATCGGGCCTAACTGCCCCTTCACCATTTCGACGAGCTCTTCCGCCTTAATGAGGGTAATACAGCATATCCGGCCATCCTTTTCCCAGCTGGCAACCGCCAGCTTGCTGCCGGCATTGATCCCGGCCCTTTCCCGCAGTTCCTTGGGCAGCACCATCTGGCCTCTTTCGTCTACGCTGATGATCGATTCGACCTTGCAGCAGGCAGCGGCATCCGTTCCTGCGGCTATTGCGCACGCTCCGTCATCTTTCTTCCTCTTGCCCATCGCACCCCTTCACTGCGGAGATTATTCTGATTAATCAGATTATACTGAATAATGGACCGCGATGTCAATTTATTCCGCCAATTTTCCCTGCTCCGAACTGCCCTCCTTTCGCTTGACATCAGCGCGAAATTCTGTTTATAATTCGTGCTCAGGAAAAAAACTATGGGAACATATACTACATTCCATCCGCATAAGGCGAAAAAGAAGAGGACCCACGGCTTCCTTGAAAGGATGAGCACCCCTGGCGGGCGCGCCGTAATCAAGAGGAGAAGAAGCAAGGGACGGAAAAGACTGGCCGTTTAACGGTGTACTGTCCTCTTGTAAAGAAAGGGGACTTTAAACGGGTATTCGAAACCGGCCGGAGATTTTCTTCCAAGTATCTTGTGGTATACGCCTTGCCGAACGGGCGCGATTTCAGCAGGCTCGGACTCTCCGTAAGCAAAAAAACCGGCAGCGCAGTGATCAGGAACAAGATCAGACGCCGCCTGCGTGAATCGGTAAGAAAGCGGTTGGCGGAAAAGCCGTTAAGGTATGACATCGTGATCGTCGCCAGGACAGCTGCCGCCGGAGCGCCGTTCGCAGACCTGGACCGGATGATAGCGAAAACATTTGCCGGACTCGTGAATGAAGATACTACTGATAGCAATCGTAAAGCTATATAAATTTCTTATCTCCCCGATACTGCCCGGAAGCTGCCGGTTCGTCCCTTCCTGCTCGGAATATTCTCTCGAGGCACTCGAGAAATACGGGGCGCTGAAAGGTGCCTGGCTGTCGGTCCGGAGGGTCGCCAGATGCCATCCCTTCCATCCCGGCGGCTTCGATCCGGTGAAATAGCCATGGAAAACAGGACCCTTATCGCGATCGCCCTTTCGATGTTCATACTCATCGCGTTCCAGTTTTTTGTCGCAAAGCAGCAGCCGCCCCAACAGGCGAAACCTCCTGTGACCGCCCCTGCCCCGAATAAGGAAGAGGCGGCAAAGCAGGCCGCTCCGGTTGCGGTCCAAGCCCAGACCGTTCCATCCGAGGAAAAAGAGATTAAGGTCGAAAACAGCGTCTTTTCCGCTGTTCTGACCACGAGGGGAGGGACCGTAAGATACTGGGAACTGAAGAAATATAAGGACAAGCAAGGCAAGGATGTGGTCTTGCTTCCAAAGCCCGGCCCCCTGCCGGCCCTCGCGATCGGCGCAAACACGAACTTCGACCTTTCCCAGGTGAACTTCAGCGTTTTGGGAAAAGATCTCAACCTCGACGGAAATGCCAAGTCCGGTACAATCGTCTTCGAATATGCAAAAGACGGCATATCGGTCAGAAGGACCTACACATTTTACCCGGACACCTACAAGTTCGATCTCTCCGACCAGGTCTCGGGTCTTCCCGCGTACTGGATAACCCTCGGATCGGACTTCGGCGCTTACGAGAAGGAAGCCGGATACACACACCTGGGCCCTGCGCTCCTTAAGGGCTCTTCGCTCGAAGAGCTTACGCCTAAGAAACTAAAAGAGCCGAAGGCGTTCAAGGGCGACCTTAGATGGATCGCCCAGGAAGACAAGTATTTCTGTTCGGCGATAGTGCCGGCCGGCCCGGTGGAAGAGGCGAAGTCATGGCTGTACGAAGGTTCTCCTGTTATCGCCTTTCAGGGGAAACCGGGAGAGAATAAGTTTTTTGTATATGCCGGGCCGAAAGAACATGACAGGCTGGCGAAGCTCGGCTTCGGCCTGGACTACATCATCGACTACGGCTTCTTCTCTATCATCGCCAGACCGCTCTTTTGGATACTGAAGCTCTTTCATAGTTTCCTCGGAAATTACGGCTGGTCCATCATTTTCCTTACGATCGTGGTCAGGCTGCCTTTCATTCCGATCCTGAACAAGGGCCAGAAATCGATGAGGAAGCTCCAGCAACTCCAGCCTAAGATGGCAGAGATCAAGGAAAAGTATAAAAAGGACCCGCAGAAGATGCAGGCCGAGATGATGGAGCTCTACAAGAAATACAAGGTGAACCCGATGGGCGGGTGTCTGCCGATGCTCCTGCAGATCCCGGTGTTCTTCGCTCTGTATAAGGTGCTTTTGGTCTCAATCGAACTGCGCCAGGCGCCCTGGCTGCTCTGGATCACCGACCTCTCGGCCCCGGATACCCTTTTCGGCCATCTGGCCGGGTTTTCGCTCGGAGGCCCGCTCCCATATCTGATGGGGATCACGATGGTCATCCAGCAGAAGATGACGCCGACGAGCGCCGACCCGAAACAGGCGAAGTTGATGATGCTCATGCCGGTCGTCTTTACCTTTATGTTCCTGAACTTCGCGTCAGGGCTTGTCCTTTATTGGCTCGTCAACAATCTCCTGAGTATCATACAGCAGTTCTTCGTGAACAGAAAACTCGCGAAGGAAAGCGCCTGATCCGATCTCCGTATTCGCCTTGTCCTTTATACTGTAAACTATCTTTATGAATCTTCCCGACGACACAATCGCAGCGATATCGACACCTGTAGGCCAGGGAGGCATAGGCATCGTCAGGCTAAGCGGCCCGCGAGCGATCGAGATCGCAGACAAGGTTTTCAGACCAAGCGGGAAGAAAGGCCTCGCAAAGGCAAAGACATTTTCGATAATGTACGGCCACGTGGTCGATCCATCAAGCCGCGGGGAGATCGATGAGGTGCTTGTCACGGTGATGCGGACGCCCCGTTCCTATACGAAAGAGGATGTGGTCGAAATAAACTGCCACGGGGGAATGGTTGCGGTGCGGGGACTCCTCGAACTCCTCCTGTCGGAGGGTGCGCGACTTGCGGAACCGGGAGAATTTACAAAAAGGGCCTTCCTCAACGGAAGGATAAGCCTCACTCAGGCGGAGGCGGTGATGGACCTCATCTCAGCGAGGACCCGGGAGAGTATGAAGCTGGCGGTCGATCAGCTCAAAGGGGGACTTTCCGAAAAGCTGGCCGGCCTGAGGGAATCCCTGATCGAGGTATGCGCGCACGCCGAGGCATATATCGATTTCCCTGAAGAAGAGATTGAGATAAAGACCTGCGCGGAATTGATCGCGCGTACCGGGGAAATAAGGGCTGAACTCGAAGGCCTGTCGAAGACTTTTGAAGAGGCCCGTTTTTTCAGGGAAGGACTCTCGGTAGCGATTATGGGAAGGCCGAATGTCGGGAAATCCTCCCTTTTGAATGCACTTCTCAAAAAAGACCGGGCAATAGTCAACGAGATACCTGGGACGACGCGGGACACCATCGAGGAATACCTTAATATACAGGGACTGCCGGTCAGGATCGTCGATACCGCGGGGATCAGGCATTCCGCTGAGGCGGTCGAGCGGGAGGGGATAAGAAGAAGCCTTGACGCCCTGGAGTCCGCTGATTACGCAATCGCAGTACTGGACGGAAGCGAGCCGCTGCATGCCGACGACCTGGAGATACTCGAAAAAATAAAGTCCAGGGCCGCGGTCATCGCGATCAACAAGTCGGACCTCCCACCGAAGATTTCCCCTGATGAGATTTTCTTGCAGGGAAGGCCGCATATCAGGCTATCCGCACTGCGAGGCGAGGGGATCGAAGTGCTGAAGTCTATGATATTCGGGGCCAACCTGAGAGACTGGGAGGAGGAGCGGGAAGGGGTGGTCGTCACGAACATCAGGCATAAACAGGCGCTGGACCTGGCTGCCGCAGCCCTCGGACGCGCGGCGAAGATCCTCGCTGAGAACCGCCCGCTGGAGATCTTCTCGATCGAGTTGAGGGACGCCGCCGACAGCATCGGAGAGATAACCGGCGCTGTAACGACCGAAGATATCCTGAACAGGATATTCGACGATTTCTGTATAGGCAAGTAGAAGAGAATTATGTAGAATGGAAAGATAAAGAGTCATGCAATCGAAAATCGTATATGTGATAGGCCACAAGAATCCGGACACCGACTCGATCTGCTCGGCGATCGGCTACGCCCATTTCAAGAACCTGACTGACAAGAGGTTCCTCTTCACCCCTGCGCGTGCCGGCAAGACCAACGAGGAGACGCAGTTCGTTCTTGACCGCTTCGGGGTCCCCGCTCCCAACGAGGTCGAAAGCCTCGCCGCCACGGTGAACGATCTCGTGATGAAGAGGCCGATTTCAGTGCATATCCGCGATTCGGTCCAGGCCCTTGCCCTGCTCATGAGGGAAAAGAACGTGAGGGCTGTCCCTGTCGTGGACGACGCCGGCAGGTTCTCGGGCATCGTCGGGCTGAAGGACATAGCCCGCCACTACATGGAGAGCGTGGGATTTACCGACATCACCGGTGTACCGATAAGCCTGGACATCTTCATTAAGACCCTCGAAGGCCGGGTGATCAGCAACTCCGGGAAAGTGCAGATGCTCACCGGGAAGATCTTTATCGCCGCGATGCAGAAGGGCTCTATCCTGAACAGGGTCGGGCAGGGAGACATCGTGATAGTCGGGGATCAGCAAGACGTCCAGATGGACCTTATACGTGCAGGATGTGGCGTCATCATCGTCTCGGACGGTATTCCGGTCGGCAATGAGGTTATGGCAGCCGCAGAGGAGCGCGGGACACTACTCATCTCGTCGCCGCATCAGGCCTTTGCCACGGTCCAGTTGATGACGATGTCTGAGCCGGTCTCTTCGATCATGTGCAGTGATAACCCGACAGTAGGGCTCTATACACCGATTTCGGAACTCAGGAAAAAAATCCTCGAGTCCGAGTACCGCTCGGCAGTGGTCGTTGACAGCGACGACAGGCTGATCGGCTTTGTGACGAGGACCGACCTTCTGACCCCGGTACGGAAAAAGGCGATCCTGGTGGACCACAACGAGGTATCGCAGGCGGTCGACAACATCGAAGAGGCAGAGATATTGGAGATCATCGACCATCACCGCGTCGGCGATATATCGACTGTGGCCCCTATCTATGTCTATAACGATCCGATAGGAAGCACGTGTACGGTGGTGGCGGGAATGATGTTCCTTCACGGGGTGCATATCCCCCCGGAGATCGCGGGACTCCTCCTCTCAGGTATCCTTTCGGACACACTTATCCTAACGCTCACTACGACCACGGACAGGGACAAGACCGCGGCTGAGCGTCTGGCCGAGATCGCGGGCGTCTCGATCAAGGATTACGGAAAAGAACTCCTCCGGGCGAGCATAAGCATACACGGAAAGACCGCCGCCGAGCTTATCGCGGCCGACTTCAAGGAGTTCCTGATAGACGGCAGGAAGTTCGGGATAAGCCAGATGATGGTCCTTGACTGTAAGGACATCGACCTCAGGGAAGAGGAGTTTCTTGCTGAACTGGAGCGACTGAGGACGGCGAACAATTACGACCTTGCGGTGCTGCTCGTCACGAACCCGCTCAGCGCGAAGCAGGAGAGGGTCCTCCTGAAAGGCGAGACATGGATAGTCGAGAAGGCCTTTCATGTGAAGGTCGAGGACGATACATGCATCCTGCCGGAGGTGCTCTCCCGGAAGAAGGACTTCATCCCTGCGCTCGGCCGCGCCCTCAGCATGAGCAGACAGGGCGGATAGATCCGCGTTCCGGCTTTTTAATCCCCTCCGGAATTTTGTATACTATAGGACTATATCTGCCGGAGCACTCCGAATGTGCCGGTGTGGTGGAACTGGCAGACGCGCCGGACTCAAAATCCGGTGGGGGCAACCCCGTGTCGGTTCGATTCCGACCACCGGCACCATAATTTTCAAGAGGCTTGAGACCCGAAATCTTTAGGGCTGTTGTTCGGATCAAATCAAAAAACCTCTTTTCCTTCGCAGAGATTTAAGAGGGAGTCAAGCCTGACCCCATTAATTCCCCCTCGGCAGAGGCTGTCCTTTTTCCTCGTCTTCATGCCATCTCGACGGATTGCACCTGATATATTCCTGGATTGCGTGGAGTCTTGGAGGGCGCAATGAATTGCGCCCCTACATTTGACGGATTAATAACGATGATTCCGTGCATGTGGTTCGGCATGATTATGAATTCGCCCATTTGGATGTGATGATAACGATTCGGCAGGTCATACCAGCATTTCGCAACAATTTCCCCGCATTCGTTTATCATCATTTCCCCGCCCTTTATTTCTCCGAACAGGCATTCCCTTTGCTGTGCACAGATCGTCAGGAAATATGCCCCGGCACAGGAATAATCGTAATCCTTCAACCTGATCGACCGGCGGTGATGGATGTCGGGGGTGTACGTCATTTTTTGTTTTGCAGGGGCAATTCATGAATTGCCCCTGCTTGCTGCGCCCTTTGTGTTACTGCTGTACCAGTTCGACCCGCCGGTTCTTGGCCTTACCTTCCTCTGAGCTGTTCGATGAAACAGGAGAAAGAGATGCCATGCCGAAGGCCTTAAGGCGTGCGGCTGCGATCCCGTGCTTGCCGGTCAGGGTTTTGACAACCGCATTCGCACGTTCCTTCGAGAGTTTCATATTGGAATCGAGTGAACCTACGTTGTCCGTATGGCCCACGACATACAGCTTCAGCGAGGCTTTGTTTTTAAGGAGCTTCGCTATCTCCGATATAGCGGCGTCGGATTCCGGCTTGATCTCGGCCTTGCCGGTGTCGAAGTATATGCCGTACACAGAGACGTGGCCGGTGGTATTGATGTCGTTGCCCATGGCAGAGGCGTCGGCCACTACCTCCTGCTTCATGCCTTCTTTTTCGACGATCGTAAGCTCATAAGAGGAGTCCGCCGCTTTTACATGGACCCATGTTTCTTTGCCTCCCTTCTGAACCATGATAGTCGAAGACCGGAAGACGCCCCATTGGCCGGCAACATCAACTAGGACCTTACCGCCGATATTCTTGAGTGCATTTTCGACGTTTCTGACGATCTTGAGGTTCCCGGGCTTGGCGGCGCCGTTGTCGAGATCATATCGGATGTAATACTTGTGGCCCTCGACATTGACCGGGAAAGGTTTCTTGTTCTGGTCGACAGTAAATTTAAAGCTGTCGAATTCGATGTCCTTATAATCGGTTATATGGAAGTTGGGCATCCTCGAAAGCAGGGGGTGATCCTTGGACCCTTTTTTGTCCTGCGCTGCGGCCGAGAGTCCAACAATTGCCAGAACAAAGAAAAGACTGAAGAATGCTGCCATGCTCTTTTTCATATTACTGCCCTCCGCGTAAATAAAATTGCATTAGGATATAGGATATAGCATGGAAGCAAACAATGTAAAGACAGTATTTCTTGTGTCTGTCAATGCGCAAACGTCCTCAGTACATTTTCCAACTCGCCCTAAAGATAACGCCCCTGCCTTCAGCTCCCCCTCTTAAGCTAAGAGGGGGTTAAGGGGAGTTATGATTTTCAGACGGTGCTAGAACCTGCCCGCGGCACGCAGGCTCGCCTAAATTTTCGAAAGGGTGTAATTTCCGAACTTCTTTAACCTCTTGGCGTTGTCTAATATCGTTGATGTTCACAATGCAGCCTGTATCATTTTCAGCCTTCATCAGAATGATTGGGATGTGTCCCTAATGGCGCTAATTTAAGGTAATTTTGCATGGAAAAACTACTGAAAACATTGGCTCAATCAGATGCTGGATGCCGACGGAGGTTGCAAAGAAGTGATTCGCAAGCTTCAATCTTATGCCTCTATCAAGGGGGTCAAAGTTCCTTCTTCCTCGACTGCTGCGTATTGTGCAGCCCGCAAGAAACTGGATGAAAAGATGCTCTCTGACATTCTTGAGCGTACAGCTGATCGGCTTGAGGAGATGCCAAAGGCCGGCCTGATGAGCAACCGGCGAGTCATTGTTGTGGACGGGACAGGAGTCAGCATGCCGGATACGTTGGCGAACCAAGAGATTTGGCCGCAGTCGTCCACGCAGAAAGATCAGCAGGTCAGAGCGTTTAAGACTGATCAGCGGTTTGTATGAAGCGATGACCAACACGCCGATCACACAACGTCCTGGGCGAAGTGAGCCCAGATGCCTTAAAAGACGTAAGAAAAATTATCAGTTAATGACCGCACCGAGGCACGAGATGAAAGAGATTCAGCACAGGAACAGATATTATGCGGCGACAGCTTAAATTAGCGCCATTCTAGCCTGTCCCCTTTTTTCAAATCATTGCGCATTTCCTAAAGAAAGGTTGCGTAACGCCACTCTTCAACCCGCGGTCTCGCCGAAGGCGAGGGCGTCGCCTGGAAGAGTTGGACCGTGTTTAGAAAAGGGGTGTTTTACCCTTTATTCCTTTTCAGAAACCCGACGACCGTATCCAGCGTCTCATTGAAACGTCCGACCAGCGCATGCCCGCCCGTCGGAAAGATAACGGCCGCGCCATTCTTCACCTTTTCCGCGATGAACCTCGCCCGTGCGGCCGTGTCAAAGCGGTCATCCTCGGCGCTGACCGTCAGCACCGGGCAGGCTATCTGTTCGAGCGGGTAGGGCTTGTGGGCGGCGGCCACCTTTATGTCAAATTGCATACCCGACGAACGTGAACTTACCGGAAGAAGGTTATTGAGGACCTGCTCCAAGCGCTTCTTTTCTTCGGGAGCTGCGGCCAGCACGACAGCCACATCCGTGCCCAGCATCATTCGGGTGAGGCCTCCAGGTATCAAGGGTCTCAGCTTCAGCGTGGACCAGGCGACGAAATCGGAACTGATGATCGCTTTTACCATTGCGCCTCCATGGATTGGCACTCCCTCCGGCAGATATTCCGCCGGCACGAGCAGAACGAGCGCTCGACATCGTTCCGGGTGACGGATCGCGAACTCGATACACGACCACGCCCCAGCAGAGACCCCAATCACTGCAGCCCGCTTAATACCGACGTGGTCGAGTAGAGTTACATAGGCGTCCGCCTGCATTCCGGTCGATAGTCTATCCGGCAAAGCAGACCCCAGATAGCCGAACCGAGAAGGGGCGATCAGGCGATATCCGAAAACAGCCAAGGGCCCGATCATATCGAGCCCCTGATCAAACCCGCCGCCAGCGCCGTGCACGACGAGCACGGGGTCTCCCTCCCCGACCAAAGCATACTCCACGTCGCCATAGAGCGTCGCGAGGTACTCAGTTCTACCAGACAAACGCGCTCGGGCGGACGCCATGTCCCTCAGGAACAGCGCGCCCACACCCATCGCGACAATCACTAGGAGTACGGCGACATACATCATGATATTCCGTTTGGTCCGGGTCCCCAGAGCGGATGAATCTGGGCACTGGGAGGAACAGGTTGCATTATATAACCAAGTATTAGCTAGTTACAGCACAACAGCCCAAGGTTTTATCCAGTCAAACTAAGCAAAAAATACCCCTTGCCTTATCTCATCGATATTATTACTTTGTTTCAATGACTAATACGCGGATTATGATATTAGTCATCTTTAGGTCAACTTCTTTACATCCCCATATGGACTCAATTCCTTGATTCGCCATTTTCTCCACCGATCTGACGCTATTTTATAGCTCGCCGCCGCGTTTAGTGTCAAGAAAAAAACTGTTTAATTCCAGTTGGACACCGAACCATAAGACAAGCGAAGGAAGATGCGGTTTTCAGGAAGGAAGCTTGCGAATAGCCGCATCTTTTTTCACTTGGCGTCTTTCGCCCCGTACTATTCACCGCCTTTTGGTTTGGTTCGCCGAAAACCCGCAAAGGGCAGTGTAAACTTTCTTGTGTGAAAACGAAATAGGGTAAAAAAAGGGGCGCACCTCAGAAACTGCTGGCGATTTGGCGGTTTAGTTCTTCTCCCTATAGTCAATGTCTAAGACCTCCCGATTAAAGTGACACCTTTCAAACCGAAAGAGTCTGTCTCGCTGTAGCATGTTCATCCGGAAAGTGACGGCAGCAAGCCTCTCCCGTTGCCGAGATGTTCTTTCTGAAGGCATGGAGTGAGCACTCCGCGCCGGAAATGCGGATTGACGGCAGCAAAGTTGTGCAGGCCCTCGAAGTGTGAATTTATTTCTCGTGCAGATTATCCATCCAGCGAATTGCTTCAGCGTCGCTGACCTTGCCTAAGTATATCTGAGTTGTCTTCAAGTCCTGATGTCTTAGGATCACCTTGGAAATGATTTCCAGCGGGACCCCATTTCTACTGGCAAAGGTCGCTGAATGACGCCTTAGGTCGTGTGGCGAGATATTCAGGTTAAGCTTTGCACCCAGCCTGTGAACAAGGTTCCTCGCTGTTGTATAACAGACGCTAAAAAGCCGATCCTCCGGCGACAGATTCATGGTCGCGATATAGTCGACCATCCTCTGTGCGATGTGTTCGGGCATGAACGCCACCTCCGCTTCCTTCCCTGATTTTGGTTCTCTAATCAGAAGCTTCCTGGTGGAAACATCGGAAACCTTTAGACCAAGTACCTCGCCGATGCGCAATCCACAGCGTGCCTGCAGCTCAAGAATTAGCCTATCCCTCAAGTTGGATGAGTTGAAAATCAGTTCATCCACCGTCTCCTTATCAAGAATTTTCTCTGGAGGCGTGTAGTGGCTTTGAAGGCCTTCGAGAGGAGAGAGGAATTGCATGGGTTTTGGATGTTTGAACCGGCCACATCAAGCGCGAAACTGAAAAAGGCTTTGAGTTGGGCATACCTCAGGTGCCGAGTCGATCTCGCCAGCTTGCTTGTCCCAGTCTCAAAAAATTGAAGTATCTCCTCTGCCTTTATCGAATCGACTTTACGATCACTAAACGCTTCCTGGAACTTCTCTAAGAGAAGTCTATAACTTTCTTGTGTTCTGACCTTAAGGGTGGTTCTTTGATGCTCTTTATACAATTCTACGGTATCTTTGATATTCATTGTTCTCCTCCTTTTCTATTTATCACCGAGGACCCGCATCTATCCAAATTGTCCCAAATAACGGCGGCAGGTCTACCTCTTCTGATTGCACCCTATAATTCGCGCCGAGCGCCTCCTCAACGACTACTCTTTTATCTGGAAATGATGAGTTCCTAAATCGAACCTTCAGGCAGGAGTTTTTGCCCTTGTAGTCGATATTAAAGAGAGGTTAGTGAAAAAGTTGAGGCACTATTGATGTAAATGAAGGTATGGGAACGATATATAAGATTTGAAGCGTTCTGTTTTCAAACATGCCATCAAATATCGCAATATTATTTGGCGGACCGAATAAAATAAGTTTTCTTTCGATTAATGTGATGTAAGGAGAGTAGTCCCGCAAATAAAGCAAAAAAACCCAGTCCCCACTCGGTCATCGTCGGAACTGCCACTGCCGCCTGCGGGGCTGCAGCCGCGGCGTAAAGACCCACGAATGTGCCGGCATAGACGGTGCCGTTAGGAGCTACCGCAAGATCATTAATGCTATAACTGAGAAGTCCATCATTCATGGCTTGCCAGCTGGCCCCTCCGTCAGCGCTTCTGTAAACGCCGGCGCTGTTTATGCCCGCGTAAATGATCGAGGGATGTGTTGGATCGATCGCGAGCGCCGAGACAGAGTCATAACCGGAAATGCCACTGTTTATCGCCGTCCACCCGTTACCGCCGTCAGTGCTTTTGAAAACGCCGCCGCCCAAGTAGATGGCAGCATAAACTGTAGAGGAATCGGTGGGATCCAATACAATTGCTACAACTGTACTCAGTTTATGCAGGCCAGTAAGCACGAGCTGCCAAGTGACTCCTCCATCGGTGCTCTTGTATACCTTACCAAAATAATCCTGTACTAAGGGATCGACTGCAGCAGCGTACAATATTGATGAATCAGAAGGGTCTATAACGAGTAATCTGACCCTCAGTTCGTTATTCAGAGTGGCCCAATGGTCGCCGCCGTCGGTGCTTTTGAAAACGCCAGAACCGTATGCATAAAGTGTCGAGCTGTTTGAAGGGTCTACGGCTACAGCGCCAGCTGAGGCGGTGCCGGGCGGTGGATTCAGAGCTGTCCAGTTCAGTCCGCCATCAACGCTTTTATACAAACATGGAAGGTCGGTAGCCGTATATATAACTGTATGATTGAACTGATCAATGACAATTGGCGCAAATGCAATGCCAACTAACCCTCTGTTGATTGCGTCCCAGTGCCCGCCCCCGTCAAGACTTTTATATAACCCTTCATCTGTCGCAACGTATATAATCAATGAATTATCCGGATCGAATGCAATGCTAAAAACTTCCGGCCGCATCTTGAAACCGGTGTTGGAAAGTTGCCATTGATCTCCAGCAGTCGCGCTCCTAAAAACTCCTCCTCTTAATAAGCCTGCGTATACTATTGAAACATGAATCGGATCAACCGCCAGAACACTAACCGAATCATTCTTTGCGATGGCGGTATTCAGTTTGGTCCAATGGGCGCCCGCGTCGGTGCTTTTAAATACATCAATGCCGCCTGCGTAAATTACTGAGGGATGCGACGGATTAATAACGATAGTCATTGCAGTAAATCCCGTATTCAACGGCGCCCAATTGGCTCCCCCGTCGGCGCTCTTATATAAATCGTCGCCGCAGCCTGCATAGAGAACATTAGTGTTCACCGGGTCTATTGCCAGAGTGCGCACGGCAGTGGAAAGCGGAAGCCCGGCATTTATGGCAGTCCAATTGCTCCCATCATCAATGCTCTTATATAATCCGTCGTCTGTCCCCACATATATAATTGCGGTATTATGCGGGTCTATCTCCACAACAGTAGCGTTGACATTCAGGGCGGTCCAATGGCCGCCCCCGTCAGTACTTTTGTGCAGATATCTGGCCGCAGCGAAAATGACAGACGGATTCGAAGGGTCTATAGCGAGGGCGGTGACTGTGTAATAAAGATCCTCAACGTCGATGGTCAACCCCTCGTTGATTGTGCTCCAATGTCCGCCGCCGTCGATACTTTTGTATACGCCGTAAGGAAACGACCCAGCATAAACAATGGACGGATTCACCGGGTCTATTGCAAGTGACCTGATGAAATGGCTTTCACCTTTGAGGCCGGTATTAATAGAGGACCAGTGTCCCCCGCCGTCAACGCTCTTGAATATTCCGCTGCCGTCCGACGCTGCATAAACAACCAAAGGATGAAGAGGATCTATAGCAATAGCTCTTATGAATTCTGTTTCCGGACCTTTGTCTACCCATTGACCGGCAGCAGTAGCCGGGGCAAACGAAGACATAATAAGCATCAAAAGTAGAAGCGGTAGAAGACGATGACCTGTTTCTTGAAAAGCTTGAATTTTTCTCATATCACCCCATTACGAAGTCTATAAGCAAAGGCGACCCAATGTCAAGGAAGTCTCCGAAATCGTTAAATATTATTGTAATTTATGTGTTGACTTATCAACCCGAAATGTGAAAAATAGGGCAGTTGTTTCTATTGGGATCGAAACCACTCTATTGCTTAAGGAGGGAAGCAAATGCTCAGACGCGAGTTTTCATCAATAGCTCTGTCCGTGTTGATGTCCATTTTTTGTTTTATCGGCCTATCATCGGCATCGGAAGTGCCACAATCGGAAACCAAGAAGAAATATGCAGACGAGCACCTCCTTGTGATGTTCAAAAAAGATGTCACAAAGGACAAGAAAGACAAAATTCATGACAAATATGGATCAGAAAAACTTTATGTATATGAGAATTTTCCGCTTGAGCTCATTAAGATCAAGAAGGATCTTACCGTGGAGGAAGCTATCACTCTATATATGACGGAGCAAGATGTGGACTTCGCCGAGCCAGACTTCTTGGCTGATTACGAAGCCGAGCCCAACGATCCATATTTTCAAAATGGCCTTCAATGGGGACCGAGTAAAGTTCTGGCACCTTCCGCATGGAATATATCGACAGGGAGCCAAAGCGTTGTAGCGGCAACAATTGATACAGGGCTGCTATATACTCACGAAGATCTATACAATAACGCATGGAAAAACAATCCCACCTATCAGTATGGCCGTAATGCCGACTGTACCACTTGCACGACATCGGACCCCCTCTATTGGGACCCTCTTGACACCTATGGCCACGGAACTCATGTTGGCGGCATTATTGGCGCGGTCGGCAACAACTCTCTCGGTGTATCCGGCCTGAACTGGAATATCAATATTATGTCATGTAAGGCGACATCTCTCAGTGTCTCCAGCATATCAAAATGCATAGATCATTTTATTACCAAGAAAGGGGGTGGAGAAAACATTGTTGCAGTGAACGCCAGTTGGTCTCTTGCAGATTGCTCTGCATCTCTATGGAGCGCCATTGATCAACTAAGACAACAGGGCATATTCCTTATTGCTGCGGCAGGTAATGACGGAAATAATACAAGTGTGTGTAACACGATTGGTCAAGTTGATAATGACATCAATCCCAGATATCCAGCGAGTTTCGTCTTAGCCCCTTCCACCTGCGGGGGTGTTGCAATTTATGATCTTCCTAATATCGTGACAGTCGCCGCAACTGACAACAATGACAGCAGGGGCATTTGGAATGTCAATTCGACAACATGGTGCCAAAGTCGATATGGGCGGCGAAGTATCCATATCGGTGCTCCTGGCGTGAATGTATATAGCACTATTGTCCCCAATACTTATTGTTCTTCATCTGCTTTATATTGCAGTGTTTCGGGCACTTCCATGGCCACACCGCACGCTACTGGGTTGGCTGCGCTCATTAAGTCGATTGCACCAAATAATAATACCTTGGGGTGGATAAAAATAAAGAATCTGATCCTTGCAACCGGTGACAGTGCATCCTCGTTAAACGGAATAACCGTCACCGGCAAGAGGATGGATGCTGGCACTTCCGTAGATATGGCTTGGCAACTTATGCAGCAGCCTCCATATGAATGTTACGGCTATCCTTTTTTCTCGGCCTTAAAGTTTCCTGCATCTTTTTCGGTTGGTGTAGCTGCGAAACTGACAGCGTTCAGCATCGACTGTGACCACTCGTATGGGCCCGTTACACTTACCAGCTCGGCTGGTGAAATAGCAACTCTCTATGATGACGCTACTCATGGCGACGTTCAATCTGGCGATGGCATATTTGCCAACACATGGACACCCATTCAGCCTGCCTGTTACGTAACACTTTCTTCTCCTACCGGTTCGGAAAGGGTGCCTTCGGGCATCTCAACTTTGACCATTGTTAAAGTCGGCAGCGGCTCCGTTACAACTACTCCTACAGGAACGAATTGCGGTATAGCCTCTACAACTGCGTTTCCCAGTAACACGACGGTGACGCTCCATGCCGCTCCTTCTCCGGGATATAAATTCGTTGGCTGGTCCGGCGGTGGCTGTGCCGGAACCGGCGACTGCATTTTTTCACTTACCCTTGACACTACTGTCACGGCAACTTTTTCGCCGCATAGCCTCTCAGTTACCAAGTCGGGATCAGGCGCTGCGATCGGCACCGTCGCAAGCAGCCCGGCAGGAATAAATTGCGGAAGCACTTGCCAGTCGGACTTTGTGGGCGGCACACAAGTTGCGCTGACTGCAAGTTGGGACAATACGGATTATGAGTTTGTCGGATGGTCAGGCGCCTGCAGCGGCACCACAAACCCATGCAACATAACAATTAGCGGCGACACAAATGTTATAGCAACATTTAACATGCAACCGCCGGTTGCAGATTTCACATGCACGCCTACCGCCGGGACAATACCAACTCAAATCACGTGCACAGACAACTCCCAACATATTCATACGTCATTGGCATGGAGTTTCGGCGACGGCACCGCGGGAAGTCCAGCACAGAACGCGACACACACATTCCGGACTTCGGGGGCGTTTAGCGTTGCGCTTACGGTCTCTAACGCCCAAGGATCTGACACTCTTACAAAGAATGCTTATGTTACGATTGCCCCGTGTACGGACGGTCTTGATCCTGTGCAACTCATAGACGCCAGTAATAATATTTACGGTACTTATTCATCAATTTCTGAGGCTTATGCTGCATTGAACGGAGCGTATAACATAATCAGAAGCAAAGCATTAATTATTCCGGAAAGTCAGGATCTTATCTTTGACAGGGGGGCGGATGTTTTTCTTGACGGCGGCTATGGCTGCGAGTTTAACTATTCGGGTGGGGAAACGGTTATTGACAAAAACATAGAAATAATTAGTGACCAAGTTACTATAGGCAATTTTAGTCTATAAGAGACAGTCAGCAGGCTCTCAGTTCTGGTTTAAGGACGCTTTTGACGAAATGGTGAAAGAAATATTTTGAATACGTTTCTTTCAACCCGTAATCTTGAGTCGCGTGAGTCACAGCGGTTGCGATGTAGTGGCGAAATGAACGCCCCTTACATATTCTCGAATCCGTTTGTTAAAAGCGGTACTCCTCAGTTATCGAAAAGTGAAACTCCCGTTGGGTACAAGGAAGTATATCTTCATGAGCGGTTCGGGTCGCCGGAAACTCTCCGGGATTCTCAGTCACTATTTGGGTGACCCGGACCGGCAGCCGGAATGTATCTTCCGCCTATGCCGCGGTGAGGTCGCAGAAATAAAAAAATATTTGTCCCTGAGAACCACTTGCCCTGAAGAGATCGGTATTTCATCACGGAATATCGTCCCGTCATAGGCAAAGGAATGAAATTCCCCGTTTTCACCGCAGGGATCGACATTGGACGGAAGTTCGGATAGAAATGTCAGGTCGAACTCCCTGCCCGAGAACTCGCCTGAGAGACGACGGGAGTCGACGCCTGCCGATACAATTGTTTCTGTAATTCCTCCTGGACGATCTCCCAGCCCTCCTCGATATGAGGGAGGACGCAGCGCGAACAGTCCTTCATTCCGGTCGGAAGGACCGTGAAGTCCCCGGGGCAGGAAAGCAGAAAAAGCGGGCAGTAACAAAACAGGCAGGAGTGCCAGTCCTTCAGGTCGTGACAGGGCAGGAATTCGCATTTGAGATTGATGAAGCGCTTATAGTGCACGTGATCTAAATTCTTTCCTCAGCCGACCCACCGGCGTTCTCTCAGAACCCGAAGAGTCCCTTCAGCTTCTTAAGAGGGTTTCCGCTCTCATCCTTCTTTTTTTCAGGCTGCTGGGGAGGTTCTTCCTGTCCTTCTGAAGAGTCCCCACTCTGTTCCTCCTCTACATTCTCGCGCTGTTTCACGCGGCGTGACGACCTTGTTTCTTCGCCCTGCCCGAGGGTGGTCATCCCCGTTGACTTAAGTCTCACCTTTACCGCCCATTCAGGCTGCCAGAACTTTTTCGGGTCTTTTGGCTTCGGAGGATAGACTACATTGAGTTCGTCGCCGTAAGCCGTGAACTGGAGCATGCCGCCCGCATCCTTGAATATCCCTTTAGGGATGCTGCACTCTGTCGTCCCGGGGTCCATGATCACCTTTTCCTTCAGGAACTTCCGGACGTCGCCTGGCGAGAGAAATCCCATCAGCCCAAATCCGATATCCGGCACTTCGCTCGAAGACCAGAAGATCGTTTCTCCAGCCTTATCATTATGGGCCATCGTCGTTGCCAGATACCCTACGGCAGTGGGGATCTGGCGCCATGCGAACTTTATGCTGTCCTGTGCCCCGCCTGTGATCGAGGTGAACTTAACAGGCGCCATGAAATCGTGCATTTTGTCGATCGTGAACTTCATGTCCGGGATGTAGTTTCCATGGACGTACTGGTCGCCCTGGAGTGAACTGTCCTTAGGCACCTCGATATGGCTCTCCCTGTTCGGCCAGTCCGCATATATCCATCCGGCACGCTCGTGCGGCGGGTACTCAGGAGAAGGCGCATGAGCCGACAAAGAACCCATCGCCTTTCCGAACTGCTCAATGCTCATCTTTTCCGTATCAAGGACCCGGGGCTGGCCCTTCCTCACCTCATCCCCGCAACCCCAGTAGATGAGCATACGTGCCTTCGGCTTTTCGACTTTCTGGCGGGGCTCTTCCTTCTCGGCATACTCACGCTTTTCGACTTTGACCTTCTCTGGGATGATGAGAGGCAGATTCTTTCCCATGTTCTGTCCCGGAGGGATGTCGTGCAGAGCAGACGGTTCTTGCGGCAACTGGCGGGGCGAATTAAGCTGAAGCAAAAGTGTACGGCTCGGGCCGAAGCCCTTCCCCCCGGCGATTTTGCCGAGGATACCGCCCGGCATCCCCTCCATGCCCGGGATGCTCATATTCTGAGTTGATACGTCCATCCAGTACTGGGGATAGGGCTTCTTTCCCTTTTCGCCCTTCTCTGCGGAATGGGCCCCACCGGGCAAGGCAAGCACCGCCAAAGAGACCAGGAGGGAAGCGGTCACAACAATCATCCCCGGAAATTTTTTTCTCATCGGTCTTTCCTCCGTTATGAATTTTTCTCAAAGACAGATTCTGAGGTCTTCTCACGGTCGCCGGCGTAGCGGATGACCCTGAACCGGAAATGGGCCGAACTCTTATGGTCGTACAGGTAGATGGTGTCGCCCCTTACGTTGCCGATGAAATACGCCGAACTCCCGCAGACATGCAGGATAAAGGTCTTGAGGTTGATGAAGATCTCGACGGAATAGCCGGAACTCGATGCAAACCGGTAACTGCACTCATCCGCATACCCCGGGATGTAGTCCTGGTGCTGCTCATCGAATTCCCTAAGGAACCCTTCCCTGCTGAGTTCGGTCATATCGACCTCGTCCGAACCCGCGACATCATAGAGGGCTGCCGCCCTCTTGCCCGATATCAAACGGCAGACGATATAGGCGATGCCGGCATGCGTATACTTGTTCATTATTTCATCTCCTGCGTATTCCATGTCCCCCCTTTATGTATATCGAAATCCGAGTCTACAACGGACGGGCGCATCCTTTCGGCGAAACGCAATGGGTCGCGCTGTCGTACTTAACAGTCAATGGCCTTTCCAATGATCCGGTAGTTGAAATGGGCGGATGCCTTCTGGTCGTAAAGATAGACCGAGTCGCCTCGAACGGTCCCGATGAAGTGTGACGAACTGGCGCGGATATACCCGATGAAGGAATTTCCCTTGATAGCGAGGTTTACGGAATCCCCTGTCTTGAACGAATACTGGAACCTGCTGATATTGGGCGAACAGGACATGTAGCTCCAGCTCACATAGTTGAATTCCTTCAACTGCTCGGCATCCGGAAGACTGTCTACCTCGATCTCCCGCGACTCGGCGTAATCGTAAAGCGAGAATATATTTTTACCGGCAATCAGACGGCCTACGATGTAGGCGATACACGCATGGGTATATGATTTCATACGGTTGCTACCTTATCCGCATTTCGTAAATCCGCAGCTGTGACAGACCGCGCATCCTCCTTCGTGCTCGACCGCCCCCCCGCATTCAGGACACTGGCCTATGTGCATAACCTCGGAATGGCCGTTGCCGCCGTTGCCGTTGCCCTTTTCGCCCCTCTTGAGGTACTTCTCAAGGGCCTTCCCGATTGCATCGGAGCAGGAGGTGATCTTTCCGCCCTCCGCCCATGAGGGTTCGTGGCAGGATATGCCCTTCAGCTGTTTCATGATTTCCTCGGGCTCGATGTTAGAGCGGAGCGCGAGGCTGACGAGCCTGCCGATCGCCTCCGCCTGGCTCCCCGCACAGCCCCCGGCCTTTCCCATGCTGGTGAAAAGCTCGAAGATATTGCCGTGCTCGTCTTCGGTGATCGTCACGTAAAGATTTCCGCAGCCGGTCTTCATGAGGCGTACCTTGCCGCTGAGGACCTCGGGCCTCTTCCTCGGCACGATCTTCACCTGGACGGGCTCCGCCTCTTTCTTTGTCTTTCCTGTAGAGAGCACCTGCTCTTCCCTCGACCCGTCGCGGTAGACCGTGACACCCTTGCAGCCTAGCGTATACGCGAACATATATACGTCCTCCACGTCCTTCGGGGAGGCGTCGTGAGGGAAGTTGACCGTCTTTGAGACCGCGTTGTCGACGTGCTTCTGGAATGCGGCCTGCATTGCGATATGTTCCATAGGCGTGATGTCATGGGCGGTCACAAATACGGCCTTTACATCCTCCGGTATCTCGGCGAAATCGTGAAGCGAACCTTTGTCCGCGATCTTCTCCATGAGTTCCCTCGACCAGAAGCCGCGCTCTTTTGCGACCTTTTCGAAATAGGGGTTCACTTCGAGGAGTTTTGTCCCTTCCATGACATTCCGCACAAAGGAGATGGCGAAGAGCGGCTCTATCCCCGAGGAGCATGCGGCCAGTATCGAGAGGGTACCGGTCGGGGCGATTGTCGTCGCAGTTGCGTTCCTCAGTCGTATTTTTCCATCGTAGACGCTGCCTGCGTAATTAGGAAATACACCTCTTTCCTCTGCGAGGGCGGCGGAGACGTTCCGGGCCTCGCGCTGAATAAACCCCATCACCTCTTCGGCGAGTCTGATCGCGGCATCCGAATGATAGGGGATGCCGAGCTGGATGAGCATGTCCGCCCAGCCCATCACGCCGAGGCCTATCTTCCTGTTTGACTTGGTGACCTCGTCGATCTTCTCGATAGGATATTTGTTTACGTCAATGACATTATCGAGAAAATGGACCGCCTGCCACACTACTTTCTTGAGTTTCTGATAGTCCACCGCGCCTTCTTTGCCCATATGGGCCAGGTTTATCGAACCGAGGTTACAGGATTCGTACGGAAGAAGCGGCTGTTCGCCGCAGGGATTCGTCGACTCTATCTTCCCGACATTAGGCGTGGGGTTCGATTTATTGATCCTGTCGATGAATACGATGCCGGGTTCGCCGTTTTTCCAGGCGTGGTTGACGATCAAATCGAAGACCTCTTTTGCCCTGAGCTTACGGACCACTTTCTTCGTCCGTGGGTTTACCAGGTCGTATTCGCCGTCCTCCTTGACCGCCTTCATGAATTCGTCGGTAACCGCAACCGAGATATTGAAATTATTGAAACGGGAGTTGTTGTCTTTTGCGGTGATAAAGCCGAGGATGTCCGGATGGTCGACACGGAGTATGCCCATATTTGCCCCGCGGCGCGTGCCGCCCTGTTTTACCGCCTCGGTCGCGGTGTCAAAGACGGTCATGAAGGAGATCGGCCCCGAGGATATGCCTTTTGTCGAGCCAACGATGTCTCCGCCCGGCCTCAAGTTTGAGAAACTGAAGCCAGTACCGCCGCCTGATTTGTGGATGATCGCCGTGTTTTTTACCGCGTCGAAAATGGACTCCATCGAATCCTCTACCGGCAGCACGAAGCAGGCGGAGAGCTGGCCGAGTCTTCTCCCTGCGTTCATGAGGGTGGGGCTGTTGGGGAGAAAATCGAGAGACGAGATCAGAGAAAAAAACTCTTTCTCAACGAGCGCAACATCCGCCTCGGACCTCCCGTATTTCAGGTCGGCAGAGGCTACTGTCCTGGCAACACGAATGAAGAGGTCTCCGGGGGTTTCTACCACTTTCCCCTCTTCGTTTTTCTTCAAATACCTCTTTTCAAGGACCTTCAAGGAGTTCGGCGTGAGGCTGATTTTTTTGGACAGTGTTTCCATTACTCCCCCTCATTTCTCATAAAAATTCATTTTATAATTTCGGATGGTTTTTACAACACTTAGTGTTTTCTTATGAATTTAACCACAAGATATAGTGCATGTCAAGACAAAAATAAAGGAAAGATCAAGCGTTTGATTTTTAACATTTTTTCCCGTGAATTCTTTGTTTGCAAATTGTCAGTTCTTAATTGAAGGCCTTCCTGTATTATAATACATTGCCGGAGAGGGCCGCCAATGATGAAGATTACCGCTATCGTGATAAGTGTCTTACTGGTTTTTTCATTGACTACCTATTTTTTTGCCCGGGAGGTGATGATCACACGGCCCGGGATCTGCAAGTACTGTCATTTCATCGCCCCTTTTTACAATAAATGGGAACGGTCGACACACAAGATGGTCCCCTGCCTGAAATGTCACGAATACGGGCCGTTGAATGCCCTGTCAGGGCAACTCCGTTTTATTGCCGGCACGTATAACCCGAGGCCGCTTACCAATGTACCCGATTCAAAGTGTCTCCAGGCCGGCTGCCATCAGATGAGACTGATAGAATCAAAGGTTATATTCACCCGATGGAACATCGTCTTTGACCACAAGCCGCATTTCACGCAGCAAAGGAGGGGGATAAGCCTCCACTGCCGGAGTTGTCATTCCGATATCGTGCAGGGGGAGCATATGAAGGTCTCGATAAACGTCTGTTTCCTCTGCCATCTCAATCTGCAGGACACCACCGAACACAGGAAGCGCTGCACCGTATGCCACAAGGGGACGAAGGTGAACGTCGAGTACAAAGGGATCTCGTTCAAACACGTCCAACCGCTCGAAAAGGGCTATTTATGCATCAGTTGTCATACGTCCGTCAAGATAGGGGACGGACGTGTTTCAAAGGAAAAGTGCTTCTTCTGCCATATCGACAGGACCGAGCGCTTCAAGGACTGGGACTTTATCCATCAGCAGCATGTCACCAGAAAACAGATAGCCTGCTTCTTCTGCCATGAGTTTGTCGAACACGGCAATATAAAGCTCGAAAACGTCGAAAAGGTGATCATGGACAAAGCTCCTGAGAAAAAAGGCAAAGGGACCGGCTTGATATCACCGGGCAACTGCATGCACGACAGCGGGAAGCCAGCCGCAGGGGTGTCCTGATACGGGGCTGCCCCGCCCGGGCGGCTCAATCAAAGAGACCGGTGAGGGCGTTTGTCCTTTCTTCGATGTGCCTGGTTATGTTCTCCTGGTCTTCCCTGAATTTGTGCAACTCGTCCGCGATGTTCAGGGAGGCGAGGATCGCCGCTTTCAGGGGCGATATCCCCGGGGAGGAATGATAGACCTCCTTCATCTTTTCATCTACGAAAGTGGCCAGTTTCTTTATATACTCTTCAGAGGCTTCTCCTTTGATCGTATACTTCTGGCCTAATATCGTGACCTCGATGCTTCCCATTGTTCCTTTATATTTCGATCGTGTCGAGTTCGTTCAAGAGTTCTTCCAGCTGGCTGCCGATAGAGCTTCTTTCGGACTTCAGCGTCTCGATTTCCTGATTTCTTTCGTCCAGGAGCGATTCGAGGTCCCTGATCTTTCTTTCAAGCAGCGTCTTATCTTCCTTCAGTGCCTTGACCCGTTCTACTGCAGTTGTGATCTTCTGTTCGAGATTTTTTAGTCTGTCCAATTGCAGGACCTCCCTCTGTATGGTAAAAGAATCGTTTCCCGCCTCTGTGCCGGGTTGATGGCCGGGGCACTCGCCGTCAAAAAGCGTTTTTTCCGATTCCATTTTCCTAACATACCAGATGTAAACCTTCCCTGTCTACAGGCGTGAGGAAGGTCGCGGGCGTCAGCGCTCTTTTTCACCCGATTCGCCGGTTCCCATCATTTCCTCGACGGACCTGGAGAGCCATATTTTTACGATGACCTTGTCGCCCTCGAGCAGATAATCAGTATGCAGCACATCTTCAATGCCGAAGACAAACGGCATGTAAAGAGGCCTCATCTCAAACCCGAGCGTTTCACCTTTCGCATCCACGAGCCTGCTCAGTTGGGCACTCCGGAAGGCAGTGCTGCAGTCGACAAACCTCTCCGCCTCCTGGAGCGCTTCCTTCGCAGGGACCCCTTTCTTGACGCGGTATTCGAAATCGGGAGCATATGGTTCGAAGATGTACGGGTCGCCCTCTTTATCGAGGATGGCGATTGTTTTAAGGTCGTTGTTGTACGTGCAGCCGTAAAGGATGAGCCTGAAGTTTCCTGTGACATCGGATTCTTCCGCAGACTTCACGGCGAGGCGGTTGCCCAGGGCGCAGGAACTTGCGGTGAATGAAAACACCGCGAGGAAAAGAACGAGCATGCGCGCCGATATTCTCTTCATGACTCATATTACCACGTTTTCGGCATGCTGCAATCCGACAGGCCATGCAGACCGAAAAAAAATTTATAATGGCGACAAGACACCGCAGTAAGACTTCAGTTACGGGCGAAAGAACAAGAAAGATTCTCGCCCCGGCGAGTCGCCGAGGAGACCGGACAGGCCGGAATGACAAAGATGGAATTCGCTGGGTTTGTTGTCATTCCCGCGAAGGCGGGAATCCAGTCGGAAAATGGATGCCCGACTAAGAACCTCGGGCATGACGGATAAAACGAGAGATTCGATGAATACTAGGATGAGACTGTTAATCAGCAGGTCGCATGAGTTCTCTGAAGTCCCGGAGTTCGGTGAATTCTTTCGACTTCCCCCTTTCTCCCCTTGAACTCGCGTATGACTTATAAAGGATATGCCTGATCCCGAACCTCTTTGCTGTCCTCAGTACCGCCTTGGTGTCGTCGATAAAGAGGGATCTTTCCTTCTCGAAGCCGAGCTTTTTTTCGGCCTTTTCCCAGAACTCGATCATCTCCTTCGGAAAACCGATTTCGAACGACGTCAGGGTTGCGTCGAAGTATTTACCGATCTCGGTCTTCTTCAGCTTGATGTCGAGCACCTTGTAATGGGCGTTTGTGACGAGAAAGACCTTTTTCCTGCGGTGTTTCAGCATCCGGAGAAAATCTTCGACATGGGGATGCACCTCGATAAGGTGGTGTATCTGTTCCTTGAGGGCGGGTATGTCGATCTCGACTTCCCGGGACCAGAAGTCTATGTCCGTCCAGTTAAGCGTCCCTTCGTGGGCATGATACTTTGCGAGCAGTTCCTCCTTCGCCCTGCCGAAGGAGATCTTCTTTTTTTCGGCGTATTTCTCCGGAAGGAGGTGCTCCCAGAAGTAGTCGTCGAAATACTTGTCTAACAGTGTGCCGTCCATATCGAGAAGGACGTACTTGATTTCGCCCAGGGGGATTGTTACCTTCGGCATGACGCGGATGAAAAAGAGCAGCCCAGGATGTTGCATACCAACACGGTGGACATGCCGAAAACCTTATATTTTGCCTTTTGTGGAAGGCACGCCCTTTACCCTGGGGTCTATCTCGGCAGCCTGTCGCAGCGCCCTGCCGAGGGCCTTGAATACGGCCTCGATGATGTGATGGGTATTTCTGCCGTACGCTACGCCGACATGGAGCGTGACGCCTGCGTGGCTCACAAAGGCCTGCAAAAAGTCTTCGATAAGGTCCGGGTCGAAGTCCTTGAGTTTCGACTTTTTCGGAAACTCGACTTTGTACACGAGGTAGGGTCTTCCGCTGATATCGAGGCTCACCGAGGCGAGGCATTCGTCCATCGGCACCGAGGCCTGGCCGTACCGGCGTATCCCCTTCATGTCCCCGAGCGCCTGCCTGAAGGCCTTGCCGAGGACTATGCCGGTGTCTTCGACGGTATGGTGGTCGTCGACTTCGATATCTCCTTTTGCCTTTATCTTCAGGTCGAAAAGGCCGTGCCTTGACATGAGCGAGAGCATGTGATCAAGAAAAGGGATAGACGTATCGATCTTATAGGTCCCGCTTCCTTCAAGGTCGAGCTCGATCTTGATCTCGGTTTCCTTGGTTTTCCTGTCGACCCTCGATTTCCTCATGCGGCCTCCTCTTAGTCAGCGTGCGTTACGAATGATTCCGGCCAGCGTCTTCAAAAAGGCGGAGTTCTCCTCCGGAGTCCCGACGGTCACCCGCAGGCATCCCCTGACGGCGTCATTGATGTTCCTTACGAGAATCCCTTTTTGCAGGAGCGCACCGTATACCTTATCAGGGCTTTTCACCGCAAAAAGGATAAAGTTGGCCTCAGAGGGGAAGGGCCTGACGCCCTCGATCTTCTGCATGCCCTCAAAAAGGCGGTCCCTTTCAGACATGATCGTCTTTACGGCGTTGCGCAGCCTTTTTTTGTCCTTCAGTGCCGCAACTGCTATCGACTGGGAAAGCGAATTCACATTGAAGGGAAGCCGCACCTTATTGACTTCAGCAACGATTTCTGCGCCCGCCACCATAAAGCCGACCCGCAGCGCGGCAAGCCCGATCTTGCTCAGCGTCCTCATGATCACCAGGTTATTGCAGTCCTTCAGCAGGGGAAGGAACCCCTTTTCACTGGAAAAGGGCTGGTATGCCTCATCCACGACGACAATGCCGGCTGCCTTCTCGACGATCTTCAGGATCTTTCCGGAGGAGAAGCAGTTCCCGGTCGGGTTGTTGGGGCTGCTAAGGAATATGAGCTTCGGTTTTTCTTTCCTGATTGCCTGCAGCGTTTTGTCGGCATCGAGGTCGAATTCTGCATCGAGAGGCACCTCCACCGTCCGTTCACCGAGGGCACGTGCAATGATGCCGTACATCGAAAATGTCGGCACCGGATAGAGGACCGGTCCGCCGAATGTGGCGATCAGGTAGTAGATCAGTTCGTCGGAGCCGTTGCCCTGAAGGATGTTTTCCTCTTTCACGCCGAGGTGTCCGGCAAGAAGTCTCTTGAGTTTGGCGGCATCGGGATCAGGATATCTGTTTGTGCTGATGTCTTTTGCGACCGTCAGTGCAGGCCTGAAGTCATATGGGCTCTCGTTCGCATCGAGCTTTATCCGGCACGGTATTTCTTTTGCGTTGTAAGCCCTGAGGCGGGAAACCTCTTTTTTTACAAGACGTTTTATATTCATCGCGAAGCATTATATCACAAAAACGCGTCCCCACCCCAACTTCGCGGGTGTTCGCGGGGCCCCGAAAATTGTTATACAATAAGAAAAGAGACAAATTCAATCTCATCGGAACGGAGGAAAGAGGATGAAAATACCGGTCGTAGACTATGAGGCGTGTGAAGGATGCGGGACCTGCGAGGCGATCTGCCCCGACGTGTTCAAGGTGAAGGAAGACGGGAAGGCGCACGTTATTGATCCCAAAGCGTGCGAGAAGTGCAACTGTCAGGAGGCGGCTGATTCCTGTCCCGTCGAATGTATAAAAATGGAAGAGCAGTGATCAGTGCGGCAATGGGCCTGCTGCAGGTACGGTCGTGAATCTGCAGCAGGCCTTTCCGCTGCCCGGCTTTATGCCTTCTCCGGGGCGGAGCCCACGATTAAGTGCAGCCAGAGGAGGTTGAAGACATCTCCGTATTCTTTCAGATAATCCTTCATTTGGCCTTCCGTGTCGACGTTTTTTACGTACCGCTTGAACTGTTTGTCGACGCTGTTGAGCAATGACTTTTTCCGCTCGGAGGAAAAGGGATATACGCATCCGCTCATCACGACGTTCCCATCCAGAGGGAGGAGTCTCGTGGCGAAGATATCGCCTTTCTTCAGCCCGTTCGTGAGGTTCTTGTCCCGCAGCGAGAACTCCCCTCCCATAAGGAGGTCCTGGATCATGACCCTCTTATCCTTCGAGACCGAGACCACCTCATAAAGGCTCAGCAGGGAACCCTTAATTTTATCGAGAACCGCCTGCTCTTCGGTTGTCAGCTCGTTGTGGTGCTTCATATAAATGTCGATGAAGGTCTCCTTTGCCTCGTTCGCACGGTAGTCGAATAGGAGCCAGTCCTCAAAGTTGTGGAAGCCGAGTTCGAGGGCGGTGCCGCTCATGATCTCGTCGGGATGCTGCTCGTCCCAGAAATATTCATAGGCTTTGTCTATCGCATTCGCATGGTTTACTCGGACATACTCGATGATCGACTGGAAAAGTCTTTTCTCAATATCTGCTTCTTTACCCATTAGGCCTTTCTCCTTATGAAATTATGTCCCGGCTAGGAACTTATTCGTTTACCAATATCTCACCGGGCCGACGTCGATATGCACGAAGTCAGGGTATCTGCCAACCCCTCCCGAATCAAAGGACTTTGCGACCCCGGCGATTTTCTTCGTGCCGACGCCCGCAAACGCGAAGTCGATGGCGAGTCCGCGCAGGTGATAGCTGTTCCTGGCGACATGCCTCCCGAGTTCCCGCAGATACTCGTTATATTGGGGCGAACGATAGCCCGAAATGATCTTGATCGGTTCGTCTCTGGCGATAATATCCTTGATTTCGGTGAGCAGGTCGAGCACTCTGACGTCTATCACCTTGACCTCGTTCGAATAATGACACCTCAAAAGGTAGTTTATCCTCTCGAGTGCCTCGTAGTCGTACCGCCCGCCGCTGAAATAACATATGTCGAGACTTTCGTCGGTATGGATATTGTACAGGTTGAGCGACCGCTCGGTCCTTTCCGAAGCACGCGCGGTTCTGGCACCGAACGGCAGTGCCGCCGAAGCGGCAAGGGCGGTTTTGAGAAAGCGTCTTCTCGAAATCATGATTATTCCTCCCTCGGCTTACTTCCCCGCATCTTCCCTGCGGGTTTTTCAGGACTTTATATTAACCTCCCGGGAAGACTTATCTCAACCTCACCGCGGCGCCTGATCCTCACACGCCTGCCTCCGCTCCTGCCGGCAAGCCATATTGACAATAGCTGCTCAAATCCATTACAAACAATATCATACCCTGCAAATGCATACGATTACGCTATCAAATAAAAGAATGAAACTAATGGGGACGTCATTCCCCGACCTGATCGGTCGCCACAGGCGACTCGCTGAGGAGAGGGAATCAGGTTTTTTCAGTATGTTCGTCTCTCGGTCGAGGGAAAGATGCTGATCATCACCGGAACCGGCAGGTGCGGCACAGCCACGCTGGCCAGGATCTTCGGGGGACATCACGAATTCAGGGGCGGGTATATCCTCGACAAGTATTTTCTCGGGGCCGATCCTTCTTCCGACCCCTTCGACACGATCGAAAAAAGGCTGGCAGTGATGCTCGATCTTCATCAGGGGATTGACCGGAGGACCTTTGTGGATTCCTCGAACCTCTATATCCATTTCATCGACGCGCTATACATGCTCGATCCTTCCGTAAAATTTGCCCTCTCCGTAAGAAACGGACGGGATTTCGTAAGGTCGGCGTTCAGCCGCAGATGGCACGAACAGAATATCTTCGGCACTGTGCCGCTGCGGGATGACGCGTATTATGAAAGATGGCCTTCACTGCCCCCTATCCAAAAAAACGCCTGGATCTGGGTTTCGAGGAACTCAAAGGCTCTGGATGGGCTTAAAGGGGTGCCTGAAGGAAGTAAGATCATCGTTAAGATAGAGGACATCGGGAAAGAAGAAACTCTTCGTAAGCTCGAGTCCTATTCAGGGATTGAGATCAAGGAAAGAAAATGGGCTTCAAAAGGAGTTAATGCAAACCCGTCTTTCGAGCTTCCTCCAAAGGAGGAATGGACTACGAAGATGAACGAAGAGTTCGATGAGATCGCGCGGGAGATGATGCGGTTTTTCGGGTATGGCGAAGATTGATATGCGCCGGACTGTGATCCTACGCGACACCTGAGAGGGAAGCGGGGGAAGCGCTGCCAGCGTTCAAATATGGCCCTTTGACTTTTAAGGAGAAAAGTAATACAATGTATTACTAGATGGAGCAGGCTTATTGAGGATAAAGGATTTTGAATGGGATGAGGGCAATGCCGTGCACCTCGAACTCGGCCACGGAGTCAAGCCGGAGGAGGCGGAAGAAGTCTTTGCCTTTCAGCCACTTTATCGAAAGACAAAGAAAGGCCATTACGTTGCCATGGGCCCGACGCTTGAAGGGCGTTACCTCACCATCGTATTCGCATTGAAACGTGACGGCGCGGCAAGGGTTATTACAGGTTGGGATATGGACAGAGCTGAGATACGCTACTGGCAGAAGCACCGGGGCAGGCCGGGAAGGAGATGAAAGCCATGAAGAGGAAGGCAGAAATAAAGAAAGCAACGGACGAAGAATACTACGACAAACATGGTGTGCTCGGCGAGATCGTCGAGGAGGACGTCATAATCAGCCTTGACGAGGCCCTCAGAGAGGACATCGTAGCGGGAAAGCGGAGACGAAAACTGCAAAACGTCACTATTAAGATCGACCCGCTTTATCTCACCTCGATCAAGAAAGTGGCTACAAAAAAGGGGATTCCGTATCAGACGCTCGTGCGGCAGTGGGTAGCTGAAAAAATCCGGAAAGAGCTGAAGATTGCTTAGAGCCGGGATGACCCCTCTTATTGCTTTCTCTGCCGGCGTCTTTCCTCTCATTTTTCCTTTACATCTTCCCTGATAAATTTGTAAAATCTTCCCAAAGGATCGGGACACGGGGATTCATGTTAAAACCCATCCGAACTTTGTTTTTTCCTTATTTTGCGTAGTGCGACAATCAGTGATTTTCACCCAGGTTCTGCAGCTTCGCGCTGCATGAAAACGGCGGCAGCCTGCCTTCCGTAAGGGAGGCCTGCCTTCGGGCCGTGTGGAGGGCCTGCCCGCCTGCGCTAAAAAGGGTATTGTACCCTCGCCTGAGGGAGAGGGCCAGGGTGAGTTCGAGGCTTGCAGGGGAACGAATACAATGGAAAATACAATGGGTAGAGTGGAAGGAAAATACAAAAGGGGTCAGGTCTTGTTTATTGCAGTCATGCGTAGAATATGATAGTATACCGCTATGGCAAGACCGCTAAGGATCGAATATGATGGCGCCCTTTACCACATTACCTCAAGGGGGAATGAAAGAAAGGCGATATTTCGGGATGATGAGGATCGTATTGGTTTTCTTGATGCCCTTCAAAAGGTAAATGAGCGGTTCAACTGGATATGCCATGCATATTGTCTCATGAACAATCACTATCACCTCGTTGTCGAGACCCCCGACGGTAACCTTTCAAAGGGGATGAGACAGTTAAATGGGGTCTACACACAGTACTTCAACAGGAAACACCATCGAGTCGGTCATATCTTCCAGGGCAGGTACAAGTCGATCCTGATAGAGAAAGAGAGCTATCTCCTTGAAGTGAGCAGGTATGTCGTTTTAAACCCGGTAAGGGCAAAGGCAGTAAAAAAACCTGAGGACTGGAAGTGGAGCAGCTTACGAGGCACTGCCGGAATGCAAAAGCCCCATAAATGCCTAAGCCCGGACTGGATATTAGGACAATTCGGGACAAAAAGGCGGCAGGCGGAGAAGAAGTATAGAGATTTTGTAGTAGCGGGACTTCAGGGAAAGGGGATTTGGAAGGAAGTCCGGAGACAGAGCGTTTTGGGGGAAGGAGTATTCTTTGAAAAACTTCTTGCCCACGTCAAGGCGCATGAGGACATAAAAGAGATACCGAGGAGGCAAAGGTATGTAAATAGGCCGGCGCTGTCAACGATACTCTCCCAAGGAGAGCACTCTGCCAATCAGATAAGAAAAGCCGTGATGGACTATGGATACAGCCAGAAGGAAATGGCGGAATTCCTGGGC